>JAYQME010000003.1:0-476499 GCA_038143595.1 Flavobacteriaceae bacterium | reverse complement strand
CACCCAACCAGTCAGGCTGTGCATTACCTAACAAAACATTTGCTTCAGAAGCAATAGGCGCACCATTTGCATCTACCTCTCCTGTCCACTCTTTACCATAAATATCTCCAATACTACCACCAACTCTTGCATTAATTGAGATGTTACCATCAGTTGAAGTATTGTAAACAAAGCTATCAAGTCCGTCTATTAATTCTTCTATTTTATTTTCATTTTTAGAATAGAATACCGAAGAATCCCAAGACAAGTTTTCACTATTTAAAATTTGTCCTCCAAGAGAAATTTCAACGCCCTTATTGGTCACTTTTCCAATGTTAGATCTTGCAAACTGGAATCCAGTTGCAGCTGGAACAGGTACATCGAAGATTAGATCAGTTGTAGTAATATCATAAACAGCTAAATCAAATGATAACCTATTTTTAAACATGCTTAATTCAATCCCAAATTCACTTGAGGTAACCGTCTCTGGTTTCAAGTCAGAATTGAATTTTACACTAGGAGATTGTAATTCAGTTAAACCTAAATAACCTGCTCCTGGCACATTAAATATTTGATTCAATTGATATGGGTCTGTATCATTTCCAACCTCAGCAATACTAGCTCTAATCTTGATTAGATCAAATAGTTCTTGTGCTGGATCAATAAATTTATTTAAAACTGCTGCTAAACTTGCAGAGTTATATAAATAGGATCGATTATCAGCACTTAATGTTGATGACCAATCATTTCTTGCTGATATATCTAAATATAAAAAGTTGTCATATGATAAATTAACTGAACCATACAATGAATTCACCTTCTTTATTGATTGTGGAAATTCAAGAGGTGTAGCAATTTCATTTAAGTTAGCGACAAAGAATTTTGTTGGTACTTTAAAGTTTCTACCACTAATTGAGGATCCTTCGAAAGTTCTTTTTGATAGATTACCACCAACATTAGCTACAAAATCTAACTTATCAGTAATGTCTTTTTTAGCAGTTACTAAAAATTCTGAATTTAATTCGCCAAACGAGTTTTCTCTTTTATTCATTGCACCAGTTGTTTCAAAATGACGTCCAGGTTTTAAAATTTGAACATCTCTAACGTTTGTAACATCTGCACCTACTCTGATGAAAGCTTTAAGCCAATCTGTAAACTCATAGTTAATTTTAACAAATCCCAAAAATCTATTTCGACGCACAACATTTTCGTCGTGTAAAGTCATCCAAAAAGGATTTCCAGTAAGATTGTCAGAGTAAGTAATTACACCATAGTCCGCAGGAGTTGCTGGATTATCCATTTGATAATCTCTTAAGTCACTTGTTATGATATTTCTTGGCATTTTATAGACATACCCCAGGAGACCTTGCGCTCCAATGGTTGAAGAACGATTAGTTACTTCTTGAGAGAAATATGTTGCTTTTGCATCAACATTTAATTTATCTGATAGGTCAACTACCGATCTTAGATTGAAGTTATGACTCTTTAAATCTGAACCTTCAATAACTGATTCAGAAGTATTGTTGGTATATGAAAATCTTATTGATCCATTTTCAGATCCTTTATCAACTGACAATGAAGTAATTGAACGGATCCCTGATCTGAAAAAATCCTGTACATTATTTGGTTGAGCAGAATAGGATTTTGAAGAACCATTATAATATGGTTGCAAAGAACCATTTAACTGCGCACCCCAAGATAAACCGTCCCATGCAGTCCCTGAGTCTCGTGCTGGATAAACTTGACCTAGTGTTCCTTGACCATATTCATTTTGAAAATTCATTAATGAGATTGTATTATCAACATATAGATCAGTTTTCAGGGTAACTCCTAATCTATCACTTTTTGAGCCTTTTTTTGTTGTAATAAGAATTACACCATTTCCTGCTCTTGAACCATATAATGCAGCAGCACTTGGCCCCTTAAGTACTGTCACGGTTTCAATATCGTCAGGATTTATATCAGAAATACCTGCTCCAGAAATACTTGGTTCGTAGCTTGGCTGACCTCCACTATCGTTTGACCCTGCAAAATTTTGCCCACCTTCTCCATCATCAGGAATTGAAGAATTAATTGGCATTCCATCAACAATAATAAGTGCTTGAGTATCTCCTCCAAGAGAATTATTACCTCTTATTGTTATCCTTGAAGCAGATCCCAAAGATCCTGACTGTGATACTTGAAGACCCGCTACCTTCCCAGAAAGTGAATTTGCGAGGTTATTATCTTTGACTGTGTTTACATTATCACCAGAAACCTGTGTAATCGCATATCCGAGAGATTTTTTTTCTCTTGATATACCCAAAGAAGTTACAACAACTTCTTCTAATTCATTATCTTGTTGTAACTCTATTGAAATAGAGCTGTTATCTCCAGAAACAGTAATTTCAGTTGTTTGATAACCTACATAACTAATTTGCAATACGTCACCAATAGATGCTTCTATTGAAAATTGACCATCAAAATCAGTGGTTACACCTTCAGATGATGTTAGATTCAAAATTGTTGCTCCAGGGAAAGGCAATTGTTCGCCGTCAACAACAACACCACTAAATGTTTGTGCACTTAATAGTGCTGAAAACATTAAAAGAGGTATACAAAGGAAGAATATTTTTCTAAGTTTACTCATAATTAAATTATTTGATTCACATTAAACTTAGAATTTAAAAATCTTGAATCAACAAAAATTATATGAATCAAGTAATTTTATCTACGAAAAACATTTACAATTTAAAGTTCATTCAGGGTCATTTCAACCAACAAAAAAATTTAGTATATAATTATTACTGTTTCGTATAAACTTTTTAGGAAAAAACAATTCATAAGTTAAATTAGTTTGTTAGTAATCTAGTTAAAGAATTTATGAACAATTTACTCCAGAATATCTTAATAGCACTTTCAACTTTACTTTGTTTGATGCTATATTCTCAGAATAATAAATTTGAATATCAAACATATCAAGATAATGGCATTACAATGCCTTACAGAATTTTATTTCCAAAAAATTATAATGAGAATAAAAAATATCCATTATTACTTTTTCTCCACGGAGCAGGAGAACGTGGTAATGATAACGAACTTCAGCTTACTCATGGAAGTAGCCAATTCTTAAATGAATCATTTCGCCAAAACTATCCATGTATAATTGTTTTCCTCAATGCCCAAAAGATGGTTATTGGGCAAATGCTAAAACAGTAAATGAACCGGTAAAATTCTCATTTAATAAAAAACCCAAGAATAATCGTATGCTGGATCTCGTTGAAGGAATATTGAAAACAATACGTCATAAATATTTGATTGATAAAAAACGAATCTACGTGGGTGGACTTTCTATGGGTGGAATGGGGACCTATGAAATGGTTTACAGGAATCCACGTCTTTTCGCTGCGGCATTTGCAATATGCGGAGGAGCTAATCCAATGATTGCTAGAAAAATTAGAAGGCCTTCGTGGCGAATTGATCATGGAGATGAAGATTCTGTAGTTCCAATTAAGCTTTCAGAACAAATGGTAACTAGTTTAGAAAATCAAAAGGCGAATGTAAAATATAACATCTATAAAGGAGTAAACCATAACAGTTGGGATAATGTTTTTGCAGATGTTAGTTTTTTACCTTGGCTGTTTAGTCAAAAAAAATAATCATTGTTATAATAAAACTGAATGAGGCTTAAAAATATACTTAGGATAGCGAAATTATTTTTTATCTATTCGTCAATTTTTACTTTAAGTTGTGATTTTAATTCAAGTGGAGCTTTAGATCCTGAAACTTTAGGTATTTCATCAAATAAACTTGAAGAAATTGACCATTACTTTGAAAAATTAGTAAAAGAAGATAAAATACCTGGTGCAGTAGCTCTGATAAGAAAAAACAATGAAATAGTTTATAATAAAGCTTTTGGTTACGCTGATGTAGAAAATAAATTAGAGTTCTCCAAAAATCATATATTCAGAATAGCGTCTATGACCAAAGCGGTAACCTCGTTAGGGGTTCTTATGCTATTGGAAGAAAATAAATTTGATTTAGATGATCCAATAGAAAATTACATACCATCATTTAAAAATTTAAATATTTTAGAAACTTTCAATAGATCAGATAGCACCTATACAGTAAAAAAAGCAAAAACTAAAATTACTATTCGACATCTACTAACTCATACATCTGGAATAGGCTATGGTATTATTGATGAAAAAGAAAGTTTTCAGGCTATTTATCAGAAAAATGGAATTATTGATCTTTTCACTACTGAACCAGTAACTATAGAAGAGAATGTTGAAAAATTAGCAGAATTACCTCTGCATCATGAGCCAGGAGAAGATTTTACTTATGGAGAAGGCTTAGATGTTCTTGGTTATTTAATCGAGATTATCTCAGGAATGCGATTAGATGAATTTTTCCAAATTAATATTTTTGAACCATTAGAGATGTACGATACATTTTTCTATTTGCCAGACTCGCATCACAATAGACTCGTCCCAGTGCAAACGAAAAGTGCAGGATTTTGGATGAAATTTGAAGAGAATTTTTATGATGTTGATTATCCAATAAAAGGTTATAAATCTTTTTTTTCTGGAGGAGCAGGTTTGTCTAGTACAGCTGTTGATTATTCAAATTTTCTTCAATTATTTTTAAATAACGGATTTTATAAGGGTGTCAAAATTGTAGATGAAAAAATAATTGAACTTATTCATGAAAATCAAATTTCACATCTTACTGATTTACCTGTCGGCCTTGTTTTTGGTATCCTAAGTAATGACAATCACGATTTAGGTGAAAATGGAAATAACGGTACTTTTACCTGGGGGGGTTATTTTAATACTTTTTTCTTTTTGGACCCAAAAGAAAATTTATCTGGTATCCTTTTAAAGCAGACTAGACCATATGATAAAAATAATTCTAATTATGAATTTAAAGCTCTTGTATATGAGTCTTTGATAAAAAATCAGTAAATTCAATTGTGTACATAGTGTTTGGTAAAGAAACTTTAAGTAAAAGAATTTTAAGACTAATTATTTTAGTGCTTATAGGATTTAGTTCCAAATTACAAGCACAAGGTGGGCTTACATTTATTTCAAATGATAGACCAAAAGATGAAAGAACTAGCTATAGAGTTTTTGAAGAAGCAATGCAATTTGAAAAATCTCTGGAAGTTTCTTTTCAGATGTCATTTTACAGTACGCTTTACATTGGGGAAATTTTTTCCTTCATAAATGAAGGAAATGGCAAGGAATATTCCATTTATTATAAGTACACCTACACGGAAAACAATAAGTCCTTCATACAAATTAATAGAGTAGGTGAAGAGAAATTGTATGAAAAACAAATACCAGAAAGTTTAATCGTAAATGCTAAATGGATCGATGTTAAAATAATTTTTGACTTTCAGAATGATAAAATCATTTTCTCATTTAATGATAATAAAATTGAAATATTAGAAAAGTTAGACTCAGACAATGGGAAATATGATTTGATTTTTGGAAAACATGGTATTTACGTTGATGTTCCTTCTTTTAAAATTCGTGATCTTAAAATAAGTAGTCATAAAAAAAATATTTATTTCCCTCTAAACCAAAGAGATGGAAATGAAGTCTATGATAAAACACTGTCATACAAGGGCCGTGTAACAAATCCATACTGGCTCATTGGGGATTTCTATCATTGGAAAAAAATTAAAGAATTTAATCTGACTGACGCTTCAGACATTACTTTTAATGATGAAAATTCAACATTTTATTTTTTAGCAGATACCTATCTATTGAAATATAATATATTAAAAGATGAATTAGATACTCTTAAATATTTAAATCCACCGAAATTCATTCCTTCCCTGACTGGTAAAGGAATAGTTGATCAAGACAATAATTCAATTTATCTGTACAAGTCAAGTATGAAGCAGATTGTTAAAAACAATCTATTAATTGAAAAATTAGGTCTTAAAATTACCGGCGAAGAAAGTGATTTAACATCAAATTCAAGTCAAAACTTAACAATGGCTAGGTTAAATTTGGATAATCTTAGTTGGAATGAGATTTCAAATGATAACATTTATGATCAAATGCGTTTCCACAATAATTCAATCTATCTAAATGAAACTAAGAAAATTCTTTTATTTGGGGGGTATTCAAATTTTAAATATCACAACGATTTTATTGAATATGATATTGATCAAAATAAAATATCTGAAATAAATTTTGGAGGGGATAAAATTAGTCCGAGATTTTTTTCAGGTCTTGTCCAAATTGACTCTAAAAAATTATTGATTTACGGCGGGGTTGGAAATCTCTCCGGTGAGGAACATATTGGTAAAAAATACTTTAACGATTTGTATGAGGTTGATATCGAAAACAAAATAATAAATAAAAAATGGTCTATAAAATCTGAATCTTTTGATAGTGCATCTTCAGAAAATATGATTTTAAGCTCTGATAATAACTTCTTCTATCAAACTAGCTTTGCTGAAAATATTCTAAATACTACCGTTAGACTAAAAAAAGTAAATATAGAAACAGGTAACTCAATTTTATTTGGAGATTCAATTTCATTCAAAACAAACAAATTTCCGAATGAAATTGATTTATATAAACTTAAAAATAATGATCGTCTTGTTTTGTACAAAAAAGAGTCTCTCGATAACATGATGCGATCAAGTAAAGTTTCTATTTATACTTTAGAATTTGAACCTGTAACATTTGAAGGGTTTAATCAAGGACAAGCAAAATTTATCCAGTTTAAACACGGTAGGCTTATAATTTATATTTCAATTCCAATCATAATCATATTTATTCTTTTATATCTTTTTTATAGTAAAAAATTTAAAAATGGTATAAAAGATGACTCTAACAACTATCTATTTGTTAGAGCTGACAGACAAAATGTTAAGCTATTTATCAATGATATATGGGCGGTTGAGGCTCTAAAAGACTACATCAAAATAGTTTGTGAGAATAAAAATTATATTGTTCATACCAATCTTTCTAAATTCATTCAAAAACTTCCACAAGACAGCTTTATTCAAATTCACAGATCATATGTTATTAATATTGAAAAAATCACTTCTATTAAAGGAGATTTAGTTTATCTAGAAAAAAATATTATAAAGTTGGAGGAAAATATACTGAACAGTTAAAGACTCGTTTTGACTTAACGTGAGTAGAGTTTTTAGGTGAAATACTACTTTTCAGTAAAAGATTAAGACATGATAAAACGACTCTTGATCGAAAGGCAAATAATCAAATATCAAGGTTTTATTCACGTTTCTTTTGATGAGATGCTTAACACTTCGGTACTGACATCTGGCACGATCGAAACGGTTATAGAAGCATTGAAGCTATAGAAGATTTTTTACATGATCCCCATAACGGGCAAATAGCCAGAATTAGCCATGTTTTTTAAGGTTACCGTACACCTAGCCGTACACCTAAAAGCAAAAACCCCGTAAATACGGGGCTTAACGGCTTTTTTTGCGGTCTGGACGGGACTCGAACCCGCGACCCCCTGCGTGACAGGCAGGTATTCTAACCAACTGAACTACCAGACCTAGAATGGGTGCAAATATACACTGCATTTTGATATAGTCAAACAATTCTCAAAATAAAATTTTTAAAAAATTACCCCTCTATAACATAAAGCTAAAAAGTTAACAGATATTCAAAAAACACACGAATTAGTTGATCATCTTGTAAATTGGTTCACCAATTT
Source organism: Flavobacteriaceae bacterium (assembly GCA_038143595.1). GTDB lineage: Bacteria > Bacteroidota > Bacteroidia > Flavobacteriales > Flavobacteriaceae > Arcticimaribacter. Next base: position 468,825 of record JAYQME010000003.1, on the reverse strand, counting down.
TTAAGATTTCTTTAACATTTAATCTTAAAATCATTGTAAAAAACTTCAATAAACACTATGTTTGCTTTCTGAAAAATCAGAAAATTTAACTATAATTTAATTATGAAAAAAACAATTTTAACATTCGTTGCATTAATTGCTTCTACAGTTGCTTTTGCACAAGCTGGTGGAACAATTACCGACGAACAGAGCAATCCGCTTCCTGGAGCTAGTGTTGTTATCAAAGGAACAACCACTGGAGCAACCACAAATTTTGACGGAAACTTCTCTATCGATGCTAATCAAGGAGATGTTTTAGTTATTTCTTTTGTTGGTTTTGAAAATCAAGAAGTTACTTTTGAAGGAAGCCCATTAAGCATTGTAATGCAAGAAGGTCTTTCTTTAGATGAGGTTTTAGTAACAGGTAACCGTAACAAACCAAGAACAGCTATCGAATCAGCAGTACCGATTGATAACATTCGTACTTCAGATGTAATGAATGTTGGAGAAGCTTCTATCGAGCGTGCATTAACATTTGCTATTCCTTCATTCAACTCACAAGATCAGGCTATTTCTGATGCAACAGCTGGATTTGCTCCTGCTGATATTCGCGGATTAGGTCCCTCACGTACGTTAGTATTAATTAATGGAAAGCGTGTGAACCAACAATCACAAGCATATTTAAACAGAACTCCTGGTAAAGGGGAAGTTGGAGTAAACTTAAAAGCTATTCCAATCGCGGCTGTAGAGCGTATTGAGGTTCTTCGTGATGGAGCATCTTCTCAATATGGATCTGATGCCATGGCAGGGGTAATGAACTTTATCTTAAAAAAAGATTCTGCTTTCTCTACTGTTAATGTAGGAACAGGAATCACTTCTGCTGGTGACGGTTTCCAATTTAACTTTGACTACAACACTACTTTACCTTTCGGTGATGGCGGACGTATTAACTTTACCTTAGGATATACTGACCAAGAATTAACCAACCGTGCAGGTTCTCCTGGAACTAGTGCGTTTGATGTGTCTACTGCTCGACCAAACGAAATTGAGTTTGCTCAAAACGATGCAACTTTAGGTATGATTGTAGGTCGACCTGACCTAAAACAAACCAATGTTTTGGTGAACGTTTCTCATCCAATTGGAGAAAATTCTGAATTCTATACAACCCATAGTTATTCTGACCGTTGGAACAGATCTTTCGCTTACTACCGTTTCCCGGGATGGAGACGCGATGTGGCAGATGCTGGTTTCTTAACTACTGATCCAGATGACTTTATGGGGTATCACCCAACTTTCGAAGGATCAATCCAAGATCATTTTAATGTGATCGGAGCAGATTTAGACCTTGGTAATGACTGGCGTTTAGATCTTTCTGTTACCCATGGTAAAAACAGTATTGATTATACAGTAAATAGATCTGTAAACCGTGATTACTTAGCAGCGGAAGGATGGAGTCCTACTACATTTAATCCAGGTGGTTACGCATTTTCTAATGTGATTCAAAATGCAGACTTTACCAAAACTTTCAGCGAAAAAGTATCCTTTTCAGCTGGACTAGAATTTAAAGAAGAAAAGTTTGAAGCCTTCAAAGGTGATCCTTTTTCTCGCTACGGTGGTGGATCTGACTCATTTGCTGGTATTGCTGAAGAGCAAGAAGGAGAATGGACAAGAAGCAATGTAGGGGTATATGCTGGTGCAGATATTGACTTTACAGAAAAATTATTAGTGTCTGTTGCTGGTCGTTATGAAGACTTTACAGATGTTGGAGATAACTTTAGCTGGAAAGTAGCGTCTCGTTATAAGGTTAGTGAAACAACTGCAGTTCGCGCAAGTGTTTCTACTGGTTTTAGAGCGCCTTCTTTACACCAACAAAAATTGTCTAACACCCAATACATAATTGTATCTGGTTCTACAGAACCTTTATTACAAGGAACCATCCAAAATGGAACAACTGCAGCACGTTCTTTAGGAATTCAGGATTTATTCCCTGAAACTTCCCAGAACTTTACAGCTGGTCTTACTTTCGGTAACGGAAATGGTTTCTCTGGTAGTATAGATTTCTATAATATCAAAGTTAATGACCGAGTACTCTTTACTTCACAGATCGAAGGAGAAGAAGGCTCTGCCCTTGAAGCTAGTCTTCAATCTGCTGGTGTTGTTGCTGTTCAAGCATGGATCAATGCAGGTAACACAAACACTACTGGTGTTGACTTTGTTTTCAACTGGAAAAGAGATAACTTGAATCTTGGATTCAATGGGAACTTCAATAAAACAACGATTGATAGTATTGATACACCTACTGAGTTAGGTTCAGTGAATATTTTCTCTCACAAAGAGCAAAGTTTAATCACCAATTCTCGTCCTCAGTCTAAAATCTCTTTGACTGCAGACTATACAGGAGAGAAATTTGACTTTGGATTATACAACACCAACTTTGGAGCAGTTACTGTTGCTCATGATGGAAATGACGCTTCTTTAGACCAAGAGCTATCTTCTAAATTAATCACTGACTTACGTGTAACTTACAAGTTTACACCTCAGTTACGCTTAACAGGTATCATCAATAATGCTTTTGATGTATATCCAGATATTACAAATCCAAATACCGGAACTACTTCTGGTGGACGTTTCTTGTACTCTAGTCAGGTATCTCAACATGGTCAATTAGGACGTAACTATTCGTTAGCTTTAACGTATAAGTTCTAAGAAAAACATGCATTAACAATTAAAGCCACCCAATGGGTGGCTTTTTTTATGTTTACTTCAAATAAAAAAGGCGCCTCTTCTAGAAGCGACTTTTTAATGTGTTTATCAAAGATTTATAAAACAGTATCTAAGGCTTGTGCATAGGCTGTTTTTGGAGCAACGCCTACTTGACGACCTACTACTTCTCCATCCTTAAACACGAGAACAGTAGGGATGTTTCTAACACCATACTTAGCTGCGAATTCTTGATTTGCATCTACATCCAGTTTACCTACTACTGCTTTACCCTCATAGTCTGAACTTATTTCATCAATGATGGGTCCTACCATTCTACATGGACCGCACCATGCCGCCCAAAAGTCAACCATTACTGGTTTATCTGATTTTAATACGATTTCTTCAAAAGAAGCATCTGTTATTTCTAAAGCCATAATTTTAATTTTATGTAAATGTACTTATTTTCAATAGGTTTAAGACCATCTTGAATTATTTTAGCTTATACGAACATCAATGAAGCTAATTTCAATTCAATTTATAAGCTACTGCATGTTCTTCTAATGCAACAAGTAATTCACTTGTTACGTCTACCTTTTGCTTCCGACTTGGCAAGGTTAACTTAATTTGTTCTTGAGTGTGAAAGACATCAACCATTAAGGTTTTGTCTCCCTTAAATGATCTAATCAAATCGCTTATCTCCCTAATTTTCAACTCATTCAATCGCTCTAATTCTAATTGAATTGTTAATCGTTTTACATTGTTTTTTAAAGTATCATGAAGCATTTCAAAGCTGATAAACTGCATACGCGGTGGCCCTACTTTTCCTGTTTCTCTATTTCGCCACCCTTCAACTATTTTAACTTTAAGACGAATAAATCCGTTCTGAATTAAAAAATGGCGATACTTAAGATATTCTTCACCAAAGATTTTAAATTCATATTGATCATCAAAATCTTCTAACTGAAAAATCGCCCAGCCTTTTCCGTTCTTAGAAACCCTATGATCAACAGAATTCACAATCCCTCCAAAACTCAATTCCCTATTAATCAATGGATCTAAGTCATTAAGAAGATTAATGGAGGCTGAGGAAAAATATTTCATCTCATGATTAAAATCATCCAACGGATGGGCAGATAAATAAATTCCAACGACCTCTTTTTCTTGTTTAAGCTGCTCTAGAGTCCCCCAAGTATCACAGGGCGGAATTTTTATTTCTTCAACCTGAGAGGCACTGTCTTCGCCAAACAAATTCGTCTGAGAAGAATTTAAACTTTCCTGGTATTTAGCTCCATAACGGATAGCTTTTTCTAGAAAAGTCACTCCATCACCATCAGGATTAAAATATTGAGCCCTGTGGGTAGAGCCTAAAGAATCTAAACCGCCAGCTAATGTCAGGTTTTCCAAAGCCTTTTTATTGGCTGCACGTAAGTCTATTCTTTGCGTTAAATCAAAAATAGAAGAATACTTACCCTCTTTTCTAAATTCAATAATAGTTTCTACTGCTCCACGCCCCACTCCCTTTACTGCGCCCATACCAAATCGTATGGCCTGTTCATCATTTACTGTGAACTTATAGAAAGATTCATTTACATCTGGGCCTAACACATTTAACCCCATTCGGCGACATTCCTCCATAAAGAAAGTCACTTGCTTGATGTCGTTCATGTTATTAGAAAGTACTGCAGCCATATATTCTGCTGGGTAATGTGCTTTTAGATAAGCCGTTTGATAACCAATCCAAGCATAGCAAGTAGAATGCGATTTATTAAAAGCATAAGCTGCAAAGGCCTCCCAATCCTTCCATATTTTTTCTAAAACCTCTTCTGGATGACCATTGGTTTTTCCTCCGTCTATAAATTGTGGCTTTAATTTTTGAAGAAGAGCAAAAATCTTTTTCCCCATGGCTTTACGTAACACATCTGCATCACCCTTTGAAAAACCAGCCAATTTTTGCGACAAAAGCATCACCTGCTCTTGATATACCGTAATTCCATAAGTTTCCTCCAGGTATTCCTCCATGGCAGGAAGATCATAAGCAATCTCCTCGTTACCGTTTTTTCTATCAACAAAACTGGGAATATATTCTAATGGTCCAGGACGATACAAAGCATTCATGGCAATTAAATCGGCAAAAACAGTAGGCTTTAGATCTTTAAGATACTTTTGCATCCCTGCAGATTCATATTGGAAAATCCCAACAGTTTCTCCTCTCTGAAACAACTCATAGGTCTTTTTATCGTCAAGTGGAAAATGATCTGGATCTAAATCTACATTGTGCTTATACTTAACTAATTTAACCGTATCCTTAATCAACGTCAAGGTTTTCAGTCCCAAAAAATCCATCTTTAATAAGCCTGCATCTTCCACTACAGAATTATCAAATTGGGTGACGTAAAGGTCAGAATCTTTGGCTGTCGCTACTGGAACAAACTGAGTAATATCATCTGGAGTAATAATCACCCCACAAGCATGAATTCCAGTATTTCTAAGGGATCCTTCCAGGACTTTGGCTTGCTGGATGGTTTCTCCCGAAAGACTTTCTTCTTCGGCTAAATTTTTAATTTCATTGACTCGGAGCAATTCTTCAGCTCTAAGTTTCTCTTTTAATTCTTTTTCAGAAAGGTCAAAGATTTTACCCAGTTTTATGTTAGGCAATAACTTAGCAATTCGATCAGCCTCTCCCAATGGTAAATCCAAAACCCGCGCTGTATCTCGAATAGAAGATTTGGCCGCCATGGTCCCATAAGTAATAATCTGGGCCACTTGATTAGACCCATACTTTTCGATCACATAATCAATTACTCGACCTCGACCCTCATCATCAAAATCAATATCGATATCGGGCATACTCACCCGATCTGGATTTAAAAAACGCTCAAAAAGTAAATCGTACTCGATAGGGTCTATATTGGTGATTTTTAAACAATAGGCTACAACAGATCCGGCAGCAGAACCTCGGCCAGGCCCTACAGAGACGTCCATATCTCTTGCGGCGGCAATAAAATCTTGTACAATTAAAAAGTACCCAGGATAACCTGTGTTTGCAATAACCTCAAGTTCAAAATCAATACGCTCCTTTATTTCCTCGGTTAAATTCTTGTAGCGATTCTTAGCCCCCTCATAAGTCAAATATTTCAGGTAATTATTCTCCCCTTTTTTACCATCAGCATCTTCAGAAACTTGAAACTCTTCTGGAATATCAAACTTGGGAAGTAAAACATCTCTTGCTAAGGCAAATGGTTCAATTTTATCTACCAATGCTTGAATATTCAAAATGGCTTCAGGCACATCTTGAAAAAGCTTTTTCATTTCTTCACTACTCTTAAAGTAATATTCTTGATTTGGAAATCCGTAACGAAACCCGCGGCCACGACCAATCGGTGTTGCTTGTTTTTCACCTTCTTTTACACAAAGTAAAATATCGTGGGCATTCGCTTCCTCCTTTTTTGTGTAATAGGTGTTATTAGTCGCAATTAAGGGAATATGGTATTTACGGGAAAATTCTATCAAGACCGCATTGGCTCTATCTTCTCCTTCTTCACCATGACGCATTAATTCAATATAAAAATCGTCTCCAAATTTATCATGCCACCACTGTAAAGCTTCTTCAGCTTGTCGGTCTCCCACATTTAAGATCTTCGCAGGAACTTCTCCATAAGTGTTTCCGCTTAACACAATTAAGTCTTCTTTATATCGCTCTACTAATTCACGGTCAATACGTGGCACATAATAAAAGCCGTCTACATAGGCTGCTGATGTAAGTTTTGCTAGGTTGTGATAGCCTGCCTTGTTCTTGGCAATAAATACAATTTGATAACCATCATCTCTTCGGGTTTTATCTTTGTGATCTTCACAAACATAAAACTCACACCCGATAATTGGTTTTATTTTTTCTTCATCGTTTTCTAAGTTGGCGTTATGACTGTTTATAGCCTTAATAAAGTGAAAAGCACCCATCAAGTTTCCATGATCGGTAATGGCTAAAGCGCTCATATGGTCTTCTGCAGCTGCATCCACCAATTGATTTATACGAGAGGTTGCTTGTAAAACAGAAAATTGAGAGTGATTATGTAGATGAACAAATGGGGCATTAGCCAAGGCATCACTTATTCCAATATCAGAAGATGGCCCCTTAGGGACAACCTCCTTTTTGAGCGATTCCGAAGCTTGTTTTAAGTTTAGGTGTGTTAGCCCAATCAACTTAAAAGGGGATGCCTGCTGACTTAACTCATTTATTTGAACTTGAGGATTTTCAAAGGCATCTGGATGCAATTGATTCGTTCGCAGTAATTCTAAAAAAGCCCTAGATGTTGCCTCTACATCTGCCGTGGCATTATGTGCTTCTTCAAAACTTTCTTGAAAAAGAAAGTGATATAACTCACTTAGGGTAGGCAACTTATATTTACCTCCACGTCCTCCTGGCAATTGACACATACTTGCTGTCTCCTCGGTACAGGTATCGATCACTGCTTTCCCATTAAGCACATCGGTAAGTCCAGCACGTAAGTATTCTGCTCCCATGATGTTTCGATCAAAGGATATATTGTGTCCCACCACATAATCTACTTGATTAAGGGCTACATGAAACTTATCTAATACGTCTGTAAGAGAAACGCCTTCGGATTCCGCCAGTGCTGAAGAAATACCATGTACTTGTTCTGAATCAAAAGGAATTGTAAAACCATCCGGCCGAATAAGATAATCTTCATGCGATACTATGGCGCCCTTTCTATCGTGAATCTGCCAAGCAATTTGTACACAACGTGGCCAGTTTTCGCTGTCGCTTAAAGGGGCATTCCATCGTTTTGGTAATCCCGTGGTTTCTGTGTCAAAGATTAAATACATTCAAACGAAAATAACAAATTATTAGCGGTAAGAGAAAAGGAGTTATTGACAGTTATTAACGGTTTATTTTTAGCCTTTTTTGTACCTTACCCTTGAAAAAGAAAAATTAAGCATGCCATTACTGGAATTCACCTCAAAAGGGATTTACTGTAAACAAGCTGACGTATATCTCGACCCATGGCGGGGCGTCGATAAGGCGATTATTTCTCATGGGCATTCAGATCATGCACGCTGGGGAAGTAAACATTACATTACTCAAGAGCTTAATGTTCCTATTATTAAACACCGTTTAGGAAACATCTCAGTAACTGGAAAAAGATATGCGGAAACATTCAAAATTAATGGAGTACAATTCTCTTTTCATCCCGCAGGGCATGTACCAGGATCTGCACAGATTAGAGCTGAGTACAGAGGTGAAATTTGGGTCTTTACAGGAGATTATAAAACCCAAATAGATGGAATATCCACCCCTTTTGAAGCTGTGAAATGCCATACCTTTATCACAGAATGCACCTTTGGTTTACCTGTTTTTAAATGGGCAGAACCTAAAAAAATTCACGAAAGCATTAACGTATGGTGGTCAGAAAATCAAGCTGAAAAAACCACCAGTTTATTAATGGGATATTCATTGGGAAAGGTGCAACGATTGTTAAAACACCTCGATCCCGCCATTGGAAAGATTTATACCCATGGAGCAACAGAAAAAATGACCCAAGTACTTCGGGAATTTATAGATTTTCCAGCAACCGAATTAATCACCCGCGAGACTACTAAAAAAGAGATAGAAGGAAACCTTGTCTTAGCCCCTCCGTCAGTTATGGGAAGTGCATGGGTGAAGAAATTAGGGCATGTTTCTACAGGATATGCATCGGGCTGGATGGCCTTTCGTGGGGCCAGAAGAAGACGTGCAGTAGATCGTGCTTTTGTTTTGTCTGATCATGCCGACTGGCAGGGACTACTATCAGCAATTAAAGCCACAGGTTGCGAAAACGTCATTACCACCCATGGCTACACAGACCTATTTGCGCAGTATTTGCGTGAACAAGGATGGAATGCACGCACAGAAAAAACCCAATACGAAGCCGAAACACTAGAGACTGCTACTGCCGAATGAAACGCTTTGCTAACTTAATTGAAGAACTAGACAGCACTAATAAAACCAATAAAAAAGTGGCTGCCCTAACCAAGTATTTTAAGGCAGCGCCAAAAAAAGACGCACTTTGGGCTGTAGCGCTATTATCTCATCGTAGACCACCTAGACCGGTTACTACTACTTTGATGCGTGCTTGGGCAGCAGAACTCTCGAAATTACCCGAATGGCTTTTTGAAGAATCTTATCATATTGTGGGAGATTTAGCTGAAACCATTGCACTTTTAGTGCAAAAAAAAGCAGTAGGAACCCCTCCTTCTCTTAGTCAATGCATAGAAGAAATAATCACTTTAAAATCAAAAAAAGAAGAAGAGAAAAAAAAATATATCCTAGAAAGGTGGCAAAATCTAGAAAACTTTGAACGATTTGTATTCAATAAAATTCTTACAGGAGGGTTTAGAATTGGGGTAAGTCAAAAATTAATGACTCGTGCTTTATCTAAAGCAGTAGAAATTGATGAGAATAATCTAGCACATCGGTTAATGGGACAGTGGTCTCCAGAAACCATCAGCTTTGACGAGCTTATCTTAAACCCAAATCCAGAAGATCAAATTTCTCAGCCCTACCCTTTTTTTCTAGCCTACGCTTTAGAAGAAGGTTTTCAAAAAAAAGAAAACGTAAAAAACTGGCGAATAGAACATAAGTGGGACGGTATGCGTTCCCAATTAATTGTGAGAGACGGAAAACATTTTTTATGGAGTCGAGGGGAAGAATTAATTACAGATAAGTTTCCGGAATTAGCCACATTAGCTAAAATACTTCCAGATGGAACTGTAGTTGATGGAGAAATCCTGCCCTATAAAGACGGTATTATAGGAGATTTTAATGCCCTTCAAAAGCGAATAGGTAGAAAAACAGTTTCTAAGAAATTACAAAAGGACATTCCTGTCGTAATTATGCTTTACGACCTATTAGAAAGCAAAGGTGAAGATATCCGAGAACTTCCATTGATAGAAAGACAACAACGATTAATAAACCTTTATAAACAAGTAAAAGCAGAGCAAGTTCCCTTATTATTATCTGAAGTATTAAGTTTTTCTAGCTGGGAGGAAGTGGCACTCGAACGGGAAAAAGCCGCAGAGAAACGAAGCGAAGGTTTAATGATTAAACAAAAGGATTCTCTTTATGAAGTAGGCAGAAAAAAGGAACTTGGTGGAAATGGAAATCAGATCCTAAAACCATCGATGCGGTATTAACTTATGCCATGCGTGGCCATGGTAGACGCACCAACCTGTATACCGATTATACTTTTGGGTTATGGCAAGAAGATACATTGGTCACCTTTGCAAAGGCTTACTCAGGGTTAACCGATATAGAAATCAAAAAAGTAGATCAATTCGTTAAACAAAATACGTTATATAGGTTTGGACCTGTTCGACAAGTTAAACCAGAATTGGTTTTTGAGATTGCCTTTGAGGGTATTGCTATTTCTCCAAGACACAAAAGCGGAGTTGCGGTTCGTTTCCCGAGAATATTACGTTGGCGACATGATAAAAAAATAGAAGATGCCAATAGCTTAAAGGACCTAAAAGAACTCCTTCCATGACAACAGTTAGGCAATGGTTTAAAGCACAAGAATGGAATCCACAGACTTTTCAGAAAGAATGCTGGAAAGCCTATAATAATGGGAAAAACGGTATGCTTCATGCCCCTACTGGAAGTGGAAAGACTTTTGCGCTATGGGGTGGGATTATGGAAGAAGCCCTTAAAACCAAAAAACATCGAAAGGGGGTTCAAGCCCTTTGGATAACTCCTTTGCGTGCTTTGGCAGTAGAAATTCAGCAGGCAACACAGCGCATGACCACTGACCTACAACCAGAGCTTAAAATTGCGCTTAGAACAGGGGACACCTCCCAAAGTGAACGTGCAAAACAAAAGCGCACTCCTTCTTTTGGATTAGTAACAACACCCGAAAGTTTACATGTATTGATTAGCACCAAAGACCATCAAAAAAGCTTTCAACACCTCAAAGTAATTGTGGTAGACGAATGGCATGAACTTTTAGGAACTAAACGAGGTGTACAAATTGAATTAGCCATTGGCTACTTAAAATCTTTTCTCCCAAAATTAAAAATCTGGGGAATCTCGGCTACACTGGGTAATAAAGATCTCGCGCGTGAAATTTTACTAGGTCCCACCCAAAATTATGTGACCGTCAATGCACAAATAAAAAAGAAGATTAAAGTAAAATCTATACTTCCAAAAAACATGGAAAGTTTTCCCTGGCGTGGACATTTAGGGATACACCTTTTACCGCAAGTACTAAAGCTGATTGAAAAAAACAAAACCACCCTTATTTTTACCAACACCAGGGCACAATGCGAGATTTGGTTCCATAGGTTATTAGAAGCTGATCCAGGTTTAGCCGGAAATATTGCCATGCATCACGGGAGTATAGATAAAAAAATTCGTTTATGGGTGGAAGATGCGCTTAGACAAGAACAACTCAAAGTCGTTGTTTGTACTTCTAGCTTAGATTTAGGGGTGGACTTTTCTCCTGTAGAAAATTGTATTCAAATTGGTAGCCCAAAAGGAGTCGGCCGATTTATTCAGCGAGCAGGACGAAGTGGACACCGCCCAAAAGCAGAGAGTACCATTCACTTTCTACCTACCCATGCCATGGAATTAATCGAATCCGTGGCATTGCAGCGTGGAATTGAAGAACAGCAAATTGAAGATCGCATTCCCTTCCTTAACGCTTATGATGTGCTACTGCAATTTTTAATGACCCTAGCCATAGGGAGTGGCTTTCAACCCAAGCAGTTATTCCCAATTATCCAAAATACATTTTGCTTTCAAACAATGCCAGAAGAAAGGTGGCAATGGCTCATTAATTTTTTAGTCAAAGGAAGTCAGAGTCTAGAACATTATGACGAATACAAAAAAGTAAATGTAGCAGAGGATGGATGCTTAAAAGTAATTAATAAAGGAATTGCCATGCGTCATCGTCTCTCTATGGGGACCATCGTTAGTGATGCTCATATGAAAATTCGATATCAAAAAGGAGGCTACTTAGGGACCGTAGAAGAGTGGTTTATAGCCAAACTTAAACCAGGAGATGTATTTACCTTCTCTGGTCGTAATTTGGAATTGATACGAATGCATAAAATGGAAGTTATTGTACGTAAATCAAAATCTAAAAAAAGTCGAATCCCTGCTTGGATGGGAGGGAGAATGAGCTTTAGTGCACATTTGAGTGATTTACTAAAAAAGGCACTCTACGAGGAACGTAATTTTAAAACCCCAGAGTTTAAAGCGCTCGCTCCCGTATTTTATCAGCAACAACGCGAGTCAATTATTCCAAAACCTAATCAGTTTCTAATCGAACGATTTAAAACCAAAGAGGGGTTTCATACCGTATTTTATCCTTTCGAAGGATATGCTATCCACGAAGCGATGGCAAGCCTTTTAGCCTACCGAATTAGTCTATTGTCTCCTATTACTTTTAGTATGTCATTTAATGATTATGGATTTGAATTATTGTCTGATCAGAATTTTACCAAAGTAGATTTTTTAGACAATAACCTGTTGACCATAGATCATTTAAACGAGGATCTAGAAAAAAGTATAAATATTTCTGAGATGGCTAGACGACGATTTAGAGACATTGCTGTAATATCTGGATTAGTCTTCCAAGGCTTTCCAAATAAACCTATCAAAGCTAAACACCTACAAAGTGGCTCACAATTGTTCTATGATGTCTTTAAGGATTATGAACCCGATAATTTACTCTATCAACAGTCGCTAGAAGAAACTTTTGATCACGGTATGGAACAGGGTCGTATGACCCAGGTTTTCGAAAATATCTCAAAACAAGAAGTGGTCTGGAAAGATTGTACCCAGCCCACCCCCTTTTCATTCCCCTTAATCACCGATAGGATTCGTTCAAAAATATCTTCAGAAGGCGTAGAAGACCGCATTAAAAAAATGTACATTCAGTTAGAAAAAGCGGGACAATGAAGCAGATAAAAATAAAAGAAAACCATTTTATTTTACACCCCAGTGGAGCTGTGTTTTGGGAAGAAAAAAGTAGTCTTTTATTGGCTGATGTTCATCTTGGCAAGGTTGCTCATTTTAGGAAAAATGGAATTGCAGTTCCACGTAAGGCTGAAGGCATATTTTACAAAAAAGTAACAGCACTTTTAACCGAATTCACGGTAGAAAGAATTTTGTTTTTAGGCGACCTTTTCCACAGCTACCAAAACAATGAATGGCTATTGTTTTCGGCTTGGGTAAAACAACAAAAAGCCAAAATGATTTTGGTAGAAGGAAACCACGATGTGATTCCCGCTACTCAGTTTAAAAAATTAGGTATGCAGGTGTTAGATCACCTTATTGAAGGTGACTTTTATTTTTCTCATTACCCTATGAACAACAAAGAACAATTTGTCTTCTGTGGTCATCTACACCCCGGAGTTAAACTCAAAGGAAATGGGTTACAACAAATGAAAGTCCCTTGCTTTTTCAAAACTTCTAATCAAATGATCCTCCCTGCTTATGGAGGCTTTACAGGTTTACACCTCCTATCTCCTAAAATGGGGGATCAAGTTTATGTAACTACGGGGAAAGAAGTACTTGAAATTGAAGGAATTTAGGGGACAAGCATTTATATTTGCCAAAAAAAACAATAAAACCTCTTTTTAGTGCCTTTGCCGAATCTTCTTCACAAAAAAGCTTAGAAAAAGTTTTTTATGAGGAGGGCCTATCCCTAAATTTAAAGGGAACTGTAGGTTCTGGGCTTAATTTTCGATTAGCGAATGCTTTTGACCGATACCAAAAAACGTTGCTATTGGTTTGTGAAGATCGAGAAAAATCAGCCTATCACCTCAATGATTTAGAACAGTTATTAGGACAAGAAAATGTATTATTCTTTCCTTCGAGTTATCGCAAACCTTATCAAACGGAAACAACCGATAATGCCAATGTTCTCCTGCGCTCAGAGGTATTAAACAAGCTGAGTAATTCTAAAAAGCCACGCATTATTGTAACTTACCCACAGGCTTTATTTGAAAAAGTGGTCTCTCAAGCTACTTTAAGAAAAAATACGCTTGAGGTAATCAAAGGGAGTCAACTTTCCCTAGACTTTGTAAATGAAGTGTTGTTCGACTACAACTTTGAAAGAGTCGATTTTGTTTCTCAACCAGGAGAGTTTTCTGTTCGTGGAGGAATCATCGATGTATTTTCTTTCGCCAATCAACACCCTTACCGCATAGAATTCTTCGATGAAGAAGTAGAAAGTTTAAGAAGTTTTGATGTGGCAACGCAGCTATCGATTGCTTCATTAGATAAAATCAAATTATTACCTAATACGAGCGAAGGGTTTAAACGTGCCACACGAAAAAGTTTGTTCGAATTAATTGCATCAAATGGTGTTTTAATCATGCAAAATCTCGATGGTTTAGCTAGCCATTTAGATCATTATTATGAAGATGCTGAAAAAACTTTAACGCACTTTCTGGCGAAACTCAACACCTTCCTCCTACTACCCTCTTTTTGTCTAAAGAAGATTTAATCAATAGTTTAGATGGTCTATCTTGGGTAACGCTCTTACCTTCTGTTGAAAAGAAGACAAAAGAGTCGATTTTCCTTAAACAAAGTCCTCAACCTGCATTTAATCGAAAGTTTGATCGTTTAATAAGTTATCTAAACGAAAATAAAGAAAAAGGTTACCAGAATTATATTTGCTGTGCATCAGCAGAACAAGCCCAGCGACTTAATTCCATTTTTGAGGAGATGGATCAAACGGTGCATTACAAAACTATTGTTCAACCTCTGTTTGAAGGTTTTGAAGATATTGATGCCAAAGTAGCTGTTTTTACTGACCATCAGATTTTTGAGCGGTATCATAAATACCAATTGAAATCTGGTTACACCAAAAAGCAAGCACTCACCTTAAAGGAATTGACTCATTTAGAGGTAGGAGACTATGTTACCCATATCGATCACGGGATAGGAACCTTTGGAGGACTTCAAAAAATTGATGTAGATGGGAATATGCAAGAGGCCATTAAATTGATTTATGCCGATCGTGATATTTTATATTTAAGTATCCATTCCTTACACAAAATTTCTAAGTTTAATGGGAAAGACGGTAAGGTTCCAAAAGTATATAAATTAGGTTCTAGTGCTTGGAAAGCCCTAAAGCAAAAAACAAAAAAGAGGGTTAAAGAAATCGCATTTAACCTGATAGAACTTTATGCCAAAAGACGACAAAAAATTGGTACAGCATGTGAACCAGACAGTTATCTTCAGTTAGAACTAGAAGCTTCCTTTTTATTCGAAGACACTCCAGATCAGAGTTCAGCCACAGCTGCGGTGAAAGAAGATATGGAAAGTGAGCGCCCTATGGATCGATTAGTATGTGGCGACGTAGGCTTTGGTAAAACAGAGGTGGCAATTAGAGCAGCGTTTAAGGCGGTTGACAACGGAAAACAAGTAGCCGTTTTAGTTCCTACAACCATCTTAGCTTTTCAACACCACAAAAATTTCTCGAAAAGGCTAGAAAACTTACCGGTTAGAGTTGACTATCTTAATCGATTCAGAACAGCCAAAGAAAAACGATTGGTTCTTGAAGATTTAAAAGCAGGAAAAATTGATATTCTCATAGGGACTCATCAATTAGTCGGCAAGGGTGTTGAATTTAAGAATCTTGGTCTTCTAGTGGTAGATGAAGAACAAAAATTTGGTGTAGCAGTAAAAGAAAAGTTACGTGCACTAAAGGCCAATGTAGACGTGCTTACCCTTACGGCCACTCCAATCCCTAGAACACTTCAATTCAGTTTAATGGCTGCTCGAGATTTATCCGTTATCGCCACTCCTCCTCCAAATCGCTACCCCATTGAAAGTGAAGTTATCCGATTTAATGAAGCCGATATTAGGGATGGAATACTCTATGAAATGCAACGCGGTGGGCAGGTTTACTTTATTCATAACCGAGTTGAAAACATACAAGAGGTTGCCGGAATGGTGCAAAGACTGGTACCCGATGCAAGAGTTCGCATAGGGCATGGACAAATGGATGGAAAAAAGTTAGAAAAAAACTTACTCGAATTTATGGATGGAAAATACGACGTCCTCATCGCTACAACCATCATTGAAAATGGATTAGATGTTCCTAATGCCAATACAATCTTTATTAATAACGCACAAAACTTTGGACTAAGTGATCTTCACCAAATGCGTGGAAGAGTGGGTAGAAGTAATAAAAAAGCATTCTGTTACTTTATTACACCTCCTTTGAGTGCCATGTCTAGCGATGCGCAGAAAAGAATACAGGCCATTGAACAATATGCTGAATTAGGTTCTGGTATAAAAATAGCCATGAAAGACCTCGAAATTAGAGGAGCCGGGGATTTATTAGGGGGAGAGCAAAGTGGATTTATAAATGATATTGGTTTTGAAACCTATCAGAAAATCTTAAAAGAAGCCATCGATGAATTAAAGGATAATGAGTTTAAAAATCTTTATCAATCAGAAGAGAAAAAAAGCCCCTCAAACTTTATCAATGAAGTACAAATAGATACAGATCTAGCGGTTCTTCTACCAGATGATTATGTGAATTCTGTGAGTGAACGGCTGTCTCTTTACAATCAACTAAGTGCTTTAGAAAATGAAGAAGCCTTAATTGAATTTGAAAGAGATTTAATTGATCGTTTTGGACCCCTCCCAAGTCAGGCCGAAGATCTTTTAAATAGTGTGCGCTTAAAATGGAGATCCATTGTACTTGGTTTAGAACGGCTTATTTTAAAGAAAGGTCAGCTATCTGGATATTTTATTGCAGACCAAGAGAGTGCTTTCTATCAAAGTGAAACTTTTTCTTCCATTCTCAATTGGGTACAACAAAGTGAGGGTTCCATTACTTTGAAAGAAAAAGAAACAAGACAAGGACTGCGTTTACGTTTAGCAATTAAAAACGTAAATAGTATTGAAACGGCGTTGAAACAACTGACAAACCTATAGCTCTTTCAGATCTTTTACGGCCTTAAATGCAATATTTACATGCGAATCATCTACTAGAATGGTAAATTCATTGGAGGTGGATATGACTTCAAAAATATTAACCCCTTCCCAAGAAAGGCGCTGAAAAATAAAATAATATATACCAGGTATAGTCACATTTTCAGTAGGCAATTTGATTGATATTGAAGATAGATCTGCGGTTTTTTCAATTAAGGTTTCTCCTTTAAAAAAAATATCTATCTGCTTTTCCATATTACTACTCACAATAATATTGGACTCTGTCACACCTCTAGAGGAAGTATAAAAAACTTGAGATTGATCATTTACTTCAGATAAGAATTGGGCTTGGGCACTAAGCAAGGTGTCAGATATTTTAAAACTATAGTCGATTAGATTAGAACGTACGGTTATATCACCAATTCCTTTTAAAACCTTAACAATTTTATGCGTGGATAAGAATTCTAAATTATCGGAAATTCTTTTTAATGCCATAACTATCGCTCCACTACGTGCAGGTTTCTGAAGTGCTTCCTCTATTTCGGGTTGTATCTGTCGCGCCAAAGAAGTCAAATTTATAATTCCCTGGGACATCGCTGTTGACAAATAAGGTTTTGTTTTAATGTAATGTTCTACAACGGAAGCTATGGTTTTCATCTTGAAATATTTTTGCAAATATAATAAATTAAACTAAATGTTATATATAAAACATTTTATCAGAAATATAAAAAAATTTTTAATGTGATTCAATTTCCACTGTGCGTTTTCATAAATAAATCCAATGATATCAAAACGAAGTTCTACTTCTAATTCTTTAGACTGGATAAAATGATCCATGGCCATAACTAGTAACTTGATTTTCTTTGGAGAAACAAACTGTTCGGGTGAGCCAAAAAAGAGTGATTTCCTAGCTTTAACTTCAACGGCAATCAATAGATCATTTTTCTTTACAATAAGATCATCTTCGGCGCTTCTGTAACGATAATTTTGGTCTAATATATTGTAATCTAGTGATTTAAAGTAGATGACAGCTCTTTGTTCGGCTGCTTGTCCAAAGGCATAGGATTCATTCATTGGGGATGATTTGGAGGTAACTTTACAATAATAGCTGATTTTAGGGGATAAAAAGTCTTATTTTTGCCTAAAATTTAAAACTTATGGCGCTTAACGCAAAAAGATATACCCTCACCGCTGCCCTACCTTACACCAATGGACCTATACATATTGGCCACCTTGCTGGAGTGTATGTG
This sequence comes from Flavobacteriaceae bacterium, assembly GCA_038143595.1. GTDB lineage: Bacteria > Bacteroidota > Bacteroidia > Flavobacteriales > Flavobacteriaceae > Arcticimaribacter. The sequence goes on along the minus strand of JAYQME010000003.1, from coordinate 450,942 downwards.
CCAGCAGATATTTATGCGCGTTACCTTCGTCTTCAAAACAAAGAAGTAGCTTTTATTTGCGGGAGTGATGAACATGGGGTAGCTATTTCAATTCGAGCGAAAAAAGAAGGCGTTACCCCTAAAGAAATCATTGATAAATATGATAATCTCATAAAAAAATCATTTGAAAAGTTTGGTATATCTTTCGATAATTACTCAAGAACCTCAGCACCCATCCATCACGAAACTGCCGCATCATTTTTTAAAAATATGCATGAAGAAGGGCAGTTTATAGAACAAACAACAGAACAGCTTTTTGATGCTAGCGCAAATCAATATTTGGCCGATCGATTTGTGATTGGAACCTGCCCAAAATGCAATCATCCAGAAGCCTATGGCGATCAATGTGAGCAATGTGGAAGCTCTTTAAATGCAACTGACTTAATTGACCCTAAATCAACTTTGTCCGGAAATGTTCCCGAATTAAAAGCAACCAAACATTGGTTTTTACCCCTCGATCAATACGAGGAGTTCATCCGAGAATGGATTATAGAAGGACATAAAAAAGACTGGAAGCCTAATGTTTATGGTCAAGTAAAATCTTGGGTAGACGATGGATTAAAGCCAAGAGCAGTTACACGTGACCTAGATTGGGGAATATCCGTTCCACTTAAAGATGCTGAAGGGAAAGTTTTATACGTATGGTTTGATGCTCCTATTGGATATATCTCATCGACAAAAGAATGGGCTGCTAAAGAAGGAAAAGACTGGAAGCCTTATTGGCAAGATAAAGAAACTGAATTAGTTCATTTCATTGGAAAAGATAATATCGTTTTTCATTGTATCATTTTTCCTGCCATACTCAAGGCTGCAAAAGACTATATCTTACCAACCAATGTTCCAGCGAATGAATTTCTAAATTTAGAAGGAAACAAAATTTCAACCTCTAAAAATTGGGCTGTTTGGCTTCACGAATATTTAGAAGAATTCCCTGGACAAGAAGATGTGTTACGTTATGTATTAACCGCAAATGCCCCGGAAACTAAAGACAACGACTTTACGTGGAAAGATTTTCAAACCCGAAATAACAGTGAACTTGTTGCCATCTTTGGAAACTTTATTAATCGTGCTGTGGTATTAACTCATAAATATTATGAAGGGAGTGTTCCTGCTTGTGGAGAAATTTTACCGCAAGATCAATTAGTACTTGATGAACTTAAAGAATACCCAAGACGGGTAGGAGATTCAATTGAAAAGTATCGTTTTCGCGAAGCCAGTCAAGAGCTTATGAATTTGGCAAGATTAGGAAATAAATACCTAGCAGAAGAAGAACCATGGAAGCGCATTAAAGATTTGCCAGAAAGGGTACCGACCATAATGCACGTTGCTTTACAAATTGCGGCAGCACTTTCTTCCATTTGTGAACCTTTTTTACCCCACAGTGCAAAAAAATTAAGGACTATTTTAAACATTGATCAAGCATTAACTTGGCAATCTATTTCAGAAAAAAATACGCTGATTCCGGTAGGACACACGATCGGTAAACAACAACTCCTTTTTGAGAAAATAGAAGATGAGGTGATTAATGCACAATTGGCTAAACTTGAGCAAACTAAGGTGGCCAATGAAAAAGACACCAAAAGTATTCCTCCAAAAAAAGAACTTATCAGCTTTGAAGATTTTTCAAAATTAGATCTAAGAGTAGGTACTATTACTGCGGCAGAGAAGGTTAAAAAAACTAAAAAACTTTTACAACTCCAAGTGGATTTAGGAGATGAAGTTCGCACTATTGTTTCTGGGATTGCAGAAACTTTTGATGCCAATGAAGTTGTGGGAAAAAAGGTTACTGTATTAACCAATCTAGCTCCTAGAAAAATTCGTGGAGTAGAGAGCCAAGGAATGCTATTGATGACGGAAGACGCTAATGGAAATATCGTAATGGTTCGTCCAGATACTGGTGCTGAAAATGGTTTTCAGATCGCTTAATGCTTTCCATATCCTACCATCCTATCTATCAACTACCTTTACCAAAGGGACATCGTTTTCCTATGGAAAAGTATGATCTACTTCCTAAGCAACTTTTATACGAAGGAACTTGTACCAAGGAGGATTTTTTTCAACCTACAGCGGTTAGTAACCAAAGTATTGAACAAGTACATCATCCAAATTATCTACAGCGTTTACTCAAATTAGACCTAGATAGACAAGAAATCAGAAAAATAGGCTTCCCATTAAGTCAACAGTTAATAGACAGAGAAATCATTATTGCAGGCGGAACAGTTGAAGGGGCAAAGCGCGCACTTGAAACGGGGATCGCCATGAATATTGCTGGAGGTACACATCATGCATTTTCTGATCGGGGCGAAGCATTTTGTCTACTCAATGATCAAGCTATCGCAGCACAACACCTATTGGACAAAAAATTAGCAGAGAAAATATTAATTGTAGATTTAGATGTGCATCAGGGAAACGGAACGGCAGAAATCTTCAAAAACAACCCTAAAGTATTTACTTTTTCTATGCACGGGGCAAAAAATTATCCCTTCAAAAAAGAAAAAAGTAATTTAGATATAGAATTAGCAGATGGGACAAAAGATGGCACCTACCTAGATCAACTTAAAAGAACCCTTCCCTCTTTACTCAATAGAGAACAACCCGATTTTGTGTTTTATTTATGCGGGGTGGATGTAGTTAACACAGACAAATTGGGTCGTTTAGGAATGAGTGTAGCAGGATGTAGAGAAAGAGATTCTTTCGTCTTAGGATTGCTAAAAGAAAAACAAATTCCAGTTCAATGTAGTATGGGAGGCGGATATTCAAAAGACATTAGAATTATTTTAGAAGCGCATGCTAACACCTTCCGAGTAGCACAATATCTTTATAACTGATGCCAAGTTGCCCCACGGAGTTGGGCTGCTGCAATAACAATATCTTTTCTACTAACTTGCCCTACTAGATTACCTCGATCTACTACAGGAAAACGTCTACGTCCAGACTTATGAAACTTAGAAGCAGCATCGAAAATACTCATGGAAGCTGGGATTGTTTCCACTTCTTTGGACATAAAATAACCTACAGATTTATCAAAAATGGGCATATTATAGTAACGACTATCAGAAATTTCTTTCATACAGTCACCTTCTGAAATAATACCAATTAACTGAGAATTTTCATCAATAACTGGCCCACCAGATATTCGGTTTTTGATCAATGCCTTCATTACATCATGGATGGTTTGATCCTGTTTAAAACAAATAATGTTTTTAGTCATTACATCACTAACCAAAACGTTCTTAGAACTCACCTTTTTGGTTTCGGCTCTTGGGCCTTGAAAACTTTTGACTGCCATAGCTAATAAAAATTGGTTCCTACCTAAGATAGGAAAAAAAAATGAGTCTAACGATTTAGCTAATTTTAGTCTGCTAAGAAACAAGAAATTAGGAATCTTAATAGGCTTTGCCAATTAAATAGGATCACAGATTACTATCTTTACTTTATAAACAAACGAAATTAGATGAAAAAAGTTGGGGTTTTAGGCTGTGGTTGGTTAGGAATGCCTTTAGCTAAAATGTTGATTAAAGAAGGTTATCTAGTTCACGGCGCTACTACTACCCCTCAGAAAATGAAACAAATTCTTGAATTAGGGGTCACTCCTTTTCTTGTTGAATGCACAGAAAATAGTCAATCTGGTTTATCAAAATTCATTCAAGGACTAGACACCCTAGTTCTTACCATTCCCCCGGGCTTAAAAAAGCATCCAACAAGGAGACACGATCTTGTTATTGAGGGGGTTATAAAACATCTAAGCAGATCAAAAATAAATCATCTTATTTTCATTAGTAGCACCTCTGTTTATGGAAACCAGACTGGAATTATAAATGAACAAAGCCCTTTGCTCCCTTCAACAAATAGCGGAAAACAGCTTGTGACCTGCGAAACCTTACTTAGAAAAATAGAAGATTTTAATTCAACTATTATACGTTTTGGGGGATTAATTGGACCTAAAAGACATCCTATTTTTACGCTAATTAAGAAGCCTTACCTTAATAATCCAAATGGAGAAATTAACTTAATTCACTTAGATGATTGCTTAAAAATTCTATTAAGAGTTATAGAAAAAGACAGCCATAATGCTATTTACAATGCTGTAAATCCTTATCATCCGAGTCGAAAAAATTATTATAATCAAATGGCGCAAAAAGCTGAATTGAAATGCCCACCCTTTAATGGAGCAAATCCAATAAACAGGATAATCTCCTCTGATAAAATCCAAAAAGAACTCGACATTACCTTTTCCGTTGAAAACTTGTTGACATTAAATTAACGGCATTCACCTAACGGATATTTATATTTTATACATTTAAGTATAATATACAGCTGTGTCTAAAAACATCACCTCTATTGTTCATTTAAAATTGTTACTTAATTTAAGTAGACAAGATAAATTAATGTACCTAAATGCGGCTGACAATCAACACTTACCGGCATTTAAACGTTTTTTTAATCAACAAGCGCTTTACAGAAACAAAATGTTTAATGAGTACAGCTTTATATTGTCAAATTACGGAATAGAAATAGAAGACGCCCTTCTTAAACGTCCAGATTTACGCGTTTTAATGATGTCTTCAACTAAAAAAGTTAATGGAAATCCATTTATAAAAAGCCTAATGAATGATCGCCATTTTAAAGATATTCTTGAACAAGTCATCAAAGCAGAACGTACCTCCGCTCACTTGACCACCTATCAAAAACAATTAGAAAAAATTAAAGACAGTATTGAGAGAAATGAACTTTACAGCTTGGAGGTTAAATCCAAATCCCTATCATCTTCTAGCCTTTATTGACAATTTTTTATCCGGTACAATCTCATCAGCATTTTCGCCATCTTGGTTAGAAAAATCTTCAATTCTTTTGAGGTAAGCAGAATAGGCTACATATAGGCTCTTAATATTTTGATTCAATTCTTCCTGCATTTCTTCCTTACTGTAATATCTGGCCTTTAACAGTTCGGTTTTAACGATTTTTAATCTGCTTCTTATGTCAGGAGTATTAAAAGGTGCTGAAAGAGGTGCTTTTAATAATTGATTACAATTATTGATTGCACTAACTAAAAAAGGACCTAATCCAGCTTGATTAAGTTTGGATAAATCCTCAATTGAATTTTTAAATGTGATGAAATTCTGATTAGTTAACAGTAAAGAGTCTATCAGTTTATTTTCCTGAAGTTGATAAATTGTGATGCCCTCTTTCTCTATCACTAAGGGTGTTTTTTTTATTATTGGCTTTAGTTCATTTTTGGATTCGGTCGAATTACAAGCACTTAATATAATTAAAAGGAAAATAAAAAAACGGTTAGAGTGCATTTTGCAAGGTATTGATTTGAAGTAAAAGTAAAGTGAAAAATAGCACTTGAAGTAAATAAAGGTGATGAGTAAATGTCCCTTTTATATTCACCTTTAATAGATGATACATTATGTGAAGCGGCAAAGCAATTGCAAACCAGCCTACATAATTTTGTACAGGAGCAATTCCACCTTCAAAAGCCCAAAAATCCAAAATTGGTGCAATGGGCTCAATCACTAAATCTAACAATAACATCAACCCAACTCCCAAGAACCTACGAGAAATTCTATGTGAAGCAAGATTAGCTGCTATTGCACCACAACAAATAACCAGAATGGCCCAATTGACTCCAATTAACCATGGAACTCCTTTGATTTTTAAACCTAGGGCTTCTCCATATTCATAATGTCCGAAAATTAATCCATAATTCACACCAAGGCCTTCCGCAATCATACCCACTGCGAAAGTAATTAAAGCAATGATAAAAACTTTAGGCTCCTTTTTACTGGTAAGCAGTAATAGGATAAATGATAGTGTTAGATTGATGGGTGTAGCCCCTACAAACCAATGAGAATTCCCGTAAAGTATACCTATGATTCCACTCACATGAAATAGCCATATAATGGCTATCGCTATTTCGTTAACAGTGATAGGTCGTCTGTTATTCATATTTTAATTCACAGATAAATGGTTGCATATAGACAATTCTTATCTCCTCTTGGATCAAGACAAAAGTATAAATTTTAGGAGACTAAATAGCTAAAAAGAAAAAACGCCTTTGCTTATAGGATTTTAGAATTTGACTTTGGAAGTAAATTAGCAAAGGCGTTTGAAACCAAATTGAATTAAACTGTTTAAATATAGTTAAAAAAAGTTATACAAAACAAATTTTATTTAACCTTTTTTATAAATAGTTAAACATTTTGTGTTTTCCATAGGTTTATTATTGCGTTAATTCCTCTTTTTGTATCTAAGCAGAACAAAAGTTAGTTGCTTTGTATTGATTTTAGTTATTTTTGAATAATATTTAAATAAAAAGATATGACTACTACTTTTGTTGCCAATGTTGTAATAATTACCACAATCATTGTTTGTATTTTTATAGCACGTGATTTACTCAAAAAATAAGATTTGAAGATTAAGAAAGTCCATAACTTCATAGATAAATTCATTTACATCCTCATTTTTTTAAATGTAGGGGCAATGATTTTAGAATCACATAAAAGTGTTAGAGAAGCCTATGGATTTATTTTTCATGTTTTTGAAATCGTCTCCATCGTTATTTTTAGTGCAGAATATTTTTATAGAGTAGGACACGCCTATTTTAAAGATGGAAGTAAAGGAATGTTTCAATACATATTTAGCTTTTTTGGATTAATTGATTTGATTTCTATTTTACCATTTTATTTAAATCAGTTGATTCAAGTAGATGGAAGATTTTTAAGAATACTTCGTCTTTTTAGACTAACTAGAATATTTAAGTTTGGAAGAAAAAGCACATCGCTTAAAGTATTCACTAAAGCTTTAATGTCTGTAAAAAGCGAACTTACTTTCACGCTATTTTTATCAATAATTACCATACTATTTTCCGCTTCAGCTATTTATTATTTAGAAAATGAAGCACAACCAGAAAAGTTTTCGAGTATTACAGAATCAGTATGGTGGGCGACCGTCTCTCTTGCCACAGTAGGCTATGGAGATGTTTACCCAATCACTGTAGGGGGAAAAGTATTTGCCTCTCTTATTTCTTTAGTGGGTATTGCAATAGTAGCCATTCCTACAGGGGTTATTAGCGCTGCCTTCGTAGAAGAAATATACAAAGAACGGATTAAAAGAAAATCCTAAAGAATACCCTTCCTCCCTATTCCTTAATTTTAGCAATTGCTGTATCTTTATAGCGCTATGAAAAAAATAATTGTTTTAGGCGCTGGTTTCTCATCGATATCAGTTGCTTCATATCTAGCAAAAGCTGGACATCAGGTTGAAATATTTGAAAAAAACAGTAGTCCCGGTGGGCGAGCACGCCAATTTAAAAAAGACGGATTTACCTTTGATATTGGCCCTTCTTGGTACTGGATGCCCGACGTATTTGACAGCTACTTTAATGATTTCGGTAAAAAGGTAAGTGATTATTATAAGCTCGATAAACTAGATCCAGGGTATGAGGTCTACTTCGATACTAACGAATCAATTAAGATTGGAGATACTCTTGAAAAAATCTATACGGCCTTTGAACAAGAAGAAGCGGGTAGCTCTGTTCCGCTTAAACGGTTTATTAAAAAAGCGGAAGACAACTATGACATTGCCATCAAGGACTTGGTTTACCGCCCTGGTATTTCTCCACTTGAATTAGTGACTCCTGCCACCATTAAAAAAGTAGGATACTTTTTAAGCACAATCAAGAGAGAGGTAATGAAGGAGTTTAACAACCCACGATTAGCTCAGATTCTTCAATTCCCTGTGCTTTTTTTAGGAGCAAAGCCTAGTCAGACCCCAGCCTTTTATAATTTTATGAACTTTGCTGATTTTGGTTTAGGCACTTGGCATCCAGATAAAGGAATGTATAGTGTCGTCGAGGGCATGGTCAGGTTAGCAGAAGAACTTGGCGTGAAATTTAACCTTAATCAAAATGTAGACAAAATTATAGTAGACAACGGAAAGGCTACTGGAATTAAAGTAGGAACCACTAGTTACCCAGCAGATATTGTAATTAGCGGAGCGGATTACCATCATTCCGAAACCTTGTTGGATCCAAAATATAGGGCGTATAGCGAAGCTTATTGGGAGAAAAAAACCTTTGCTCCCTCTTCTCTATTATTTTTTGTAGGATTAGATAAAAAGGTGGAAAACCTTTCTCACCACACCCTTTTCTTTGATGTGGATTTTGATGCCCACGCAGCAGAAATTTACGACAAACCAAAATGGCCGAAAGAACCTTTATTTTATGCCAATTTCCCGTCTATTACAGACAAATCAATGGCGCCTGCTGGTAAAGAAGCCTGTTTCTTGCTGATTCCAATTGCACCAGGCCTTAAAGACAGCCCAGAGATGAGAAAAAAATACTTTGATATTGTCATTGAACGCATGGAAAGTTTAACACAACAAAATATTAAAGACGCTATTCTTTTTTCAGAATCCTTTTGTGTAAATGATTTTGTTGAAGAGTACAATTCTTACAAAGGAAACGCCTATGGTATGGCAAATACATTATTACAAACCGCCTTCCTGCGACCTAAATTAAAAAGTAAAAAAGTAAAAGACTTGTTCTTTACGGGTCAGTTGACGGTTCCGGGGCCAGGGGTTCCTCCGTCTCTGATTTCTGGGAAGCTAGTAGCCAACTTGGTTTCTCCCCCCACCACCAAATAACAGTCCACTCATTTTCTTTTTTAGCAATTTCATCATTTAAAACATTAATGTTTTCTACAAGTGTTGCTTTATAATCTTGTAGTTGTTCATTAATCTGATACCAAAGCTCTATTCTCTTAAATAAGTTGTATTTAATAAAACGGTCCTGCTGTATATATTTACGGTTTTCAACCCAAAAACTGTTTTCTTCTACATCAATTTGTGTTAAGTCAAACACCCATTGGTGAGACAATCTACTTGTAAAATCATCGATGTATTTTTTCTCCTCTTTGTCGGAATTGATCATTAAGTATTTTAAGTCAGTTCCATCATAATTATCATTAACAAGGCGACCAATATCTGAACCTAAAAAGCGGAAAGTACCATCTAGTTTAATGGCATCATATACTACTCTTGGCGGATTAAAAGGATCTCTGTTGGTATAAAAAGCGAGAGGTGGGTAATAATAGTCCTCTTCCTCTTCGTGAAAAAGAAAAATACTGTCGTTATCTTTTTCCCATAACATATATTGTTGCAAATACATATCCGTCACCCATTCATTCTGGGCGATGTATTCGTCTGTATAGTCTTTCATGTCCATTAACTCATCTCGAAGACCAATCAGGTTATCTATATTTTTTTCTCGATCATCAAAGTTTTCACCTTGTTGCTCTACAGAAAAAGAAACCAATACACCAAAAAAAACGATGAGGAACTCTACAAATCCTTTTTTTAATCGATCATAAAAATCTCGTAAAGAAAAACGATCCCCTAGGGTAATTAACCTAAGAAACCAATTAAGCTGATCACGGTCTTTCTTTTCGTATGACATAAAGAAAAATAGTTTTCAGAGGTAAAGTTATTTATCCTCTTTTCTCAAAGATACAAAAGACTTTTTCTCTTCAAAGATTTCTTTTAATAAGCTCGTTAAAAATTGTTCAAAATCTTTCATTAAAGAATCATCTAAATGATATTTATAGGAGGTTTTATCGGTAGCCTTTTTGGAAATTTTCATAACACCAAGAAAAGGGGACTTTAAAGAAACGACTCCCGCTTCAAAAGGAAACTTTTGATTTAACTCTTTCTGCATCGCCCAGGCATAAAGCAGTAATTGGAACATAGGTTGATACTTGCGATCTCCATAGAAATCATCCCAATTTTTCAACTGCAACTTACTACTTGTTACCACACCCGTTTTATAATCTATTAATCTTAATTGTCCATTAAATTGATCTACTCGATCTATTTTTCCACCGATGACTACGGGAAATGGAAATAAATTATTTTCTAATGGAGTGCTGAACTGTTTTTCTAAGGAAAGAATAATGAGTTCATTTCCTGCTTCGACCAAACACTTCTCATGCCCTAAAAATTGTATAATTGCTCTTTGATAAGCTGCAAGGATTAATTTATTTTCTCCTTTTGGGATATTTTCTACAGGATATTCAACGCTGTAAAGCGATAATATTTCACCCTCAACCTGACCAATCATTTGATCATAATCCACGGGAAGCATTATTTTATTTAAATGGGGAGTATATAAATTCTCTAAAACTTGATGGATAATCGTTCCCCTTTGTCTGTGAGATAATATTTTATTGGGTAACTCTTTTGGGTTAATTCCCAAAACATATTTTTGGTAGAAGTCATGTGAATCAACTAAATAACAACTTAAGGAAGTGGGAGAAAAACCAGTACCCGCGATTTTTTTTAGCTTATTAATCATGGTTTTCGTCTTTTCAACTACGATATCCTGGGGGATATAAATTGGAATTTTTTGTTGAAATAAGTGATCACTAAATTGATGCGATGGATGTGTTAAATGGGTCAATTGTGTAATAAATCTACTTTTCTCACCGGCATTTAATCCTTCACTCTTTGCATTATATAATAAAAATATACTTTTTGCTCGCTGAAGTAGACGATAAAAATGGTAGGTATAAATAGCATCATTATCTAAAAATGTGGGAAGACCAAAATATTTTTTCATGGCAAATGGGAAAAAACTTTGATCATTCTTACCGACAGGTAAAACCCCTCATTTACGTTAGTAATAATCACATGATCAAAATCCAACCCCCTAGTTTCCAACATTCCCATAATCTGAACTCCTTCAATTGGATTTCCCTTAAAATCAATCGTTCTCTTTTTTAATTCCTCTTTAAAAATGCCCATAATAGCACCTACTGAAATTGAAAATGGTAAATTGCTTACTTCATCAAAAATTTGTTGCATAACCTCTCTTAATAAAGACAAAGCTGAAAAGACAATTTGGTTGTCTTTCTTGTTTCTATATGCAGTAGTTAAGGAATTGATTAGCTCTATAATATGTAATAAAAATGCTGAAGTCTCTTGAACCATCTTGGAGTCAAAAAAACTTAATTCGGTTGTATTAAAAATTCTTAGCTCTGATTCCTTTACACGCTTAGAATAACCCGATTTAAATCTATGAATATAGGTGCTGATTTTTGCCTTATTTTCCTTTTCATAAAAAATCAAAAAATGATCAAAACTTAGAAGTTTATTCATTGAATCCAATAAAAATCCTTCATCTGTGTTATAACTATTATATACTTCAAGATAGGAGAGAAAAAACTGTACAATAGGCAAGTTTTCTATAGGGTATCCCATCGTCACATTCCAATCATTCATTGTCTCAGGAAGTGAACCTAAAGTGGGTAATAACATCGTTTCATTTCCCAATACAACTGCCGTAGATCCCTTTTTAATATTAAGTTGTTCTAACAACACGCCTACATATTTTGCTTGACTAATATTGCCAGAAAAACCAATCGCATTAATCTCCTTTTCTAAAGAAAAGTTGTTTTCATTAAAGGAAGTTGGAAACTGTCGATAATAATTCCACTGTTTCTGATAACGTTGAATAAATCTTCCAGCTGCGTGAATTTTATCTCGATAAAAATGTTGATCTAGATCCCATAAAGCCATTCCTTTTTTTGCAATTAAAAACTCTTGAAAAAGATATTCTTCAGACCGATTAAGTGCATTAAACCCTATAAAATAATGATACCTTGAAGTGTTCGATAAATAAACCTCTAGCGTCTCTAGTGCGTCTTTATAAAGCATTCCCATGGTACCTAGAAGCTGAGCTTGCAATAATTGGGAAAAGTGATTAAATAAAGTAGGTAGACTTTTCCAAAATAAGGGTGGAAATGAAGTTTTTTCACGCTCAGAAACAGGAGATTCTAAAGCATAGTATTCGCCTAAATTAGAAAGAATGTCCTCTGCCTTTACTTGGTATGCATCTATGTCGTTAAAATCTTTTAATAAGCGTTTACCCCAAATCATAAAAGATTCAAAATCCTCTATCTCTTCTTTTAATGTAATCCCTAAGTAAGCTTGGTAAAGTAAGTATAATTGTTGATTTTGAGAGGCCAGCTTTAATTGAGATAAGTTGACAACAAACTCCTCAATACTAAAAATCTCTGGCGCAAACTGACTAGTATCATTAAGCTGAAGCAAATGGTCTATCAGAAATACTTTAGCTCTTTTACTGGGTAAAATAATCGTAACATCATCAAAACGATTATGCTTTTGTTTGAGTTCTTGAACTGCTTTTTTTAAAAAGGGGGTCACCAATTCTATTTTGATTGAAAGTACAAAAAGTTCATGATAAAATTCATCAAAAAAAAGCCTTGGTCATCCAAGGCTTATCTTTTTAATTATTTCATAAATAAGGTTATACTTTTCCCACTGAGAATTGTACCCTACGGTTACTTCTTCTCCCATTTACTGTGTTATTATCTGCTATGGGCATAGACTCACCAAAAGCAACTGTTTCTATTCTGCTCTGGTTGACTCCTAAATTAATTAATTCATTTTCAACAGCCTCTGCACGTCTTTTAGAAAGCGCCTTGTTAAAGGCTGTGCTTCCATCACTAGAAGCGTGCCCTTCGATAACAAAATTAACCGTGGGATAACTAGCTAAAATATCTTTAATGTTTTGAATAACTCCTTTAGAATCTTCCCCGGTAATTTCAGCACTAGAAGCCTTGAATCGAATCATAGAGCCTTCCGAATTCAAAGTTGAGATTACATCCTGGGGTATTTTTGGGCATCCATTATTTTCTGGAACACCTGCAAGATTTGGGCAGGCATCGTCTTTATCTAGAATGCCATCTCCATCGATGTCATTAAACGGGCAACCATTATTTTCAACAAGACCGGCCTCATTAGGACAATTATCATCGGGGTCAGCAATGCCATCACCATCTGAGTCTGGGCAACCTCCCATCGCCTTGGTGCCAGCAAGGTTAGGACACCCATCGTTGGGATCTGCTATACCATCCAAATCTGAATCAGGACATCCTCCCATATCTGCAGTTCCTGCTCTATTTGGGCAGGCATCGTCCTTATCTGTGATTCCATCTCCGTCTGAGTCGGGACAGCCGTCAAATTCTTCTAAACCTGGAACTTCTGGACATATATCATTTTTATCATATACGCCATCTCCGTCCGTATCAATTCCCCCAAATTTCACATTTAACCCTACAAGATGTTGAAAATGATCTATTCCTTCGTTTTCAATCACTTCACGATAGCTCGTCTGGTACGTAAACCCGATATTGTCATTTAACCAATATCCAAGCCCAAGTCCTAATGAAAATACAAAACTACCTTCCCCATCAAGCCATTGTTGTCCACCGCCAACTTCTGCAAATGGAGCAAAATTAGCTCCTTTTTTCGCTAATGAATTCCTAACAGCTAAGTCAATACTTGCAAACTTTAAACCATCAACCTGCTGATCACCAATTTTTGTCAATCGATTCATACTAAACCTACTGAGTAAGGAAAAACGGGAGCTTATATGACGATTAACTGATAAAGAGGTTAGAGTGGGGAGTACATTAAAATTTTTTGGATTGTAAAAATCCTGAATTTCAACAAAATCAATCGTATTAACTGGGTAGGTATCCACAGCGTTTACCCCCAGAGAAATAACCCATGGATTGTTTTCATCTTGAGCTTGTAAGATGGAGCACATAGAAAACAAAATTACAAGGAAAATATCCTTACTAAGGAACTTCATGTAAACGTATATTTTAGTAAAAATAAAGGGATTTATTTATTATTCAAAGATTACCCATGTTTTTTTAACTAGGTAACCTCTACAATCTCTACCGGTGAAGTGGGTGAAAAATAAACTAATATCCCCAAAACTGGTCGTTGTAAAATCTCATTTACATGGGTACAATATTGGTTGATTTGAGCTATGTGAGAGGAGCTTTTTTTACCAGTTTTATAATCCATTACAACTGCGTGATGTTCATTATACACAATTCGATCTGGACGAATTATTTTTCTCTCTTTCAACAAAAGACTTTGTTCGTTTTTAACCGTGTAGGGTAAACTAAAATAAGGAGCCAATTTCTCATGGAAAACTATTTTTTGGATTAAATCTACTGTGCTTTTTTTTATAGATAGAGCTATTTCACCACGAGACAAGGCTTCCTCTACCACGAACTCCACTTCTGAGGCATAGGTTATTTTGGCAAGTAAATCATGTAATAAGTTCCCGTACAAGCGTTCCTCTTTTCCTTGTATATCATAGGAGTAGGCTAATAATTGCTTTTTATATGGATGGGTTTTTTTCTTCATCTGTTCCGACAAAAAACGATCTTCTTCTGCAGGTATTGAAGGAGAGTGCTCTTTACTCATCGATTTTTTTCCCCAAAAAAATGTTTCATCAGTCAAATCAAAGCCCTCCGATTGGAGAAAGTTAGACAAGTGCGTTGCATAAGACAGGGTCTTTGCTTTTTCTCTATTAGCTATCATATAAAGCTGAGTAGTCGCTCGTGTGGTGGCTACATAGAAAGTATTCCAAGCATCTATCTCAACTTCACGTCTTTTTTTATGATAAGTTTGATAACCGATATCACCATATTGCTCTAACCTCTTAGAATAACTAATCCATCCCAAAGGATATTGATCACCAAAGAATTCTTGGGTATCTAACCAAACTTTTTCTTGATGTGATTGGTGAATCACTTCATCTGCATAAGGAAAAAAAACAACAGGAAACTCTAGTCCTTTTGATTGATGAATGGTAAGTAAACGTATTCCATTACTACTTTCAGGCATTGCTACCGTTTTTAAATGCCCTTGCTTTTCCCAAAAAAGAAGAAAATCTTTCGTTGTGCTTTTTTCTTGAAGACTGAAATCATAAACTAAATCTAAAAAATCATTCAAAAAAGGATCTTCATATACTAAATTGAAAAAAACCTCGATGGCTACTTCTGCTACACTAAACAAAGTAATTTCTTCAAATAATGAAAAATTGAAATCAATCCCTTCTATTTTCCAAAATTCAAATAAAGGCAGTGATAGATTTTCTAAAATAAAGTTGTGTTTATCAATCTTCCTTTCTTTTAAATCGTAAAGGAAACTTAGATGATTTTTTTATAAACTATATCGTCAGTATTTTCCTTTAAAACGAACAACCCAATTAAAAACTCAACATAATTAGAACCAGATAAAAGCAATGAATCTGAGGAAATAAAAGGTATTCCTTCTTTACTTAGGGCATGGGCAATTTCTTGAGCTTGAGCTTTTTTTCTTACCAAAATAGCCATGTCGCTAAAAGTAAAACCGTCTGATATACAATTATTAACTCGTTTAAGCAGGTAGTTTAAATAAAGGTTTTCTCCTTCAATAGGAATAAAAAAGTCAAGGTTTACTAATCCTTCCTTTTCATTAACCATTTCTTGATAGGCTTTTTCTCCAAAAAGGTTTTTATTTTCCTCATAAGCTAAGGTCCCTTTTAAAGTGGTGTATAATTTATTATTAAAATCTACTATGGTTTTACAGCTCCTGTAATTCTTACTCAAACAGTGAACTTCTTTTTTTACTTGAAATGGATTTCCTTTATCTAGCAGAGAAATAAATTGATCTACATTCCCTCCCCTCCACCTATATATAGATTGTTTTGGATCACCTACTAAAAGCAAGTCACCTGTTTTTCCTTTTTCATCTTCACTTTGTAATGCACTTTCAATTAAAGGAATTAAGTTTTTCCACTGCAAGGTGGATGTATCCTGAAATTCATCTATAAAATAATGTCGGTAATTTTCTCCTAAACGTTCATATATAAATGGGGTTGGATTATTAAGAACTTCCTGCTGAATTTTTTCGTTAAAGGTTGAAATAAGAACTTTGTTATGTTCTTTTTGTCGATGGTCTAAAAGCTTAGATAAAAGTGTGAGTAAGCTTAGTGGAACTTGTTGTTTTCCTAAATCTTTTATAAGTTCCCATTGACGAAAAAGAGAAAGCCCATCTTCATACTTCCTCAAAAGGAAAGGAATTAAGTCCTCAATTAAATCAATTTTATCCGATGGAGTGCCTTTTTTATATATTCCTTTTCCTTCCTGAAGGTTGGTATATAATTGACCTTGATCATACTTTTGAAAATCTCCTTTGGCCAATTTTTCAAATTTAGTATACAAGGTTTTTCTAAGAAATAGGTCCGCTGTTAAACCATGAGTTAAAAAACAGGCCATGACTGCATTACCTATATCCACTAATTGTTTTTTTAAATTAGCTTGCTTATTCTTTAAAAATGCTTTCTCTCCTTTTATTTCTTGCCTAGATTTTACTTTAATCTCCTGTAAAGGAGCTCGATCTTTTTCTCGCAGTAATAATTTAGCCACATTAAAAAGTTGATTTTTCAGATCCCAACTCAGTCCTTCATCATCCATTTTATCGAAAGTGAATTGTTCAAGAATGGTCGTTATTTCTGGATCTGTACCTACCATGTCGATCAAATCCGTTACTGTTTCTTCTAATAAAGGATCTTCATATAGCTCCACTTCAAAATCATAGCTCAACCCTAGGTCTTTCGCAAAAGACCTTATTACACGATGTGTAAATCGATCTAACGTAATCACGTCAAAAGCGGCATAATCATGCAATAAGTTTCTTAATAGCTGTCTAGATCGATTGATGAGTTGGGTAACCGTTAGATTTAAATCTTGCATGAGATTTTTGGCCATGACATTATCTTCAATCGCTTTCCCTTTACTAAATAAATCTAATGTGGATATGATTCTAGATTTCATTTCATAAACAGCCTTATTGGTAAAAGTAAGAGCCAACATACGATGAAAGTGATCATCGTTATCATTTTCTAATAAGACATGAATATATTTCTGAACTAGTAAAAAGGTTTTACCAGAGCCAGCAGAGGCGTTAAATAAATTAAATCTGACAGGATTATCCTCTAATATCATATTGTTAAATGTAATTAATCTTTAGATTTGTATCATTAACGTTTAAAAAAAAAATATGGCTTTTGAATTACCACAACTATCTTATGCTTATGACGCACTAGCACCGCATATTGATGCGCGTACAATGGAAATCCACCATTCTAAACACCACAATGGTTATACCAATAATCTGAATAACGCAATTAGTGGAACTGAACTAGAAGGACAATCCATCGAATCTATCCTTACTGGACTAGATATGGATAATGCAGCCGTTAGAAATAATGGAGGAGGTTTTTATAATCACTCCCTATTCTGGAAGACCATGGGGCCTAACCAAGGAGGAACACCTTCAGGAGAGGTTGCTGAGGCGATTAATGCCGCGTTTGGTTCTTTCGAATCCTTTAAAGAAGCATTTAGTAAAGCTGCTGCTACACGCTTTGGCTCTGGTTGGGCTTGGCTATGTGTACAAAAAGGGGGGAAGGTTGAAGTTTGCTCTTCTGCTAACCAGGACAACCCATTAATGCCCGGTATCGGCTGCGGAGGACAACCCATCTTAGGTTTAGATGTTTGGGAACATGCTTACTACTTAAACTATCAAAACCGTCGCCCAGATTATATTAATGCATTCTTTAATGTAGTTAATTGGGAGGCCGTAAATGAGCTTTACAAAGCCAATGCTTAATCATTGACGCTTACAAATAAGAAAAGGGCTTAAATGCCCTTTTTTTTGTACAAAAATAAAAAAGGAGGAATAAATTCCTCCTTTTTTGCCCCAAATCTTACCATGAACTTAACCTACTTATGTTCTGGTGATGTAAAAATGCAATTTCTGGTTTTAGTGAGCTAAAAAAATCGATTAAGTGCACTATTTACTGTTTATCTGTTAATAAGCACGTTCTGACTTCCCTTCATAATAGTTCATAAAAGCTCGATTAACTACTCTATTTCCTCCTGGAGTTGGGTAATTACCAGTAAAGTACCAGTCTCCTGTATGCCCTGGGCAAGCTTTGTGTAGACCTTCTATCGTCTGAAAGATAACCTGGACTGGACATTTGATAGAGTCATCGGTTAAGAGTTCGCCAATTTTTTGAGACAACTCTTCTGCTTCAAAAGGAGCGTATATCGTTTTTACATGATTATGTATCTCTTCTTCTTGATCCGCAACACTTGCCAAACAATTTTGATAGATCTCATCTAAAGTCGCTTGCAGGGTTCCTCTGTCTTTATGCAAAGCGATAGCGGCCTGAAAAGCAATAAAATCTTCTAGTTTAGCCATGTCTATTCCATAACAATCTGGATAACGTATCTGCGGTGCACTCGAAACGACAACAATCTTTTTGGGTGAAAGACGATTAAGCATAGTTAATATACTTTGCTTAAGCGTCGTTCCTCGAACAATACTATCGTCTATAATAACCAAGTTATCGGATGATTTAACCACGCCATAGGTTATATCATAGACATGGGCTACCAAATCGTCGCGGCTATTATCTGCAGTAATAAAAGTGCGAAGTTTAGCATCTTTAATGGCTATCTTTTCGATACGAGGACTAAGGTTAAGTAAGTCTTTAATCCGATTTATATCGGGTTTATCCTGTGTTAACTCTTGTGTGATTTGCGTTTGTAAATGCTTCTGGGCTTCCCCAATTAAACCCAAAAAAGAGGTTTCTGCAGTATTAGGTATGTAAGAAAAAACACTGTTTTTAAGATCATGACCTATAGATTCTAGAACTTGAGGAAATAAACGCTCTCCTAGGTTTTTACGTTCAGCATAAATTTCTGCATCACTTCCCCGGGAGAAATAAATTCGCTCAAAAGAACAAGACTTCTTTTCTAAAGGCTCTAGTACTGGCTCAATGGTTACTTTACCAGATTTTTTTATGATAATCGCGTTGCCAGGATCTAATTCTTTAATCGTTTCAAAAGGGACATTAAAAACAGTTTGTATTACCGGTCGCTCTGAAGCCACCACAACTATTTCGTCATTTTCACAATAAAACGCCGGTCTTATCCCTGCAGGGTCTCTCAAAACAAAGGCATCTCCATGACCAATCATTCCAGCCATTGCATAGCCTCCATCCCAATTTTTAGAAGCTTTTCTAAGAATTTTAGCAATATTTAGTCTTTCTGCTATTTGCGGTGAAGCTTCAAATTTATTAAAGCCTTCTTTTTTAAGTTTCTTATAAACTTTAGCCACTGCGTCATCTAAGAAATGGCCTATTTTCTCCATTACAGTAATGGTGTCTGCTTTTTCTTTAGGATGCTGACCAAGGGTAACCAAATTTTGAAACAATTCATTCACATTGGTCATATTGAAATTCCCTGCCACAATAAGATTACGGTGCATCCAATTATTTTGTCTAAGAAATGGATGAACACTTTCGATACCGTTTTTACCGAAAGTACCATACCTAACATGGCCTAACATTAACTCCCCTAAGTAGGGCACACTCCTTTTTAATAACTCCGCATCAGTATTTAGCTCCTCGTTTTCAATAATGGCGTTTTGAATTCTAGCGCTGATTTGATTAAAAACATCTTGAATAGGCTGTTGCTCACATGAACGAACTCTACTGATGTAACGTTCGCCTGGAGCCATATCGTATTTGATACTTGCAAAGCCAGCACCATCTTGCCCTCTGTTATGCTGCTTCTCCATCATCAAATACATCTTATTAATACCGTATAAAGCAGATCCGTATTTTTCTTTATAATAAGCTAGCGGCTTCTTTAGTCGAATTAAGGCAATGCCACATTCGTGTTTGATTGCATCACTCATATACTAAATGTATTATCATTCCATTCGAAATGTGTTAAAGCTCTAAATTGACTGATTCGCTCGTTAAGTTCTTCTTTATTAACGTTTTCAATGGCCGAAACACCAAGAGCTTCTACAGTGAAAGAGGCGAATACAGAACCGATCACCAAGGCTTGTTTTAAGGTTTCAAAGTTAATTTCATCTGCTTGAGCCAAAAACCCAGACAAGCCTCCTGCAAAACTGTCTCCAGCTCCGGTAGGATCTACTACTTGATCAATTGGATAAGCAGGTGCAACAAATACTTTGCCTTCTCCAAATAGCTGAGCGCCGTGTTCTCCTTTCTTAATGATAACATATTTAGGTCCCATTGCATGAATCTGAGTAGCCGCTTTTGATAATGAATGCTCACCCGTCAACAGCCTGGCTTCTTCATCGTTAATAGAAATTAAATCAACCTTTTGAATCACATCATCCAGAGCTTCTCTAAAATGCTCCATCCAAAAATTCATACTATCTAAAATGATAAATCTATTAGTGTTGTCTAATTGCTCAATGGCTGAATTTTGAACTCCCGGATGAAGGTTTCCGATCATAACTATTTCACTCGATTGAAATTCTTCAGGAACCTGTGGACTAAAATGTTCTAAAACAT
This sequence comes from Flavobacteriaceae bacterium, assembly GCA_038143595.1. Lineage (GTDB taxonomy): Bacteria > Bacteroidota > Bacteroidia > Flavobacteriales > Flavobacteriaceae > Arcticimaribacter. Next base: position 430,637 of record JAYQME010000003.1, on the reverse strand, counting down.
TTAGTTGTGTCTCAAGTGTTGTTCGGGTATTCATATCGTTATGATACCTTCCGCTCCAAAAGAAAGTTTTACCCCCTGCCACTTGCTCTACTCCAGAGTCATCAATTCCCAAGTCTGTAAGTTTCTCTAAATCTGCTTTTTCAAAATCATCGCCAATTACAGAAACTAAACCACAACGGGTTTTGAATTTGGATGCCGCTAGGGCAATGTATGTGGCCGCGCCACCAAGTATACGATCTGTTTTGTGATAGGGAGTCTCAATAGCATCATAAGCCATGGTCCCAACGACCAATAGTTTTTTATCCATATGCAAAAATAAACTTCTTTCGGCTTACTAGAAATAAAAAATCGGCTCTTTTCTATTTTTTTTGAATAGACTGTTCATAATTAAAGTCTACTTCAACCGCACTATTTTTGGCCGCTGAAACTGCTAAAAAATCGCAACGTTCATTTTGAGGGTGATTATTATGCCCCTTCACCCAAGTGAAATTTACCTTATGCAGCGCGTATACCTTTAAAAACCGTTTCCACAAATCAGGATTTTTTTGTTTTTAAATCCTTTTTTCTCCCATCCAAAAACCCATTTTTTATCCACCGCTTCAATGACATATTTAGAGTCTGAAAAAATCATGACTTCTAAGGGTTGTTGTTTTAACATTTCTAGGGTTTCAATGACAGCCAATAATTCCATGCGATTATTGGTAGTATGCCTAAAACCTTTGGCAAATTCCTTAATATATTGTTTCCCTACCCACTCCATAATCGCACCATAACCCCCAGGACCAGGATTACCAAGTGCAGAACCATCTGTATATATATGGATATCTGGCATTTAACTAAGTAGGTTTTCTATTACCTTAGGGAAATGTGCATACTCCAGTGCCTGGACTTTTTTAGCGATTTGCTTAGGATCATCATCACTATTGATGGCTACACGTTCTTGAAAAATTACACCCCCTTCGTCATAGTGTTCATTTACATAATGGATTGTAATACCCGAGAACAACTCGCCATTTTCTTTAACCGCTTTGTGAACATGCATGCCATACATTCCCTTCCCACCAAATTTAGGTAATAAAGCAGGATGGATATTTATAATCTTATTAGGAAATAATTGAATCAATTGTGGAGGTATTTTCTTAAGATAACCTGCTAAAACAATTAAATCTGGTTGACAAGAGGATAGTAAATCAATTATAACATTTTCTTTTGAGGCATCGAACCAATAACATGGTGTTCCTAAATTGTCCATACGTTCAAAAACAAAAGCGGTTTTGTTGTTACATAATACCCTATCGATAGAAATTGATGTGTGTTTTTGAAAATAATGGATAATATTTTCAGCATTTGATCCTCCTCCAGAGGCAAGAATAATAATTTTTTTAACCATAATATACCCTCCAAAAATAAGGAAAAAAGCTTGTAAATATTGGGACTTCGCAAACAATTAGACAAATATTTTAACTAAAAAAGAGTATTTTAACTTCATTAAAACAGTGTAAGCAGTAAAGTTTTTATACTTTTGCTTGCGAACAAAATTTAAAACCAATTGTAATATGTCTGACATTGCATCAAGAGTCAAAGCCATTATCGTAGATAAATTAGGTGTTGACGAAAACGAAGTTGTAACTGAAGCAAGTTTCACCAATGATTTAGGAGCTGACTCCTTAGATACCGTTGAGCTTATTATGGAGTTCGAAAAAGAATTCGATATCCAAATTCCAGATGACCAAGCCGAAAATATTGCGACGGTAGGTCAAGCTATTCAATATATAGAACAAGCTAGCTAAAATCTTTGTGAAATGAATCCAAGACGTGTAGTAGTTACCGGATTGGGTGCTTTAACCCCTATTGGAAATACAGTCCCTGCCTACTGGGAGGGACTTGTTTCTGGGAAGAGTGGTGCGGCCCCTATCACTTATTTTGACGCTTCTGATTTTAAAACACAATTTGCTTGTGAACTCAAAGGGTTTAATCCCCTTGATTTTTTTGATCGAAAAGAAGCCCGAAAACAAGATCGTTTTGCCCAATATGCCATGGTTTCAGCAGATGAAGCTATTGCAGATGCAGGAATAAAATCAGATAAGATAGATCTTGATCGTGTAGGTGTTATTTGGGGAGCCGGTATTGGTGGTCTTGAAACTTTTCAGAATGAAGTTTTAAACTTTGCTGACAACGGAAGAAAACCTAGATTTAATCCATTTTTCATTCCTAAATTAATCGCAGATATTGCGCCGGGAATGATTTCTATAAAACACGGATTTAGAGGACCTAACTTTGCTACTGTTTCAGCATGTGCCTCTTCATCAAACGCCTTAATCGATGCATTAAACTATATTCGTTTAAATCATGCAGATGTTATTGTCGCTGGAGGTTCTGAAGCAGGTGTTACTTACGCTGGAATAGGAGGTTTTAATGCCATGCATGCTTTATCTACTAGAAATGATGATCCGGCTACTGCTTCTCGTCCTTTTGACAAGGACCGAGATGGTTTTGTCCTTGGAGAAGGTGGTGGTGCCATCATTCTTGAGGAATACGAACATGCAAAAGCTAGAGGAGCAAAAATATATTGTGAATTAGCAGGTGGAGGATTATCTGCAGACGCCCATCACATGACTGCGCCTCACCCTGAAGGAATAGGAGCTAAAAACGTAATGCTCAATTGCTTAAGAGACGCGCAACTTAAACCTCAAGATATTGATGCTATCAATATGCATGGTACTTCAACGCCGCTGGGGATATTGCAGAGTCTAAAGCAATCCTAGATGTTTTTGGTGACCATGCCTACAAAATCAACATCAATTCTACTAAGTCCATGACCGGACACCTCTTAGGGGCTGCTGGAGCTGTAGAGGCAATTGCTTCTATCCTAGCAATAAAAGAAAACATCGTACCGCCTACTATCAATCATCAGACTCCTGATGAAAACATAGATCCAAACCTTAATTTTACTTTTGGGAAAGCACAAAAACGTAATGTACGTGCTGCTCTTTCTAATACTTTTGGATTCGGTGGCCACAATGCTTGTGTGATTTTTAAAGAAATTGATTAAATTGCTGAGTGCAATTTTTTTCAAAACTCTGGGCCAAAGAAAAAGCAGCACCTTCTCTTAATAAGGTGTTATGGGAAATTCTAGGCTATAAGCCTAAAAACCAAGAACTTTATCAGACAGCCTTTACACATAGGTCGATAAATATTAAAAACAGCCAAGGCGTTTACATTAATTTTGAAAGGTTAGAATTTCTTGGAGATTCTGTAATAGACACTATTGTTGCTAATTACCTCTACACACAATTAGAAAATGATAATGAAGGTGAGCTAACCAAAATGAAATCAAAAATTGTTAGTAGAGATAAATTAAACTTCATCGGAAAAGAACTTGCACTACTCGATCAACTAATATGCACAGGCAATAAAGAACATTTTGGAGATGATATTCATGGAAATATTTTAGAATCCCTTATTGGAGCCGTATTTATTGATAAAGGCTACGAGAAATGTAAGAAGATTGTATTTAAACTTATACTCAACCCCTATATCAGTCTTGAGGAAATTAAAAAGGAAATCATTTCCTATAAAAGCGTATTAATTGAATGGGGTCAAAAAGAAAAGCATTCCATTGATTTTGTTACTCAAAAAGAAGAAAGTAAAGATTTAGAGATCAATTATTACTGCAAAATTTTCCTCAATAAGGATCTGCTTATAAAAGTTAGGGAAGTGTCTAAGAAAAAAGCTGAGGAAAAAGCAGCAAAAAGAGCATATAAAGTCCTGAAGATTTCTGATAGAAGTTGAATTTAACCTGCTTATCAACAAAAAAGCTGTAAATTTACTTCGAATTAAACCACAACGATTTCTATAGAATTATGCTACAGAAACGAATCATTTTTACACCACATTTAGAAGACGAAATAGACATAGATCTTTTCGCCATACACAGTACATTAGAAAGTTACTTGATGGCCTTTCGTTTAAATAATTCCCTAGGGAGTTTATTCTATAATGTGACAGAAAAAAATGAAAATGAGGAGGACCTAGCGGTATTTGATCGTTTTATCTGGGAACAAACACCTGGCGAAAACGCCTGGGAATTAATTTCCAATCATTGTTATCATTCACAAGAAGACCTTCAAGCCAATAGTCTTCAGTTAATGATTGAAAAAAGACATGCTTAATTAGCACCTTAGAAAATGTAGATTATTTCTTAAAGGTCCCAGAAAACACACTCACCGGAGATCATGTTTCCCAAATAAGGAATATCGAAGGTGTTCAATTTATATATAGAATTTCAGAGCCAAAAGTTCTTTTGAATCCAAACTTAATTTTTGAATAATGCCGCAGATAAAGAAAACTAAAATTGTTGCCACCCTAGGACCAGCCTCTTCAAGTGAGGAAGTGATTGAAAAAATGATACATGCTGGTGTCAATGTATTTAGAATCAATTTTTCGCATGCTGATCATGAGGATGTGAGGGAAAGAATTCGAATTATTCGTTCTCTTAGTGAAAAACACAATATTTATATCTCCATTTTAGCCGATTTGCAAGGACCCAAACTACGAGTGGGCGAAATGGAAGAAGGAGCGGAAGTAGCTCCAGGAGATACTGTAGAATTTATTACAACTAAGCCATTTAAAGGAAATGCGAAAAAAGCCTATATGACCTACCAGCGTTTCCCTGTAGATGTTTCACCTGGTGAAAAAATATTATTAGACGACGGGAAACTTATTTTTGAAGTTGTTTCTTCAGACAAAAAGGAAAAGGTTATCACTAAAGTAATCCAAGGAGGTCCCTTTAAATCTAAAAAAGGGGTTAACCTGCCTAATACAAATATCTCTTTACCAGCATTGACAGACAAAGATATTGTTGATGCCAAATTTGCTATCCAAGAAAAGGTGGATTGGATTGCTTTATCTTTTGTCAGAAACAGTGACGATTTAATTGGATTAAAAGAATTAATTGATAAACATAGTGATCATAAAATTCCAATTATTTCGAAAATTGAAAAACCGGAGGCACTGGAAAATATTGATAAAATTATTGCCTATTCAGATGGTTTAATGGTTGCGCGTGGAGATTTAGGCGTAGAGGTCCCTGCTGCTGAAGTTCCGCTAATTCAGAAGCAATTAGTTAATCGTGCGAAAAAAGCAAGAATTCCTGTAATTATTGCTACACAAATGATGGAGACTATGATAGATAGTCTAACAGCAACCCGTGCGGAAGTTAATGACGTAGCCAACTCTGTAATGGATGGTGCGGATGCGGTAATGCTTTCTGGCGAAACATCTGTGGGTAAATATCCAGTGCAAGTCATAGAAACTATGACCTCTATCTTAAAAAGTGTAGAAAACTCTCCTTTGATTGAGGTACCCCAAACACCTCCGTCCATACGCACAAAGCGCTTTATGACAAAATCAATTTGTTATCACGCAGCACACATGGCGAATGAAATAGATGCTGCAGCCATATGTACCTTAACAAACAGTGGGTATACTGCTTTTCAGATTTCCGCCTGGCGCCCAAAAGCCCACGTATTGGTTTTCTCATCGAACAAAACCATTTTATCACAATTAAATTTGCTTTGGGGAGTAAAGGCTTTCTATTATGACCGTTTTGAAAGCACTGATAAAACAGTAGAACAAGTAAATAGTATTGCACAAGAAAATGGATGGGTAAAACCTGGAGAAATGTTAATTAATCTTGCAGCCATGCCAATTATAGAAAAAGGAATGGTCAACACATTAAGGATTTCTCAAGTCTAAAAAGGAAGAGACAATTGCACCTGTAATGGTTGTTTTAGATTGGATGACTTTTTTTCTTTTTCCGTATTTAAATTAGAAATTGTAATCCCAATCAGTCGCACAGAGTTTTGAAGTTTCTCCTGATATAATAATTCTTTGGCATGGACGATAATCATACTTTTATCTGCAATGTAAAAAGGAAGGGTTTTACTTCGCGTCTGAATTGTGAAATCACTAAACTTTATTTTCAATGTAATGGTTTTTCCAGATAAGCCATGTCGTTTAATCCTTTTATCCAACTCATTAGCCACTGCAATTATCTTTTCTTCGAGGAAATGTTCGCTCGTCAGGTTTTGTAAAAATGTACGCTCGGCTCCCATTGATTTTGGCGTTCTAACAGGTTTAACTTCGCTTGTGTGAACTCCTCTAACAGCATTGAAGTAATAAGTGCCAGACTTTCCAAAATGTGTGGTCAAATAATCTTCTGAACGGGCGGCTAAATCTTCTCCAGTAAAAATCCCCATAGCATACATTTTTTTTGTGGTTACCTTTCCTATTCCATGAAACTTACGAATATCAAGGGCCCTCAAAAAAGGTATTACTTCCTCTGGAGGAACTGTTTTTTGTCCATTGGGTTTGTGATAATCACTTGCGATTTTGGCCACATGTTTATTGATAGATATTCCTGCAGAGGCGGTGAGTCCTGTTTCTTTAAAAATATCAGATCTAATTGAAGTAGCCATTTGGGTGGCAGAATAGGCATTTATCTTATTGTGGGTTACATCCAAATAAGCTTCGTCTAAAGACAAAGGCTCCACTAGGTCTGTATATCGGAGAAAAATACCTCTTATTTTTTGGGATATTTCTTTATACCGATCAAATCTGGGTTTTACAAAAATCAACTGAGGGCAATTTCTTTGCGCAATTATTCCGCTCATAGCGCTCTTCACCCCATACTTCCGTGCCTCATAGCTAGCTGCAGCGACAACACCCCTTGATCCTCCCCCACCGACAGCAACGGCTTTATTTCTTAATGAAGGGTCGTCTAATTGTTCCACCGACGCAAAAAAAGCATCCATATCTACATGAATAATCTTACGAATCTTTTCTTTGGCCTCCATAAATTAAAAATACATATCTTCCGATTGAAAAAAAACCTATTCATGATCGAAATTGAACGAAAATTTTTAGTCAAAAACTCCTCCTTCCTACAGCAAGCCTATAAGCATTCAAAAATGATTCAGGGTTATCTTTCTCGAGATCCCAAAAGAACAGTCAGAGTTCGACTAGTTGATGAAAAAGGAATATTAACGATTAAAGGGCAAAGTAGTTCTTCTGGAATGAGTCGATTTGAGTGGGAAAAAGAAATCGATTACAAAGAAGCTAAAGATTTATTAGCGTTAGCCTTGGAGAACATTATTGAAAAGATACGTTACTTTATAAAGTGGAACAATGTGATTTTTGAAGTGGATGTTTTTGAAGGTGTACATCTAGGTTTGATCCTTGCAGAAGTTGAATTAAAAAAAGAAGATGAAAAAGTCGATTTACCAGAATGGGTCGGTGAAGAAGTTACTGGACAAAAAGAATATTATAATTCTTATTTATCATTTAATACATTAAAAAAGTCCTGAAAGCTAAGTTCATGAATCTTCAAAACCCTCTAAAGGCTTTTTAATGTGCAATTAGTTCCTTGCTCCATTTTCCAATATTGAATCCTACTTATATTATTCTCCCAAGCAAATACCTCATAGCTTTTGTAGCCCGCGTCTACCCTCAAAGACTTTATTTTAGCCCCTATAGTCACTTTAGCTTCCTCAAACTCCATCATACCTTCCTCGGTAATACTATCCATTTGGCTAATTAAGTTTATTTAAGTTAAACCTAGCAACAAAGAACACTAAACTAAGGGAGGATATTTACTCTATTAAATATGTATATTAAATTAAATAATCTGGCAGATAGTTATATCATAATCTGCATACCATTCTTTTTTACCAAAGGTTTTGGCTTTTTGATGATGTTCATTATTGCGCCACAGATTAATTGATTCTAAGGAATCCCAGTAACTTATAGTGATGCATATTTTATCTCTCACACTTGTCATTCCCAAGAATCCTACCTGCTCCTTAACTAACTTTTCCATTGTCTGGGCCATTTGAGTATATCCTGTAGCTTCTTCATTTAAAGTGGAAGTAAAAATGACAACATATTTACCTTTCGGGATCTTATTCATCTTTATAAATCTTAATACTCGTAGTCCCCTCTGCATCCATATGGGCTCTGTACATTCCGGCTGTAGTAAACTCCATAGCCACATTCCCTTGACGATCTAAAACGATTACACCACCCTCTCCGCCAAGGTTTTTCATTTTTTTTAATGCTTCTTTAGCAGCTTCCTGTATTGCCAATCCTTTGTAGGACACTAGTGCAGCTATATCATAAGCAACAACAGCTCTAATAAAATATTCACCCCAACCTGTAGCGGAAACACCACAACTGTTATTATTTGCGTAAGTACCCGCTCCAATAATCGGGGCATCTCCTATTCTATCCCACTTTTTATTAGTCATCCCACCCGTGGAAGTTCCAGCAGCGATATTTCCGTTTTTATCTAACGCAACACAACCTACTGTTCCAAATTTACTTTCCTTCATAAAAGGATCATAAAAAGACAAAGAAGATGATTCTTTTGTTTGTACACGTCTTAGGGCCTCTTTTCTTCTCTCCGTAATAAAATAAGAGTTGGGTACTGTATCTAGTCCTTGCTCAATAGCAAACTGATCAGCTCCCTGACTAGATAACATCACATGAGGAGAATTATTCATCACTGCGATAGCTGCAGAAATAGGGTTTTTAATATGACTTACTCCTGAAATTGCTCCGGCATTTAAAGTATTACCTTCCATAAATGAAGCATCTAAAGATGCACGTCCATCTGCAGTGAGAACAGCTCCTAATCCAGCATTAAATAAAGGTGAATTTTCCATTACATGGATCGTCTTTTCTACTGCTCTTTGGCTGCTTCCTCCAGACTTTAATATATCATGGCCTACTTTAATCGCTTCAGCAAGTTTATCACGATAGGCTTTCTCCATTTCTGGAGTCATGTTTTTCTTTAGAATTGTTCCAGCACCGCCATGAATCACTATCCCAAAAGGGGGCTGCTGTTGCTTTATTGGAACCTCTGAGGAACATGAAATTAGAAAAAGAAAAACAAGTAATAAAGGTAAGTGTCGCATGGTGGTTTTTCTACTAATTTATAAAAGTCTTATAACTAATCACCTATGCTAGCTAAAAGTTGGGATTATTAAGTTAGAAAAAACTACATTTAAACTATGTAATGCACCCTTTAAATTGCAAAAATTATGGATACATCTGTATTAGAACAATTAGGTATATCACCCAAACACCCTGGTGGAGCTTCTGGAACTAGCTGGTTTGGGAATGGCCAAGTCATCCCTTCCTTTTCACCTGTAAATCTTGATAAAATTGGAGATGTTCAAAGCATTAATGTAGAGGAATACGAGGAAAGCATCGAAACTGCACAAAAAGCTTTTGAAACATTTAGAAAAATTCCTGCACCAAAAAGAGGCGAAATGGTTCGTCAACTTGGGGAAGCACTGAGAGAAAAAAAAGAAGCACTTGGAATGTTGGTTTCTTATGAAATGGGAAAATCCCTTCAAGAAGGGTTAGGAGAAGTACAAGAGATGATAGATATATGTGACTTTGCCGTTGGATTATCAAGGCAATTACACGGGTATACTATGCATTCTGAAAGACCACTCCACCGTATGTATGAGCAATATCACCCTTTAGGTGTTATTGGAATCATTTCTGCTTTCAATTTCCCTGTAGCAGTCTGGAGTTGGAATACAGCACTTGCATGGGTCTGTGGTAATGTTACCGTTTGGAAGCCTAGTGAAAAAACTCCGTTCTGTGCGATTGCTTGTCAAAAAATTGCAGCTCAAATTTTTGAAGAAAATAATCTTCCCCAAGGGATTTCAACCTTATTAATTGGTGAAGCAAATGTAGGAGAATAGATTTCTCAAGATCAACGAATTCCCTTAGTCTCTGCCACAGGATCAATCCCTATGGGTAGAAGTGTAGCTAAAGCGGTGGCTGCAAGATTAGGAAAATCACTCCTAGAATTAGGGGGAATAATGCAATGATTGTTACCCCAACTGCCAATATTAAGACAACCATTATAGGTACCGTATTTGGCGCAGTAGGCACAGCAGGTCAACGTTGTACCTCAACCAGAAGATTAATCGTTCACGAGAGCATCTATGATCAAATAAAAAATGGTTTACAAAAAGCTTATTCTCAATTACACATTGGCAATCCATTAGATAGTAAGAATCACATGGGTCCTTTAATTGATAAAGAAGCCGTAGACAACTATCTTAACGCACTTATAGCAGCCGAAGAACAAGGAGGAAATTGGGTTGTTAAGGGAGGTAAATTATCGGGGGAAGGTTACGAAAGCCAATGCTATGTAAGTCCATCTATTATAGAAATTTCTACAGAGGCCCCCATTGTCCAAACAGAAACATTTGCTCCTCTTTTATATTTAATTAAATATGCGGGGGAAATATCCAATGCTATTGAAATTCAAAATGACGTCCGCCAAGGGTTATCCTCTGCAATAATGACACAAAATATTCAAGAATCAGAAACATTTTTATCACATTGGGGAAGTGATTGTGGCATAGCTAACGTAAATATTGGCACATCTGGAGCAGAAATAGGCGGAGCTTTTGGCGGTGAAAAAGAAACGGGCGGGGGAAGAGAAAGTGGATCTGATGCATGGAAAGCATATATGAGAAGACAAACAAATACCCTTAATTTTTCTGATGAGCTACCCTTAGCACAAGGAATAAATTTTGATCTATAACAAAGTAATATTGTATCTTCACAAAAAATAAAACTCATGGATTTATATATAAAAAGTATACACTCAGGTATTGCTTACTTTTTACTCGCAATTTTGATTATAGCTACCTTAAATGCAATCCGGGGTATGGCCTCAAAAAAAGCATTTGGGAGTACTGATTTGCGTCTCTCTTTATTTGGTCTAATTTTTTCTCATATACAATTACTAATTGGATTAGTCCTCTATTTTGTTTCTCCTTGGTTTGATCAGTGGCGTGCATTGGGTGTTGGGGGAGTTATGAAAGATGCTACCACTCGCCTTTATCTAGTTGAACATCCTTTTACAAACATTATCGCGATTGTATTAATTACTATGGGTTGGTCTATGCATAAACGACAAACTTTAGACAGTAAAAAGTTTTCTCGAATTGCTATTTTCTACACCTTAGGATTACTCTTACTTCTCTCTAGAATTCCTTGGGAGGCTTGGTTATAATTCAGATTTAACTATGATTGCACAACCCCAAAAAGCCATCCGCAATCAATACCTAAAGAGGACTAAAAAAGTAGCTGTTTTAGGAGGCGGGAGTTGGGCGACAGCCTTAATTGGGCTGCTTACTGAAAATAAAAGAAGTGTTCTTTGGTATATGCGTAATGAAAAAGCCAAAGCGCATATCGAAAAACATGGGGTAAACCCTAATTATCTTCCTAGTGTTAAGCTGAACAAAAAACGTCTTACCATTAGTAATAGCATTGAAGAAACTGTTGAACAAGCTGATGTAGTCATTTTATGTATTCCTGCAGCTTTCTTAGCCCATGAACTTAGTCAAATAAAAACCCCTATATCAAAAAAAACATGGGTGTCTGCCGTTAAAGGTGTCATCCCTGAAACACTTCAAATTATTGGGCATTACTTAAATCAGCAGTGGGAAGTTCCTTTATCACAGATTGCTGTTATTGCAGGGCCAAGTCATGCGGAAGAAGTCGCCATGAAAAAACTCTCTTACTTAACCATTGCTTGTCAAGATAAAAAACGAGCAGAATTTATTTCCTCACTTTTATCGACTTCTTATGTGCGCACCAAACTATCGAATGATATTATTGGAACAGAATATGCAGCTATGCTTAAAAACATTTATGCGATCGCAGCAGGAATTGCCAATGGTTTAGGCTATGGCGATAACTTTCAGAGTGTACTGATGAGTAATGCTATCAGAGAAATGAAACGCTATATCAGGAATGTCCATAACTTAAAAAGAAACATCAATAACTCCGCCTATTTAGGTGATCTGCTTGTAACTGGTTATTCTGTTTTTAGCAGAAATAGAACCTTTGGGAATTTTATTGGAAAAGGCTACACATTAATGGCAGCTCAAGCAGAAATGAATATGATTGCGGAAGGATACTATGCCACCAAATCAGCTAAACTATTGAGTATAAATTTCAAAACACGCACCCCTATCATAGATGCCGTTTATGCTGTGCTTTATGAAAATAGATCTCCTGAAAAGATCTTTTTAAAACTTAGCAAAAAAATAAACTAAAGAGTCGCCTTAAATTGTTCTAAGAAACGCATGTCATTCTCAAAGAACAACCTAATATCCCCAACTTGATAGAGTAACATAGCGATACGTTCTATCCCCATTCCAAAAGCAAATCCAGAATATTCTTTTGGGTCAATACCACAATTAGTCAGTACATTAGGATCGATCATTCCACAACCCATAATTTCTAGCCAGCCAGTACCTTTAGTAATACGGTAGTCCACCTCGGTTTCTAAACCCCAATAAATATCTACCTCAGCACTAGGCTCGGTAAAAGGAAAATAAGAAGGTCGTAGTCTAATTTTAGATTTTCCAAAAAGAGATTTTGTAAAATATAGTAGGGTTTGTTTTAAATCTGCAAAAGAAACGTCTTTGTCAATATATAAACCTTCTACTTGGTGAAAAATACAATGAGCTCTCGCAGAAATAGCTTCATTCCTAAATACTCTTCCAGGTGAAATAGTTCGTATGGGTGGGGTGTTATTTTCCATATATCTAACCTGAACGGAAGAGGTATGGGTACGCAATAAAATATCTGGATCCGTTTGGATAAAGAAAGTGTCTTGCATGTCCCTGGCAGGGTGATATTCGGGTAAATTTAATGCTGTAAAATTATGCCAATCGTCTTCTATCTCTGGACCTTCAGAGATGGAATATCCTACTTGATTAAATATCTCAATTATCCTGTTTTTAACTAGGGTAAGAGGGTGTTGAGCACCAATATTAAAGGGATAACCTGGACGACTTAAGTCCAATCCTTTCGATGGAGAGGGCGAAGTTGTTTGTGCACTTTTTAAAGCATCTACTTTCTCGGCAACGGCTGTTTTTAATTCATTTAAAACTTGTCCATAAGCTTTTTTATCTTCATTAGCCACTGTTCTAAATGCTGCGAATAAATCATTTAAAATTCCTTTTTTACCCGCATATTTTATACGAAAAACCTCTATAGATTCTGGACTAGTTTCATTGAATGCATTAACTTCCTCTAAATGCTTTTTTACCTGATCAATCATGGGTGTAAAAATAATAAATATCCTACTGAATTACGTCTTTTTCCAAGAAGTAATCGACAATGGCTTCTTTCATTAAAAGAGACTGCTCCCCGGGTTTTAATGCGGGAAGTTCTTCTACCAATTTAAAATGAGGCCAACCTTGCTCGTCGAAATAATCAAAAGAATAATACCCAAAAGGCTCAAGCACGGTACATATCCCCACATGTATGATGTTAACATTATCATCTTTTTTAAACCTTTGATGAATTTTACCTACTTCTTGCAAGCCAATTAAATATAAGATTCCTTCAATATCAATTGATTCTGTCTCCGAAAATTTATCTGTTAGAAAAAGGACAATTGTATCCCATCGGTGTTTAAGTTCTTGATCTCTTACATTTACTTGCATGGAGTAAATATAGCATTTTCAAATGGGAGAAATAACCCCAAGAAATGATATCTTTAAACCATGAATTATTTGGATATTATTTTGGGTGGTCTAATTCTGTATGGTGCAGCAAAAGGCTTTTTTAAAGGCTTTATCATCGAAGCTGCCTCCCTAATAGCTCTAGTCTGTGGTATAGTTGGTGCGCTTTTGTTTTCTGCATCTGTAAGTACGCTTCTTAAAAACTATTTCACCTTCGAACAGCTTCCTCCAGAGGGGGTGATATTTATTTTAATTTTTATCGTGATAATTATCATTATTAATTTACTCGCCCGTTTTCTTACCAAGGTAGTTAAAATGGCAGCCCTAGGAATCATTAATCGTTTATTAGGTGCTATTTTTGGAGGAACTAAATTTGCTTTGGTGTTAAGCGCCCTTTTATTAACAGTCGATCAATTTTCGTTTTTATTTCAATATTTTGATACTGCAATCCTGGAAGAGTCTTACTTATATCAACCTTTAAAAACCTATGGTTCAGAACTATTTGAATGGTTTTTAGACCGAAAAGATTTGTTACCAGAACAGCTAGTTTAAATATTTGATTGCATCATTTTCGATCCAACCAATAGACCCATTGGCTAACTTTATTTTTGACCACCCAGTAAGCTTATCTTCTACTTCTACCGCAGTACCTTCGTGTAACAAGAATAGAATATCCGACCGCTTATTTGGCTCTCCCCAAATCTCTGTTTCTTGTGCGAAGACAATGGCCCTTTGTTTCATTAAAATTTGCTGTTTACTCTGGGTAATAAATAAGCTAGATAACGAAAAAACGATACACAGTATTGCTAAAACAAAAAACACACGCTTTGTATTCATCCGGTTATTCCAACGATAAGCAACCAAAAGCGCCATACTAAGCCACACAAAAAATAGGGATAAATAAGCCCATTGGTCTAAACCAAATTGAGACAACAACTGCTTGTGAAATTTACTTAATTGTGTTTCTGGAAGAGATTCAATAGCATCTAAACTCATGTTTCTCGCAAAAGCAATATTATTATTAATAGACTCATCAGTTGGATCTAATCGCAGCGCTTGCTCAAAATAAAACACACTCTCTGCTGCATCCCCTAGACGATAATGGGCATTCCCGAGATTAAAATACAATTCAGAACTATGTACATCTTCATTTAGTATCGCTGTATACTTTTCAATTGCAAGGGTATAATTTCCAACATTATAAGCTGCATTTCCCTGTTCAAATAATTGTTGTGTAATTTGGGCATTTAAAGAGCCTATAGTCCACAGTAAAAAAAGAATAATTAGGTCTGTTTTTCTCATAAGTCTCTATCTAATTCAGAAATTACCGTTAAGGCTAGGCTAAGGTCATCCTCCATACGCACGGATGTACTGGGAGCATATCGAGCTACTTCACATTGCTCTAATATGGAAGTAAATTGTTTTATTGTGGAAACATTACACCGCTTTTCTTGAAGAAGCGTAGTAATCTTTTCTTTAGAAAAATCAACTGTTTCTATGGCTAATTTTGATTTCAAATAATTATGCAATGCTCTTTCTAAAGCGACATAAAATTCTTCTTTCTTACCTAAAGCCTTTTTGGCAGTGCTCAGATATTTTTTTGCTAATCGATTATTCCTTTTTTGTTTTATAGAAAGTGGATCTATTTGGCGCCTCTCTGATTTCCTTAATATAAAAATAAATAGAGTAAACAATAGAATTGGGCTAAACAATCCCGCCCAAAACCTATTGGATTGATAAAACGAAGGTGAATTGATGGAATTAAATTCACTTGCTAATTTAATAAAATCAAAATAGGGCGATGCTTTAGTAAGAATCTGGGGTGCTTTAGTATTGTTTTGGTTTTGATTTGAAGCTGAAGGTCCCTCGTATACATCAAT
This sequence comes from Flavobacteriaceae bacterium, assembly GCA_038143595.1. GTDB lineage: Bacteria > Bacteroidota > Bacteroidia > Flavobacteriales > Flavobacteriaceae > Arcticimaribacter. Next base: position 415,186 of record JAYQME010000003.1, on the reverse strand, counting down.
TAATTTCTCTTTGGAAGAAAGGGTAATATATTCCTCTTTTACTGGATCAAAGTAACTAAAAACCACAGGTGGGATTGGGTAGTTTCCTTGATATTGCGGAACTATCGTGTAGATATCTTGAATACTACCTTGCATTCCAAGTAAATTAGTTTTGATACTTTCCTTATGTTCTGGTTCATAAACTTCTAGCGTACTTGGTGCATTAAACTTGGGAAGTGAGAATAAGTTAAGATTACCTCTTCCAGAAACCTTCACTGTAGCCTGAAAAGATTCTGATGATTTTAATTCACTTTTATTAAAAGAGACATTTAAATCAAAATCCCCTACTGCCCCAGAATAATAGGAAGGTTTCGCCTTTTCCGGTAAAGGTTTAACATTTAATGTTCGCTTTCCTGCCGTAATCATTTTAGGTGCTTTTTGATAAACGCGATTCCCAAAAAAGTCTCTTCGATTAGTAGGTACATCTACAGATACATTTAAAGTCAAGGGATCTAGCACTAATTTACCTTCCTTCTGTGGGTACAAAACAGTTTTTCTCCAGGTTACATAATTATAGGGTTGTCCTTTATATTCTCCTCGTTTAATTTCCAATTTTGGAATTGGGATCATGTGACTCCAAAAATCACTGTACTTTGGCATTTCAACTTCATTAACATTAGAAACACTTATTTCTGATGAAAAATATAGTTTATAAATAACCGTTATCGCTTCATTGATGTAAGGATCAGATTTAGATAATTCTGCTACTAGGTGAAGGTTTTCATCAGCAATAGCATTCGCCTGAGATTGTGGACTATTAGGATTATTTACTGCAGTAGTTACTTCTACTTTTTTGGGACTTGTCTTATAGGTTTCTCCATCAATTTCAATGGAAGCTTGTCCAATAACAAGATTACCTTTTTTGGTCGGCGTTAGAAAATAAGTGTAGGACTTTGAAAAACTTCTTACACCATTAACCCAACTATTGCTCACCGATTGGTTAGGGCCACCAACAACCGTAAACCCTTGAAAGTTGGGTGGTATAAAGTTGTCTCCGTTCTGATTCATTTTAAAACTTACTCTTAAGCGCTCGTTTATCCCTAATCGATTCTTACTTAATTGGGTTTCAAATGTTACTTGTGCATGTAAAGTTATGCTCAAAAAGAAACAAAAAACTGCGATAAGTGATAACTGATTGTTTTTCATTTTCTCTACCAATCCTTTTTGGTTTTTACTGGAATCCCTTTTACTTTTTTAGCGTTCACCTTGTCCTGAACCCCTTTTTCTTGCTGATTCATTGCTTCTAATAGGCTTTTCACTTGCTCAGGAGATAGTTGTCCTGGTTTCCTTGGTTTTGGCTTTTTATTTTCCTCTGGCTTCTTGTTCTGATCTTTTTTGTCTTTCTCTCCATCCTTCTCCTTCTTTTCTTCCTTTTCCTCTTTATTTTCTTTTTCCTCTCCTTCTTCTCCGTCATCTGAGGGTTTTTCTTTTTGGTCCCCTTCTGATTCGTCTTTGTTTTTTTCTTGATCTTTTTCTTGATCTTGTTGGTCTTGCTGATCCTTATTGTCTTTCTGGTCTTGCTGATCCTGATTTTCTTGCTCCTTTTTTAACAACTCCTTCGCCAGGGCATAATTATATCTAGTTTGATCATCCTCTGGGTTATTTCTTAGTGCATTCATGTAAGCAGCCACTGCTTTCTGATAATCTTTTTGCTGCATATAACTATTTCCCATATTATGGAAGGCTAAGTGCTTTTCTAATTTTTGCGTACTGTTTTTTTGGGTCTGAAAAAATCGTTGATTAGCCTGTTCATAATCCTTAGATCGATAAAGTGCATTTCCTAAATTATGATGCCCTTTTACATTTTGTGTGTTTAGAGAAAGTGCCTTTCTATAAGTGGCTTCAGCTTTAGGATATACTTCGTTTTTTTGAAATTCGTTTCCATCTGCTAACAAATTATTCTCTTTAGATTTTTGAGCATAAGAGAAAGATATCATAAGCAAAAAAAGGCCTAAAAAAAATCGTTTTATCTCCACCATTAGTTTTTTTCTTTTTCATTAAACAAATTCAACTTAGTCACCCAGCGGGTACGTGTTTCTAATAATAAAACATCGATTAAAAATAATAGAAATGCGACCATTAACAAAGGTTGAAAGCGATCTTTATAGCTAACAAACTTTTTGCCTCAAACTCTTTTTTCTCCATTTTCTTAAGTTCTTCTTTCACAAACGCAAGTACTGCTTGGGTATCGTTTCCATCCATATAAGTGGCGTCTGTAGAGGTGGCGATTGACTGAAGAACAGCTGTATTACGTTTAGTTATGACCACCTCATTTTCTTGGTCTTTCTTATACGCTTCTACCACGCCATTTTTTTTAATAGGTATCGGAGCTCCTTTTTCAGTCCCAACCCCAAGGGAAAATATTTTAATTCCCAATGCATTCGCGCGTTGAGCAGCGTCTATTGTTCCCTCTTCGGAATGATCTTCTCCATCGGAGAGAATAAATACAACCCGATTGGTTTGTTCTTCATCATCAAAATAAGTAGACGCTAAATCTATGGCTGCATCAATAGCGGTTCCTTGTGAAGAGAGCATATCCGTATTTAGCGCTTGTAAGAACATTCTTGCTGCTCCGTAATCTGTTGTTATGGGTAATTGCGGAACAGCCTGAGCTGCGTAAGCGATTATCCCTACCCGATCACTTGCTAATTCATTTAGTAATGCAGAAACTAAACGTTTAGCTTTTTCTAAACGATTAGGGGCAATATCCTCTGCTAACATACTCTTAGATACATCAATGGCAAATACAATATCTACACCTTCTCTTTTAACCGTTTCTAACTCTGTTCCAATTTTGGGATTGACTAAACCTAGAATGAGAAACGTAAATCCTAAGCTAATGATAAGTAGCTTTAAAAAAGGTTTAAAACGAGAACGATGAGGACTTAAAGTGTCCAGAATTCTGGAAGAAGCAAAAGCTGCTTGTGTTTTTTTCTTCCAATTAACTACCCATAAATAACCTATCCATATGACTGGAAGTATTCCAAATGCATAAAAATAAATAGTCTCGTCTAGTTGATACATTTTATATAAAGCTTCTAAAAATCGTGTTTTTTAATCCCCATTCTATCAAAAGTAAGCCCATAGCAAATAATACCAATAAGCGATACTTTTCTTCGTAATTATAATATTTAAATTCTTCTATCTCTGTCTTTTCTAATTTATTGATTTCGTTATAAATATCTTCTAAACTATTATTATCTGTAGCTCTAAAATACAAGCCTCCTGTCTCTGCTGCAATTTCTTCTAATAATGCTTCATCAATTTCAACTTTAGTAATTCCATATTGAAATTTTCCATTGGGCAAAATTCCTACAGGTGCTCTAGCATTTCCATTACTGCCCAAACCAATCGTGTAAGTTTTAATATTAAATTCTACAGCAAGCTCGGCAGCAATCTTTGGATCTATAAACCCTGCATTATTTACCCCATCGGTTAATAAAATAATCACTTTGCTTTTGGCTCTACTGTCTTTTAATCTGTTAACAGCAGTAGCCAACCCCATTCCTATAGCTGTACCATCGTTGATTAGCCCATCAAAACGAATCTCATTCATTGCATTTTGTACTATCCGTTTGTCACTCGTAATAGGTGTTTTAGTATAACTTTCCCCAGCATAGATTACAAGCCCTATCCGGTCACTTCTTCTTTGGGCAATAAAATCTCCAGCTACATTCTTTAGCGCAGTTAAGCGATTGGGCTTAAGATCTTGAGCTAACATACTCGAAGAGACATCAATGGCCATCACAATATCTATCCCCTTGTTAGTTTTGGTTCGCGTTGAAACATCTACCGTTTGGGGTCTTGCTATGGCTACAATAAGAATTAGAAGCGCCAACACTCTTAAGACAAAAAGAATCGGGTATATGCTCACCCAGATTGAATGAGCGCCTTCAAAACCAGCTAAACTTGACAGTTTTAATTTAGCTTGCTGCCTTTTTCTATTAAAAACATACCAAACTATAAGTGGGATAATTAACAGGGCTCCCCACAAATAATCTGGATTGGCAAATTGTATTTCGCTTAACACTTTATAGTTCTTTTATGATTTCTATGGATTCTAAAATTTGTTCTTCAATGGACAACCCATAACGATCGTCTTTGGGGTGAACTAATTTGAGTTCCACGGTTACTTTTTCAAATGGGAAAACAATCGACACAAATCGACAACGTATACTATTTTCACCGTTAGGAAAATCTAATGATCCAAACAAACGAATGATCTGTGTTCCGTCTTTGGTGGTGAATGTATCGTTTTGTACAAGTAAATTAACAGCTCCTTTTTCCTCATAACCAGCAATAGTCGCATCCATTAACTCCCTAGCTTCTTGTTCTTTCTCTTCTTCACTTAATTCTTTTTTTTCTGATGGTGACCTTTTAGAGAAAGATAACTCTGTATAATAATCTGTCACTGGACTACCCGCAGAATAAATTGTTTTTTGAGCAGTAGATTCTTGTGCTCTAATTAATACCTGCGGAGTGTTTATTTGAATCGGAGGTGTACCATATTCACTTTTAACCCAGGTTCCATCTAGCAATACTTTAGTAGGATATCTAAATAAAGTGTCTTTAACAGGAGTAAATCCGTAAATAGCAATCGACCCCAAGGCAAACATAACAACGATAGAAGCCGCTGAAATAGCAATCAATTGAGCCTTTTGTTTTCTCTTTTTTCGGGCTTGAATACGCTGGAATTCTGCAGTGGCCGCTAACTCCTCTTCTGTAGGGGCGGGAAGTGCTTCTTTAGTCTCAATAACTACCTTCTCTACCAAAGTACGGTCATTAGTGGCGACTCCAATAGCCGGTGCTGAGCGAGCAAACTTGACTAAATCTGCATTTTTTAGCACATTCTTTAAATTGTTTAAAGTTTCTAAACTTAGTGCTAATGTACCTGCATCTTTTCTTAACTCTAATTTATCCAATAATTCATCAGAGGTGCTTTCTAGGGCATCAATCGAGGCTTCTTCCTCAAGGTAACTTCTAATAATTCCTGTTAACTTGGAATAATATCTTTTAAACTCCTCTTGATCTTTTGGCAATTGCTGATCAAGTGCCTTAAGTTCATTAATTGCCTTATCAAAAGGAGGTATTTCTTTTCTAAGTGCCTCTCTCTTTTTTTGATATTCCTGACTCAAATAATAAAGCACAATTAACAATAAAACAAATGCAAAGCCTATGGATAATCTTTGAATTAAGGCGGTATAAGAGCGTGCTACAAGCTGAATCGGCTTGATATCATATAAAGGCTGTTGAAGAGTATCTACTTTAACGGTAGCCACTTCTATACCTATTGAATCTGAGAATTTTGAAAAACCATCAACAACGATTTTTTGTCTAGGTATCCAGTACTTTCCTGAATCAAATTGGATTAACGCGTAACGTTTTGTGTATAAATAATGTTGTTTGGATTTAAAGGTGTCTAAGGGAGATTCCTCAAGTATTTCAAATGGTAGAAATTGCGCTTCTGGAGGAAACTCTACCATAGCTGTATCTGTTGTTTTAACCTGGATTGTAACATTAATTTGTTCACCAATTCGTACAGAGGTAGTATCGATAGCAGTAGAGACCTCCCCTTTTATTTGGCTAAACGATTGTGTTGAATAGCTTAAGTATATTCCCAATAATAAATAAAACAATCGGTTCATATCTTCTATATACGCGCTTTAAAATAACCTAATAGTTTTTTGACATAACTCTCATCCATACGACAACTAAGGGCTCCAGCGCCATTCATTTTAAATAGGTTTTCAAAATTTTCTTTCTGTGTTCGATGATATTCTAAATAATTTCTTCTAACCTTTTTGGAAGAAGTGTTTATCCATTGAATTTTCTGTGTCTCACTATCTACCATGGGTACGATTCCTAGATTGGGCATTTTTTCCTCTAACTGATCATAAACTCTTATTCCGGTTAGATCATGCTTCTTTGCTGCAATACGAAGGGTTTTTTCATAATTTCTATCCATAAAATCTGAAAGTAAAAACACAATGGCCTTCTTCTTTAAAACACCAGACAAAAAAGCAAGTGCAGTACTAATACTAGTCCCCTGACTTTGAGGTTCAAATTCCAGTAATTCACGAATGATTCTTAGAATATGAGAACGTCCTTTTTTTGGGGGTATAAATAACTCTACTTGATCTGAAAATAATAGCAACCCCACTTTGTCATTATTTTGGAGTGCAGAAAAAGAAAGTGTAGCAGCTATTTCTGTTAACAAATCTCTTTTAAATTGGTCTGTTGTTCCAAAGAATTCTGACCCACTCACATCAACAGCTAGCATTAAAGTAAGCTCTCTTTCTTCTTCAAAAACCTTTACAAAGGGTTAGTTATATCTAGCGGTAACATTCCAATCAATCGCTCTTACATCGTCTCCAAACTGGTACTGACGAACTTCACTAAAGGTCATTCCACGACCTTTAAAGGTACTGTGATATTCTCCACCAAATACATGATCACTCAAGCGGCGTGTTTTGATTTCAATCTTCCTAACCTTTTTTAAAAGCTCTTTTGTATCCATATAATCAACCCCTTGGGGAATTTAAACTAGGGAACCTCTACCTTATTGATAATCTGGCCTATTAAATCCTCTGTACTTACATTTTCAGCCTCGGCTTCATAGGTCAATCCAATTCGGTGTCTAAGCACATCGTATATAACCGCCCGAACATCTTCTGGGATAACATATCCTCTATGCTTTAGAAAAGCGTAGCACTTCGCAGCCGTGGCTAGATTAATGCTTCCTCTTGGTGAAGCGCCAAAACTAATTAAAGGTTTAAGTTTTTCTAGCCCATAATTTTCGGGATAACGAGTAGCAAAAATTAAATCTAGTATATAACGCTCAATTTTTTCGTCCATATAAACCTCTCGCACTGTTTCTTGTGCAGTGAGGATTTGCTTAGTCGTAACAACAGGCTTAACTTTTTCAAAAGAAGACTGGAGATTCTGACGAACTATTTGCTGTTCATCAGCTAAGGCAGGATAATCAATAACTGTTTTAAGCATAAATCGATCTACCTGTGCTTCGGGAAGAGGGTAAGTTCCTTCTTGCTCGACAGGGTTTTGGGTAGCCATTACTAAAAATGGTTGCTGTAATTTAAAGGTAGTGTCCCCAATAGTAACCTGCTTTTCTTGCATGGCTTCTAGCAAGGCGGACTGAACTTTTGCTGGGGCACGGTTGATTTCATCAGCAAGGACAAAATTGGCAAAAATTGGTCCTTTTTTAATAGAGAAATCATTCTCTTTTATATTGTAAATCATAGTCCCCACAACATCAGCCGGTAATAAATCTGGGGTAAACTGAATTCTACTAAAACTTCCTTTAACTGCCTGACTAAGGGTGTTTATTGCCAATGTTTTTGCTAATCCAGGTACACCTTCTAATAAAATATGCCCTTTACCTAGGAGGCCTATTAAAAGACGTTCAATCATCGGCTTTTGCCCCACGATTACCTTATTCATCTCTAAAGTGAGTAGATCTACAAAAGCACTCTCTTTTTCAATTTTTTCATTTAATTCCTTAATATCGATACCTGTCTGCGTATTCATACAATAGTCTTTTTTAATCGGAAAACAAATTTGACTTTTTTTTTGACTCCTAGCTGTTAATAATTGGTTAAAAGTTGTTATTTTAAAAGGGGTATGCTTGTTTACATCCTCCTTAAATTTAATTGACTTTTTTAACTTACCAACTACCAATGAACAGAATAATTACAGGAACAATGACTTGGGGGGAATGGGGTAGAAAATTTTCTACTATTCAGGCTACCAAATTAATAGAACAATGTGTAGAAATAGGACTTACTACTTTTGACCATGCAGACATTTATGGCGGCTACACTACAGAAACAGAAATAGGACGTGCTTTCAAAGAAAGTAGTATCTCACGAGATCAGGTTATTCATATTTCTAAATGTGGTATTCAATATCCTTGTAAGGAAAGACCCCTTGCTGTTAAGCACTACGATTATTCTAAAAAACATATTATCCAGTCCGCTGAACAATCCCTTAAAAATCTTCAAACAGATTATTTAGATGTTCTTCTATTACACCGACCAAGTCCAATCATGGATCCTAACACTGTTTTAGATGCCTTTAGCACGTTAAAGCAGGAGGGAAAAGTCAAAAGCTTTGGGGTCTCCAATTTTACCCCTTCACAACTTGGACTTCTTCAAAGTAATATTGATTTAAAATGGAATCAAATCGAATGTTCTTTGACCTACAATAAACCCCTTTTTGATGGTGGTTTAGATTATCATCAAACCCACAAATTAGGAACCATGGCATGGAGTCCCCTCGGTAATTATTTCAAAGACCCCGAAGCCAAATCAGCCACCCTAAAAAAACTTATGCAAGAGCTAGCAATAAAATATAACGCTACCGAAGACCAATTACTTTTAGCTTGGCTATTACACCACCCTGCTAACATTCACCCAGTAGTGGGTACAACGAGGATAGAAAGACTCCAAAAAGCGCAAGAAGCTACACAGATACAACTAGAAATTCAAGACTGGTTCCTTTTATTAGAGGCAGAGAAAGGAAAACAAGTTCCCTAAAAAAATGAAGATGAAAACAATATTAATTACTGGGGCAACCAGTGGAATTGGAAAAGCTACCGCGGAATTGTTGGCCCAAGAAAGTCATCGGCTAATTTTGTGTGGCAGACGCAGTGAACGTCTTACCGCTTTAAAGGATAAATTAGCCACCGAAGTTCATACCTTACAATTCGATGTGCGGGATAGAAAAGCTGTATTTACAGCGATTGATTCCCTTCCCAAAGCATGGAAGCAAATAGATGTTTTGATTAATAATGCGGGGAATGCTCATGGTTTGGACCCTGTACATACCGCAAATTTAGATGATTGGGATGCCATGATTGACGGAAATGTAAAAGGTTTAATGTATGTCACCAAAGCTGTTCTTCCACAAATGACCACCAGAAAATCGGGACATATTATTAATTTGGGATCTATCGCGGGATTAGAAGTTTACCCCAACGGGAATGCTTATTGTGCCAGCAAATATGCAGTAGATGCCTTTACACAGGGTTTACGTATAGATCTTAATCCATTCGGAATTCGTGTAGGCGCTATCCATCCTGGCCTGGTAGAAACAGAATTTTCAATGGTCAGATTTAAAGGAGACCAAAAACGATCGGACAATGTATACAATACCCTAGATGCTCTTCAAGCCATAGACGTAGCTCACTCCATTATTTTTATGATTAATGCTCCTGCACACGTAACCATAGCAGACCTTACGATATTACCTACCGACCAAGCAAATGCTACTATCGTTAATCGTAAAAAATGATTAATAAAAGACTTTTAGTCAAAGCACTCCTGTCTCATAATGATGAAAACAGTTTCTATGACAAAAAGTTAAAACTAAACCTCTCCTCAAAAGAGGGAAAAGGAAAATTCCTTAAACATATTTGTGCATTATCTAACTCTAACCCAACCAACGATTCTTTTATAGTTATTGGAGTAGAAGATAGAGAGAACACGATTGTAGGAATAGATTTTTTTGATGATAGCAAACTACAAAACCTAATTAACGCTTATTTAAAACAGCCTCCTTGGGTTCTTTATGAAAATATTCCCTTCCCTCACTTACCCAAAGGAAAAGTTGTGGGACTAGTAACTATACGTCCTATTCAAGCAATTACAGTACTGAAAAAGAATATCTGGAAGTACCTTGCAGGAACTACTTTTTATAGAGAGGGAAGTATCTCTATGCCTATCAATCATAAAAAGCCAGAGAATACAAATAAGAAGAAAGTAGCTAAATTGCTTAAACATGCGCAAAATAATATTAGCCTTACACTTGATGGTGTTATTGATTTTATTCAAAACCATCATAGTGACCTAACCACACACTATAAAGTATTTAAAGAAACCTTTGTGTTATGTTGGTCAGGACTTCCAAAAAAAACAAAAGAAACCACCTATTACTCTCGGGTAGATATTGAATTAATTAATGAGCAAGTTAAACTCTTTTATTCTAACCTCGATGAGGTAAAAATATCCTATAACGAAGATGTCTTTACGCTAACTGAATATGTCAAATTGGGTTTTAACAAATTTGCTAATTACTACCCATTAGAAGAAGTAAGCATTACATTTAATGAAAACGGAAGCTATTCCATCAACACTATACTCCTTTTTAAACCCCCTCAAGTCAATAAAAGGAACTTAATGCACCTTTATAACGCCAACAATGCACTCCTCCAAAAACTTGAAAAAAACCTATCGCTTTCTCCCCAAGAAGAAAAAGATTTATCCCAATTAAGTTCCGTGTATATGTTGTGCGTATTTAACGATTTTCCACACGCATTATCCCAATTACAAAAAGCCAAACCCTATCTAAAAGTTAGAGATGAAAACCTTTATCAGACCTACAAAGATTCTCAACGGATCTTAAGAAAAGTAAAATATAATTAAATGATTACTTTTATACTTTAACTTTTAAAATACCTACCAAATGCCTACAATGAATGTTAATGCCACAGTCTTTATCAAATCAACCCCAGAAAAAATTTTTCCAATAATCAGTAACCTCAGTCATTGGGAAAAATGGTCCCCTTGGGTGATCGCTGAACCTAGTGCTAACCTTTCGATTACTAAGGATGGAAAATACCACGAATGGGAAGGTGATATTATTGGTTCAGGGAACTTGAAAATCATTGATGAAATAGAGAACCAAAACTTGACCATGAACCTCAACTTTTTAAAACCGTGGAAGTCACATGCAGAAACGCAGCTTCAACTAACCCCAAGAAAAGATGGAACTCTGGTAACTTGGACAATGAAAAGTCATCTCCCTTTTTTCTTGTTTTGGATGAGAAAACAAATGGAGATACTTGTGGGAATGGATTATAATAGAGGTCTCTTCCTGCTAAAAGATCTTATTGAAACTGGTAGCACAAACTCTTCCTTAAATTTTAAGGGAAATAAACCTTTTCATGCTACACAATATGTAGGAATTAAAAGAAGTTGTGCTTTTTCTAGGATTGGTGAACATATGGAAAAAGACTTTAAAACACTTATGCACTATTTAATGGAAAACTGCCGAGAGCAACTCACGGGTAATGGACTCTCTATTTATCATAAAACAGACGTAGTAAAGGACCGTGTAGTTTATACCGCGGCACACCCTGTAAGTGAAATCCCCAAAAATTTACCCGATCACTTTACAGTTGGTGAAATGCCTAAATTCAATGCTTACACCATTAGACATACGGGGCCTTACCGCCATATAGGCAATGCTTGGGCTGCAGGAATGATGCACCAACGCAACAAGTTATTTAAGCCAGCTAAAGGTATTCCTCCTATAGAAGTAATGTATAATAGCCCAGTGGATACTCCAGAAAATGAATTAATTTCAGAAATATTGTTCCCCATGCGTTAGCGATTAATCGTTGGCCCTTCATATACGCGTATATCATCAACTTCAAAGGTTCCATCATGCGTCGATTTTCCACTTCCTTCATACTTAAAAGCCAAATAGAAGGACTCGTAGTTAACTAAAGAAAAAACTCCTGAATCAATCCATTGAGCAGCATCATCATCGTTATGGGCTCCGTAGGTTTTAGAGAAAGTCTGCAAACGCCGCTATTAATGGGGTTAGCAGAAGTAGAAAATCATTATGTCTTAAATCTCCTCATTAATAGTCCTCTTCTAAAAGCTCCAAATTATGGTATTGTACACTTTGAAAGCCCAGATTTTAGGGGAATTGATGTAGGTTTACTTTATAAAGCTAGCTTATTTAATGTCGTACATCAAAAAAGATATTCCCTAGAATTAACTGATAATAAAACGGGCTACAAGAGAACGACTAGAGATATCTTAGTGGTTGGAGGCTATTTTTATGAGCATTATCTTTCCATTATTGTTAATCACTGGCCATCGAGGAGAGGGGGCAAAAAAAGAAGTGCTGCTCATCGTTTTAAAGCAGCCCAACTTCATCGACATATTACGGACTCCATTCAAAAGAAAAGACCTACTGGTTATTTGATTAGTATGGGTGATTTTAATGATAATCCGAGCGATAAAAGCATTCAATGGATAACACAAAAAGAAAAAAAAGGGATTCGGACTCTACAACCCAATGATCGCATTACATAAAAAGGGAGAAGGAAGTTTAGCCTTCAATGACAGGTGGTTTTTATTTGATCAAATTTTATTTTCTCAGCAATGGAAAAAACAAAAATTCCTTCACATTAAAAAAACAGCCATTTATCATCCTATTCATTTAATCACTCCCCGTGGCAGGTACCAGGGGTATCCATTTAGAACGGATATTAACGGTCCAAAACTTCGTGGCTATTCAGATCATTTTCCTGTCTATACCCTCATTGAGGTTAAATAGCTATTCTAGCATTCTTAAGGCAAAGTCTGCAGGGCTCTCTTGGAATATTCCAGAAAACTCAAGCGATACCTCTATGGCTTTGGCACGTAAATAGTCGCCATGACGGAAACTGTGATAAAGCACATCAAAGTCTATTTCACCATCACGATTGATTACCTCATCTCCAGCGGTATTATAGACATATAAAGCTGGGTCTGTGGCATCCATAAAAGAAAGGTAGTCTACTACATCTAGATCAGACTGCGTGGGTACTCCCCCATAAAATTGAGTAAACAATAGTTGTAGAAGGGTACTCATTTGTCTAAGTCCATCAAGAGAAAATCCTGGGAAAACATTTTCCCATTCGTAAAGATCATAGGTGCTTTGTGCTGCGAGCGCTAAAATACCTTGAACTTGTGAGTTAGTTTGCTCTCTAAACCCATTCCACTGAGCAATTCCAGCCCCAGCAGATACTCCCGCTAAAACAATTTTGTTCGCCGGTATGTTTAATTGAGAAAAGCGAGATTGTAAAAAATTTATAACTGCAGCTCCATCTTCAAGAGCCGAAATTACTCCCTCGTTTCCGCTAGTGGTTAATAGGGTGTAATTAGCACTTACTAGCGTCATATTTTGATTCAGAAGGGTTTGCATCGTAGGAGCCAATAATTCATTATAAGCGTCTGATTTATCACCTCCAGTAAATCCTCCTCCATGGAAAAAGATAATAATCCCCTCAGAACTAGCTGTTTCAGGAATATGTACATCTAACATTTGTCTTTCCCCAGAACCATAAGTTACATCTTCAAAAAACAAAGTATTCCCTCCAAGTGGAGAGACTGAAGCTTCAACTCCCAGGGCTTCGCCATAACTATATCTACTTACTGCAGCTTCATCTTCTTTAGCACAGGAGAAAAAAACAGCAATAAATAAGGGAACAAAAAATAACTTTTTCATAGATCGGGATTTTTACTAAATATAAATCATTTATTCTTCAAGACCTTCTGGGTATAGGAAATGATTGTATGGAAAACGTGTAATATGGATATCGCGTATGGCCGCGTAGGCTTGATTTCTAAAGTGAGCTAAATTATCTTTATTTAGAGCAGAGATAAAAATGGCATTCCCGTTGGATTTAGCCATCCAAGTTTCCTCCCATTCTGCCAAACTATAATGTTTAGAGGTACGCTCTGTAATCAAATCATCGGTGTCAATTTCCTCAGGCTGATAGGCGTCAATCTTATTAAATACCATTAAGGTAGGCTTATCTAAACTTTTAATTTCAGATAAAATTAAATTAACCGAAGCGATGTGTTCTTCAAAATTTGGATGGGCTATATCGACTACATGAACCAATAAATCTGCCTCAATTACTTCATCTAAAGTACTTTTGAATGATTCTACTAATTGGGTGGGTAATTTACGTATAAACCCTACTGTATCGCTTAACAAAAAAGGTAAATTACCAATGACCACTTTCCTCACTGTGGTATCTAGGGTAGCAAAAAGCTTGTTTTCTGCAAACACCTTACTTTTAGATAAAACATTCATTAAAGTGGATTTCCCAACATTGGTATATCCCACTAAAGCTACGCGAACAAGTGCACCCCTATTTCCACGTTGGGTAGACATTTGCTTATCAATAACCGTGAGTTTCTTTTTAAGTAATGTAATCTTATCCCTAACAATTCTTCGATCGGTTTCAATTTCTGTTTCTCCAGGGCCACGCATCCCAATTCCCCCTTTCTGCCGTTCTAAATGGGTCCATAATCCCTTTAATCGAGGGAGTAAATATTGGTATTGTGCCAATTCAACTTGCGTGCGCGCATAACTTGTTTGCGCTCTTTGGGCAAAAATATCTAGAATTAACCCGGTGCGATCTAAGATTTTACAACGCAATGTTTTTTCAATATTATTTTGTTGCGCAGGGGTTAGCTCATCATCAAAAACTACCGTAGAAACTTCATGAGCTTCTACAAATTCTGCTACTTCAGCAAGTTTTCCACTTCCAATAAAAGTTTTTGGATTAGGTAAACTCATTTTTTGCGTATACCGCCTAACCACTTCTCCCCCAGCTGTTAAGGCTAAGAAAGCGAGCTCATCTAAATACTCGATGACCTGATCTTCGTCTTGTTGAGAATTTATAATCCCAACGATGACTGTTTTTTCAACCTCTAAAGATTTTTTTTCAAGCATAATTTATGAGGCCTCCCATTTTTTTAATTCCATTTGATATCCATCATAAACAGCGTAAGTATTATGGCTAATCCAATCCCCTAGGTTAATATAACGAGCTTGCTCATCTATGGAGATATCTAAAGGGATATGACGGTGACCGAAAACATAAAAATGTCGTTGCTGTTCTTTTTGTTTTCGTCTAGCATACTGCGCGAGCCATTCCTTTTCTTTCCCTAAAAAAACGGCATCTTCTTCTCCAGAAATTAATTTATTTTTTACGGATAAATAATGTCCTAAGCGCATACCTAAATCTGGATGGATCCAACGGAAACACCACTGAAAAAAACGATTGGTAAACACTTTTTTTAATCGTTTAAATCCCTTGTCATTTGGGCCTAGTCCATCTCCGTGAGCAATTAAAAACCGATGATTATTTAGGGTGACTTCCTCCCCTTGATAGTAAACCTTCACTCCTATCTCCTTTTCTAAGTAATCTAACATCCATAAATCGTGATTTCCAACAAAAAAATGAATTGAAATTCCAGCATCGCACAGCTCTGCTAATTTCCCTAATACCCTCACAAAACCTTTAGGAACCACGGTCTTGTACTCGAACCAAAAGTCAAATAGATCACCTAATAGGTAAAGAGCTGAGGCATCCCCTTTAATGTGGTCTAGCCATTGTACAAAAAGACGTTCGCGGGCATTACTATCCCCTGGCGTGTGTGCTCCCAAGTGATTATCTGAAGCGAAATATACTTTTTTTCCTTTAGGGATTTGCATGCGTTAAATTCTTTGATAAAGATAACATCTTTCTAACCAATAGCTTGTGCCAGATCGTCAATCAAATCTTGTGCATCTTCAATCCCTACACTTAAACGAATTAATGCATCTACTACACCACTCTTCTCTCTTTCTTCTTTAGGAATAGACGCATGGGTCATACTTGCAGGATGACCTGCTAAACTTTCAACGCCCCCTAAAGATTCTGCCAAGGTAAACAGGCGAAGATCTTCGATGATCTTAATTGCTGCCTTATAATCAGCTCCTTTTGGAATAAAAGATAGCATTCCTCCATAATCATTCATTTGTTTTTTAGCAACTTCATGATTTGGATGGGTATCAAAACCAGGCCAAAATACTTTTTCAATTTTCGGATGGGAAGCCAGATAAGTAGCAACTGCTCGACCGTTCTCACAATGGCGTTGCATACGAACATGCAATGTCTTAATCCCCCTTAAGGTAAGAAAACTATCCATTGGACCTGGAACTGCACCACTGGCATTTTGGATAAATGCCAAACGCTCATAGAGATTCAAATCATTTACCACAAGAGATCCAAGGACCACATCTGAGTGACCTGCTAGATATTTTGTTGCGGAATGCATTACGATATCTGCACCAAAATTAAGGGGTTGCTGAAGGTAAGGAGAAGCAAATGTATTGTCTACTGCTAATAAAATTTGATTTTCTTTGGCCAGACGAGCAATAGCAGATATGTCCACTACATTCATCATAGGATTGGTAGGTGTTTCTACCCAGATTAACTTGGTATTGCTATTAATTACCTTAGTCACATCGGCTAGATCATTCATACCTACAAAATGAAATTTCAGTCCAAAGTCCTCAAATATTTTGGTAAATAGTCGGTAAGAACCACCATATAAGTCATTGGTAGAAATAACCTCATCTCCAGGACTTAAAAGTTTCATTACTGCGTCCATGGCGGCTAGTCCAGATGCAAAAGCTAATCCGTGTTGCCCATTTTCAATACTAGCAATCGACTTTTCTAAAGCTTGTCTTGTAGGGTTATGTGTTCTACTGTACTCAAACCCTTTGTGACCGCCAGGGGTCGTTTGTGCATAAGTAGAGGTTTGATAAATAGGCGGCATTACTGCTCCATAAGCTGGATCAGGGGATTGTCCTCCGTGGATGGTCGCACTGTTAAATCTCAATTTCTTTTCCATAATTGATATAAAATCGGATCACAAAGGTAATAGATTCCCTCCATTTCTCTTGGCTTTAACGAAATTTGATTTACTTTGCCCAAAAGTCAATTATCATGAATGTATTCTACTATTTAAGCAGCTGCGATACGTGCAAACGCATTCTTAAAACCCTCGACTTACCTGCAAATGTAGCCCTTATCGATATTAAAAAATATCCTTTAAGTCAATCTCAACTCGATGAACTTTTTCAGCACACCAATTCCTATGAAGCTTTATTAAATAAACGTGCGCAAAAACTTAAAGAGATTAATAAAGATGAGCTAAATGAAGAAACCATCAAGAATTTGTTAAGTCGTCACTATACCTTTTTAAAAAGACCCGTCCTTTGCTACAACAATCAACTATTTATTGGCAACGCAAAGGCCACCATTGAAGCTGCTAAAGAAGCCCTGAATGAATAAACAGATTCTTGCTCTTTTGGCAGCCATAGGAGCCACCACCATTTATGGTTTAAACCACACCATCATGAAGGTGATTATGCCTGGCTATATTGGCCCTTATGGGCTTGTCCTTTTACGAGTTATCACCGCTAGTATTCTCTTCTTTGGACTTAGCTTATTTTATTCTAAAGAACGCATAGAACGGGAGGATTATCTACGTATTTTTTCTGCGACCGCTTTTGGAATGTGTCTAAATATGGTTTTCTTTATTCGAGGACTAAGCCTCTCTACTCCAATAAATAGCTCGGTGATTATCACCATTATGCCTATTATAGTTATGTTATTATCCGCAATTTTTTTACGTGAAAAGATAACCAAGCTAAAGTTATCCGGTATTTTATTTGGGTTTGCTGGGGCTTTAACACTCGTACTCTACGGAAGTTCTTTTACAAAAAATGCCCCTAACATCCCCTTAGGCAATGCCATGATGCTAATTAATGCTTTTAGTTATGGTGCTTACCTTGTGATTATAAAACCTATAACCAAAAAGTATCATGTCGTTACACTTATGAAATGGATGTTCCCAATGGGAATTCTAATGAACTTACCCTTTGGATCAGAGCAATTACTCGCTGTCGAATGGATGGAATTACCCTGGGAGGCAATCTGGCGAATTGGATTTGTTTTACTGTTCACTACCTTTTTGGCCTATTTACTAAATATGTATGCCCTACGAGAAGTTCCTCCAACCACTATTGGTGTGCTTACCTATGTACAGCCAATTATTGCAATTATATATGCCACTTTTACTGGAAATGATCAATTAGACGGGGTAAAATTACTAGCAACAATACTTGTATTCACAGGAGTCTATTTGGTTACCAAAAAAACGCAACAGTCCTAAATATTGTGCCCGAACAAGTCCTTTCGAAAAAAGTTAAAATCGTTTTCGTAAAAAAGTTAGCTTATTTTGATGACATTTTTGTAATTCTATGCACAAGCCATTAATTTTAGACTAATAATCCTATACAGATGAAAAAGATCTTTGCATTACTCCTTATTTCAACTTTAATTGCTTGTGGTTCTTCTAATGATAAAAAAGAAGATGGCTTTAAGTTTAAAAGAAAACAAAAAGAAGAAGTCCAAGCCCAAAAAGAAAAAACAGCCACCCCTATAGACTTATCTAATGTAGGAATTGGCCCTATAAAGAAATTGGCATTCGACTCGGATATAGATCTTGAAATGGTGGAAACAGGTCGTCAGGCTTTTAAAGCAAAATGCACCGCCTGTCACAAAACGGATAAAAAATTAATAGGCCCTGCAATGAAAGGGATTTATGAACGTAGACACCCCGCTTGGGTAATGAATATGCTCCTTAATCCAACAGAAATGGTGAAGGAAGATCCTATTGCTAAAGCTTTATTAGCAGAATACAATAATATTTTGATGATCAATCAAAACCTAAGCAATGAAGAAGCTAGGGCTATCGCTGAATATTTGCGAACACTATAAGGCCCAAGCCTTTCCAGCAGTGGCTTCTTCTAAATCGATACAGCCATTTTGCTGACCAGGCACGGGAGCATAAGCCAGGTGTTCTTTTCCAATAATGGCATTTCCTTCAAACGCACGAATGGCTAAAGACCTAAGGTTATAAAGGTAATTCTGACTTACGCCTTCTAGGGGAGGTGTAAGTTCATTCCCACCTTCAATTCCATCCAAATAAGTCTCAAACGCTCGCCCTCTAATCGCCTGTTCTTCTGGTGTAGCTCTTAAGAAATGATTTAATTGAACATCGATGTCTGCTGCGGAAAGATCTACAGAATTATCTTTTCCTGCAGCTTTTTGGGTAATTTCTAGAAAAATTACCGTGGCCATTTTAAAAAATTCTTGTTCTTCTAGACTACTTACTTTAGACAAGTACCCGTCTATAAATTGAATTAAATTTAAATCTGTTGCCCCAGGTACATCGGTTGTAGAGGGTAAGATAACATCCACTATCTTAGCCACTGCTTCAGCGTGTTCTTGAGATAAAAAAGTGGGAGTCCAACCCGCCTCAGTTGTTTGGCAGCTTTGTAATAGACTAGCTACTGTGGGAGTTAATGTAAGTGCGCCAAAGGATAATCCTATATTTTTTAATGCGGTTCTTCTTTTCATGATAGTTCGCTTAAATATTATTCTTCTTTAATTCTTCTACCGCAAAATTAACAGCTCTAGCCGTGAGCGCCATATAAGTCAGAGAAGGATTTTGATTTGCTGCTGATGTCATACATGCCCCGTCTGTAACGAATACATTGGGGACATCATGCACTTGGTTATTAGCATTGAGAACGGATGTTTTTGGGTCACGTCCCATTCGAGCTGTCCCCATCTCATGAATACCTAAACCTAAGTGATATTCGTTATCATATCCTTGAACGTTTTTAAAACCTGCTGTTTCTAACATTTCAATAGCCTGATTTTGCATGTCTTTTCTCATCGCAAGCTCATTTTCTTTGATTTCAGCATCAAAGGTAACTGTTGGGAGGCCCCACTGGTCTAGACGGTCATAATCCAAATACATTTTATTTTCGTGATATGGGAGCGTCTCTCCAAAACCATTTAATCCCATTCTCCAACCTCCAGGAGTAAGCAATGCTTCTTTAAATTCTGGGCCATAAGCCATTTCTTTTATGCTGTCTGTCCAGGCTTCTCTAGTTCCTCCTCCTTGATAGCCGTAGCCTCGTAAATAATCTTTACGCTGGCTGTCTCCACCAATATTTCTAAATCTTGGAATATAAATTCCGTTCGGACGTCTACCCGTATAATACTTATCTTCAAAACCATCAAATTCTCCGGTAGCCCCCACTTGAAAATGGTGGTCCATTAAATTATGCCCAAGTTCTCCAGAAGTGTTTCCCATTCCGTTTGGAAAATAAGCAGACTTCGACTGCATTAGAATAGAAGTTGAAGCTACTGCAGAAGCGCAAAGGAAAATCACTTTGGCTTTAAATTCTATGGTTTCTTTTGTTACTGCATCAATTACACGCACACCAGAAGCTTTCTTAGTGTTGGGGTCATAAATAACCTCATGTACGATAGAGTTGGGTCTTAATGTCATATTACCTGTGGCTTCAGCCATCGGTAATGTAGATGAATTACTGCTAAAGTATGCGCCAAATGGACATCCACGTGAACAACGATTTCTAAACTGACAATTGATTCGGCCTGCACCCGGCTTGCTTCCCTCTGTAATATGAGCAACTCGTCCAATGGTCAGTAAGCGATCTGTATAGTTGTCTGATATTGAATTCTTTAGATGATCTTCTACACAAGTTAGTTCCATTGGCTTTAAAAACTCACTATCTGGCAATTGAGGTAAACCAAGGGCTTCACCAGAAATTCCTACGTGCTTTTCTACGTAAGAATACCAAGGGGCTAGATCTTCATACCTTATTGGCCAATCGACTGCTATGCCTTCTTTGGCATTAGCCTCAAAATCAAAATTACTAAGACGATAACTTTGTCTACCCCACATTAATGATCGCCCACCTACATGATATCCCCTACACCAATCAAATTGCTTATCTTCATTATAGGGGTGATCAATATCATCTACAAAGAAATGCTTTGTGCCTTCTCTTGTGGTATAGCCTGTTCTACTCTGTTTAGGCTGTCTTTCTCTTGTTTCGTTAGTAATTACATTACCGTGAGGGAAATCCCATGGATCCTTATTTGCTGTTGGGTAATCTTCTTGGTGCCGGACCATTCTACCCCGTTCTAAAACTAGGGTTTTTAGACCCTTTTCGGTCAATTCTTTGGCAGCCCAACCTCCGCTAATACCTGTTCCTACCACAATAGCGTCATACTGAGTTTCAAAATTTGAGAAATTCATAAAAGGTGTTTAAATAATGAGTATAATCAAATATAACGAAGTTTTTTTTTGAATCAGGAAACTTATTCAATAGTAAAGTAAATTTAATTTAAAACGTTTTCGTTTGAATATACCTATATCAAAGAGATGTAAAAACAAGAATTCTTTAACATTCATTAAATTGTTTTATTAAATTAACCCTTAATGAAACGAAGAAAATTCTTACAAAACAGCCTCACTGCAGGATTAGGAATTACTACCCTAGGTAGCCTAACTGCCCAATCATTTTCTAGCTCTATTTTACTAAATAAGCCTATGATAGACCCTTTTTTCAAACTCTCTCTTGCGCAATGGTCGCTCAATAGAAGTATTAATTCTAAGGCAATGAGTCCTTACCAATTTGCAGCAAAAGCAAAGGAACTTGGCTTTTCTGGAATAGAGTATGTTAATCAACTATACCCAGATGTAATGAAAAGCGAAAATAAACCTGCCGCGCTTAAGAAATTTATCTCTACTTCTAATGAAGAGGCCGCTAAACACGGGGTAGAAAATGTGTTAATCATGATTGATGATGAGGGAGACCTGGCTGTATCTAATAATCAAGAAAGAAAAAAATCCATAGAAAACCACAAAACTTGGATAGAAGTAGCTGCTGAAATGGACTGTCATTCGATTCGTATAAATCTTTTTGGAGAGAACGACCCTAAAGCTTGGAAAGAAAGTGCCGCAGAAAGCATGCAAAAACTAGGAGAATTCGCACAAGATTACAATGTAAATGTGTTGGTAGAAAATCATGGATATCTTTCCTCTAATGCAGCATTGGTCATGGAGATGCTCTCAGAAGTCAACAGAGATAATTGTGGCACCCTACCCGATTTTGGAAACTTTTGTCTAGAGCGAGAAGGTGGAAAAAGATGGAATGCTAGTTGCGTGCGCGAATATGACCGCTATTTAGGCGTGGAAGAACTGCTCCCACGGGCCTTTGCCGTTAGTGCAAAATCTAACCATTTCGACGCAAACGGGAATGAAACCAAAACCGACTATTTACGTATGCTTCAGTTAGTTAAAAATGCGGGATATAATGGCTATATTGGTGTAGAGTACGAAGGAAGTGAACTTTCTGAAATAGCAGGTATTCTTGCCACTAAAAATCTTTTACTCGAAAAAGCAAAACTGATCGTTTAATTAAAATCGAAACCAAATGAATTCAACGACTAAATTTCAATTAACCTTAATGATGTTCCTCCAGTTTTTTATCTGGGGTGGGTGGTTTGTAACCCTTGGAACTTTTTTAGGAAATAATCTAGGAGCTACAGGAACTGAAACAGCCATGGCTTTCTCTACACAATCTTGGGGGCTATTATTGCTCCTGTTTTTATCGGATTAATTGCTGATCGATATTTTAATGCAGAACGCATTTTGGGGATACTACACCTGATTGGTGCAGTTCTCATGTATCTCATGTCAGTGGCGCCAGATTTTGGCACTTTCTATCCTTATGTCTTTGGCTATATGCTGGTGTACATGCCCACATTAGCCCTTGTAAATTCTGTTTCTTTTAACCAGATGAAAGACCCTGCTAAAGAATTTTCTATCATCCGCGTATTTGGAACCATTGGCTGGATTGTGGCTGGTTTAGTCATCAGCTATTTTAGCTGGGACGCCCAAGAGGCCATTGCAGCAGGTGCTTTATCAAATACTTTTCTAATGGTTGCCATGGCTTCACTAGCCTTAGGACTATTTAGTTTTACCTTACCTAAAACACCCCCTTCAAATACAGGAGGAGAAACACTTTCCATCGGAGACCTATTAGGGTTTGAGGCCCTGAAACTATTAAAGGACCGTAATTTCTTAATGTTTTTTATTACCTCCGTTTTAATTTGTATTCCTTTGGCATTTTACTACCAGCAGGCCAACCCCTTCTTAGTAGAACTTGGAATGGAAAATCCAACAGGGAAAATGACCCTGGGTCAAATTAGCGAAGTCTTATTTATGCTTTTATTACCGATTTTCTTTAAAAAGTTTGGCTTTAAGAAAACCATATTGGTCGGTATGTTAGCTTGGGCTATTCGATATACACTGTTCGCCTATGGAAATGCAGGCGAGCAATCATTTATGCTCATTTTAGGAATCGCTTTACACGGAATATGCTATGATTTCTTTTTTGTTTCTGGCCAGATATATACAGACTTTAAAGCAGGTGAAAAAGTTAAAAGTGCAGCACAAGGACTTATCACCTTGGCTACTTATGGGGTAGGAATGCTCATTGGATTTCGGGTAGCTGGTGAAATTTCTGATCACTATCTGTTGTCAAACGGCATGCATGAGTGGACGATGATATGGCTATTCCCTGCCGCATTTGCTGTAGCAGTACTCGTTTTATTTATGCTTATATTTAAAGACGAAAAAATAGAATTAAAAGAAGATTAATTTGAGTCATAAAATACGTTTAGGAATATTAGGCGGAGGCGGAGACTCCCTTATTGGGGTGGTTCATCGAATCGCCTCATCTATGCATGATCGCTATCATATTATTGGCGGATGCTTTAACCCAGATCATGTTCAAAATAAAGCCTTTGGTGAACACATTGGTGTATCAGCCAATCGGGTATATGATACTTTTGAAATTCTAATTGAAGAAGAATTAAAGTTACCCGAGGAGGAAAGAATGGAAGTAATCTCGGTATTAACACCCAATTTTCTTCACTTTCCTATGGCTAAGAA
The DNA here is from genome assembly GCA_038143595.1 of Flavobacteriaceae bacterium. GTDB lineage: Bacteria > Bacteroidota > Bacteroidia > Flavobacteriales > Flavobacteriaceae > Arcticimaribacter. The sequence goes on along the minus strand of JAYQME010000003.1, from coordinate 391,664 downwards.
ACTCCTTGAAAACGGATTTAATGTCATCTGTGAAAAACCGTTGACCACCACCTATGCCGAAGCAGAGATACTGGCTAAACTTCAAGAAGAACACCAAGTTGTCTTTGCAGTCACCTATACTTATACCGGCTACCCTATGGTACGTCAAATGAAGCAAATGATAGCCGACGGTGCCCTTGGGGCAATTCAAAAGGTAGATTTACAATACTATCAGGGATGGATTAATCCCGTTATACACGACCCTGCACAACGTAAAACTGTTTGGCGGCTAGATCCCGATAAAGGGGGAATGAGTTGCTGTATTGGTGACATAGGCACCCATGCATTTGATATGGTTGAATATGTCACGGGGCAGCAGATTCAACAATTACTCGCCGATCTAAATTATAGATATCCAGACAATGCCATGGATGTCGACGGTACTATCTTGGTTCGTTTTAGCGAGTTTTCTAAAGGAGTGCTTCGCGTTTCTCAAATTGCCACAGCAGAAGAAAACAACTTTACTGTTCAAATCTACGGAGAAAAAGGGGGACTAAAATGGGCACAAGAAAACCCCAATTACCTTACCTTTTTACAGGAAGGTCAACCCCAACAAACCTTAAAGCCTGGACACGATTACCTCAGTGATTTCGCTCAAGAAGCAGCCAAACTCCCCCCTGGGCATCCCGAAGGGATTTTTGATTCCATGGGGAATATCTACCACGGAGTGGCCAAAGCAATTAGACAGGAAGAAATAAAAGAAGGGGCTTATCCCGATATATCTGAAGGTGTACGGGGAATGCGCTTTATAGAAAAAGTATTGGAATCCCATAAAAATGGAAATATTTGGGTCAAACTATAAAATTATTACACTTTGAAAACAATTAAAGGACCTGCTGTTTTTCTAGCACAATTTATCGATCAAAAAGCGCCATTTAACAGTCTTGAAGGACTCTGCCAATGGGCTTCAGATTTAGGATATAAAGGAATTCAAATCCCAACCCTAGATAAGTGGCTAATTGATTTAGATACCGCTGCAGAAAGCCAAACCTATTGCGATGAACTTAAAGGAAAAATTAATTCTTATGGATTAGAAATTACAGAACTATCTACCCACCTTCAAGGGCAATTGGTAGCCGTACATCCTGCTTATGACATTATGTTCGATAATTTTGCACCCGAGGCCGTTAAGGGAATCCCAAAGCAAGAACAGACTGGGCGGTAGATCAAGTTAAAAAAGCAGGTATTGCAAGCCGTAGACTAGGAATAAGTTCACATGCTACCTTCTCTGGTTCATTATTATGGCCTTATTGGCATCCATGGCCACAACAACCCGACGGTTTAATTGATCTTGGTTTTAAAGAACTTGCAGCACGTTGGTTACCCATTCTCGATGTGTTTGAAGAAAACGGCGTAGATGCTTGTTATGAAATTCATCCTGGGGAAGACCTCCACGATGGGGAAACTTTTGAAAGGTTTTTGGGCGCAACCAACAATCACAAACGAGTAAATATACTTTATGATCCAAGTCATTTTGTATTACAACAGCTAGATTATCTGACCTATATTGATCACTACCATGAATTTATAAAAGCCTTTCACGTAAAAGACTCTGAGTTTAAACCTAATGGCAAAAAAGGAGCTTTTGGAGGATATGGTAGTTGGAAAGATAGAGCAGGGAGATATCGATCCCCGGGAGATGGTCAGATCGATTTTAAAACCATCTTCACTAAATTAACAGAATATGGCTGCGATGTATGGGCAGTCATGGAATGGGAATGCTGTATTAAAAGCCCCGAACAGGGAGCCAGAGAAGGAGCAGAATTTATTAGAAAACACCTCATTGAAGCCACCGAAAAAACATTTGATGATTTCGCGGGAGGAACCATAGACCAAGACCATTTAAAAAAGATTTTAAACCTTTAAAACTAAAATTTTGAAAAAAAACACATTACTTATTTTGGCCATGGTATGGGGTATTTGCTCAACCACCGCACAAGAAAAAAACGAATGGATCTCTTTATTTGACGGAAAAACCTTTAATGGTTGGCATCAATATAACGGAGAAGATATAGGGGCTGAATGGAGCATTAACGACGGCATAATGACCTTTGATCCAAAAAAAGATAGACAATATGGGGATGGAGGTAAAAATATCGTTACCGATAAAGACTTTACTAATTTCATACTTTCTATCGAATGGAAAGTCTCAGAAGCAGGAAACAGTGGAATTTTTTGGGGAATTAAAGAAAGTAAAGAATATGGCGAACCATACCAGACCGGGCCAGAAATTCAAATCCTTGACAATGAAAGACACCCAGATGCAAAAGCAAATCCAAAGTATCATCAAGCGGGAGCCCTCTATGACTTAGTCCAACCCACCGCAGATGTTTGCAACCCAGCTGAGGAATGGAATCATGTGATGCTCACCATTAATCATAAGATCAATAAAGGTTCTGTACAACTTAATGGAACAGAAATTGTTAGCTTCCCACTCAGTGGAGAAGCTTGGGATCAGTTAGTCAGTGGGAGTAAGTTTAAGGATTGGAAAGGATTTGGGGAATTCAAAACCGGAAAAATTGGACTACAAGATCACGATGATAAAGTTTCATTTAGAAACATAAAAATAAAAGAACTTTAACCGAATGATAGTATCCATGACCGGATTTGGGAAAGAAGAATCCCAATTTAAAAACAAAAAAATAACGATTGAAATCCGTACCCTAAACAGTAAAAATATAGATCTCAATTTCAAAACTCCTTATTCTTACAGAGAGCTAGAATCCTCTCTTAGAGGGGTCGCCAATAAAGAACTCATCAGAGGAAAAATTGATGTCTCTATCTTTGTAGATAACTCAGGAGTGGAAAGCAACGCTGTGCTCAACCAAAAAATTATTGGCAATTATATTGAGCAACTCAAAGAAATTCATGACAGCGATACCACAGAGCTGCTCAAAATGGCGGTTCGTTTACCCGATGCACTAAAGGTCGAAAAAGAAACTTTGGAAGAAGCGGAGAAAGAAGTAGTTAAATCACTGTTTGGTCAAACCCTTGCGCGTGTAAATCAACATCGCACAGACGAAGGTAAAGCATTAGAAAATGATTTTAAAACACGTTTAGACATCCTGTCGCAACTCTTAGAGAAAGCCATAGCTATTGATCCCGAAAGAAAAATTAGGGTAACTGAAAAACTAAATTCATCCTTGGCACAATTACAAATTGAAGTTGATGAAAATAGACTGGAACAAGAGTTGATTTATTATTTAGAAAAATACGACATCACAGAAGAAAAGGTACGACTTGCCAATCATATCAACTATTTTTCTGAAATCATGGAAAATGATCATCCCAATGGAAAAAAACTTGGTTTTATTGCTCAAGAAATTGGAAGAGAAATAAACACCATCGGGTCAAAAGCAAATCATGCTGGTCTACAAAAAATTGTTGTGCAAATGAAAGACGAGTTAGAAAAGATTAAGGAACAGTTACTCAATGTCCTTTAGCTTATGAAAAAAGGGAAACTTTTTGTTTTTTCAGCTCCTTCTGGAAGTGGTAAAACCACTTTAGTACATCATCTACTTCGTCAAGGATTACCCCTTGGTTTTTCTATTTCTGCTACCTCACGTAGCCCTAGAGGAGAAGAAGAGAATGGGAAAGATTATCATTTCATGTCAGAAAAAGAGTTTAAGCAAAAAATAGCGGAAGACGCCTTTATTGAATATGAAGAAGTGTATGAAGGTACTTTTTATGGCACATTAAAAAGTGAAATCGATAGACTGTGGTCAGCAGGTAAACATGTGTTGTTTGACATTGATGTAAAAGGGGGATTAAATGTAAAAGAACAGTATCCAGAAGAAACGCTGGCTGTTTTTGTGCAACCGCCATCCATAGAGGTCTTAGAAAAGAGATTAAGGAGTAGAGGAACCGAAACAGAGGAAAAAATTCAACAACGCTTAGATAAGTCGGCAGGAGAATTGGTGTTTTCTCAAGACTTTGATGTCATCTTAGTCAACGATGATTTAACCACGGCCAAAAGAGAAGTAGTTCGTTTAGTGAAGCAATTTATTCACTCTTAGCTAAAACAGCTATCTTAGTGTCATGCAAAAAGTTGGTTTGTTTTTTGGCTCCTTTAATCCTATTCATATCGGGCACCTTATTTTAGCCAATCATTTTGCTGAACACAGTGATTTAGAAAATGTTTGGATGGTGGTTACCCCACTCAATCCATTTAAAAAAAACCAAACCCTCCTAGCAAATCATCACCGGCTTGAATTAGTTTATAGAGCTACACACGAATATCCGCTATTAAAACCCTCAGATATTGAATTTGGTTTACCCACACCCAATTACACCTCCAACACGCTCGCACACCTAGAGGAGAAGTATCCAGAAAAAGAATTTGTTTTAATTATGGGAGAAGATAATTTGCAATCCTTCCCCAAGTGGAAAAATCATGAAGTCATTTTAGACCGACATGAGATCTATGTTTATCCTAGGAATAAGGAAGGTAAAGTCGTTCATACTCTACTAAGTCATACAAAAGTAAATTTGATTAATGCACCTAAAATAGACCTTTCTTCCTCAATGATTAGACAAATGATAAAGCTTAAGAAAAATATTCGCCCTTTGATGCCACCAGAAAGCTGGCAATATCTCGATGAAATGAACTTTTATAAATAAAATTTAATGCTTGTTTGGGTAAACAGATCTTCCCTCGTACTACTTATCATCCTTTGGGGATTTACGGCTATTCATTTTGGAGACCTTCCGGAAACCATTCCTACGCACTTTAATGCTCTCGGAGAGCCCGATAAATTCAGTAGTAAGACACATTGTTGGGGAATACCCATCCTAGCGCTTTTACTCTATTTATTACTCAATCAAGTTTTAAAGCGTAAAGAAATTCAGCCTAAGGAATTTAAAGTTATCTCCTGCTTACAATTAAGTTTAATAATGATTTTTGGATATATACAACTTAGCTCATTTTTAGTAGCCTTGTCTAGAACTGAAGGCTTAGGGAGAGGCTTTTTACCTATCAGTATTCTACTCTTAGTTGTTCCTTCTATTTGGGTGATACTACAAAAAAATAAAGCGGAATAAAATCTAAGTCTTTACTTAGATAAAACCTCCTTAATTAATTGTTCTGTGAGGTGCTTTCTACTTAATAAATGTAACTGTGGAAACACATTTTTAGCCTCCCCTTTTTGGTCTAAAAGGAGCTGTATAAATTGACTTATTCCTACTTTATTGTTGGCATCAATCATAATAGAATGAGTTCCTTTATTAAGAAATTGCCCAGCAGCAGCTTGTGGATCTCCAATCGATAAAACGGGTACCTCTGTCGCTAAATATTCTAATAGTTTACCTGAAATCATATGAGCATTGGCCCCTTTAAAAATAAAATTAATTAGAAGATGACCCTGCTTCATTAATTCAATTGCAGATTTATGATCTAAATATCCGTAAAACACGATTTCTACCAGGGGCAATGATTTTTTAATTTCTGTAAGAATCAAAGAAGAAATTGATCCGGCGATAGAAAGCTTAATTGGATGATTCTTAGACAAGGTTTTTAACACCTCGAGTAGAACCTGGTAGTCTTGATTTTCGGTGAGTAAACCTGTATAAACAATATGAAAAACTTGGGTTGGTTTTTTTACTTGGATCGACTGCATTAACTCCTGATCGTAACCATTGGGTAAAACAACCACTGGTTTATTAGGTACAATATTATTTAGGTGCTCTTCCAGTTGACCAGCAACCGTGGTTATAATGCCATTCGATTTATGCAACACCTTTTTTTCTAAAGACCGATCTATCCTTTTTGCCCATGGAGTACGATAAAAAAATCGATTATAAAAAAGTCCAATCCATGGGTCTCTATAATCTACCCACCAGTTCAGAGGGTATTGGTTCGCTAATTGTAAACCCGCCAAATGGGTTGAATGTGGTGGGCCCGTAGTGAGGAGATGGTCAATACTCTCCTCTTCCAATAATTTCTGTGCAGCACGCACCGCATAGGGTATCCAACCCTTACGTGCATCGGGTATAAAAAAGTTTCCTCGGATAAAAGCGGTCAGCTTCCCCCATACTGTCTGGGTATTAACCTCCCCCTGAGGTAACCCTTGGGTTGCGCTTCCGGATCTAATTCTAGCGTACCAGCGCAGCGGTTCACGGGTCGTGGTTTTAATCACACGAATCCCCGCTACCTCTTCCAATAAACTTTGATCGATTACTGGGTAAGCGGCTTTGTTTTCGTCAACCGTTATAACAATGGGTTCCCATCCCAATTCTTTTAGATATTTCGCAAAATACATCCACCGTTGAACCCCCGATCCACCAGATGGTGGCCAGTAATAGGAAAGGATTAGTACTTTTTGGTTATTATTCAAGCTAATTTTTGACCTAAAAGATAATATCTTTTTAACGAAACAACTGCTTAATTATCTCAGACAACTTAGATTTAGTCTCGTCATATTCTTCTTGTGAAATAATTTCTAAATCCAATAGCTCTTTTGCCTCTTTTAATTTAGCAATTGCCTCACCCCTTGTAAGTGGTCCATTTAGTAGTGAAATTTCTCCATAAGAAATTGCATTTTCAACATCAGCGATTGTAAGGTGTTTATACAATCCAAAAGAACGATTGTTTTGTTCACCTACCACAAAATATACTGCTAACGGCTTTTTACGACTTCCTCGATGAATCGCTACTATTTCTTTGATTATGACTCGTTCACCACTTAATCGATTAGTTGGATAGGCATCAGGACTCTGATTAGAAAAGAATTGATTATTTCTTAAAATTAATCGTTTTCCATATTGGATAAATTCATAGCTTTTTTGATCTTTTGAATCTAGCTGTGCGGATCCATTTTCAAAAATAAATGCATTTCCATTTGAACTATTTGTTGATGGATTAGCTAACACCAGCGTATCTCCTGTAGAAAGAGTTATGCCTTCTTGAGTGGTATAAGAAAAATAGGATGTTCTATTTTTAATTTTCTTAAAGTAGGAAATATCCTGGGTTTGTTCGTAAGATAATGAAGGTGTTATTTGGCCAAAAATTAAGCACGGAAATAATAAAATAATGTATTTCATAAGTAGGTAAGTTAGATAATGGGTTATATTTTGATTTTTACAAAAACTATGCCACCTGTTAAGTGTTTTTAATAAGCGGTACGGAAGAACACGCTTCCCCATAGGACAATCGCTTTACTATGGGCTGTAATTTTTGAACAAGCTGAATATAAACATTCTCTGGAATGTTATACTCAGTACATCCCTTAATAATCACTGGCTTTTGAGAAAACTGTTGCCAGTCAATACTGGAAACTATTTCATTAAAAATAGTTTCCTCTAGCTGAGCTAAAGAACCAAAGACAACTCGCTTAGCTATAGGCTGTAGATAGGCTGTCACCAATAGTGTAGCCCATGCAGGCAACAACGCCTTTGTGCTACATTGTAAAGCCACGTAACTATCTTTATAAGGAGAGAAATCAAAATCCTCAAGAGAAGAACGAAACTCCTTTTCTCTAAGCAAAAATCCCTCTTCTAACCATTGACTAATATCTAAAACTTTTCTGTCTCCCTTGGGATAATAATCAGCAATATCAAAAGTGATTAGAGAACTATTGGCTACACGATTGACAATTTCTTGGGCCATACTTATAAAAATCCGAGTTCTAATTTGGCTTCTTCACTCATTAATTCCTTGGTCCATGGTGGATCAAAAGTAATTTCTACTTCTGCGTCGTTTACTTCATTCAAAGATTTGACCTTTTCTTCTACCTCAACAGGAAGAGTTTCGGCTACAGGACAATTAGGTGTAGTTAAAGTCATCAATATTTTCACATCCCGATCCTCGTTCACAAAGACATCATAAATGAGTCCTAATTCATAAATATCTACTGGAATTTCAGGATCGTAAATCGTTTTAAGCACACCGACTATTTTTTCTCCTAGGGCATGGGTATCAAGGGTACTTTCTGACATAATTAGTTGAGTTGAGTTTGAAAAGCAATGGCATATAATTTAATCTGCTTGATCATAGAAACCAATCCGTTGGCTCTAGTAGGAGATAAGTGCTCTTTTAATCCAATTTCATCAATAAATGCTGTTTCTGCAGCTAATATATCCTGCGGAGACTGGTTAGAAAAAGCTCGAATTAAAATGGCGATAATTCCCTTAGTAATGATAGCATCGCTATCTGCTGTAAAGGCTAGTTTTTCACCTTTTAAAGCAGCATGAACCCAAACCTTACTCTGACAACCTTTGATTATATGGTCATCTGTTTTAAATTCAGGTGATATTAAAGGAAGAGATTTTCCTAGTTCAATCATATGCTCATAACGTTGCATCCAGTCATCAAATAAACCGAATTCTTCTATTATCTCTTGTTGAATTTCTTGTATAGTCATAGCCTTATAAAGATACAATTTATTGTAACATCATGATTGCACGTTTTAATGCACTAACCATAAGATCTATTTCTTCGGGGGTATTATAAAAGGAAAAAGAGGCTCGAACTGTTCCTGGAATTTGATAGAAATCCATAATGGGTTGGGCACAATGATGGCCTGTGCGAACTGCAATCCCGAATTTATCTAATATGCTCCCTACATCATAAGGGTGTAATCCCTTTACATTAAATGAAATTACAGCTGTTTTATTGGGCGCTTCTCCATAAATAACCACCCCTTCTATCTCTTTAAGTTTTGCTGTTCCATAGGACAATAGCGCTGCTTCATAAGCTGCTATTTCATCAAAACCAATCCCATTCATATAGTCAAGTGCCGCACCAAAAGCAATACCACCGGCTATATTTGGGGTTCCAGCTTCAAATTTATGTGGTAAATCTGCATAGGTTGTTTTTTCGAAAGTCACCTCTGCGATCATTTCACCTCCTCCTTGATAGGGCGGTAATTCTTTTAATAAATCTTCTTTCCCATATAAAACGCCTACCCCGGTTGGGCCACATAATTTATGTGCAGAGGCCACGTAATAATCAATATCTAATTGCTGTACATCTACTTTAATATGGGGAGCAGCTTGTGCTCCATCAATAAGCACTTTAGCATTCATTTGGTGTGCTTGGGTAATAATTTCTTCGATGGGATTTACTGTACCCAAGGCATTAGACACATGATTCACAAAAACAAGCTGGGTGTTTTTATTAAGGGTGTTTTTAAAAGCTGTCATATCCAGAGTACCCGCTTGGGTCATTGGAATCACTTTTAAAGTCGCTCCTGTTTTTTCACACAACATTTGCCAAGGAACAATATTTGAATGATGTTCCATGCCCGAGACCATAAGTTCATCTCCTTGCTTTAAATGGGAAGCATAGCCTGCTGCTACAATATTAATACTATGGGTGGTTCCTGAGGTGAAAATAATTTCATGTGACTTAGCTGCATTAAAATGCTGCTGAATCGTTAGCCTTGCTTTTTCATAGGCATCCGTGGCCTCTTGGCTTAATTGGTGGACTCCACGATGAATATTGGCATTGTAACGGCAATAGTAATCGGTGATCACATCGATTACCTGTTTGGGGGTTTGAGAAGTAGCTGCGTTATCAAAATAAACCAGCGGTTGACCATTAACTTCTCTTTGAAGTATAGGAAAATCGGCACGTATTGCCTCTATATCTATCCCCTTATAAGTCATGCCCAATTTCTACGCCTAACTTCATCGCAATAAGCTTATTTATTCTTGTTTTTAGTGCTGGTATGGCTACACTTTCCAAGACATTATTCGCAAAGGCATACGTAAGTAAACCTTTGGCTTCCTTTAATGGAATTCCACGTGTTCTAAGATAGAAAAGTGCATCTTCATCTAATTGACCAATGGTACATCCGTGAGAACACTTCACATCATCTGCAAAAATCTCTAACTGAGGTTTCGTGTTGATGGTCGCATTATCGTCTAAAAGTATATTGTTATTCTGTTGAAATGCATTGGTTTTTTGTGCGATCTTATCTACGTAAATCTTTCCGTTAAAAACCCCTACGGACTTATCTGCAAAAATCCCCTTATAGTCTTGGTGACTTTCACAATTAGGCTGTTCATGATTAACCAAAGTATAGTGATCTACATGCTGACGATCTTCAATAATCGTAATCCCTTTCATTGTAGAGTCAATGTGCTCACCGTTCTGATAAAAGTTAAGATTATTTCGGGTTAACTTTCCGCCAAATGAAAAGGTATGGACTTTTACATGACTACTGCTTTCCTGTGCAATATAAGTGTTGTCGACCAATGCTGCATCTGAGCGATCGTTCTGAATTTTGTAATAGTCAACAATAGCATTTTTAGCGGCAAAAATTTCTGTCACCGAATTGCTTAACACCGCATGAGGAGCCAAGCTTTGATGTCTTTCTATAATTTGTACTTGTGCGTTTTCTTCTACCACCACTAAAGAGCGGGGTTGTAACATAAAGTCTCCTTGTTCACCTGAAGAAAAATGAATAATCTGAATTGGTTTTTCAGCCACCACAGATTTTGGAACAAAAACATAAGCTCCTTCTTTGGCAAATGAAGTATTCAATGCAGTTAAATTTTCCTCTTTATCTGCGATTTGATTAAAGTACTGGTCTATGACTTTTTTATACTTCGGCTTAGTTAAGGCCGAAGACAACAAACATACATCAATCCCTTCATGTGTAGTGTCAGATAAAAAAGGACTATAGACGCCATCAATAAAGACTACTTTATAGGAATCAATTTCGTATAGGAAATACTTCTTAACGGCTTTTAGATCTAAAGAGGCCTCCTTTTTAGGAAAGAATCCATAATCCGCTTTAAGCAATTTGGCCAAGGAAGTATATTTCCAAGCCTCCATTTTTTTGGTAGGAAATCCTTTCTCTTCAAAAATTTTAAGGCTTTCAGAACGGATATCATGGATAGGAGAAGTCAGGTCTAACTCTTGCTCCAAAACCATAAAAGAAGAAAGTGCTTTTTCTTTTAATTCCATATTATGCCAATTCTTGTTTAATCCAATCGTAACCTTTGGCTTCTAGCTCATGGGCTAACTCTTTGGTACCAGATTTAACAATTCGTCCATTGTATAATACATGTACATAATCTGGTACTATGTAGTCTAATAACCTTTGGTAGTGCGTAATAACGACTACCGCATTGTCTTTACTTTTTAATTTGTTAACCCCATTGGCAACAATTTTAAGCGCATCGATGTCTAATCCAGAATCTGTTTCATCTAATATAGCCAAGGTAGGCTCTAGCATGGCCATTTGAAAAATCTCATTACGCTTTTTCTCTCCCCCGGAAAACCCTTCGTTTAAGGAACGAGATAAAAATTTAGAATCTATTTCCAATAAGGCTGCCTTTTCCCTAATTTTCTTTAAGAGCTCATTTGCTGGCATATCTTCCAACCCCTGCGCCTTTCTAGAAGCATTGATTGCTGTTTTGATAAAATTAGTGACCGTTACTCCTGGAATTTCAACAGGATATTGAAAAGACAAAAAGATTCCTTTGTGTGCGCGTTCTTCCGCATCTAATTCTTCTAAATCTTCGCCATTAAAAACAATTGATCCTTTTTCAATTTCGTAGTCCTCATGACCAGCGATAACCGTTGAAAGTGTACTCTTCCCAGAACCATTAGGTCCCATAATTGCGTGTACTTCTCCTGGGTTAACCTGAAGATTAATTCCTTTTAAAATTTCTTTTTCTTCTACACTTGCGTGCAAATCAGTAACTGTAAGCATATGTATATTTGGTAATTACCCTACGGATCCTTCGAGGGAGATTTCTAATAATTTTTGTGCCTCAACGGCAAATTCCATCGGTAGTTTATTAAGCACTTCTTTACTAAATCCATTAACAATTAAGTGCAATTGCTTTTTCTGTATCGATACCACGTTGGTTACAATAAAAAATTTGATCTTCTCCAATTTTACTGGTCGTGGCTTCGTGTTCTATTTGCGCAGAATTATTTCTAGCTTCTATGTAGGGGAAAGTATGTGCCCCACAATCATTACCCATGAGTAAAGAGTCGCATTGAGAAAAGTTTCTTGCATTGGTCGCTTTTGGATTTACCTGAACCAATCCGCGGTAACTATTTTGTGACTTCCCAGCGGAAATTCCTTTCGAAATAATTGTAGATCGGGTGTTTTTTCCAAGATGAATCATCTTAGTCCCTGTATCTGCCTGCTGATAATTATTGGTTACAGCAATAGAGTAAAACTCTCCTATAGCGTTGTCGCCTTTAAGGATACAAGAAGGATACTTCCAAGTGACTGCAGAACCTGTTTCTACTTGTGTCCAAGAAATTTTAGCATTGGTATGGCAAATCCCTCGTTTGGTTACAAAATTAAAGACCCCCCCTTTTCCTTCTTTATCCCCAGGAAACCAATTCTGTACGGTAGAGTATTTAATTTCGGCATCATCTAAGGCTATGAGTTCAACACAAGCGGCATGAAGTTGGTTTTCATCGCGCGATGGAGCGGTACAACCTTCCAAATAAGAAACATAACTCCCCTCATCTGCAATCACCAAAGTACGTTCGAACTGACCCGTACCTGCCTGGTTAATTCTAAAGTAAGTAGATAATTCCATTGGACAACGAACTCCTTTTGGGATATAACAAAAGGAACCATCAGAAAAAACAGCAGAATTTAAAGCTGCATAAAAATTATCCCTAGGTGGAATCACACTTCCAATATATTTTTTTACAAGATCCGGATGATCCTTAATTGCTTCAGAAATAGAACAGAAGATAATTCCTTTTTCTGCAAGTGTTTCTTTAAAGGTGGTGGCGACAGAAACGGAGTCCATAACTATATCCACTGCTACCCCTGCTAATTTTTTTTGTTCATCGATTGAAATACCCAACTTATTAAAGGTTTCCAATAATTCTGGATCTACCTCGTCTAGACTTTCATATTTGTCTTTCTTCTTAGGAGCTGAATAGTAGGAAATTGCTTGGAAATCGGGTTTTGCATATTGCACATTAGCCCACTCTGGCTCTTCCATTTGTTTCCAAGCGGCAAAGGCTTCTAGGCGCCATTGGGTCATCCATTCTGGCTCTCCTTTTCTCATGGAAATAGCTTTTACAATCTCTTCATTTAAGCCCACCGGAAAGGTGTCAGACTCAATGTCCGTGTAAAAACCATATTCATACTCTTTGGTTTCGAGCTCTTTCTTTAATTCTTCTTCGGTATACGCCATAACGTCATTTTTAGAGCGAAAAACTTTCGCCACATCCACATGTTCTATTAGCATTAGGATTGTTAAAAACAAACCCTTTCCCATTTAAACCGCCTGAATACTCTAGGGTCGTACCCACTAGGTAAAGCAAACTTTTTTTATCAACTACAATCCGCACATCATTATCCTCAAAAAGACGATCGTCTTCTTGCTGATGATCATCAAACTTAAGATCGTAAGACAAACCCGAACACCCACCGCTTTTAACACCTACACGCACGTAGGCCTCTTCGGGGTTAAAACCTTCTTCTTTCATTAAAACAGCAACTTTTTCTTTGGCTGAACTGTCTACCTTAATCATTTCTTTGGTTTGTTAACGAATTCTGCCGCAAATATACGTCATTTCCCTAAGTATTAATACCTTTTAGTATAGATAAAGACAATAGGCTTATTCCAAAATCTCATCCCAAAGTGCAATAAACAAATCTTTATCTCCTTTGTTGTTAGCAAAGAGTCCATCGGTACTTTCAGAAGCTCCTACCACTAAAATCCCACCTGTGGGTAATTCTATTAGAGCATGGGCAATATCTAGTCCAGAACCCCCTAGAGAAAAAGTCTGTTTCGGTAAATAATTATGATCCAGTTGCATCAAAACAACATCATTATCCCCTTTGGTTTCGGTTAAATCTATATCACTACTTTGGCTGTACCCAGTTAGCCATATTTTTTCATGCTGATCTATCCATAAATCTCTTCCCATATCAAAAGCAGATCCACCTAAACTGGTTTCATTAATTAAGTTGCCAGCTTGATTAAGTGTAACGAGCCAAAAATCTGATCCTCCCAATGGGGAAGACACGTCTAAATCATGACTAAAACTATTCCCAAAAACATAGATTTTGTCGCCAGAGATGGCTAGGGAATTGGCGCCATCTATACCAGTCCCTCCAAAAGATTTTTCCCAAACTAAATTTCCCTCTCGGTCTATTTTAATCACCCATACATCATAACTCCCTCGGGCATTAGATATTTCCACATCATTACTTTCGGAAGTTCCAACCACTACATACCCACCATCGCTGGTTTCCAAGGCATCGTATGATCGGTCATTATTTGTCCCTCCGTAATACCGTCTCCAGGCAATGGAACCATCCATATTTATTTTATGCACCCAAAATTCTCCCACCCCATGAAATGCAGAAGGACTCTTTTTTTGGGCTGTGGCTCCTTCTCCGTTGGAGGAAGTAACATCTAAAAAACCATTAAACAAAAGTCCACCGTCTTTGGTTTTAATAATTTTATAGGCATGGTCATGTCCCAAAAAACCAAAGCTCCTCTCCCATAAAATCTGACCGTTTGCATCTAAGCGAATAACCCAATTATCGTGCTGCCCACGATTAGCAGAGGCATCACCATCATCGCTCATTGAATACCCTAGTAAAACGAACCCACCATCTGATAACTGAACTAAAGAGTGACCGCGATCATCTGCAGATCCCCCATAGGTCTTACTCCATTCTAGATTAAAATCAGCAGAAAACTTAAGCAACCACAAATCGGATACTTCTCTAGATTTGTCCGTCACATCGCCATCTATACTCTGTGTATTTCCAAGTACCGCAAAACCCCCATCTTGCGTAGCAATCACCTCATGGGCAATATCCTCTTGCGTTCCTCCCAGCAGCTTCATCCACTTCATTTCATAGGCTGTAGGTTTGTTTATGAAAGGATTAATTTCATGCTTATTACAACCTAGTAGTGTAATTATTCCTAGAAGAAAAAGAAGGGGCTTTTTCATCAGTTCTTTGGTCTGACCAGAAATAGGCCATTATCACTGTCGCTAATGGCAATAATACCACTTTCAAAAAAAGGATAGACATTCCAAACCCCTGCAAAACCGGTTCCATCACTTGCGGGATAGGTATCAAAATGACCCACTTCTTGCATCTGCCCATCTGCTATTCCGCTGATATCTACCACCCTAAGACCTGCCGTATAATTAGAAATATAATAACGATCTCCAAGGGTATATCCGTTATGGTCAATGGCATAGGTAGGCCCCTCATAGGTATGATGAAGAATGGGTTCATCTAAATTCTGCATATCAAACACTAGGGTTTTAGTCCGGTGTCCATAACGTATTTCGTCTAATTCATCCCCTAAATAGAAAAACCGTTGATTTTCATCTACCCATCCTTGGTGAGTATATCCTCCGTTACCATAAGTTTTGGAAGCAATTAAAATGGGATTTTCTTTGTCCGTAACATCCAAAACAATTAGTTTGTTGTTTTCTCCACCATCACTATTACTACCAAATAAAATTTCTCGTCCCTGATGATCTGCATCGGGTCCTAAGTAGCTTACAATATGTGCATCATGGGTATAAGATGATTCGCTATAGCCTCCTACTTGGAGGGGACGTGCCGGGTTAGATAAATCAAAAAATACAGGTCCTCCAGCATAGTAAGCCCCATTGCCCTTTCTTGCACCAATTACATAAGCAAAACCACTGGTTTCATTAATCGCTACATTATGGGCGCTACCAAATCCTTTAAACACATAGTCAGGCTCAAAAGTCTGAAACGCTGTTTGGTCCCTTAGGCGGGTTAAATCAAAAACTTGTAATCCATGATCAGCGGCTTCACTCACTATATAGGCGTGGTTGCTATATACTTTTATATCTCTCCAAGTGCTATCGTAAGTAGCTGTGGGTAGTTTCCCTACATATCTTACGGCAGTTGGCGAAGAGATATCTAAAAAAGCGACACCATTATTCATGCCCTGAAGCACATACGCAATCCCAGTGTCTGGGTCTTCCCATCCCCAATTATCATTGATAAGTGTGGTTCCCATATCCGACAACGTAATATGGTTCAAGAGATCATAATTTGAACAGGGATAATCCCCGGCTAGCCCCTCTACACAAGACACCAGTTCCCCTGACATTATTGGAACATTGTCGCTAGAAGGTGGATCAACGACTGGGGTGGTCGGTGGGTCAACCGTCGTAGACTGGTCAAGGTCCTGGCCGTCATCGTCTAATTTGAAACAACTAGACACCAAAAAAAATAAAAGAAAGGTTAGAGAAAAATAATTTTTCATGGAGCGAATATATGATTAAATATACCTTAATCAACTAATATGCCAAAAGGGAAGGCTTTTAAAATTATAGATCTTTAAAAAGAATGTATTTTTGTCTCATGTTTGAAGAAAAAAATATCGCTAAAACTCCCCTCTCCTCGCTAGGAGAGTTTGGGTTAATTGAAAGAATAGCCGCGCAATTTCCATTAAAAAATAAAAGTTCCATCAAAGGAATCGGTGACGATGCTGCTGTAATAGATCATTCCGATAAAACCTTGGTCTCTACCGACTTTTTGGTTGAAGGTGTTCATTTCGACTTAAGTTATGTCCCCCTCAAACACCTGGGTTACAAAGCAGTAATGGTTAACCTTTCAGATATTTTTGCCATGAATGCCACCCCCACCCAAGTGACTGTCAGCATAGCCCTTTCTAACAGGTTTCCTGTAGAAGCAGTAGATGAATTATACCAGGGTGTTTCCCTGGCGTGTAAAAGATATCAAGTCGATCTGGTTGGAGGAGACACCACAAGCTCACAAGCAGGCCTAGTTATTTCTGTTACGGTACTTGGAACAGCAAAGGAAGATAAAATTGCCTACAGGTCTGGAGCAAAAGAAAATGACCTTATTGTTGTTTCTGGAGACCTAGGGGGTGCCTATATGGGTCTTCAGATTTTAGAAAGAGAAAAAGCAGTTTACAAAGTAAACCCACAATCACAACCCGACTTGTCTACCTATGCATATGCTGTAGAGAGACAACTTAAACCAGAAGCCCGTAAGGATGTGGTAGAGCTGCTCAATGAATTAAAGATCGTTCCTACTGCTATGATTGATGTTAGCGATGGTCTCTCTTCAGAATTATTACACCTTAGCAAAGCTTCTCAAGTTGGCTGCCAAATCTATGAGGATAAAATACCGATAGATCCAGAAGTGCTTAATATTTGTAAAGAACTAACCATCAACAATACAACTGCAGCCTTGAATGGAGGAGAGGATTATGAACTTTTGTTTACAGTCGATCAAAAACATTTTGAAGCCATCAAAGACCATCCTTTATTAAGTATTATTGGACATATAAGTGATTTGGGTGCTGGATGTAACTTGGTCACTGGACTGGGACAACAAATTCCGCTAACCGCCCAAGGCTGGACCAATCCTCCTGCAGAAGAAAATTAACCTAGAGCCACATCTAAAGACATCATTACAATAAAACCCCCAATAAATCCAAGGGTGGCAATATCGGTGTATTTGTCTTGTTGTGTTTCTGGTATCACCTCCTCTACCACTACAAAAATCATAGCACCGGCAGCGAACGCCAAGGCATAGGGTAATATAGGTGTAAAGAAAGTAACAGCTACCGCACCTACTACAGCCGCAATGGGTTCTACAATAGCGGAGAGTTGTCCATACCAAAAACTCTTAAATCGGCTTACTCCCTGCCTACGAAGTGGCATAGACACTGCCATTCCCTCGGGGAAATTCTGAATTCCTATCCCAAGTGCCAATACTACTGCACTGGCGATAGAAGCCTCTGGTAAACCTGCGGCAACTCCACCAAATAAAACACCTACAGCCAGCCCTTCCGGTATGTTGTGAAGTGTTATGGCCAAAACCAATAAAGTGGTTTTATGCCAAGGTGTTTTTATTCCTTCACTCTCCTTAAAATTAATATGAATATGAGGTAAAACCTTGTCTAGGCCAAAAATAAACATGGCTCCAAGCCCAAAACCGATGGCCGCTGGAATTACTTTTACAAATCCTTCTCCCGGACTCATTTCAATTCCAGGAGCCAATAAGCTCCAAAAACTCGCTGCAACCATCACTCCCCCGGTAAAACCAAGCATTCCGTCTAGTAGAGCACGGTTGAGAGATTTAATGAAAAAAACCAAAGAAGCACCCAAGGCAGTTAGCCCCCAGGTAAATAATGTAGCGTATAATGCGCCTAATACAGGATCTGTTTTTTCAAAAAAAGAAATGATTCCATCCATAGGTTTTCAATTGGGTTATTTGGCAAAATTAAGGATTTATAAAACAATAGCCGTTAGCATCCAAACCATTTCCTTATTTTTGAATGCTGTGAAAACAAAAAAGCACTTTGATATAATCTTATGTGGAGGGGGAGCCTCGAGCCTGCTTTTGGCTAATGCCATCTCCAAAGATCCCTATTTCAATGATTTACAAATTGCCATCATTGAAAAAGAAGAAAAAAAAGAAAATGATCGAACCTGGTGTTTCTGGGAAAAAGGAGAAAGTCAATGGGACGATATTCTTTTTAAAAGCTGGAATAGTTCCATGTTCAAAGCCAAAAAATTTCACAAAGAATTCGCCTTAGATCCCTACGAATACAAAATGATTCGGGCGGCAGATTTTTACCAAAGCATGCAGACGAAATTGCGGGCTAAAAAGTCATTTCATTTTATCCAAGAAGAGATTATTCAACTTCACTCTTTGGATGCTCATTGTGAGGTAGAGACTACCCAATCAGTTTACCAAAGCCAAAAAGTATTCTCTAGCCTTCCAGTAAAGAACCATCTAAATCAAAAAGAATTTCCAGTACTCCAACAACACTTTATCGGTTGGTTTGTAAAAACCGAGAATGATTGTTTTGACCCTATACGGCTTACATTTATGGATTTCGATTTAGACCAAAAAAACAGTACCCGCTTTATGTATGTATTGCCTTTTTCTAAGAAGGAGGCCTTACTAGAATATACCCTTTTCTCAGAAAACCTCTTACAGAAAGAGGAATATGAAGAAGCCATCAAAGTCTATTTAGATCAAAAAAATGTTTCGAAGTACACCATCATCGAAAAAGAAAAAGGGAGCATCCCAATGACGGCCTATGACTTTACCCAGCATAACAGCCCCTATCTCATGCATATTGGAACAGCCGGAGGGTGGACCAAAGCAAGCACAGGCTTTACCTTTAAAAAATCAGAGCGAAAAGTACACAAATTAATCACCTTCCTAAAAAAAGAACAACCGCTCAATCAATTTAAACAACAGACCAGATTCAACTTCTATGATAAGTTATTCCTAGATGTATTGGCCAAGTATAACGGCGATGGGAGTCAACTTTTCACCCAGATGTTTCGTTCAAACTCCCCCAAGCGAATCCTTCAGTTTTTAGATGAGCAATCTAGCTGGTGGCAAGAAGTGATGCTTATGATCTCTTTTCCCATAGGGCGTTTTGTAAAAGCCTTAATCAACCGTTTATTATAACTGACGCTTCATTAGCTGTAAGGCGAAGGAAGTAAAGAGATCTTTCTTTTCTTGTGCTACAGGAAAATTAACCACCTCCTTAAGTGCT
Organism: Flavobacteriaceae bacterium; assembly: GCA_038143595.1. Lineage (GTDB taxonomy): Bacteria > Bacteroidota > Bacteroidia > Flavobacteriales > Flavobacteriaceae > Arcticimaribacter. The sequence continues at coordinate 372,137 of JAYQME010000003.1, read as the reverse complement.
TTTTGGGTGTACGCTTCCATTAATTCTTGAATAGCCAAATCAGATGAAGTCGCTTTAAATAATTGTTTTACTGAAGCTATTTTATCGGTAGGATCGGCAGGTTGTGTACTCATCCAATGAAGTAATTCTGAACGCTGTGCTTCATCGCCTTTTTCTAAGGCCAATAAATACAGGAGGGTCTTCTTATTTTCTATAATATCCCCCCTACTTGTTTTCCAAAGGTTTTAGGGTCACCAAAGGCGTCTAAATAATCATCCTGAAGCTGAAAGGCAATACCCATTTGTAAACCAAAATCATAAAAAGGCTGACTCTCTTCCATATCCAAACCTCCAACTATAGCGCCCATTTGCAATGCACAACCCAACAATACTGCCGTTTTACAAGTAATCATATGCAAGTATTCTTTTTGACTAACCGATGCTTGGTCAGGAAAATCCATGTCGTACTGTTGTCCCTCACAAACTTCTCTAGCGGTTTTACTAAATAACTTAGTTAGGGGGGTAAACTGTGCTGCAGGATACCCATTTAACCATTCATAAGCCATCACCAGCATCACATCACCCGAAAGTATTCCGGTATTTACATCCCATTTTTCATGTACCGTAGGCTGGCCTCTTCTCAACGGAGCCTCGTCCATAATATCATCGTGCACCAGACTAAAATTATGAAAAACCTCTACCGTCATCGCGGCAGGCAAGGCCTGTTCAAAATTACCACTTACCGCGTCTGCTGCCATCAAAGTCAAAACAGGTCGAATTCTTTTACCCCCTAAAGAAAGTATATAGTGAGCGGGTTCATACAAACTAGCAGGTGGCTGGCTGGAGACTTGGTTTTGTAAATAAGAAATAAACGCAGATTGATAAGATGAAATCACAGATCTAATTTTTAACAAAAGTAACCAGAAAAGAGGAAGAAATCGCTTGAAAAACTTTGGAAACTAATTTGGTTTTTAAAGTTTCCTTAAGTAATTTTGCAGCAAATTGAGATGAAAGAAAATATTTTACAAAAAGCCAGCGCGCTTTTTATCCAACATGGATTTAAGAGCGTGACCATGGATGACCTTGCCGAGGCTTTAGGGATTTCCAAAAAAACCCTTTACGCCCACTTTGAAAACAAGAATCAACTTGTTAAGGAAAGCACCTTTCATGTTTTTTACAAAGTCGCAGAGGAGATTGAGGAGATACAAAATAAAGCTGCCCATCCCATAGAAGAATTATACTCAGTAAAAGCAGCGGTACTAAAATATTACCAAAACGAAGCTAGTTCACCCATTTATCAATTGCAGAAATATTTTCCAGAGATCTATGCACAACTCAAGGATGAAGAATATTCACGCCTACTTGTATTGGTCAAGTCAAGCTTAAGTATTGGCGTAAATACAGGGCTTTTCCGACCAAATATCGATATCGACTTTGTTTCACGACTTTACATCAATGGAATTCGTGGAATTAGGGACATTGACTTATTTCCACTCTCGCAATTCGATTTAAAAAAACTACATGAAAGCTATTTAGAATATCATGCAAGGGCCATTGTAACTCCAAAAGGCTTAGGCATTCTCAATGAGTTTATCGCCAAAACAGAACTGAATTTATCATCCAAATCAAAATAAATCTTACCTATGAACAAAAAGCTACACAATTATCAACGAATGAAAAAACACCTCCTCTTACTCCTCCTGACCGTTTGTTCAACAAGCCTAGGAGCGCAAGAAATTCCCACTTCTTTTTCACTTCAAGAAGCGGTTGAATGGGGAATGAACTACAACAGAACCCTCCAACGTGCATCCATAGAATTACAGAAGGCCCATAAAGAAAAGTGGCGTACCATTTCTATTGGTTTCCCACAAATCAATGCCAATATGATGTATCAAAATTTTATTGAACAACCTGTGTCCTTAATTCCTGCACAGTTTTTTGGAGGAAATGAAGGAGAGTTTTCCGAAATAACTTTTGGAACACAGCAAACCGCCATGGGAAGTGTTGAGCTAAGTCAATTGCTTTTCGATGGGACTTATGTTATTGGAGTTCAAGGGATACGACACTATATAGAAACCGCAGAAAATGTTCTAGAAAAGACCCAATTAGAAATTAAAAAAGCAGTCATCACTTCCTACATCAATGTATTGGTGGCTAGAAAAAGCCTTCAGGTATTAGAAGATAATGCCCTTGCACTAAACAAAAACATAGAGGAGGTACATCAGTTATACCGCAATGGTTTTGCCGAAGAGGAATCGGTAGAACAATTGCGACTGACCCTTGCAGACCTCAACGCACAAATCCGTTTTGCAGAAAAAGGAGTTTTATTGGCAGATAATGTTTTTAAACTACTCTTGGGCATTGATATTATAGAAAATCCTGCACTCTCAGAGTCGCTAGAAGAAATTACCATGAGGTATTTATTAGGCGGTGATAACACCAAGGACTACGCGAATAACATTGACATCCGTTTGGCACAAAACAACGTCACCCAAGAAACCTTTTTATATCGCTTAGAAAAAGCCAAAGGTCTTCCTTCCTTTACTGCTTTTCTCAATGGAAGTTATATGGGAAACAGCAATGAATTCACTTTTACCGATCGCGATCAAAAATGGTTTGGCTCGGCCTCTTTTGGACTGCGTTTACGCATTCCTGTTTTCAGTTCATTCGGGAGAGCAGCAGGCTCACAGAAAGCCAAATTAAGTCTACTGCAGGCAGAAACAGAGTTAATAGAGGTAAAATCACAAGTATTTGTAGCCTGGCAAAATGCAAAAAATAAAGTAAGCCTCGCCAAAGAAAATCTGGCTACCTCGCGGGAGCGTCTTGCCCTAGCAGAAAGAATTGCCGATAAAAATAACACCAAGTTTTTTGAGGGCTTAAACAGCAGTTTCGAACTGAGACAAGCCCAATTACAACTCTACCAAGCCCAACAAAATCATATTCAAAGTATGAAACAATTAATCGTAGAGAAAACCCACCTAGATATCCTGATCAATAATGCACAATAATCGAACTATGAAAAAATTACTTTTACTCACAAGCAGCTTCTTTTTGTTACATTGTAGCACGACCAAAAAACAAACTACTGCAGACATTATTGCAGCAGGAGAGCTTAGCACCATTCAAACAAAAAAGGCAGAGGTCGTAAAATCCCTCAATGGCCTTCAGGTTGAATTGAATCAGCTTAATGAAGCCATTCAAAACATCGATACAGAGCAAAAGTTTTTATTGGTAACGGCTTTAGACATGAAAACGGTTAATTACAATCACTATGTCAGTTTCCAAGGAACCTTAGAAACAGATAAAAATATTGTGATATACCCAGAGCTTCCTGGCTTACTCAAAAAGATTCATGTTAAAGAAGGACAAAAAGTAAACAAGGGAGACCTCCTAGCCAGTTTAACAGATAGTGGATTAACAGATCAATTAGAACAACTAAACATTCAACTAAAACTTGCTAAAACCACTTATGAGCGTCAAGAGCGTTTATGGCAACAAAAGATTGGCTCGGAAATTCAATTTTTACAGGCCAAGACACAGTACGAAAGTTTAAAGAAAAGTATTAATCAAATGGAAGATCAAGTGGCTAAAAGCCGCGTAGTTGCTTCTTTTGATGGTAAAGTAGATCACCTCATCGCAGATGAAGGAAGCAATATGTTGCCGGGAGTTACCCCTATCCTCCGCCTAATCAATTTAGACCAAATGAAAGTAACGGCAGATATTCCAGAGATACACCTCCCCAATATCCAAGCCAACACAAATGTATCTTTAACCATTCCAGTCATTGGAGAAAAAAGAAATGCCCAAATTCAATCGGTGGGTAATTTTATCAACCCCAACAACCGTTCTTTCCGGATCGAAATAGCCTTAGACAACCCCAAAGGAACCCTAAAACCGAATATGACCGTTAAGTTAGAAGTCAACGATTACCAAAATCCCACGGCGATTCTGGTTCCCTCTAAAGATATTTTAGAAGATCAAGCAGGAAAAAACTACGTGTTTAAACTAGAAGTTGTAGACGCTCAAAAAGAAATGTATCGCGCGGTAAAAACCTTTGTAAAAACAGGAAAATCTTCTAATAACCAAACAGAAATTATAGCAGGTTTAAGTGAAGGAGATCAATTGGTAGAAGAAGGCATTCGCCTAGTAAAAGATCAGCAATTGGTCAAAATCATTCAACCCTAATCCCGTTTATTCATGAAAAAATCTTCACAACTTAAAGAATTTTCTCTTTCGTCTTGGGCCATTGATCACAGTACGGTTATCTATGTAGTTATTGGGTTGTTTTTTATTTTAGGTATTTCCTCCTACCTAAATTTACCTCGCGAAAACTATCCGGAGATCAACACCAATCAGGTTTTTGTCAGCTCGCTTTATCCTGGAAATACCGCAGAGGATATCGAACGGCTAATTACAGACCCCTTAGAGGAAGAGCTCAAAGGAGTCTCTAACTTGGTGAGTATAGAATCTACATCGCTAGAGAACTTTTCTCTGATTACGGTAGAGTTCGATGAAAATATCACCAAAGAAAGTGCTAAGATCAAGGTAAAAGATAAAATAGATGCGGTTACCTCAAGTGCAGATTGGCCTACTTTTAATAATGCAAAAGTAGAGCCTACTGCTTTTGAATTTAGCCTTTCAGAAGAAATCCCCATCCTAAACATTGGTCTAAGTGGCGATCTTCCTGTAGCCGAAATGAAAGGCTATGGAGAATTCCTACAAGACAAAATAGAACAAATGTCCGAGATCAAAGAAGTAGCCCTACGCGGGGTACAGGACTTTGAAATAGAAGTGTCTTTGGATCTGTTAAAAATGAATGCAGCGACCATTTCCTTTAATGACGTAATCAATGCGATTGCGCGTGGAAACAGCACGGTTTCTGCAGGAAACATAGAAGGCAATGGTCTACGAAGAAACCTCAGAGTTATCGGAGAAATTGAACGCCCAGAGGACCTAGAACAGTTTGTGATTAAAAATCAAAACGGTACGGTCTACATGGGGGATATCGCCACCATTACCTTCAAAGAAAAAGAGAAAAACTCCTTTGCTCGCTCTAGCGGAAAAAGTGCACTGGTGTTAGACATTAAAAAGCGTAGTGGTAAAAACTTAATCAAAACCGTCGAAAAGATTCGCGCCATTGTAAAAGATGTGCAGCATAACGATTTCCCATCTGTGATTGAAGTAGATATCTCTAACGATCAATCTAACGCAACCAAAAACTTGGTAAGTGATTTAGCCAATAATATTGTTTTTGGAGTACTCTTAGTGATTACGGTACTAATGTTTTTCCTAGGATTCCGCAACGCCTTATTTGTCGGTTTTGCAATTCCCATGTCGATGTTTATGTCCTTTATGATCCTCGGATTTTTAGGTCAAACCATTAACACCATGGTTCTTTTTGGATTAATCATGGGACTAGGAATGTTGGTCGATAATGGTATTGTGGTGGTCGAAAACGCCTTCCGTTTAATGGAAAAAGAAGGTATGTCCTCGATAGAGGCTGCCAAAAAAGGAATTGGGGAGATTGCTTATCCCATTATCATTTCTACCGCAACCACCATTGCCGCTTTTGTGCCGCTTGGCTTTTGGCCAGGGACCATTGGGGAGTTTATGATTTTCTTTCCCATTACCCTATCCATCGTTTTAGGGTCTTCTCTTATTGTGGCTATCTTTTTCAACTCCATGCTGGTTTCTAAATTTATGGAAATAGAGGACCGAGAGATTAGTCAAAAAAGCTTGTGGAGGCTCACCTTTATTTTAGGTGGATTAGGCACCCTGCTTATTTTTAATGAAGGTACCCTTCGCGGATTAGGAACTTTAATGCTTCTGACCACCCTTTTGTTTTGGACCTACAAGTTTTTCATCAAAAAATGGGCCACCTATTTCCAAGAAATTACGCTGGTAAAACTAGAAAAAAGATACACCCGTATCTTGCGTTTTGCCTTAACCGGACGCACCCCTTATATGTTCCTTTTTGGAACCATCGGCTTGTTGTTTTCTTCCTTTATTATCCTAGGCCTTGCTGCACCCAAGGTGGAATTCTTCCCAGAAAATCAACCTCAGCAGATTTTTGTATATATCGAATATCCAGAAGGAACAGCCATCGATAAAACCAATCAGATCGCTAAGCGAATTGAGCTAGAAGTTAGCGAGGTCATTAATCAACCCAAATACCTAGACAAAGGAGAAAACTTTATGATTGACTCTAATGTCACCATGGTTGGTTTAGGTGCACAAAACCCAGAGACCGATAAAGGGGGAGATCAAGACATGCCGCACAAAGCTAAAATCACCTTAACCATGGCGGAATTTAAATACCGCCGAGGATTCTCTAGCGAACGTATGCGACAAGAAATTCAGGAGCGGCTTAAAGGAAAGTATGCAGGCGTTTCTATATCTGTAGAAAAGGAAGCCTCTGGACCCCCAGCAGGGTATCCGGTTAATATCGAGGTTTCTGGAGAAGATTACAATGAGCTTATTCAAGTGGCCCAACAACTTAAATTCTTCCTTACCAAAGAAAGTATTCCAGGTGTAGAAGAAATCAAAGTAGATGTTAATAAAAGTAAGCCTGGTTTAGAAATCAATATCGACCGAAGAAAATCGGGTAGCTTAGGGGTTGCGGCTGGACAAATTGGACAGCAACTTCGCCGAGCTTTGTTTGGAGAAAAAGCAGGGATTTACAAAAAGGACGGTGAAGACTACGACATCAATGTGCGTTTTGATCAAGAAGATAGAAATGATAAAGCGGTATTGTTAGATCAATACATTGTCTTTAGGGACCAAGCCTCTGGCCGCATTAAAGAAATTCCGATTAGTGCCATGGTATCCGTGGACAATGCCACTTCATTTAGTGCCATAAAACACAAAGAGTTACGCCGTGTAGTCACTGTTTACTCTGCCGTTTTAGCTGGGTATAATGCCAATGAAGTAGTCGACCATGTAAAAGAAAGTTTAGAAGGGTTTAATGGATTCCCAAGAGGCGTAGAATACGCCTTTACAGGAGAAGTAGCCGAGCAAGAAAAAAATATGAATTTCTTACTTGGCGCCTTAGGAACGGCCCTAGGAATGATCTTGTTTTTATTGGTGCTACAATTTAACTCCATCTCCAACCCACTGATTATATTACTTTCTATATTCTTAAGTTTTACCGGGGTACTCTATGGGATAAGCATTTTCAGAATGCCTTTTGTAATTATGATGACCATGATGGGAATCATTTCTTTGTCTGGGATTGTAGTAAATAACGGGGTGGTGTTGATCGATTACACCCAACTATTAATTGCCCGAAAAAAGGAAGAGCTAGGAATCCCTTTCGATCAAATGTTACCCAGATTAGAAGCTAGGGAGGCCATTGTTTTAGGAGGAGCAGCTCGTTTACGACCTGTACTTCTTACCGCCATTACCACCATCTTAGGATTAATTCCGCTGGCTACGGGGCTTAATATTAATTTCATGACACTAATTACGGATTGGGATGCCAACATCTATGTTGGTGGAGATAATGTCATCTTCTGGGGGCCTTTAGCCTGGACCGTTATTTTTGGATTAAGCTTTGCTACCTTCCTTACTTTGGTGATTGTACCCGCTTGTTTCTACCTTATCTATAGGTTAAAATTAAAAATCAATCGTTGGAAAAATAAATAACCCTGGTCTACACTCATGTGAACTTTTTAGGGATACGCAAAAATTAAAAATTTTAAAATAAGTTCGCTGCCAAAACACTAGAGTAAATAAAGAACTTAATACCTTTGCGAAAGAAGACAAAAATATGCTTAGAACGAATCATTGTGGGGCGCTGACCCTTAAACAACTTGGAGAAGAGGTCACCTTAGCAGGGTGGGTACAGAAAACCAGAAACAAAGGCTTTATGCTTTGGGTTGATCTTCGTGATCGCTATGGAATTACACAAATTATATTTGACGAAGAGCGCACCCCCAAAGAGGTTTTTGAAAAAGCACAGCAACTCGGAAGAGAGTTTGTCATTCAAGTAACTGGAACCGTCATAGAGCGTGAGTCTAAAAACCCTAAACTCCCTACTGGGGAGATTGAAATTCTCGCCCATTCGTTGGTCTTATTAAATGCCGCAAAAACCCCTCCATTTACCATCGAAGATGAAACAGACGGAGGCGAAGAGCTGCGCATGCAGTATCGTTATTTAGATATCCGAAGAACACCCGTAAGGGAAAACTTGGTCTTCCGTTCTGCTGTCAGCTTGGCCATTCGCAATTACTTATCCGCCCATGATTTTATCGACGTAGAAACCCCTATCTCATTAAGTCTACCCCCGAAGGAGCAAGAGATTTCGTTGTCCCATCGCGTATGAATGAAGGGCAATTTTATGCCTTACCTCAATCCCCACAAACTTTTAAGCAACTGCTTATGGTCGGTGGAATAGACAAATATTTTCAAATCGTAAAATGCTTTAGAGATGAAGACCTACGTGCAGACCGTCAGCCAGAGTTTACACAGATCGATTGTGAAATGACCTTTGTAACCCAAGAAGATATTTTACAACAATTCGAAGGCTTACTAAAACACCTACTCCAGGAAATTAAAGGCATAACTGTAGCGGATTTTCCGCGCATGACCTATGCAGAGGCCATGAAAAAATATGGGAATGACAAACCAGACATTCGTTTTGGTATGGCGTTTGCCGAACTCAATGACCTAGCCAAAAACAAAGGCTTTAATGTCTTCGATCAGCAAGAACTTATTGTAGGTATTGCAGTCCCTGGGGCGGCCAGTTATACCCGTAAGCACATAGACAAGCTCATCGACTGGGTTAAACGACCCCAAATCGGAGCCAATGGCTTGGTATGGGTTAAGTGTAATGAAGATGGGAGCTACAAATCCTCTGTCGATAAATTTTATGGAGCAGCAGATCTAGGTCAATGGGCCGAAGCTACCGGAGCCCAAGCTGGGGATCTTATCTTGGTCATGGCCGGAGACACCGCTACCACCAGAACCCAACTCTCTGCCCTCCGCATGGAACTAGCAGAAAAATTAGGACTTCGTAACCCCAATGAATTTGCGCCCCTTTGGGTAGTAGACTTCCCCCTATTAGAATGGGACGAAGACAGCCAACGCTACCACGCAATCCACCATCCATTTACCGCTCCTAAGCCAGAGCAACTAGATTTACTAGCCAAAAATCCAGCGGCTGTAAATGCCAATGCCTATGATTTGGTCTTAAACGGAAATGAAATAGGAGGAGGTTCTATTCGTATTCACGATGCCGCTACCCAAGAAAAAATGTTCGATCTGCTAGGATTTACACCCGAAGAAGCGCAAGCACAATTTGGATTCCTTATGGAAGCGTTTCAGTACGGAGCGCCACCACATGGCGGTATTGCCCTCGGTTTAGATCGACTTGTAGCCATCCTAGGAGGACAAGAAACCATTAGAGATTTTATCGCTTTCCCAAAAAATAACAGTGGCCGCGATTTAATGATCGATGCTCCTGCGCCCATCGCTAAAGAACAGTTAGAAGAACTCAACCTCAACCTATCTAAGAAAGAATCCTAAGATGCGTGTGCTGCTAAATATCCTTTTTTGGGGGTTAATGATCAGCCTCTTTTATGGTTTTTACCACAAGCAGGCTGTTGATTATTCGGGAGGGGAAAAATGGATAGGTTTTACGGTCCTAGGACTCACTTTTATTTATCTCCCCATTTTTTTATTTCACCGCTGGAATGGGAAAAAATTATCAGATTACACACTTACAGATGAAAATTTCGCTAAAATGCGAAATGAAAAGACTAAAAAGTCTGAAAATCAATAATTTTTAGAATTAATTTAGCCTACTTTCAGCTGCCTCTAAAAAAGTTTAGCGTACTTTTGTACTTTATTAATACATTTTATGACAGGTACAGTTAAATTTTTTATTGGTTCGAAGGGATATGGATTTATCACTAACGACGAGACAGGCGAAGATATCTTCGTTCATGCAACATCTCTCAATGGCGAAGACCTTAATGAGGGTGACAAAGTAGAATACGTAGAAGAAGACGGCAAAAAAGGAAAAGTAGCAGTTCAAGTGCAACGCCTATAAAAAGCATCATTTTATTTTGATTACAAAAGCACGCTTCGGCGTGCTTTTATCTTTTCTGGCGGAAAAATTGTTGCATTAGCTCTTTGGCTTCCTCCGCCATTACCCCTCCCTGAATACTTGTCTTAGGATGTGCTTCCACTCCTTTTGCGGCAAAACCACGACTTTCGTCTGCAGCCCCAAAAATGACACGGTCTAACTGACTCCAATATAGGGCTCCCATACACATTACACAGGGCTCTAGGGTTACATAAAGCGAACAGCCTTTTAGGTATTTACCTCCCAAGAAATGAGCAGCAGAAGTAATGGCTTGCATTTCTGCATGAGCAGTTACATCGTTTAATCGTTCGGTCAGGTTATGGGCTCTGGCAATAATACGCTGATCAATAACCACCACTGCTCCTACAGGCACCTCACCTAGGTCATAGGCTTTTTGGGCTTCTACCAAGGCTTGCTGCATAAAGTAACGAGGGTCTAGTTCCATTTTAGGAGATTAAAAGCGTACGTATTTTATCGATCAAAGCGGTGGTGGTTAAGCCCATGTTTTGCTTAATCACTTGGGTGGCACCATGGCCTACATACACATCGGGTATCCCCAGCAGTGTAATGGTTTGGGTATAACCGTGGCTATTTGCCCACTCTAATACCGCAGAACCCGCACCCCTACTAGGCAGTTTTCCTCGACCACAAGAATTTTTTTATGGGCAGAAAAAACCCGGTGTAATAAATTTGCATCCAAGGGTTTTATACATCCTAGATCGTAGTGTGCCAACGCGTGACGCTCCAACACATTACAGGCCTCTGCTACGGGGGTCGCTAAGGTTCCTACAGACAATATAGCCAGTTCGTTTCCTGCTCTTAAACAGGTCCCTTGGGTAAGGGAAACCTCTTCAAAAGGGAGCTCCCAATCTGCTAAAACCCCGTATCCTCTGGGATACCTTATTGCCACCGGGCCTGCAGGGGGCTGTTGGCTTAAGGTATAAAGTTGTTGCCGCAATTGCAGTTCATCTCTAGGAGCTAAAAGGGTCATATTCGGCAGGCTTCTAAGAAAAGGCAGGTCATATAAACCGTGGTGTGTAGCACCATCGTGGCCTACCAAACCTGCTCGGTCAATACAAAAAACCACCCCCAAATTCTGAAGCGCTACATCGTGCATCACCTGGTCCAACGCCCGTTGTAAAAAAGTGGCATAAATCACACAAAAAGGAGTAAACCCTGCCGTGGCCATCCCGGCAGCTAAAGTCACTGCGTGCTGTTCTGCAATCCCCACATCTAAACAACGATCGGGGAAAGCACGCATCAGGTTCACCAATCCACTCCCGGTAGGCATAGCGGGGGTAATCGCCATTAGGGTATTATTTTGGGTAAAAAGTTCCTGTAGGGTTTTCCCTACCACATCCTGGAATTTAACCTGTTGGTCTGGGGTAGCGGGGTTTAGTTTCCCGGTAAGGGGATCAAACTTTCCGGGAGCATGCGCTTGTACCTGGTTTTGTTCGGCCCAAGGAAAACCTTTTCCTTTAGTGGTTCTGATATGTAAAACCCGTGGCCCCTTTTTGTCTTTTTGGGTAGCTAGGGTGCTTAAGAGCAGTGGCAGGTCATGGCCATCCATCGGCCCCTCATAAGCCAAGTTAAGCGCGGCAAAAAATTGGGCTATGTCTCCTTTTTCTTTTTGAAAAAAAGATTTCAATGCACCCACACTGGGGTCAATCCCCATGGCGTTATCATTTAGTATAATCAACACATTGGCTTGGGTAGTTCCCAAATGATTCAGTGCTTCAAAAGCCATTCCGCTAGCGATAGAGGCGTCTCCTATCACGGCAAGGTGCGGACTATCATCTCCTAGGCGTTGTGCCGCCAAAGCCATCCCTAAAATTGCAGAAAGAGAAGTAGAAGAATGTCCGGTGCCAAAGGTGTCATAGGGACTTTCCTCTCTTTTCGGAAAACCACTAATCCCCTCCCATTGGCGTAAACGATCAAAATCTTTTCTACGACCTGTGAGGATTTTATGGCCATAAGCTTGGTGGCCCACATCCCAAATCAAAGGAACTTCGGGCGTCTAAAATACATAATGCAAAGCCACGGTTAGCTCCACCACGCCCAAACTGGCCCCTAAATGTCCTTCTCGTTTGGCGACAATTTCAATAATGGCCAAGCGTAATTCATCTGCTAGCTGTACCAAAGCAGGCAGGTCAAAAGACCTGAAATCACTCGGCTGATAAATCGTTGCTAATAAAGATTGGCCCATAGCACAAAATTAGGGATTAAGAATTGTAACCCATTCAATTAAGAATTAAAAATTCGTCAACGACAAAAAGCTGTTTATTGTTTTTTAAGGAATCGCCTTCCTTTTTTTTTCAATGCGCCAACTAGCACATTCACCAAAAAGGGTTAAAAACCTTTTACATTCGTCCTGCAAAAAGAATAATGGTTAATGGTTAATGGGTCATTAAGAATTAACAGGATTCCCTATCTTGTCGTTTCAAAATCACTGTTTATGTCACAACCCAAACGTCTCTTTTTGCTCGATGCTTTTGCCCTTATTTTTAGAGGGTATTATGCCTTTATAAAAAATCCACGTATTAATTCACAAGGGGTAGACACTTCTGCGGTTTTTGGATTTATGAATTCTTTACTGGATGTTATAAAACGTGAACGCCCAGATCATTTGGCGGTGTGTTTCGACAAAGGGGGCTCGGCATCACGAACAGAGATGTTTCAAGATTACAAAGCCAACCGCGATGAAACCCCAGAAGCCATTTCAATTGCCGTTCCCTACATTCAGGAAATATTAAAAAGCATGCATATACCGGTGGTAGAATTGGCGGGCTATGAAGCCGATGACATCATTGGCACCTTGGCTAAACAGGCAGAAAAAGAAGGGTTTCAGACCTATATGGTGACTCCCGACAAGGATTTTGCGCAGCTGGTCTCAGAAAATATATTCATGTACCGCCCTGCCAGAATGGGCAATGGCATAGAAATATGGGGGATTCCAGAGGTACAGGCTAAGTTTGAAATTGATCACCCGCACCAGGTCATCGATTACCTAGGAATGATGGGCGACGCCGTAGATAACATCCCCGGTCTCCCTGGAGTGGGCGATAAAACAGCCAAAAAATTCCTAAAAGCCTATGGCAGTATGGAAGGGCTTTTGGCCCATACCCACGAGCTGAAAGGCAAAATGAAAGAAAAGGTAGAAGCCAACAAAGAGCTAGGCCTACTATCCAAAGAACTTGCTAAAATCATCTTAGATGTTCCCGTAGAATTCCAAGCAGACCAATACCAACTGACAGATCCAGATTTCACTGCTGTTGGGAGCCTGTTCGACGAATTAGAGTTCCGTCGGATGAAAGAAAACTTGCAAAAAATATTTGGTCAAGCTCCGGCAGAAACCACCGCTACAAAGGAAAAAGACACAGCCGTCTCTTCCCCAGCTACAGGAGGACAGATGGATCTTTTTTCTGCAGGAGCGGGAAACACAGAGACCGCCGATCTTAGTACCCAAAAGAACTTATCTAATCAGCCACATCACTATCAGTTAATTCATACCCCCTTAGGGGTTAAGCTATTTGTACAGCAACTGCTACAGCAAAAATCGGTGTGTTTTGATACCGAAACCACCTCCCTAAAAGCACTAGAGGCAGAATTGGTGGGTATCGCTTTCAGCTGGGCACCGGGAACGGGTTACTACCTACCGGTGGCCAAAGAAAAGGAAGAAGCCCTGCAGTTAATGGCACAATTACAACCGTTTTTTAGTCACCCACAAATAGAAAAGATTGGGCACAACCTTAAGTACGACCTCAAAGTTTTGTCTAACTACGGGGTGCAAGTCGTTGGCCCGCTATATGACACCATGATTGCTCATTATATCATCAATCCAGATCGACGCCACGGAATGGATGTCCTAGCGAGTAATTATTTAAATTACGAACCCCAACCCATTACAGACCTCATTGGGAAGAAAGGCAAAAACCAAGGGTCCATGCGCGATGTGCCGCTAGATCAGCAAACCGAATATGCGGTAGAGGATGCGGACATTACCCTGCAACTAAAACAATATTTCGATCTAGAGCTGGCCGCAGCAGAAAACGCCTCCCTTTTCCAGCAAGTAGAACTTCCCTTGGTAACGGTGCTAAGTGCCATGGAACAAGAGGGGATTCAATTAGACACTGCGTTTTTAAATAAGCTAGCCACTACACTGGGTACAGAAATCGATGAACTAGAAGCCCGTATTTACACACAGGCTGGGGAAACGTTTAATTTAGCTTCTCCCAAGCAATTAGGCCCTATACTATTTGAAAAACTAAAACTAATCGACAAACCCAAAAAAACTAAGACTGGGCAATACGCTACTTCAGAGGATGTGCTTAGTGGCTTGGCCAAAGACCACCCCATCGTCGCAGACATTATGAATTGGCGTTCACTTGTTAAATTGCAAAACACCTATGTCAAAGCACTGCCCGAAGAAATTAACCCCAAGACTGGGCGGGTACACACGGTCTACAACCAAGCAGTAGCAGCCACAGGTCGACTAAGCTCTAACCAACCTAACTTACAAAACATCCCCATTAGAACCCCGCGGGGTCAAGAAGTTAGAAAAGCCTTTATCCCAAGAGACCAAGACCATGTGTTGTTAGCGGCAGATTATTCGCAAATAGAATTACGAATCATTGCCGCCCTAAGCGAGGACCCTGCTATGGTAGAGGCCTTCCAAAAAGGAGAAGATATCCACGCAGCCACGGCCGCCAAGGTGTTTGGTGTTCCCCTTACCGAAGTCAGTAGAGAGCAGCGTTCCAATGCCAAAACGGTTAACTTCGGAATTGTATATGGGGTTTCTGCTTTTGGCCTTAGCCAGCAAACCAACCTAAACCGTACCGAAGCCAAAGCACTTATAGAAGCCTATTACGCCACCTACCCAAAGTTACGGGCTTATATGGCCGATCAGGTAGAGTTTGCCCGCGAAAATGGCTATGTAGAAACAGTATTGGGAAGACGCCGTTACCTTAAAGATATTAACTCTCAGAATGCCATCGTCCGTGGTGCAGCAGAGCGCAATGCCGTAAATGCCCCTATCCAAGGAAGTGCGGCGGACATTATTAAATTAGCCATGATCAATATCCACCAACGGCTTACCCAAGAAAACTGGGCGAGTAAATTGCTCCTACAGGTGCATGATGAACTGGTTTTTGATGTTCCCAAATCAGAAGTTGATGCCCTTTCAGCAATGGTGAAAAATGAAATGGAAAACGCCTTTAAGTTAAGTGTTCCGCTTACGGTAGATGTAGGCATTGGAGATAACTGGCTAGAAGCCCATTAAAAAAAGTGCTGTTTTTTTATCCACGAGCGCACAAAAAGGTGCATACTATGAGGCTATGCTTTGAACTCGTCTATAGGTTCTATACGCATGGCAAAAGGAACATCATGGTGATCAAAAATATAATGCCATGTTTTGTCTTTATGTAACTTAACCACCCCTTTGATACTTGAGTTTTTAACCAAAGTATCTAGGTGGTGTGCGGTTTCTCTGTTGGTTTTCAAATGTATTTTTCCGTAGTATAATTCGGTGATCATATGAACCCGTTGGAGTCGACCAAAATATTCTTTTTCTACCCTAGCGGGGATCTCTGCTAGTTCCTCCTGAATTTTTAAACGAACCTCATTATCCATCAACTTGACTTGGATATAATCAAAAGAAAAATCAATTTTTTCTAAATCCACATAACTGTGATTAATTAAGCGGAATAACGGGTGGGAAAATCGCTTAAGAAATCAAAATGGACGGCTATTTGGTGGTTGGCAAAATGCCCTTCGATAAAGGGACTGGCCTTAAGCGTCTTCATTTCTTTTCTCCATCTGTATTTGGTCCATATCTGCAATTGGTTAAACACATTATAGAGGTGCCCAGGTAAACCGCGGAGCACCATTTTTGCTCTGCGATACATTGATTTTTTTAAAGAAAAGAACTCCGTCGCTACGCTCACTCAAACAGATTTTCTTTTATTGCGGGATACCATAGGGGGATCCCAGTTTATTCATAAATCGGCGGCATTGAATTTTTGATTCGTTTTGTTTCAAGACAAAATGAATATTAAGGTCATCCTCTAGTAAGCATTGACCTAATTCGAAATACCAGATGATACTGAAAAATGAACTACAAAAAAAAGCCTGTGTAATACACAGGCTTTTAAAAATAAGAATTGATTAAAATTATACTAAAGCTAATCTAGCAAAATCTGTAACCGTTAAGTCACTGTCTACCGATTTTACATATTGAGCTACACTTTGTTTAGCGTCTTTAATAAAGGCTTGATTTACTAAAGTGTTATCTTTAAAGAAACGCTTAATCTTACCTTTAGCAATATTATCTAGCATGGCTTCTGGCTTGCCTTCTTGACGTAGTTGGTCTTTGGCAATTTCAATTTCTTTTTCTATTACAGTCGCATCCACGCCATCTTCATTTAAGGCGATTGGATTCATTGCTGCAGCTTGCATAGCCACATTCTTAGCAGCCTCAGCGGCTCCGTCTACAGCGGCAGAAAGACCTACTAAAGTGGCAATTTTGTTACCCGCATGGATATAGTGACCTACAAAAGGAGCCTCTACGCGCTTGAAACCACCGATTTCAATTTTCTCACCGATGACACCTGTTTGCTCTGTTAACTTTTCTGCTACAGTTAAACCACCGAAATCAGCCGCTAAAAGATCTTCAAGACTGGTTTTATCAATTGCCAAGTCTAAAATTTTATTAGCTAAGGCTAGGTAACTATCATTTTTAGCTACAAAGTCTGTTTCACAGTTTACAGAAACCACTACACCGGCAGTGTTATCTGCATTTACTTTCGCTAAAACTGCGCCTTCGGCGGAGTCACGATCCGCACGGTTTGCGGCTACTTTTTGTCCTTTTTTGCGAAGATTTTCAACCGCTTTGTCAAAATCTCCTTCTGCCTCTACGAGGGCTTTTTTACAATCCATCATTCCAGCACCTGTGGCCTGACGGAGTTTATTTACTTCTGATGCAGTAATTTTCATAGGGTTGGTTTTAAAAGGCAAAAGCGAGAAAACTAAAGGAATTCGCGCTTTTGCTATGGGTATACTTAGAAATAATTAAATTATGCTTTAGCGTCTGTCGCTTCTTCTTTTGCTTCAGTGGCAGGAGCTTCTGGAGCTGCTGTTTCTGCTGGAGCAGGAGATTCTGCTTGAGGTTCTTGTCCTTTGTTAGCGGCTTCTTTTTCTGAAGCTCGCGTAGAAAGACCTTCACTAACGGCCTCTGTAACAATCCCTAAGATTTTATCGATAGATTTAGACGCATCATCGTTGGCAGGGATCACAAAGTCAACATCACGTGGATCAGAGTTTGTGTCTACCATAGCAAAGATTGGAATCTTTAATTTTTGAGCTTCTTTGATGGCAATGTGCTCACGCTTAATGTCTACAATAAAGATAGCCCCAGGTAAACGTGTCATGTCTGAAATTGAACCTAAGTTCTTTTCTAGTTTAGCACGTTGACGGTCTACTTGAAGACGTTCTTTTTTAGATAGGGTTTCAAAAGTCCCATCTTTTTTCATACGATCGATCGCCGTCATTTTTTTAACTGCTTTACGAATCGTTACAAAATTGGTAAGCATTCCACCAGGCCAACGCTCTGTAATGTAAGGCATTTTTGCGGCAGAAGCTTTGGCTGCTACAATGTCTTTGGCTTGTTTTTTTGTGGCTACAAATAAAATTTTACGACCAGAAGCCGCAATCTTTTTCATCGCCTCTGCTGCTTCATCTACTTTAGCTGCAGTTTTGTAGAGGTTGATGATGTGAATACCATTGCGCTCCATATAAATGTAAGGCGCCATGTTTGGGTTCCATTTTCGGGTTAAGTGACCGAAGTGTACGCCTGCGTCTAGCAGGTCTTTTACGTTAGTGTTTGCCATTGTGTGTTAGTTTACGTTCCGTAGTTAGCAATTGATAAGTGGTCTGTAAAGAGCCTTTTCAATTTAGATGCTAAACTAATTCTCAGCAAGCTGAGTGGGCAACGGGTTGAAATATAAATGAACAACTTCTTTTTTCGAAAAGAAGTAAAAATTGATTAACGTTTAGAGAACTGGAATTTCTTACGTGCTTTCTTCTGTCCGAACTTCTTACGTTCCACCATTCTTGGGTCACGTGTAAGTAATCCTTCTGGTTTTAGAACCGAACGATGTTCTTCATTGATTTGACATAGTGCACGAGAAACAGCAAGGCGAACTGCCTCTGCTTGTCCGTTAGTTCCTCCTCCTACAACAGTAACTTTAATATCGTAGTTACCTTCGGTTCCTGTTAAGGCTAAAGGTTGAACGACTTTGTACTGTAAAGTTGTGGTAGGAAAATATTCACTGTAAACTTTCTTGTTTACTGTGATGTTTCCTTTTCCTTCTGAGACGAAAATACGTGCTACTGAGGTTTTACGACGACCGATGGTGTGTATTACTTCCATTAGTTGAATTTATTAAGTTCTATTGTGGTGGGATTTAAACCAGCATGAGTATGCTCTGCACCATTAAATACTTTTAGATTTTTGAATAAGGCAGCACCTAATTTGTTCTTAGGTAGCATTCCGCGAACTGCGTTTTCAACTAAACGAGAAGGACTCTTTGCGTACAACTGCTCTGCACTTAGTGCGCGTTGTCCACCTGGGTAACCCGTGTGACGTAAGTAGATTTTTGATTTCCACTTATCACCGCTTAATTGAATTTTTTCCGCATTCACAATAATTACGTTATCTCCACAGTCTACGTGAGGAGTGAAATTAGGTTTGTGCTTCCCGCGAATGAGTTTAGCCACTTCTGAGGCCATTCTACCTAAAGGCATACCAGCTACATCCACAACAACCCATTGTTTATCAACGGTTGCCGAGTTGGCTGATTGGGTTTTATAACTTAGTGTATCCACAATAAATTGTTTTTCTCGTTTAAATTCCTTTGCTAAGGGGCTGCAAATGTACTACAATAATTTTTGAATGACAACAGATTCAACTGAGAATTATGCATTTAAGATGCCGATGCCTTAAAATGGTAAATCGTCTTCTACTTCATTGTCTTGCTCTGGTGCCGCTTCGAATGAAGAAGCCGGGGGCATTGGAGGCATTTCTTGCGAAGGAGCAGCCCCAGCCAGTGCCTCTATACGCCAACCCTGAACAGAATTGAAGTACTTGGTTTCGCCCTGTGGGTTTACCCACTCTCGTCCTCTTAGATTAATGCCAATTTTAACGCCTTGACCCAATTGAAAATTATTGAGCAGGTCGCATTTATCTTGTACAAACTCTACCAAGATGTGTTGTGGGTATTGTTCTTCTGTAGTCACAACTACTTCGCGTTTTCTAAATCCGTTACTCCCGTAGGTTTTGGTTTCATCTAACCATTTGATTTTACCAGATACTTCCATAAGATTGTTTTTTAACAGCCCAAAAATAAGCAATTCATCAAAATTAATCCCGTTTAAATGACGAAAGAGTACACAGGATAGAGGAAGATCTTCTTAATAGGCCACCAACTATTAAAAACAGACCGCTTATGCGCTTGTTAGAAAGCATAGAAACTCAATATTATTCGGTAAATTGGGACGTTAAGATTTTTGTGGTGTTTCAAAACTTTCAATCTTTATGGAAAAGTTGGGGGCTCTATGGTTCTTTTGCCATTGTTGCCCTGATTCTTTGGAACACCAATGTGCTTTTTCAATTGCTAAAGGAAGAGGAACGCACCAAAATGGAATTATGGGCAACGGCACAACAAGAACTCATTGAAAACACAGATCTAAGTCGAGAATATGGGAATTTAGCTTTTGATGTACTTCAGAAAATTGGCGTCACCCCAATGATTCAGGTAGATGAAAAGGACCGGATTGTAGATGTAAAAAATATTGAATGGTCCATAGAGAACGATCCGGACTCTATTGCACTTTATGAACTTCGCGATCAATTAAAAAAAGAAAATTCTCCTATCCCCATTGTTTATAAAGACATTATTAACCAAACTTTGTATTACGGAGATTCTCCGCTCTTGATTAAGCTACAGTACTACCCACTTGCCCTTTTATTGATTATTTTTCTATTCGGAGGATTGCTTTATTTCTTTTTTCAAACCAATAAGGCTGCCGAACAAAATCGCCTTTGGGCAGGGATGGCCAAGGAAACAGCCCACCAAATTGGTACTCCCCTCAGCTCATTAATGGGTTGGATTGCTCTGCTGAAGGAGCAAAAGATTGCTCCAGCCTCTATAGAAGAAATGCAAAAAGATATTGAACGTTTGGAAGTGATTACCGAACGTTTTTCTAAGATAGGATCTTTACCCGAACTAACCGATAAAGACATCGTCGCCGTGGTAGAAAACACCGTCCATTACTTGCAACAAAGAACTGGTAAACAAATCCAATGGAAAATGTCGCTCCCTAAGGCACCTATTTATATGGCAATCAATGCCACTTTATTGAGTTGGACCATAGAAAACTTAGTGAAAAATGGATTGGATGCCATGAAAGGGATTGGCACGCTTACCATTGAACTGGAAAACCGCAATAAAGAGATTAGTCTATTGGTTACCGATGAGGGAAATGGGATTGCGCCTCAGTTAATTAAAAAAGTCTTTAAACCAGGATTTACGACAAAAAGTAGAGGTTGGGGCCTTGGGCTTTCGCTGGCTAAGCGAATTATAAAAAACTACCATGAGGGGGTGATCCAAGTAAAAAGCTCTAAACTGGGGGTGGGGACTACTTTTGAAATTGTACTCCCCAAATAGTGGCTAGATTGAACTAGCAAATTGATCTCCGATAGCTTGGGCTAATTCTTTCATTTTTGCTGGATCTGGGCTACATTTTCTTCCGAAAGTGGCATCTGCCATTTCGGACAAAGGAATAAGATGAACATGGGCATGCGGAACTTCTAAGCCGATGACTGTCATTCCTACCCTTCGACAGGGAATTGTTGCACGGATAGCTAAAGCTACGCTTCTAGAAAAAGTCATCAGGTTGATATAGGCCTCTTCGCTAAGGTCAAAAATCTTGTCTGTTTCTTGTTTAGGAACACAAAGAGTATGCCCTTCTGCATTGGGATTGATATCTAGGAAGGCCAGATGATGTTCGTCTTCTGCTACCTTGTAGCAAGGAATTTCTCCACTAATAATTTTTGAGAAAATGGTGGGCATTAGGAACGTGATAGGGTTAAAATTTCTAACTCTATGGTTCCATTGGGAACTTGAATTTGAGCCACTTCACCTACTTTTTTTCCTAATAATCCTTTACCAATGGGTGAATCTACAGATATCTTACCTGCCGCTAAGTCTGCTTCACTCTGAGCCACTAATGTATAGGTCATCTGCATGCCGTTGGATTTATTTTTTACCTCCACAGTAGACAACACTAATACCTTAGAAGTGTCCAATTCAGATTCATTAATTAGGCGAGCATTAGAAAGGGTTTCTTCCATTTTAGAAATTCGAAGCTCCAATAATCCTTGGGCTTCTTTGGCTGCATCGTATTCAGCATTTTCACTTAGGTCTCCTTTATCTCTGGCTTCTGCAATTGCTTGAGAAGCTTTGGGGCGTTCAACATCTTTTAAATGGTTGAGCTCGTCTCTCAGTTTTTTTAGACCCTCTTCGGTGTAATAAGATACTTTACTCATAATATTTTCGTTTATTAAGACAGAAAACCCTTCTCAAATTAGTGAAGGGTGTCTTACAAAGATATAAAAATGAATAGGATTGCCTTACTCGCTTGGAAAAAGATAGTATTTACGTTCTTTTGTTTGTTATTCCTTCAGTGCAGCAAAAACAACATAGAGAGAAATCCTTTTCTGCCCGAGCTTCGTTTTTCTGTCCCAGTGAACCTCAACCTACCCCAATATGATAACCTGCGTTATGCAGGTGGTTCTGTTTTACTCCCCCAATACGGTCATCATGGAATACTGGTTTTTAACCTCAATGGAAGCACCTATCTTGCTTGGGAAGCGAGCTGTCCCAATCACCTTCCGAATAACTGTTCCCAAACCGAGCTCCAAGGAGTGCTGAGTGTTTGCAGGTGTGAAGATTATCAATATAGCCTCGCTACTGGACAATTATTAAATCCCCCCTCCAATAGTGAACGTTTTTATTCGCTCATTAATTACCAAGTCAGTCCTCAAGGATCTTCTCTTGTTATTTCTAATTAAACTAGAAACGGAAAGTGGCTCCTAATAACCAATTTGTTCCTGCCTGAGGATAATAACCTACCCCTTCAATGGTGGTGGTTTGTCCAGCTACAGACCAGGTATCATCATAGGTATAAAAATATCCATTTGAAATAAATGACACATCGAATAAATTATTGACCAAGAGAGACAGATCAATCGCTTTTACCCAATCTCTTGGACCTAACTGCCATTGAATATTTAAATCATTGATAAAATACGACGATAATTTAGAAAGCGGTGCATCAATATTTCCTAAATACTGCTCTCCTACATATTTAGAGAGTAAGCCTACTTGAAATTGTGTGGAAGGTGCGAAGATTAAATTACTCCCTCCGATTAGGTTAGGTGAATACGAAATAGCTGTGTCGCCTAAATTGCGTAATTGGCCATCTCTTTCGAACTTAAAATCTAGGTTTTTGTTTTGACTTACGGTAAGGTTAGGTTGCCATAACCATTGAGAAGATAAAGCAATGCTTCCTTCTAACTCGATCCCAAAACGGTAACTATCTCCAATATTTTGACGAATAGGCGCACCTACATCATCTAATTCTCCAGTTAACACCTGCTGATCTTTATAGCGCATATAATAAATATTTGCAGACCATTTTAGCTGCTGAGTTTGTTGACGGATTCCTGCTTGAAAGTCGTTGAGCACTTCGGGTTTAGGGGTGCCATTTTCGTAGTCAGAGCGGTTAGGTTCGCGTTGGGCTTTGGCATAAGAGAAGTAGGTTTGGGTAGATTCATCTATGCGATAGGTAAGTCCAAGTTTTGGATTAAAGAAATTAAATTGATCATCGATATTGATTGTCCCTAACTCGTTTACTGTTCCTAGGGCAGTATACCCTATATGACGGTACTGAAGATCTACGTAAGCGGTAAGCTGATCGGTAAGAGAATGAGTAAGTTTACCAAAAAAAGAAGCTTCCTTTTTCTCTCCATTATTTTCGTAGAAACGATGATTAGGTTGGGCGTTACTAGCAAATCTAGCCCAAATGAGATTGCCAAAATGATCCCCATCATATAAACTATATAAGCCTCCAAATACCCATTGACTTTTCTCTCCTTGATATTGCAAATTTGCTGTTAGCACATAAAAATCATTATCTAACCATTTGCGGCTTATTTGGTCTGTTGTGCT
Source organism: Flavobacteriaceae bacterium (assembly GCA_038143595.1). Taxonomy (GTDB): domain Bacteria; phylum Bacteroidota; class Bacteroidia; order Flavobacteriales; family Flavobacteriaceae; genus Arcticimaribacter. The sequence goes on along the minus strand of JAYQME010000003.1, from coordinate 348,786 downwards.
TTGGGTTGCACCGCCTAGACTAACGTCGTTTAAACGAAGTTCCGCTAAACTAGCCTCATTATTATACTCTTCATAAAATCCGCGCCCATAGGTGTAATTAAGCCCAATAGAAGAAGACCAGTTATTCGCATAGCTCTGATTCCAATGTAATTGAAAGTGATCTTGCTTATAGTTGTCTTCCTGATTTTCGTAGTACCCAGTTAGGGTTCCGTTATCATCATAAATTTCTCCAGCAAAATTATAGGTGCGATCATTTTCTAGGGTAAATGGATCGACACCAAACCAAGATTGATAGGTTACCTCATGACCGCCAAAAGTAAGGGCTTTGATTAAAGTATTTTCGTCCTGATACACCCCTTGTAAAAAATAAGATTTTAAATCGGACTGGGCACGGTCAATATATCCGTCTGATTGTATTTTACCTAATCGGCCAGCGATTTCTATGTGATCATTTAAAAGGCCAGTAGAAAACTTTAGGGTATGCCTTAGGGTTCCAAAACTTCCTACACCATTGGTGATTTCTGCAAAGGCTTCTGGTGAAACACCACTCGTTAATACGTTTATACTGGCACCAAAGGCGCTAGACCCATTGGTAGAAGTCCCTACTCCTCTTTGCAGTTGAATACTTTCTACTGAAGAAGCAAAATCGGGTAAATTCACCCAAAAAGTCCCTTGGGATTCTGCATCGTTATAGGGAATTCCATTAATGGTAACATTTACGCGTGTAGCATCGCTTCCTCTTACCCTAATTCCCGTATATCCAATTCCTGCTCCAGCATCTGAGGTGGTGACTATAGAGGGTAAATAATTAAGTAAAATAGGTAGGTCCTGCCCTAAATTACGAGATTTAAGTTCTTCTTTGGTTACTTCAGAAAAACTAACCGGCTGGTCTTTACTAGCCCGAAGTCCTGCCACACTCACCTCTTCTAAAGAAATGGTCGTTGATGTAAGTGAGTCTTTGATTTGTTCCTCTTGGGCTTGACCAAAAGAAAATCCTACTAAACAACTAAAAATAAAAACAGCTATTCTCATTCAAAATTAATTTTGCGAATAACAGGGTAACTATTCTGGTTAAAAAAATAAACATAAAATCTACTTCCCTTGGCGGCATTACCCGCCCAGGTTCATAGGGTATGATCTCAGCTCTTCATTTAGAGCACCCCTTTTGAGCACGTGCAAAAATAAATATTTTCTTGGACTAGAAAACAGATTTTATCCCCTTTTTTTATTTAACCGCTAGTAACTGGTCTATGTGAAATACTGCTTTTTTTAATCGCTCCGCTGGGCGGCCACTTACCGATATAAAGGGGAGGTTATATTGAGTAAGCTGTTTCTTAAAATAGTCTGCCATTGGCTGTCGATCATTGGGACGATCGCGTAAATCATCTTTTTCCCAAGGCACATCGATATCTGTTAAGATATATAGATCGTAGTTGGTGACCGCTAAAATAGATTCAATTTCTGGGTCACAATAACCATCGAAATGGGTTTCTGACCACACCTTAGTAACTAAAATATTGGTGTCACAAATTAAAATCTCATTGGTTTTTAGAGCCGCCGCATTTTCAGCTGCTAGCTGTCCTTTTGCAATGGTGATTAGGTCTTCTAAAGTGCATACCTCTCGATGCTTATCCCACTTTTTTTGCAAAAAATTACGCGCAAATTCAGGCACCCACTCGGCAGAATAATACGCAGCTAAATCCTTAGCAAGGGTGGTCTTGCCCGTACTCTCTGGACCATATAATACAATCCTTAGACAGTCTGATTTTGTGTGTTGAAGGTTGTTTTCCATGAGCAATAGCCATAAACTGCGATAACCGTAAAAATAAGGTATTGAATACTGGTAATGGTGAGTCCTTTGTAAAAATATAAAGGGACAGAAATAATATCCCCTAGGATCCAAAATAGCCAATGTTCCATTTTACGCCGAGCCATTAGCCACATTCCTACAAAAAAGATAGCTGTAGTAAAGGTATCTACATAGGCTGTCCAACTCTTCCACTGTTCAAAAAACAAATAAATGTTGTAGACAAATACTAAACTAGTAAGAAAGAGTATTAAACCTATTGTTTTTTCTATCCGCGTCATCCTAGAAATAGGATGAACGGTTATCCCTTGTTGCTTTTGTACCCAAAAATACCATCCATAAACACTCATTATAAAATAATAAGCATTGATTAGCAGATCCCCTAGAAGCATCCATTTCCATAATAAATAAACAAATATGGCCGTAGAAATCATTCCTGTTGGATAGACGGCTATTTTATTTTGTTTGGCCAACCAGACACTCCATAGGCCTAAAAAAACAGCTATCGCCTCTAAGGCAATATCCGAAGGTGCATAACTTTGGTATTGACCAAATAAAAATTCAATTAAAGGGGACATAATCGCTGCGATTACTTTTTACAATTTTTAGCTGGATCATCCCTGCTGCGATAGTATCAAAACTTGTTGCAATGGCTGTAGTTAAAAAAAGCATCAGAGGTTGTAATTCACCATATAGTTGCGTGCTTAGTGGATTTTCCTGGACCTCAAAAGGGGATTTTCGTAAAGCCCTTATAAAATCCTTGATCGGAGTTTCGTAATCTTCTTGCAAAGGGGCTAGGGTTAATTCTATGGATACATTCATAGGGTTGTAGTCATTTGAGCTAGTGTAAACTCGTGTTCATTAAAAGTACGGAATTGCAAAGTAAAGTGATGGGTTTTATTGGCTAAATACACCTGGGCAGTTCCTTTGGAATCTTGCATAGTAAAAGGAGCCACCTCTATTTGCGAAGCGAAGGCTAGGCCTGGATGATGCATCGCTTTGTATACAGCTTCTTTGGCCGTCCATAAGCGGGTTAAATAAATGATCTGCTGGCTAGAAATTAGAAATAATTGCTCGTTGGGATGAACAAATTTTGGTGCAATTCTAACAATTTGTTTGCGATAAGCCTCTACATCTACCCCTATCGGGCGATTTCCTTTGACTGCAACAGCATAACGCTGAGAATGAGAAAGAGAACAGTAAGCGTTTACAAGCGCAGGTTCTCCCTGTTGGTTAAATGATAAATCTGTCAATGAAACCCTCATACTCTGCAAGGCAAGACGTACTGCTAAAAAACCTTTTTTTCCTGCTTCGGTTTTACGAAGCACAAGCTCCTCTTCTAATTGTGGGGATAAGACCAACTTACTCCTGAGGTCGTTAAAAGATTCTGTTATGCGCCAAGTCGCTAATTGACAGCTGGTAGGGACAAAAAATTCATTGCTTAATGGCATAGTATTTTAAAGCGAAAGTATGTATTTTTGCCGTAAAGTTAACAAACACATTATGAACAAGAAAACAAGTGTACTGCCTTACAAAGTAAAAGACATCAGTCTTGCAGATTGGGGACGAAAAGAAATTGAACTAGCCGAAGCTGAAATGCCAGGTCTTATGGCCCTTCGTGAAGAATACGCAGAGGAGCAGCCACTTGCTGGTGCACGTATTGCTGGATGTTTACACATGACCATACAAACCGCTGTTTTAATAGAAACTTTAGTAGCCTTAGGGGCCGACGTAACTTGGAGTTCATGTAATATTTTTTCTACTCAAGATCATGCTGCGGCTGCCATCGCTGAAGCGGGCATTCCAGTTTATGCATGGAAGGGAATGAATGAAGAAGAATTTGATTGGTGTATAGAACAAACCCTTTTCTTTGGTGAAGATCGCGAACCCCTGAACATGATTCTTGATGATGGTGGTGACTTAACTAATATGGTTTTAGATCGTTTTCCAGAATTGGTAGAAAACATCAATGGGCTCTCTGAAGAAACCACGACAGGGGTTCACCGCTTATACGAAAGGATGAATAACGGCACACTTCCTTTACCCGCTATTAACGTAAATGATTCGGTAACCAAATCTAAATTTGACAATAAATATGGTTGTAAAGAAAGTGCTGTAGATGCTATTCGCCGTGCAACTGATGTTATGCTTGCCGGAAAGCGCGTTTTGGTGGCTGGCTATGGTGATGTAGGAAAAGGGACTGCCGCTTCTTTTAGTGGGGCTGGAGCCATTGTTACTGTAACTGAAATTGATCCTATTTGTGCTTTACAAGCTGCTATGGACGGATACGAAGTAAAACGTATAAGTAGTGTTATTGGGCAAATGGATATCGTGGTTACAGCCACAGGAAATAAAAATATCCTCACAGGAGAACATTTCCTTCAAATGAAAGACAAAGCCATTGTCGCTAATATTGGTCACTTTGACAATGAGATAGACATGGCATGGTTAAATGAAAACTACGGAGCATCTAAAGTAGAAATCAAACCGCAGGTAGATAAATATACGCTAGAAAACGATAAAGATTTAATCATCTTAGCAGAAGGGCGATTGGTCAACTTAGGTTGTGCCACAGGTCACCCTAGTTTTGTGATGAGTAATTCATTTACCAACCAAACCTTAGCCCAGATTGAGCTATGGACCAGCCCAGAGAATTATGAAAATAAGGTTTATATGTTACCTAAGCACCTCGATGAAAAAGTAGCTGCTCTTCACCTATCTCATTTGGGGGTAGAATTAGAAGAATTGTCTAAAGACCAAGCAGACTATATTGGGGTAAAAGTAGCAGGTCCCTTTAAGCCGGAGTATTATAGATATTAAATACTGGCCTTACGATCATTTTAAAACCCTTGTTCTAACAAGGGTTTTTTTTACATTAGATTGAAATAAAACCCATATATCATGAAACATTTTCGCTATATATTAATTTTCTTACTAGGATGCTTTGGTCTGCAATCCCAAAATTTAGCTACTCCTCAACCAAAAGTTTTTGAGGACTTTATTGCGGAAGAAATTAAGCAAGGAAATATTGCGGGGGGTGAAATTTATGTCCTTAAAAATAAGGAAGTGGCTTGGCACACTAGCTTGGGCTATAGTGATTTAAATAGCCAAAGTCCATTGGCTAAAAATAGTATTTACTACATTCAATCAATGACCAAACCAATCATAAGTACAGCCATTATGCAATTGGTAGAACAAGGTAAATTATCGCTAGATGATCACGTAGAAAAATACATTCCTGAGGTTAGCCAATTAAGGGTCACGCGTGATCCTGAAAAAGGAATAAATGGCCCGACAATAGAACGTAAAAGTGAAATTACCGTAAGACAACTTTTGACCCATACCGCAGGATTTTCTCATGGTCTAGGAAGCAGTAAACTTGATCAAGAATTGTTTGTGTCTATGTACAACGAAACATTGAATTACAAAAGTCACAAAAATCTAGAGAGTCGTATTACCGCTTTATTAAAAGCTCCTTTAATTGGTCAACCAGGTGAACAATGGTATTATAGTGCGAGTCCAGATTTATTGGCACTCATTTTACAGCGTGTATCCAAACAAACTATCCCGGATTACCTAAAAACACATTTATTTGATCCCATTGGGATGGTAGACACAGGCTATAACCTAACTAAAGAACAAGCCCTAAGGGTGGCGAAATTACATACATTAGATGAAGATGGAAATCTTATACTAAGCGAACAACAAGTGCCTACCCAAGGGAATACAATTTATGGAGGCACACATGGTCTTTATTCTACCGTGAAGGATTACGCACGTTTTTGTCAAGTTTTTCTTCAGCAAGGCAGCATCAACGGGCATCGTATTTTACAACCAGAAACCGTAGAAATGATGACAAGTAACCAGATCCAAAAACGTATGGGAGAGGCCCGTGGCTTTGGGTTAGGTTTTGGCGTACTATATAATACCGATAAAGACCCTAGTCCAGCAGCAAACGGACAATTTTATTGGGGTGGATACTTTAGAACCCATTTTTTTGTAGATCCTGAGCAAGACATTATTGCTTTGTTTATGTCACAAAAACTTCCTTATAGCGATGATTATATGATTGAGCTAAATCGTTATGTGTACAGCACATTGGGGAAGGAAAAATAAAGATTTAAGTAAAAAAAAAGCCCGCTTAATAAGCGGGCTTTTATTCTATATTAAATGGTCTAGGCTTCGAAAGGAACTATAGAAACAAATGATTTGTTATTCTTTTTCTTTTGAAACTGAACAACCCCATCTACTTTTGCATGTAGGGTATGATCTTTACCTAAATAAACATTTTCTCCAGGGTTATGCGCAGTACCACGCTGACGAACGATAATGTTCCCTGCGCGAGCTGCTTGACCACCGAAAATTTTGACGCCTAGTCGTTTCGATTCGGATTCTCTACCGTTTTTCGAACTACCTACTCCTTTTTTATGTGCCATGGTAAATTATTTTAAATTAAGCTTGAAGAGCAGCAATAAGGTCAGATTTCTTCATAGAAGAGATTCCCTTTACTCCTTTAGCTTTTGCTAATTCTTTTAATTCTGAAACTGTTTTTCCACTCAAGTCTTCCTGTGCTTTTGGAGCAGCAGCTTTCTTAGCAGGAGCCGCCTTTTCCGCTTTTGGAGCAGCAACTTTCTTCGCTGATTCTTTTCCAGAAATACTTTCGATTAAAATTTCGGTCAACGCTTGACGGTGACCATTCTTTACACGGTATCCTTTTCTTCTTTTCTTCTTAAAAACGATTACCTTGTCACCTTTAAGGTGCTTAACTACCTTGGCCTCTACAGAAGCTCCGGTTATAGCCGGGGCGCCAAGAGTCACTGCTTTTCCATCGTCTAATAAATACACTTGGTCAAAAGAAACCTTGCTTCCTTCTTCTTGTGCTAAACGGTGAACAAACACTTTTTGGTCTTTTGCAACTTTAAATTGCTGCCCTGCTATCTCTACGATTGCATACATGTTATTAAAATTTTGGACTGCAAATGTACTCATTTTATGTAAGTAAACAAACGAAAATCTACCATATAACGACTTTAAACCTACTTCTATTTGGAATATTCGATGAAACCGTTCAAGAAATAGTCTATGTAATCACCCTTTTATATATCTTTGGGTAGTCTTTTGATGATGAGAAATAAAAATCTAATTTTGTTGACCTTACTCAGCCTGATCTATGCTTGTACCCCGGAATTTGTTCCGGAAGAAGTTTTGAATGCTGAAAACAATGCTGTTATTAACCCTACCGAAGATCCCAACGGGAGAAAGGGAGAGGTCTTAGCGAGTTTTTTATCGTCTAATAGTGAATTTACTTTTTCTGAAAGTGCTATGTCTACTTCAACTTTTAGGGTCTCTTTTGTAACTACTGCACAAAACTTCGATGTTTTTAAGTGGGTTTTTGAAGGTGGGACCGTTAGTAGCACTGTAGCCTCCTCCACTGTAGCTAGCGGAACAACGACTATAGAAGGAAATATAAATGATCCAGATTCTGAAAGCCAAGTAGGAGTGGTGGTTTCTTACACTGAAGGTTTTGGCCGTTACGATGTCACCCATGCCGTTGCTAATGCGAATAGTTTTGATGTAAATTACAACAATGACTATGTCACGTATGAATATCAAGATGATCTGCAAGTTAAACGAGAAGAGTTTTTAGATCAAGCAGCCGTTTTAACCGGTTGGGATAATCCCGAACAAGGTTGGTTTGGACCCCAAAGTGATGGTGAAGCTTCTTATGCTACTTGTGAAAATTCTATCGTAGGATTTTACCAAGCCCTTAATGGTGATGAATCGCTTGCGTTAGGATTATCCAAAAGCTTTTCAAATTTTGGCACGCGCCCCAAGAACTTAGTGTTTGAATACAAACTAAACTTTTTGGTGCTGCCGAGTGTTACAGAGAGTAAGAAAAAAATATCATTAGGATATACCCCTGTTCTTACAGATAACGATGACCTTAATATAAACCCCAGTGAACTCTGGTATGACGACACCTACGACGTGACTGAATTTAGACAGGTGATTATTCCCCTCCCTTTAATTCCAAACTTTAGGTTAACTTTTACTAAGTTCCCCTCTGTTTTAAATGACCAGAATCAGCAACGATTCCCTTTTACCGTATGTATTAGAGATATTAGAATTATTCCTGCTAACGAGTAAAAAATTTAATCTAGGGTAGTATAAACAGAATTCATAGATTTAAATTCTGGCACAATTTGTTTCATTCGCTTTACTAATTTCTCTGCAGCAATTCCTTGTACTGCGTCTTCTATTAAGTGCTCGATATCATTTTGCTGTTGCAGAGAAAAAAGTTCTTTTTCGGCAATAAAAAGAAGCTCATTATGAGAAGGCTTTAGATTCTCTTTATCTGTTAACAATTCTTCAAATAATTTTTCTCCAGGTCGAAGCCCTGTAAAGGCCAATTGAATGTCTTCTCCTTCTACCAGTCCGGAGAGTCTAATCATACTGGTGGCTAAATCGGCAATTTTTACTGGTTGTCCCATATCAAATACATAAATTTCACCTCCTGTCCCTGTTGCACCAGCCTCTAATACTAATTGACAAGCTTCTGTAATGGTCATAAAATAACGGGTAATCTCTGGGTGGGTCACGGTCACTGGACCTCCCTTTGCGATTTGCTCTTTAAATATAGGGACGACAGATCCGTTTGAACCCAATACATTCCCGAAACGGGTAGTAATTAGTTGTGTTTCTGAGTTTTCTGCCTTTAGAGCGACATAAATTTCTGCAATACGCTTGGAGGCTCCCATCACATTCGACGGATTTACCGCCTTATCGGTCGACACCATAACTATGTGAGAAACCTTGTTTTTAAGGGCAATATCTACCACATTTTTTGTCCCTAACACGTTATTAATGATTGCGGTTTTTGGAATTTCTTCTGTCATAAATACATGCTTGTAAGCAGCAGCATGGAACACTAGGTCGATATCAAAGTCATTAAAGCATTGCTCTAAAGCAAATTTGTTGGTGATATTTTGAAGATAAAAATGTAATTGCGTCGAAAGGTTGTGCTGATTTAATTCATTTTTAAAATTGAACAACGGCGTTTCTGCCTGATCAAAAAGAATAATTTCCTTGGGCTTAAACGGTAAAAGCTGACGTACAATTTCACTCCCAATGGACCCTGCTGCACCAGTAATTAGGATCGATTTTCCTTGGTATTGGGACTTATTTTTTTCTAGATCTACCTGAATCTGATCTCTTTTTAAAAGGTCTTCAATTTTTTCTGGGGTTAATTTTCCGGCAATTCCTTGACTACTAGCAAGGGAATCAATCGGTGGTACAGTAAAGATTTTTACCCCTTTATTTTTAAAAAACTGAAAAAGCTCATTCTTTTTTTGCTGTGTTACTTCTTGGGCAGTAATAATGACCTGTTCTACCTTTCTGTCCTCTAATAGTTTTTCTAAACGATGATCTAAACTAACTACTGTTAGGCCTTCGATACTTCTTCCTATTTTAACAGGGTCGTCATCTATAAATCCAAGTACATTAACCGCATTGCTATCGTCTAGTGCTCTTTTGGTTCTAAGTCCATTATCTCCGGCACCAAACAATAAGGTATTGATTAATTTTTCTTCTTTGGTCACTCTTGCATAAAGCAATTTGGCCACTAAACGATAGAGAGATAAAAAAGAAAGACTAAAATAAAAAAGGAGTAAAAGATAATTATAGTGAGCTCTTGTATTTGCCTGAATATAAAAAGCATAAATTCCTAGTGATAATAATAGACCCGAGGTAATTTTACCAATATCAATGAACGTAGTAAATCGGAGTAACATTTTGTATCCATTAAATAGGGTAATACAAGCTAAAGCTAAAGCGATAAATACCCCTTTATCTACCCAGGAACGAATAATAAGATTAGAACCATTTAAAAATAAAATTAATTCGATTGATATGCCCATAGCAATAAAATCTATCGCGTAGGCATACTTTTTGGAATAATGATATTTAAAAATCCTTTCAAACATACTTAAAGCGAAAATAGTATTTTCAATTGACTTGCTATACGCGATCGGTCTTGATCGGTCATATTACTCCCTGAAGGAAGACAAAGTCCTTGATGAAAGAGCATCTCTGAATAACCGTTTCCAAAAAATTGTGCTTCCTTAAACAAAGGTTGGAGGTGCATGGGTTTCCAAAGTGGACGACTTTCTGCGTTAATTTCTTCGAGTCCTAAACGTATTTGCTCACGGGTAATCCCGCCTGTTTTATTGGGGTCTATAAGAATACAACTCAGCCATCGGTTACTTTTAAATTGTGTGGGCTCTCCCAAAAAGTAAACCCCTTCCACCTCCTTTAACAAATTGTAGTAAAAGTCGTAATTGGCTCTTCTGGCATCCACACGATCTTCTAACACAGCCAGTTGTCCAACGCCAATGGCAGAGGATACGTTAGATAAACGATAATTATACCCTATCTCACTGTGTTCATAATGGGGCGCAGGATCTTTGGCTTGAGTAGCCAAAAAACGAGCTTTTTGAATGGCCGCATCATTATTAGACAAGAGGGCGCCACCTCCTGAGGTGGTTATTATTTTATTTCCATTAAAACTTAAAATTCCAAAATCCCCAAAGGATCCACAGGCTTTCCCGTTGATATGAGCACCCAATGCTTCTGCAGCATCTTCAATTACGGGAATTTCGTACTTATGAGATAAAGCCATAATTTCTTCCATCTTAGCGGGCATTCCGTATAAATGAACAACCACAATGGCTTTGGGTTTTATCGCTTTTTGTTGATAAAAAAGGATGGCTTCTTCAAGTGCCTTTGGGCACATGTTCCAAGTTTCTACTTCTGAATCAATGAATGCAGGAGTAGCTTGCTCATATAAAATGGGGTTACTTGAACCTATAAATGTAAAAGATTGACAGAGGACTACATCTTGTTGATCAACACCCAATAGTTTTAGCGCTAAATGTATGGCTGCAGTACCCGACTGTAGAACGGCTGTTGCCTTTACGCCACAGTAGGAAGAAAGTTGTTCTTCGAATAACTGAATAAAAGGTCCTGCTGGAGAAATCCAATTGGTAGCAAAAGCTTCTGCGACATTTTGTTGCTCTAAATCTCCCATATGCGGAGAAGAGAGCCATATTTTATTATCCATTTTCGACTATTTTAGCTGGCACCCCAACCGCGATGGTATGGGAAGGCAGGTCTTTTGTAACCACAGCCCCTGCCCCTACTTGTACATGATCGCCTAGTGTAATATTGGGTAAGATTGTAGCTCCTGCGCCAATGAGGGTTCCATGACCTACTCGAACTCCCCCACAAAGAGTAGCTTTGGGAGCAATATGTACAAAATCACCAATTTGACAGTCATGATCTATACTACAAGCGGTATTAAGAATTGTATGTTTCCCTATTGAAGTTCCTCTATTAATAATTACCCCATGTAAGATTTGAGTACCTTCTCCTATCTCTACCAATCGATCAATTGTGGCGGAAGGGTGAATAATAGTCCCAAAATCATGGGCGATCTCCGAAGCTAGGGCCATTCTTATTTGATTATTCCCTATCCCCATAAACATAGCAGCTTTGGGATGGATGCCTTTATCATAATTGCCTAAATTAGGAACACCATCTAAGGAAACAATAGCGGTATTCGTATCGAAAACTCCTATTAATTTGTGGCCTCTTGCTTCTAAACAACTGGCCACTACACGGGCATGTCCACCGGCTCCAAAAAGTAAATATTCAGTTTTTTCCATTAAAAGGCTCCATTGTTAGCGTTTCATCAGCATTGAGATCCTCTGATTTAACCACCTTGACGATGGTCATCAATAATATTTTTAAATCTAAACCTAAACTTTGATTATTTACATAGTCAACATCTAATTTAAATTTCTGTTCCCAAGACAATGTATTGCGACCATTTACTTGTGCCCAGCCAGTTATACCTGGCAAAACCATATGTCTCTTGTTTTGTTCTTCTGAATATAAAGGTACATATTCTGGCAATAAAGGACGGGGTCCTACAAAGCTCATTTCCCCCTTTAAAACATTCCATAGCTGGGGTAGCTCGTCTAAGGATAATTTTCTAATTATTTTCCCTAAGAAGGTAATGCGTTCCATATCGGGTAAAAGTTCCCCCGCTGCGTTTCGCGTATCACGCATGGTTTTAAATTTATAAATAGTGAAGAAGCGTGTATTTTTTCCAGGGCGTACTTGTGTAAAAAAAGGAGTTCCGCGATTTTGGATAGTTAAAGCAATCATTAAGAATAAAAAAAATGGTGCCACCACACCAAGTAGGGTAAGGGCAACTATTTTATCCATAAAAGATTTTAATACACGATAAAACATTAACGTTGAATAACTTGTATATATTTATCAGCTAAGCGTTCGTAAGTAAATTCTTCTACTGCTTTTCTGCCTTTTTTCCCCATTTCTATGTACGCTGATTCAGGTAAATTTAAGAAGTTTTTAATTCCTTCCCTCAGGGCTTCTTTTTCATTTTTTACATGAAGGCCACAACCTACCTTATGAACTAAGTCTTGAATCCCATGATGCGCTGCTAAGATGGGCGTACCACTGGCCATATAGTCATAGTATTTATTTGCTGCCACTCCATAGTCATATAAGGGACTATGATGTCGCGCCGTAAACGCAATATCTACGTTGGCCAAATAACTCCGGACTTCGCTTCTTGGAATTCGATCGATAAATGAAATGTTATCTACCCCTTTTAACTCCTCCATAAAAGAAGCTTTTAATGGACCTGCCCCTATGAACAAAAAGTGAACCTTCTCAGCCATTCCTTTTTGGTCTTTTAAAAGTTCTACCAATGGTTCAAGGGCGTTTGCAAAGCCAAAAGTTCCTATGTAAGCAAAAATTTTTTTGTTTTCTGCCTCCGGTACATTTTTTGGCGTAACTGTGGATAAATCTAAAAATGAGGCAGGAATCCCATTAGGTATACAATGATATTTAAATGGATCGCGAGAAATGGGGTTAATGTATCTATCGGAACCCTCTAAAAGGGATACAATTTCGTTTGACTTTTGATATCCTAATTTTTCTAGCCATCCGATAAATAAAATCATTGGATTCCACTTAGAAAATCCCATTAATAAAATGGGAGTCAATGGCCATAGGTCTCTTACTTCGTAAATAAATTTTTCTGCCCTAAAGTATCTTTTCAAAAACAAGGCCTGTAACATAGGGAAAATACTTACACAGCTCAAAACAATGACATGGGGTCTCCCTAGTTCTTTGGCCTTAAATGCTAAATAACCAACCTTCCAGGCAAATTGTAACATAGATAGAAAACGCAGCACTGATTTGTGGGTGTGTTTTATGGTTTTTATCCAATAAAATGATATGCCATTTTCTGAACGAAGACCTTCCTTATGATGATTTTCCTTTCCGATTAAATGGTTGTTACTGTTTGAAATTATCACTGCTTTGTACCCTTTGGACTCCCAATATTCTACAAAATGATAGTGCCGTTGATTGGCACCTACTTCTGGATATCCTGCAAATTGATTAATAATCCAAACTATTTTCATACGTTTAAATTAAGGTTAATTGTCTCATATTTAATCATTTCCTTTTGGAGAGGAATTTACGTTAGCTATTTTAAAATCCCTCTATGAGGGTTTCATGACTATTAAAAATTAAGTAAACATTGAATGACTTCCTCGGCGGTTTTACCGGTTCCATAAATAGGAGTAGAAAAATCTTGATTCATCTCATTCCGCTGCTCAAAAGCGGCGATGATAGCGTCTTTATCTGTTCCTACTAAGGTATTATTTCTGCTTTTAATCAGCTCTGTCCACTCGGTTTCTTCCCTGAGTACCATACAGTTCTTATGCATAAAATAAGCCTCTTTTTGAATACCTCCAGAATCTGAAATTAAAAGTGTACAATGCTTCATATATCGCATAAAGTCTGTGTAAGAAAGAGGATCGAGCACCCTAATATTTGAAGACAAGACTATGGATTGCTGTGCAATTATATTTTTTGTGCGAGGATGTAAAGGCAATACTATTGAACAGTTATCGGCAATGGCATTTAATCCATCGAAAAGACCTTTTAAGCGCTCAGGATCATCTGTATTTTCGGCACGATGCAATGTGCAAAGCGCATAGTCTTCGGGTAAAGGTCTGTCATTTTCTAGAAGGGTAGAAAAGAGTTTTAATGCGTCGTACATAATATCACCTACCACCTCTATTTTAGAAGGAAACGAAGCATATCCTTCATTTAGCAAATGATCTTTGGCTGTTTCTGTTGGGCAAAATAAAATCTGACTTAATCGGTCGGTCAAAATTCGGTTAACCTCCTCTGGCATTTTCATATTAAAGCTGCGTAAACCTGCTTCTATGTGGGCTACTGGAATATGAAGCTTGGCCGCAGCTAGTGCCCCTGCCAAAGTAGAATTGGTATCGCCATAGACAATTACCCACTGAGGCTTTTCTTTTATTAGAATGGCTTCTATTTCGGTCATTTGATAACCGGTCATCGCGCCATGAGATTTACCTCCAGATTCTAAACGATAGTGGGGCTTTGGAATACCTAATTGATCAAAAAATACATCGGACATATTGCTGTCATAATGCTGCCCTGTATGGACAATGATTTCCTCAATGGTTGGATGCTGTTTTAAGGCGTGTGAAAAAGCAGCAGCTTTAATAAACTGTGGTCTCGCCCCCACAATGGTTAAGAGTTTCATGATAATAAGGTATTATATAAATCTAAAAGTTTTTTTTCTTCTTGTAACCAATTATATTTTTTTATAACTGCTTTCTGACCGTTAATTCCCATTTCTCTTGCCTTTTGTGGATGAGATTTAATATAATTTACTGCTTCTGCGATTTTTATCGGATTTTCTGGGTCTACGCATATTCCGCAGTTATTACCCTCTACAATTTCTTTCCACAACGGGAAATTAGAAGCAATCACAGGGATTCCTGCACTCATGTATTCGAAAAGTTTGTTAGGTTGTGCTTTGATGTGATTTGCTGAAGGAAGATATGTTACAATTCCAGCAATTGAACTTCCTAAAAGTTTTGAAACTTCATTTCTATTCAAAAATCCATGATAATAAATCTTATCCTTTTCTTTACCTTCCAGAACCATACTTTCAAAAGCTGAAGATTCAAATTTCCCTGCCAAATGTAAATGTTCATTAGAATATTTTAATGATGCTACAACCTCATTTATCCCTCTAATAGCTGTAATTCCACCAACAAAACATACGCCACTTCTAGTAATTACTTTCGATTCTTTTGAAAAAAGCTCGTTAATTAATGGATAGTTATTCAAAAAAATAACTCGTGAATTATTATCTTCAAAAAGGGTTGCAATATGAGGAGTCGCAGTAACAATTGCATCTAATTTTATTGAAATTTTTTCTCTATAAAAGCAAGCCCTCTTGAGAGGATATATCGTGTCCATTTTGGTAAATACTCTTTTGTCAATATCTGATTAGGGGTGTCCTCGTGGACATCATAAACAACATGAATACCTTTTTTTTTAATTCTTAGAGATAGAAAAATAAGTTCAATATCATGAAAATGAACAATATCTGGATTAAGTTCATTAATCTTATTTTCTAACATTTTAGGACCACGAAATATTCTTTCAAAACGATTAAGCTTATGGCTTTCTGTGTTACAATTAATAATTTTAACACCTTTTATATTTTTACTCTTAGCTTCATCAATTACCAAAAAATATGTTTCAAAATCAGATTGAGCAATCGATCGACATTGCTTTAATAAGATTCGAATATCGAAACGAGAATGAACAGAGCTTATATGACAAATTTTTTTTTTCAAACTAATAATTTACTCTTACTTCATATCCTGTAAGTTTATGAAAAAAATTACTACAGAATTTTATTAATTTCAAATACTTTGTCCAGTTCGGAAAATCAGAATAATTGTGGTTTTTATTATTAATAATTTCATCTAACTCTTCTAAAGATAAACCAAACTTTTTTGCTATATACGTCTTTTCATTTTTAATGGAATCTAAATCATACAAGGGTTTGTCAAGTTCCATCAAAGCCTCTTTGCGAGTCAATTGACCTGAAACAATTAAACTAGAAAGATGAGGTTTACGTTTATCATACCCGAATTTTTTAGGTAAATAATAGGTTTGAAAAAATTTGGTGAAAATGGATTCTCCATGTTTACCCTCATACTTCTTATACCCAATTTTTTCTAACTCTCTAAGAGCATCTCTTTTGTCATAGGGCATGAAATTAAGTGGTCTTAATACCTTCATTCGATATACAAATGGGAAATAGACATAGTATTTAAAAAAGCTAATAGTCTTATAATTTTTTAAAGTTTTAGTGGATCCAAAACGCTTGTAAATTGCTTTTAAATTTATGGCATCCATTGCACTGCCATGCCACGAGGTTGGAAAGATCGACTCTGTTGCTATATTTCCACCACTCAATATATATTTGATCTTATTTTTAGTCGCATAATGATATAAGGTGGAAAAGAATATATGATCTTGGGGTACATCTTGGTTAGAAATCCCTGATTTCAGGTATGCTAAATGTAAATTTTTCATAGCAGTCCAATCGATTACCTCTGTATGTAAGTCATAATTACAATGCTTTACAATTTTTTCAATATTCGATACTGCTAACTCAGAATTCCAACCCGCGTCTACGTGAATTACTAAGGGTTTCAATCCCCAATTCTTTGCTTTAAGGGCTAAATAAGCGCTATCTATTCCTCCACTCAATCCAATTATACAATCATATTCTTGGTTATGACCTGATTTTTTGATTTGCGACAAATAGGCTTCTAACTTTTTTTTACCCTCTTGGTTTGGAAACCAATTTATTTTTGTGTTCTCAAAGTTAAGGCAATGATTGCATACACCTTCTTCATTAAAGGTAATCTCAGGGTCTGAGATATCCATTACACAAGTTGTGCACATTTGTTGATTTGTCATTGTTTTATTTTTCATATGTAATTAAAACGGCATCATGCTTACCTTGAAAAACAAAGCATGCACCGCCAGCCATTCCGTTTATCCCTTTGTTCAAACAATTATTAAAGTCTTCCTTACCACAGGAACCACCGCTTATTACTAAAGGAATGTTAAGATTTTGTTGAAATGCCTTAAAATAGTTGAAATCATATCCTTTCTTAGTCCCTTCGGCATCAATAGAATTGATAATTAATTCCCCAACTCCTATACCTTCAAGCTCTTTTGCCCATGCTAAGGGTTCTAGATTTGTTTTTTTTGTTCCAGAATGTGTGTAAACCCTCTTCCTTCCTAAAAAATCTGTTTTATAATCAATTGCACAGGTGATTGTAGAACTGCCAAAATAACGAACCGCTTCGGAAACGAGACCTTTGTTATGAACGGCTGCAGAATTTAATATTACTTTTTCAACACCCAATGAAAGAATTTCTCGAATTAAGTCAATAGAGTTTATCCCCCCCAAAAGCCAACGGCATAAAACATTCACCTGCTATTTCCTTTAATTTATTAAGGTCTGGATCTATCCCTTCTTTGGAAGCTTCAATGTCAAAAAAAACAAGTTCATCAACTTCTTTTTCATTAAATATTTTGAGTGCATTAATAGGGTCCCCAATATAACGATGATCCTTGAACTTTTTCCCTTTGTAAAGTCCCTCTTGCTTTAACAATAAAACTGGAATAACCCTCGGATAAAAACTAAACATAATCAATAAAGTATTTTAAAAGTCGTATTCCATATTGATGGCTTTTTTCGGGATGAAATTGTACACCCAGTATGTTGTCTTTTTTGAATCCTGAGCAAAAGTCAAATCCATAATTCGAGGTATTCCAAACATGATTTTGATCCGAGAGTTCGAAGAAATAGGAATGTACAAAATAAAACTTTGAATGACTTTTTTTGAAAATTAACTTTTTTTCATCCCGAAACTGAACATCTCGCCACCCCATGTTAGGTATAGGTAAATGAATTTCTTTCTTTTGTAATTCCTCAGAAAAGGAAATTGCCTTCCCCTCAACTAACGACAATCCATCTTCATTCCCTTCATCACTTTTTTCTAGTAATAATTGAGCCCCTAGACAGATCCCCAGAACAGGGGTTTTCTGGTTTAAGACTTTTTCTTTAATCAGAGAAATTAAATCCAAATCTTTAAGGTTCTTCATTCCACTATCAAAAGAACCCACTCCAGGTAAAATTAACTTTGATGCACCTTCTATTTCATGTTTATTAGAACTAATTATAGCATCACTACCTAGATAAGAAAGCATATTTTTTATGGAACAAAGATTTCCTAATCCATAATCAATTATTATTGTCATGGTAATTTATTTATGAAGTTCAATAAATTTTCATTGGGATTTGATGACCAAATATGTTGTTTTATTTTATTAAATAATTCTGTGTTGGGTTCAAATACATTTTCCAGTTGGTCAATTTCCACCTTAGGGAATAATTCATTATCACAGAACATTTTAGTCGATGCTGTATTAAAAAGATAAATAGATTTATTAAAATTAATTGCTTCAAATAGGACTGTAGAATAGTCACCGACAACCGTTTTATGATTTAAAAATGAATCATAAATATTTAAATTAGTATCAATTTTAATATTTTCATCATCCATTAACTTTCTATAGAGAACTTTTAAATTTGACCGCTCTCTTGGACTCGGTCGGAATTCAATTTTCACTTTTCTAGACTTTGCTATATCATTTAATTTTAAAGTAAATTTAATGATTTCATCTGGATTAATAGAGTTACTAATTATCAGAATAGAATTTGCGTTTTTTAATAAAGTTTGCTTAATAATAAAATTTTCCAAAAAAGAAAAACCAATAGGTATGTACTCTGTAGGGATGTTCATAAATGATTGCCAATAAGATCCAAAGCTTAAAAAATAATCTGGATAATAATATCTTATTGAATTATGCTGAGCTAATTGATCGCTTAAATTGTATGCATAATTATTCCTATCAATAAATCCATGTTGAAGTTCACCTGTTTTAATTGACAATTCATTGGCAGCACATGTAATATAAGATCTAGAATAACACAATCCTTCAACTAAAATTACTTTAGGTTTTATAATACTCAATAAGGACTTAAAATACTTATATTTTAAAAAATAGAGATTAATTCTTTTAATAATAAAATTTTGATTTATTATTGTTTGAGATAGATTAATCTCCTCTAATTTTTGATTAAAAAACGATAAGAATGCTTGTAAAGTTTCTAAATCATTTTTATTAAGAGATTTAAAGATTGATTTAAAATTGATTTTTAATTCCATCCAAAATAAAGATCTCTCTGAAGATGAAAACGACTTTTTAATAGTGTTTTTGCCTTCATAAAAAACGTATGATTCACTCTTAACAGAGTAAAACAAGGGATCAATTATGTGGTTCATATATTTCTCATTCGTTTTTTTTAAGGAAGATGCAATAAATAAAACTCTGCCTTTTTTAATTTTTATGGGAGGAAATATTAAAGAATAAAAAAGAGCTCTTAAAAAACTAAATAGATTTGATAGTGGAGATCGAACGGGATTATTATCGATTGCTATATAATTATTTATTACGCTTTGAATCATTGTCTGTCGCAAAATTATCCAAAGTGACTGATCTCTTATTTTAAAAGATAAAATTTCTGGATCTCTCTCAAATAATCTTATTAAATCTTTTACATTATACTGCATTAAGTTGACTCTTTTTTAATTCTTTGATACTCAAAATAAAAGTAAGAGAAAAATATATTGTAGCACTTATGGTTGATGATAAAGCTGCTCCAATTTCATCATATTTGGGTATTAGTACATAAGTAAGGAAACCGTTTAAAATAAGTGTACTAAATGATAGTAAGGCTATAATTTTAGTTTTTTTGAAGTAAAAAAGAAAATTGCCAAATATCATCTGACTACCCATAAAAAATTGAGTGAGTATTATCCAAGGTAAATAATCAATGGCTTTTTGATATTTTTCATCTATGAGAAGCCTTTCAAAAAACGGAAACATTAAATAGAAAACTAGGGAGGCAATAGATGCTAATATCAAACTCAAAAAAATAATCTTAAACACCTTAGTCATCTTTGTTAAATCATCACTTAATTGATTAAACAATAAGGGGACAAACGCAGTATTAAAGGATACAAAAATCAAACTAACAATAAGACCCAACTGAATAGACACCGAATAAATACCTGTTTCTTTGATTCCAATAAAATGATTAATAAAAAATCGATCTGTGGAATTATATAAATATATTGATATCGTATGGGGTATTAAAGGTAAACCATAAAGAACAATCTTCTTTTTAATTTTATAGCTAAAAATCCAGTCAAATATATTATTCGATTTTAGCTTAATAATATTGTAACTATTTATTAAAAAATAAGAGCCAATCTGGATATATATCAAATAATACCAACTATAATTAAAAGCTTTAATGAAAATTATTCCAATAGATAAATACATTATCGAAACAGATGTCTCTGAAAAACCATATAAAAAAAACTGCTTTGTAACTTGGTAATGTGATTGATTAATTATGTGAATAACTCGAAGAAAAATCAAAACCACCATAAAAGGAATGAAAATGTTTTCAATGGCTGTGAATTCAGTAAATAAATCTCGAGAAAAATATAAAACAAACAATAAACAGATACTTAAAATCATCGCAGAAATTATCGCTGTCCCATATTGTTTTTTATAGTCTGATAATTCTTGAAAATAATTAACTTGTAAAAATGCTTGTGAGTTAAGACCAATTATGGGTACAAACAAGTTTACCAACAATAGAATAAGTGTCAACTTTCCGTAATCTTCAGGCAAAAGATGACTTGTTAAAACAGGAAGCATAAAGAAAGGAGGTAGAATTCTAATAATTTTTATTAGAAAATATTTAGAAGAATCCCGAATTACGTCTTTTACCTTCATTATTGTTTTATTAATCGATCTCCTGCCTCAAAATCCTGTTGAGCTTTTGTCCCAATAATATCCTCATAATATTTTGGGTGTAAACCAAAACCTGGTCGTATGGATCGAATATTTTTTTCTGTAAATTTCTCACCCTTTTTTATGTCTTGAACGACATACAACGATCTAGAAAAAGCTTTTCCAGCTTTTTGCTTTTGAGTTAAATCGTAAGTTACATTCCCAATTGATTTTTCTGCATCCCTGATTTCTTTTACCATTTGAGTAAATTCTTTTTCATCCAAAGAAAAAGAGGCATCTGGTCCTCCAATAGAACGATCTAAAATGAAATGCTTTTCAATGATTTTAGCTCCAAGACAAGTAGCTACAACTGCTGCAGTAGACCCTAAGGTATGATCGGACAGCCCGGGAGTAACACCAAATCGATTTTTAAAATCATCAATCATAATTAAATTAGCCTCCTCCAATGGTGCTGGATAACTTGATGTACATTTTAATAACGCAATTTCATTGTCACCTATATTTCTAATAGTTTTAAGGGCAAGCTCAATATCTTCGAAAGTAGCAATTCCAGTAGAAAGAATTATAGGTTTCCCTTTCGATGCTACATATTTTATAAGAGGTATATCCGTAATTTCAAAGGAAGCAATCTTATAACAAGGTACTTCTAGCTTTTCTAAAAAATCCACAGCACTTTTATCAAAAGGAGATGAAAAACAGACCAAGCCTTCTTCTTTAGCTACCTCAAATAACTGCGAATGCCACTCCCATGGTGTATATGCTTCTTGATATAATTCATAAAAATTTTTCCCATCCCATATAGATCCGTTATTGATAATGAAGTCATTTTTTTTACTATCGATAGTAAGCGTATCTGCAGTATAGGTTTGAAATTTTATTGCGTTTGCACCTGCTCTTTTTGCGGCTCTAATAGTCTCGATCGCTATATCTAGACTACCCTTATGGTTTGCAGAAAGTTCAGCAATTATAAAAACATCCTTTCTATTTGAAAAATCAATAATTTCCATCAAACGCTTCTTTTATGTAATGTATTATTGTTTTGTTCCCTTTTCTAGAAACAGAATCAACATTAAACTTATTTTTTAAAAATATTCTATTAGATCCTCTATTGCTTTCAAGTACCTTTGCTAAAAATATATTTTCTGGAAATTTCTTTAGTATAAAGCTAATCATCTGATTTCCTATACCTTGTCCTCTTTGTTTTCTATCAACTGAAAAAGAGATTTGAAACTGATTATTTACTTCGTCTAAACGCAATACACCTACTGGCTTTTCTTTTAAGAAAAGAAACATCGTTGATTTAGGATCATTCATTTTTTTATTAAACCATTTGACGTGTTCATCCCAGGTTATCTCTTTTGAGTTTATTGAATTATTTCGAGTTGAGGAATCTGTAGCCCATTCAAATAACAATTGTACGTCAGAATATTCAACAGGTCTGTAGGACAATTCTTTTTTTCTCTTGATGTGAATTAGCCCATCAATTGACTTATTATTTAGTTTTATTACCTCTGAAATTCTCTCTTTCTCAATAAAACCTGCTTGATCTAGGATAGGATAGAGTTTTGGGCGAACTTCATACGAATAAGTAAAGACTTCATTTAATCTAATTTCATGAAAAGCTATTTTTTCAATCATAGAAAGAAAGATTAACCACAGCTTACTAAATAGAGTTTTCTCTAATTCTGAATTTATAAGTAACGAAATCTCCGCTGTTTTTTTATTCCAATCAATATGAACTAAACCTCCATAACCTATACATTCTTTATCTTTTAAGAATGAAAATAAGATTTGTTTGGGTTTATCTAGGTCGAAGAGTTTAGCGACTATATTTTCGAAATATGCATCTTGATCATCAACTGTTAATTCTTTGTCTTGACGTAAATGAAACATTTGTTCATTACGCCATTGCATGATTTTATAACGATCTTGCCAACGTATCGGAACTAAAGAATAACCTTCTTGTGTATATTCTTGATTATCGAGACATTGATACTTCGTTTTCATCATATTCTAACGGGAATCTGAGCCTTATTTAAGGTTACCTTTACTTCTTGAGGAGTATATTGTGTGAAATGATAGATACTAGCAGCTCCTAAAGCTCCATTATGATTATCTTTAACAAGCTCAGTAAAATGTTCTGGAGTTCCTGCTCCACCTAAAGCTACTATTGGCTTTGATGTTAATTGATTAACTTTTTTAATGAGTCTTAAATCATAACCATTCATCATACCATCATTAAGGACTGAGTTTACTACAAACTCTCCAACATTACACTCATTCATTTTTTTAATAAAGTCTTGCATTAATAGCTTTTCGTCATTCTTTTGATAAATCCAATATTTACCAGCATCAAAGACTACATCAACTGATATAGAAATACATTGACCTCCAAAATAGTCTACTGCATTTGAAATAAAATTGGGCTCTTGTAATGCCTTTGATTTAATGATCACTTTATCAGCTCCAATACGAAGTAAATCATTAATGTCTTCAAATGATTGTATTCCACCGCCAATTGTTACTGGCATAAAGCACTCATCAATTACTTTTTTAACTAAGGGTAAATTGATTTTTCTACCCTGTTCAGTAGCTTTAATATCGATAAAAACAAGCTCATCAACATTCCTACTGTTGTATACTCTTGCTACTTGGATGGGGTTTCCAACTGTACGGGCATTACTAAACTGTTTGGTTTTAACTAGGCTAATACCATTAAATGTCATCACGGGAATCAATCGAACTTTAAGCATGAGATTCTATATAGGTTTTTAGTAATGATAATCCTGCCATTTGACTCTTTTCTGGATGAAATTGGGTTGCATAAATATTTTCTTTTTGAATTGAAGCTACCATTTCAAATTCATAATCAACATAAGTGCATTTAACTTCTTCTTCTGGAATAACATGAAAACTATGAATAAAATAAAAGTTGTTTTCAAGGGTGTCTTCTTGACTTCTATTTTCTAACAAATATGTTTTATTCCATCCTAAATGAGGAACAGGAAAGCGTTTGTTATGAATTGCTTCTACTCTTCCCTTAATCCAACCTAATCCATCACAATCATTAGGCTCAGTACCTTTTTCCATAATCAATTGCATTCCTAAGCAAATTCCTAAAAAAGGTTTTTTTTGTTGAATAACTTCTTCATTCAATAGTTCTACTAACCCACGATCCCTTAAGTTTTTCATTCCTTGTTCAAAAGAACCCACTCCAGGTAAAACAATTAACATTGACTCTTTAATTTCTTGTTTATCGCAAGTTATAATTGCGTCTTTTCCTAGACTTTGAATAGCCTTTAGAACAGAGGCAAGATTCCCCATACCGAAGTCAATAATTGCTATCATTTATTGGACTTTAAAAAGGGGGATTAAATTAAAATCGTCATCACGTTCGTAAGACCCATTTTCAGATTGTTTGAATAGAAGCGGATTTGTAAAGGAATCAATTACATCATCTATTTCTTGTTTACTTAATCCAGAATATTCCACAAAGGATTGCACACCATAGTGAGGGTATTTACCATCATACTGCATAACTTTTTGTATTCCTTCTTCTCTAGTCATTCGTTTATTTCTAATATCAATACATGCATGATCTGTAGCTCTTCCAAAGCCGTACTTCACATATTTTAAATAATCGTGTAGTCCCACTAGTCTTTCATCTAAGTTCTCATAGTTCGTGTATGTTCCTTCAATAGGACCGTCTTCTTTTACCTTAAAACCCTTTTCTTTAATAATCTCAAGTTGCTTTCTTGCATCCCAAAAAAAATAGGAGCCTAAAAATAAACCAGTGACTCCAACTCTCTCAATATCTTCGTCAGATGGATAAAAATAGGGTGTCAAATCTTTTTTCGTTATTCCATCAACCCCAATCATATCCTCAATTCGATTCCCTAATAAACCCCCAAATTCCTCTAGCCATTTTCTGTTTAAAACTCGACTTTTAACTGATCTTAAATCTGGACCTCCATATTCCATCTGAGAGTTCTCTCCCCAAATTATCAATGGAATATTCATTTTTACAGCAAACATTACAGGGACAGTAAAAATCCCTATGTGATTGGGCCACATTTCATCACCGACTCGTTTGAACGATTCAACCACCATACTTTTATAAACTGGATGATTTTTTTTAAAATGAATCACATCAATCCCTAATCGGGATAAGTTGTCTAGATTCTCATTCCCTAAGCCTGTTGCATAAGTGGTTTCAAAACAAACACACAAAGGATTCATTCCATAAACTTCTTTCATAAAGTAGGCCTGATATGTACTATCTTTTCCACCACTAACTGGTACGAGACAATCATAACCAACTCCATCTTTCTTAAAGTTGTCAACGATTTTATCAAATTGGTTTTTTCTTTTATCCCAGTCAATTCCTTTATCTTTTTCTAAAGCAGATATACATGCACTACAAACACCTTTTTCATTAAATGAAAGATCTGGTTTTGTTTCTGGAAATAAACAATAGGTACAATAATTTAAATTCATATTATTATTTTTCAAGTAAAAACCAAGTGATATCATCTTGGGGAAAGCAGGGTCTCGATGATATGAAAAACCGTAATCTACCAATTTAACATCTGAATAAGTGTCTAAAAATTCTCCAGCAAAGTCTCTCTTAAATAAACGATCTTGGTGACCTCTGTAGGGGATTGCTACAGGAGAGGGATTATAATACTCTGCTATAAGAATATATCGACTACTAGATTTATACAGTTGATCGTATACTAACGGTAATTTGTCAGGATTTATATGAATCAAAACGCCTTTAATTAATGATACTTCGAATTGTTTAGAAACTGAAAAATCAAAAATCGATGTATGATGAGTATTCTTTTCCCCAATTAAGCTTTGGAGTTTTTCGCAAGCGGCTTTATTTATTTCCACTCCTTGTAATTCTATTTCTGGATATAATAATTCTAAAGCTTTAAGATTCATTCCAATGTTAGCTCCAAATTCAATACATGAACTAATTTTTCCTGCTTGACCAAATGCTTTAGAAAAGAAGCTTAGATTAGAAGCCAGTAACCGATGTCCTTGATTTCTTGAAATATAATCCAATCCAAACTTACCTGCCCAAAACTCTTCTTGTTCTGTAGTAAAATCCATTTTATATTATTTTAGTTTTTTTATTAAGTTTATGAATTAGAGTTTGATCTGTTTTATACTTTAATCCTAAATGAGCATTTAAACTTGCTATTTCTTTATTCTTGTCAAGAAAGTCAAATAACTCTTCAATTGAAAAATTCAAATCATTTGTGTCAAAATAGTGTTGAATCTCATTAAACATATCTAAATCTTCCTGATAATCTAGGGTTAATCTGTAATCTCTTATCCATTTATCAGGTAATTCAACAAAATTTATTTTAAAGTGTTCAGAATTATTTTGGAAATACCACGTCATATACTCTGAATACTCTGCTTTTGGAAAGTGCTTACTAATTTTTCTTAATGCATCAGTATTAATAATTTCTAGGTTAGTCCCAACAGCAGCCTTTCGTGCTACTGTGTAGTCGGCTCCAGATTTAAAATGTTCTTTTAGCAAAAACTGAAAAATTTGATTAGAAACAAAGGGCATATCCCCAGTTACGCGAACAAACACCTCAATCCCCTTTTTATCAATTATATCTAAATATCGTTGAATTACATTTTCTGGATCTCCTCTATGAAAAATAACTTTTTCATTGTACGTATAATTTGACAACTCTGCATCTTGTGGTAAGTCAGAGGTGGCTAAAA
Source organism: Flavobacteriaceae bacterium (assembly GCA_038143595.1). Classification (GTDB taxonomy): domain Bacteria; phylum Bacteroidota; class Bacteroidia; order Flavobacteriales; family Flavobacteriaceae; genus Arcticimaribacter. Next base: position 322,322 of record JAYQME010000003.1, on the reverse strand, counting down.
TAACATGGTCAACATGACCAAATTTCAAACAATTCTTTAGACATAATTCTATTGAACTCAACTTTCCTATTTTCAATAGAGCTTTATTCTTTAGACGTGACGATTTAAGTCTTGCGGCTACAATACAAGCAATTTTAACTTTAGATAAGTCTCCTGATTTAAACGTTTCATTTTTTTCTTTATCAGTATTCAGTTTTACGAAACCGCTTTCTATCATTGAGTTTAAACGTGTTGTATTTATTCCTGACTTGCTCGTTCTTTTATAATTGAAGTCCAATGAGTTTATCCAATTGTTTTTATATTTAATTTTAGATAATATTGGGATTTGAATAGTTTTCTCTAAGTAATCTCGCTCTCTTTGATTTATAAAATCTTGTTTATTCAAATTCTGATATTTATCAACTTTGGCTTTTAACCTTATGAATTGATTTAAAAAAATGCTCGAATGAAAATCATAAATCGTTTTAAGAGAAGAATGCATAATATGCTTTTCAATATAATCTACACCTCTCATAGATGCCGCAAAAGGGAGTTCGATGGCATCTTCTGATTTTCCGTCTGAATGGTCCGCAAAAACAATTTTATTACTGAATAATTGTTTTATCATATTAATCTTGGACATTCCACTATCCTCTAATTTTGTAGGATATGACTGAAACCCTATTTCAATAAGTAGTTCTTTGGGTTTTAATATGTCTTCATATCTTGAAATTAAATCTTTGATTTCATCAATTGAGTATCCTGCTATATTTATTATGATTGTTTTTTCTGTCAAATCTATTTGTTCCAATTGTTCAAAAACATTTTTGTTTTCTAAAACTGAGCTTTGAAGTTTTATTCCGTGAATTTTACTGAAATTCTGATTGAATATTTCAATCCCATAATCATCAAAAATATCTAGCCAAACTTCTTTAGTTCTGTTTGCCTTAAGAATAACCTCTTTCCATTCATTTGGAGAGAAATATAATTTTTTATAGGTTTCATACCATTCATAATCTTCACTTGCTATTCTATCATATTTAAAAGCTTGGAATTTGATACCTATATTGGGTGCTTTTATTTCTAAAAACTCATCCAACAATGAGTTTAAATAATTAAAATCTCCACCATGGGTGTTCGCTACTTCAAGTATAAAATACATATTAATCGATAAAATTTAAAACTTCTTGAATGACAAAATCTTGTTCTCTTTCTGATAAGGTTGGAAACATGGGTAGGCTTAAACATTCTGAATAATAACTCTCAGCAAAAGGGAAAGATTGACTTCCATGTACTTCTTTGTAATATGTTAGTTGATGAACCGGTATGTAATGTACTTGGCAGAAAATATTCTTCTCTCTTAAATAATTATATAGCTCTAAACGATTTTTCACACGGATAACAAATAAATGATATGCATGACCTTCTTGTTCATTAGCTAGTGGAATTTTTATTGAAGTATTCCTGAATGCATTTATATATCGATTGGCTAATTCTTTCCTTTTGTCTAATCTTTCTGCTGCTGTTTCTAATTGCGAAATACCTAAAGCGCAAAGAATGTCAGGTAAGCGATAATTAAATCCTAATGTTTTCATTTCATAATACCAGCCCTCTTTTCTATGAATATCATCTAGTTGCTTAGTTATTCCATGTGTGCGAAGAAGTAAGAGTTTTTCATAAATCGACTTATTATTGGTCGTAATCATGCCTCCCTCTCCACAAGCTATATGCTTAACTGGATGAAAAGAAAAAATAGCGGCATCTGCAAAATTTCCATTACCGCATTTTTGAATTTGATTATTAAAGCCTCTAAAATATCCCCCAGGAGAGTGACATGAATCTTCCAACAACCATAAATCATATTGATCTGCTAATTCTCTAAAAGACTCCATATTTACAGCATAACCAGCAAAATCAACAGGGATTATCCCTTGGTATGTTCCTTTAGGAGATGTTTCCAATTTCTTTCTCACAGCATTAATATCAAGACATAAAGTATTTGGATCAATGTCACAAAATTCTATTGTTCCTCCGCAATAACCAATAGCATTTGCCGAGGCTGCAAAAGTGATTGGAGTAGTAATGACTTTACTTGATTGGTTTACGCCAAGAGATAAAGCAGATAAATGTAATGCTGCTGTTCCGTTCGATACTGAAACGGCATATTTCGCTCCTACGTAAGATGCAAATTTTTCTTCAAACTCTTTAACTTTTGGTCCTTGAGTTAAAAAATCTTCTTTCAAAACAGAGACGACTGCTTGAATATCTTGAGCTGAAATATGCTGTTTACCGTAGGGTATTATTTTCATTTAATTGGGTTATTAAAAAATTGTCTATTCTCATTGTATAAAATTTCAGTGAAATAATTCATTCCATCCTTGGAAAGGTGATTAAAATCTCGAAAAAAAGAATTCTCCATTTCATGGAGTCCGTAGTCTATGAAGGTTACATTCTCCAATTTATTTAAATCACTTGAAACCTCTTCAAATCTTTCTTTATTATTGTGTAGTTCAATATGAATTGGATGCTCAGGGATTCTAACAATAAAAAAAGAAATATTTGGATTGTTTAAAATTGTTTTCATTAACTCATCAATTTCAAAGTTTTCATTAACATTGAAGTCTTCCAAAGGTTGATTTATATATCTCTCTAATTTCTCTTTATTCGCTTTTTCAAGTATTGAAGGATTAAATTCAACCCCTCATAAATATTATAAGGTCTATAAATACTTTGCACAAAAGCTACAATAGCTTTTTTAGGAGCTCTATTAAAAAAAGTTAATTTTTCTTTAAAATTCAGCAAAAAACTGTTATTTGACAAAAACCTAATAAAATTATCTTTATCATTGAAATCTAAGAGGTTTCTTATCATTCCTTTCTTATCTACCTGATTTGTCCCTAACTCAATAATGATTTTTGAATTCTTATATAACTTTAAAAATTGAGAAATCCTCTTTGCTATATAATACATTGGGAGTCCTGCTTTAGAAAAGTTTTGAACATTTGTTTGGGGTAAATCGGACAGTAGGGACTGATTAATTCCACCTAAACTTTGGGAATTCCCAAAAATAGCATAATCTACCTTGTCATAACGCAAAAACTCGGCCCTACTTTTATCATAAAAATAGCTCGAGCGAATTCTAAGATCCGATAGTCCAATCAATAAAATAATCAATAGATTAAACAAAATAAAACAACTGATTACTATAATTATAAACTGACGCATTTAAAATTTAAAATATATAAACTCAGACAAGTTAATTGACTGACTTATGATTGATAAATAAAAACAAAAAAAGGTAAGCAGGTTTAAAATTCTATTCTTAAAGAAAAACAATTCTCTTTCATTGTTTTTAATAAGATACTCTAGAAACACAAAAACTGTTACTAAAGGTATAAAAAACATAAATGATCTCGGTAAATCAAAGTTTAAGAACATCAAATAGATGTAATCAAATCCAATTTCAATTGATTCACTTCTAAAAAAGATCCAAGCAATTGAAACCAAAAAAAGGTGAAAATTACTTGTAAGAATTGTAATGTTTTACTTGATGAAAAGGTTTTTATGATAGAAAAATTTTTATTCACTAGCGTGGAAAAAAATAAATCATAAAATGAATAAAACCCCATAGAAGAAAAGTCCAATTTGCACCATGCCAAAACCCACTTACAAGGAAAACAATAGCAATGTTCCTATATCTAACTGCATCATTTAAAGCTGATCCTCCTAATGGGATGTATACATAGTCTCTAAACCAAGTGGATAATGAAATGTGCCAACGTCTCCAAAATTGAGTGATATTCACTGAAAAATACGGAAATTTAAAATTAGACATTAATTCAAATCCAAGTAGTTTTGAAATCCCTATTGCAATGTCAGAGTACCCACTAAAATCACAATAAATCTGAAAGGAAAAAAAAAATGGCTCCTAAAAAGAGTTCACCTCCATTTAGAGATGCGTAATTCAAAAAAATCTGATTTACAGGATAAGAGAGTTTATCTGCAATGACAATTTTTTTAAATAAACCCCATACAACTAATTTTAGCCCTGATATCGATTGATTCAAATTAAACTCTCTTTTATTCAATATTTGAGGGAGAAAATTTGTAGCCCGTTCAATTGGACCTGCCACCAATTGCGGAAAAAAAGCAACAAATGAAGCAAATCCAATAAAATCTTCAGTTGGCCTTAGCTTATTTTTATAAATATCAATCGTATAGGAAAGAGATTGAAATGTGTAAAAAGAAATCCCAACTGGAAGTATAATATTAAGGTTCCAAGTATCAAATTTAGTCTCTGTAAACATAAAGATTAAATCTTCAAAACTAGAAATAAAGAAATTGAAATACTTAAAAACAACAAGTATTCCAATATTAGCTATCATACTTATAGATAAAAATTGAAACTTCTTCTTTTGTGAGGTTGACCTTGCTATGCTTAATCCGCAAACATAATCTATGAGTGTGGATAGGACTATTAAAGATAAAAATCTAATATCCCAAAAAGAATAAAAAACATAAGAAGAAATGACAATTAATAAGTTCTGTTGTTTGTTTGTTTTATTTAAAATAAACCAATACAAGAAGAAAAATAAAACAAAAAAGACAATAAATTCTAAAGAATTGAACAGCATTTAATTGGATTTATCGATAACGTGCGTTTTTACTAGTTGTCTTATTTCCTCTACTCCAATCCATTGCTTATTATCTCGTGAATTATACGAAAAGTTTTCTGCTACTTTTTGAGCAGAAAAATATCTAATGAATTTTTCTAAATCCCAAAAAGGTTTTTGGGGCAAGATCACATAGTATTTTTCAAGATCATAAGTTGTAAAGGAATCTGAACTAGTGATCATTTCTTCATGAATCTTCTCACCAGGACGTATTCCAATAATTTTGTGCTCACACTCGGGTCCTATGGCTTCGGCTACATCTGTGATTTTATAAGAAGGGATTTTAGGTACAAAAATTTCACCCCCCATGCATGCTCTAGCGCGTGCATAACCATATCGACTCCTTCACTTAAAGAAATGTTGAAACGAGTCATTTTTGGATCCGTTATTGGCAATACTCCTTCATCTTTTTTCTTCTGAAAGAATGGAATGACTGATCCATTTGAACCCATGACATTTCCGTAACGAACCACTGAAAAGTCAATGTCATTCCTTCCTCTAATGTTATTTGCAGCAATAAATAACTTGTCTGAAGTTAACTTGGTAGCTCCGTATAGGTTTATTGGTGCAGCTGCTTTATCTGTAGAAAGCGCAACAACCTTTTTTACCTCTGTTTCAAGACAAGCATTGATTAAGTTTTCAGCTCCTAAAACATTTGTTTTTATACATTCCATAGGATTGTACTCTGCTATGTGAACATGCTTCATTGCAGCAGTATGAATTACATAATCTATATTTTTCAATGCGCGTTTTAATCGAATATGATCCCTGATATCACCAATAAAATAACGAATAGCAGGATATTTGTCCTCAGGAAACTGTTGTCCCATTTGGAATTGTTTTTGCTCATCTCTAGAGAAAATTACAACTCTTTTTACCTTTGGATATTCTTTAAAAATTCTTCGTGTAAGTTCGGTGCCAAGTGAGCCTGTTCCTCCTGTAATTAAAATTGATTTACCGTCTAACATATTAATTATTTCTAATTTTACTTACAATCTCTATAGAATTCTTAGCATCTTGTAATCCATAACCATTTCCTTCCAAAATCTTTTGATAACTTACCGTATGTAAGTCTGTAAAGCCCTTGCTAAATTCGATATCTTCTCCTTCAATAGACAGGGTTCTAAAAGTAGGCAAGCCTTGGTCTTTGGCTTTTTGAGGTAAATTTTCCGCATTAATACTCAAATACCAATTCACATTGGCTTGTTTAAACTTCAAAGTTCCCGAGTTAGTATCTTTGGTTTTAACATCGACACTAACCTCTTGCATTGGTCCAAAAATCCATTGGAGCATATCAAAAAAATGGACACCAATATTAGAAGCGATTCCCCCAGATTTCTCTTCATTTCCTTTCCAAGAGGTATAATACCAATTTCCTCTTGACGTGATGTAAGTCAAATCGATATCGTAAACTTTATCGGTAGGACCTTTTTCAATTTTCTCTTTTAATTCCAAAATAGCCTCATGGTGACGAAGTTGTAAAATGGTATGTACTTTGTTGTTATACTCCTCTTCTAATTCAATAAGTGCATCTACATTCCAAGGATTTAATACCAAGGGTTTTTCACAGATTACATCTGCACCAATTCGCAATCCGTAACGAATATGGGAGTCGTGAAGATAGTTAGGAGAACATATCGAAACATAATCGATTTTGGTTCCTGCCCTTTTTATTTTTTCTATATGACGATCGAAGCGTTCGAATTCAGTAAAAAAATGTGCTTGCGGAAAGTGGCTGTCCATTACACCTACCCCATCATAAGGATCGTAGGCAGCGATTAAGTTATTTCCTGTTTCCTTAATGGCTTTCATGTGCCTAGGGGCTATATAACCCGCTGCTCCTATGAGAATGAAATTTTTCATTTAAATCTAGTTGTCAATTTTGAATACTTTATTTTCTTTTAAGCGATATCGTTGCTTGCTTTCTGGGCAAATGGCTTCTCGGTTTTCATCAAAATGCAAACGGTGTCCAAATTCACTTACCCAACCGATTTGTTTGGCCGGATTTCCAACCACTAAGGCAAAGGGTAGTACTTCTTTTGTAATCACAGCTCCAGCTCCAATAAGAGAATAGGCACCAATATCATTTCCACAAACAATGGTTGCATTTGCTCCAATAGACGCTCCTTTTCCAACATTGGTCTGCATAAACTCATCTCGTCGAACAATGGCTGATCTGGGATTAATTACATTGGTAAAAACCATAGAGGGGCCCAAAAAAACATCCTCTTCACAGTTCACACCGGTATAAATAGATACGTTATTCTGAACCTTTACATTATTCCCTAAAACGACACCAGGAGAAACCACCACGTTTTGACCTACATTACACCCCTTTCCCAGTATTGCATTTTTCATGATATGAGAAAAATGCCAAATCTTGGACCCTACACCAATGGTACATCCGTCATCGATTACTGCAGTTTCATGAGCGAAATATTTTTCCATATTACAATCTTGCATCTACTTTATTTGGATCTAAAATGGCTTTTAAATCATAAATAATTGATTCGTTATCTTTTTTAAATGTCTCGACATTTAGGTTTAAAAATTCTGAATGAGCAACAGCCAGAATAACCGCATCATATTTGGCGGTATTAGCTGTAAGCCCTATCCCGTATTCGTGCATCACTTCTTCTGCATTGGCATAAGGATCGTAAACACTTACCTCCATTCCAAAGCTTTTGAGTTCTTCATAAATATCGGGCACTTTAGAATTTCGAATATCTGGACAGTTTTCTTTGAAGGTTACTCCAAGAATAAGTGCTTTTGATCCACGTACCGTGATTCCTCTCCGGTTCATTAACTTGACCACCTTATTGGCTACAAAAAGCCCCATCATATCATTTACCCGTCTACCAGATAAAATCACTTCTGGGTAGTAACCTAAACTTTCTGCTTTATGGGCCAAGTAATAAGGATCTACACTGATGCAGTGTCCTCCAACCAATCCGGGCTTGAAATTCAAGAAATTCCATTTGGTCCCTGCAGCGGCAAGCACTTCCTGGGTGTCAATATCCATACGATCGAAAATAAGGGCTAACTCATTTACGAAAGAAATATTCAAATCTCGTTGTGCATTTTCGATCGCCTTAGACGCTTCCGCTACTTTTATGGAAGTAGTTTTATGAGTACCTGATAAAATAATTTTCTTATAAAGCTGATCTACTTTTTCTGCTACCTCTGGGGTGGAACCAGAAGTTACCTTAACAATCTTTTCTAAGGTATTCACCTTATCTCCCGGATTAATTCTTTCTGGAGAATAACCACAAAAGAAGTCTTTATTAAAGACTAATCCACTTTTAGCTTCTAATACAGGAACACAATCTTCTTCTGTGCAACCGGGGTAGACTGTGCTTTCGTAAATCACAGTGTCTCCGACGGCTAGTTGTTCCCCTACCATTTTTGAGGCCTCCAATAAGTAAGTTAAATCGGGGGTTTTAAATTTAGTGATGGGTGTGGGTACCGTTATAATATAGTATGTACATTCTTTTAAGCTACTTTGGTTAGCTGTTAAGGTGAGTTGGCCATTCAGCGCTTTTTTTAATGTCGTTAAGTTAGCTTCATCTGTAGTGTCTTTTCCTTGCCTGAGTTCATCGATTCTGGTCGGATTAATATCAAAACCCACCACCTTGTAGTGGCTTGCGAATGCGATGGCTAAGGGAAGTCCTACATAACCTAAACCTATGATCCCTATGGTGTCTTCTTGTGTTTTATGCATTTCCAAGAGTGTAATGTTGTAATATTGGATTTTCTATTAAAGGTAAAATATTTCTACCATCTAATAATAGCGGAGGTTGTTTCATTTGTTTCACAAGGTTCGACCAATCATAAAGCTTAAATTCTTCCCATTCAGTCAAAATAGCGACGGCATCGGCTTCTAAAATTGCTGATGTGTGTGAAGAGTGAACAACACATTGTAATAACTGCTCATTAATCTTTGTTGTACTTATATTTTGACTTTCCCATAAAAGCCTAAGATCCTCTCGTATTTTATCTTCACTTACCATAGGATCATACACATGTATTTCTCCTTTTTGCTTTATCAATTGACTAGCGACATATAGGGCAGCAGACTCCCTAGAGTCATTGGTGTCTTTTTTAAAAGCCCACCCTAAAAGACCTATTTTTTTTTTACTGCTAGCTCTCCATTTAAAGAATGAACTATTTTTTGGGCGAAGCGATTTTTTTGATAATCATTTATTTTAACAACTTGGTGCCAATATTCGGCCACCTCGGTTAAGCCATAATACTGACAAAGATAAACCAAATTCAAAATGTCTTTTTGAAAACAGCTTCCTCCAAAACCGACGGAGGCTTTTAAAAAATGAGGGCCTATCCTATGATCCATTCCAATCGCTTGGGACACTTCATCGATAGAAGCCTCTGTCTTTTCGCATAAGGCAGATAAACTATTGATAGATGAAATTCGTTGAGCTAGCATCGCATTGGATGCTAACTTGGATAATTCAGCAGACCAAACATTGGTTTTCAATATCTTTTTTTCTGGAATCCACTGCTTATAAATTGAAATTAAAGCCTGTGCAGCTTCTTCTCCTTTTTTAGTATCACTACAGCCTATTAGCACACGATCTGATTTAAAAAGATCTGAGATAGCAGTCCCTTCTGCTAAAAATTCCGGATTGGATAAAACTTCAAAATGAACACCGCGACTGTTTTTATCTAAAATTGATTTTATTTTTTCTGCTGTCCGCACAGGAAGGGTAGACTTTTCGATCACAATGGTGTCCCGCTCTGCCACTTCAGCAATTTTATGGGCGCAGTTTTCAACAAATGTTAAATCTGCTGCCATTCCTTTACCTTGTCCTGATGTTTTCGTTGGGGTATTCACCGCCATAAAAATCATATCAGCAGAACGTATTGCAGTGTCAATATCATTAGAAAAAAAAAGGTTTTTCCCTCGCGTATCTTCAATAACTGTTTTTAAACCTGGTTCATAAACAGGCAGAAGGTCCAAATTACTATGGTTCCAAGATTTAATCCGTGTTGGGTTCTGATCAACAACAGTAACCTTTATTGCGGGACACTGCTGGGCAATCACTGCCATGGTTGGCCCTCCTACATAACCCGCTCCAATACAACATATATTATTTATTTTCATATAAAATAATACTTGCTTGGTTTGGGTTTTGCTTTGAAGCTAAATAAAAATTTACCTTGCGATCAATTAAGTCTTCCACTTTTTGTTCCAAGGCTTCGATATATTCCGTATTCAGTTGTTTGCCAATCAACACTACATCTATTGTCCCCGTATCCAACCCCTTAGCATAATCTCCAATCAAAAGAATTTTATGAACCGGACCCATACGCTCTAATACGCGCTCTACAATCTCTTCTAATCCTAAATGTTTAAATACTACTTTTTGCAATACATCAAAAAGTGGATGTTCGCTATTGGCCTGGTAAGATATTTTATTGTTGTCTTTGGTTTTCTGAAGATACCCGGCTTCTGAAAGATGATTGAGCTCTTTTCGAATGGCATTGGTCGACTCATTGAACTCGTTTGCTAATCCATTTAAATACCCCCGATTCGCCTGACTGATAAAAAATTTTATCAGCAGGCGCAAACGTGTTTTGGAGGTAATTAATTGATTAAGCACTGGTATTTAATTTTATCTAGTACCAAAAGTACTTAAAAAAAGTTAAATATTAGTTACTTCTTAAGCAAAATTTTTGAAATTCTTGCTCATACATTCGTTTTGGAAAATTGTTTTTTAATTTTAAATAAACAGCACATCCTTCTGGTCTTCGATTTGAATACAATAAACTAAGAGCTTTAAACCTGTATGCACGTTCAATTTCTACAGGCTTTTTTGAATTAAGGGTAAGATCAAGATATTTAATCGCTTTTTCGTAATCTTTGGACTCGTAAAAGGCTAATCCTGCGTTAAGTGAATAGGAATAATTCAATGGATCTTCATCAAAAGCTTGGGTAAAAAAACTTGAAGCAGCCAAATAATCAGCAGACTCATATTTAGGAACCCCTTGGTTGTAGAGAGATTCTGCGTTAAGGACTCTTTGTTGTCCATAAGTTAAAATCCGATATAGTGTATATATAGTCTCGTCATCTGGAAATAGCCTATAGGCTTCACTAGCTTTAGACATGGAAAAAGGATCTCCTAAAGAAGTGGTTTGCGCAAGTGAACGGATGTATATCAGCCAGACAATTTTTGTATCTCCAGCAATAGATTTAACTCTTTCAAACGTAGCATGTATGTTTAAAATATCTCTTTTTGCCACTAAAGTTTTCATATATAAATCATAATGTGGCATATTATTGGGTAGACGTTCAAAAGACTTTTTGGCATAAAAATGGGCACTATCCATTTTTTGCTCCATCAAATAAAACTGGGCTAGAAGGTTTTCTGGAAATCCGATATAGGGATTATCTTTCATACTTAGTTTAATCAACTTTTTAGCCTCCTCTTTACGTCCGTTGTTGTAAAAATAACGAGCTTTCATTGCCTTAATGGGCATCGCGGTTTCTGTTAGGTTTGGAAAATCATCGTCGATTTCCGCTAGTTCGTTTAGGGTTAGTTTATAAGTCCCATTATTAAACTCGTACAATAATCTTCCTTGTTGTGTAAGGGCATTAAATGAATTTAATAAGACATACATTGACCCTAAAAGAGCTAACATAACAACACCTAGGGATGATTTATAAATAAAGACATGTCTCTTCGTGTTTATAGCATTAGAAGATTCAATATTTTGACTTTTGATAAACTGACTTATAATTAAAGCTGATATTAAAACCAAAGCGGACTGCATTAAAGGTCTGGCCACAGGGAAATTCAATGAAGCATCAATACCATACCCCATGATAGAAAGGAAACCAATAATAGCAATAGTCTGGTTGTTTTTATGCGCATCATTTAAATACAGTTTTATTAAATACCATAGGAGGATAACAAAGATCCCCAAATAAGATAAAAAACCTAGAATTCCAAGCTCAGTAGCTGTATGAATAAAATCATTGTGCGCATGATAGGGCACTGTATATCCTTTAATGTATTCAGATCCGTAAGAAATAGATTTAATCTTAAAATTTCCAAGACCAGATCCAATGATCGGGTTTTCAATAAAAGATTGAAGAGCAGATTCCCAATAATTAAATCGACCACTAGACTCAGCTCTTGTAAAACCGATGGATTGGACTCTATTGGAGTACGATTGGGTATTATATTTTGAGGAGAGTATATCACTGGTAAAGTAAGCAATAACAAAAGGAACAAGAAAAATAAGAGAATTAATAGTGGCGCGCTTAATGGTTACCTCTTTAGTAAACAATCTATACAATTGATAAGCGGTATAAAGAATAACAAAGAGGGTAGAACTCAATAATGCGGTTCTTGCATAAATAATGGTTAAAGCTATGTAGGCAAGTGAAAGAAGAACTAAGATAGCCAACCTAAAAAAAGGTTTAGTGGTTCTATTAAAAAAGTAAATCAAAAAAGGGATCTTAATCACCATCGAGGCCGCAGCAATGTTTTTATTACCACTAAAACCTTTTAACAAAAGAGAGTTAAAATTAGAAGAAGATATCTGCTCTAAAAACTGGTTGAAATATAAAAGCACTTCAGCTGTAAGAAATAAACTCAACACAGTAGAAATGAATGTTAAACCATGCTTAATATGGAAGAGAAGTAAAACAGAAAAAAATATACCTACATATACATTGAAGTACCGTGGAAAATTGATAATGGTTTCGGCAGTATTAAAAGCATAGAGTATAGAAAGAGCAGCCCATAAGATATAAAAAGTATAGAGCCAAAAAACAGAAAGATTGGTGAGTTTAAAAGCAGGGAAATAAAAGCTTGAACGGTTATAAAGTAGATGAATACAGCAAAGAATATTAACAAGACAAAGATAAACCCATTGCGGTGCCAATATATCAATTGCGCCAAAGTTGGAGAGTGTACCGGTTAAAATATAAAGAACTAAGAATCCATAGGAAAGATAAGAATTGGCAGTATTGCTAGAGGACATTAAAAAAGTTATTAATTAATTAACAAAACTAGACTTTTTTAAATCAACAAACAAAAAAACCCCTCGAAAGAGGGGTTTATAATATAAAACTTAATTTACCTAATACTAGTAGTTAGTTGCCGTAGCAGTAACTTGAGCTAGTTCAGCAGCAGTATTAATTTCACCTGTAGCAGCTGGAACTAAAGTAGTATTATATCCATCTTGAGCCCAAGCATCATTAATATTGAATGAAGCAGCAGTTGAAGATGCAGTAATAGTCTGAGAAGTAGAACCTGAACGGTTATAATAAGTAGTTACATTATCTAACTCAATAGTAGCAGTAGTACCAGCAGAAGAGTTAGCAGCAGCAGCATTATACCAAGTAACCAAATCATACACTACTTGAGATGTAATTAATGGTTGCTTAGCAGCACGAGCAGGAACTGTTTGAGTAACAAATGTACCTGTAGCACCCTCTGTATAAGTACCTGTTAGACTGTTGTTAGTAGTAGTAACAATAATAGGTGCTCCAGCTTCAGCTAAAACAGAAGATGGTGGAGTAATAGACACTAATGAAGTATTACCTGTCACATCAATGGTTTTAACTTTATCAATAGCAGATAAGTTTAAAGATGTTAAGCTAGTACCAGTTACTACGATTTGAGGTGCAGTATCTAAACCAACATATGAATGTTGTAAATCTACAGTAGCAATATCAGCACCAGTTAAGTTTAAGTCTGTGATATATCCTGATGTATTAACAGTAGCTAAACCAGCTCCTGTTGCAGTTACCACATCTAACTTACCACCAACAATAAGGGTTGTTAAAGTTGTAGCAGCTGTAACATCTAAAGTAGTTGCAGTTACTCCATCTTGAGAAGCACCAGTTGAACCAGCAGAAACAGATAGATAAGTCATAGCTTGGAAAACAGCAGCACCTTGAGTAAGTGCTATACTACTTGCTTGTTCAGTAAGAGTTAAGGATGTTGCAGCATCACCTGATAATTTACTAACATCAGCAGACTCTAAGGTTAGAGAAGTAGCACTATCAGCAGTTACAGTTACAGTAGCAGCAAACGCTGGGAATGTTACTGTTGTAGCATTAGGTAATGTCAATTCAGCAGTTCCAGAAGCTAAAGCATCAAGACTTACAGTAGTACCACCAATTGAACTTGTGTTGTTATTAGCAGTAAGAGCAGCTAAATCAGTTGTTCCAGTTGAAACAATATCAATAGATCCTGTAGATGAAGTTAGAGCTCCTAAATCAACATTTCCAGTAGAATTAATATCAAGAGCACCAGCTACTGTAATAGCTCCACCGTTAAATGCAGAACCACCAGTAACAGTTATACCACCATCAGCTTCAGTAGCCGAAGTTAAGTTAACAGTTGTAGCTGAACCAACAATTGTTAAGGCCCCATCAGAAGAGGTAAGACCTAAGTTAATAGTACCTCCACCTAGAGTTGCAGTTACAGTTAGACCAGCTGCGTTAGCAGTTTGTCCAAGAGTGATAGAAGATGCAAGAGGAGCGATAACACCTGTTACAGTCGCAGTACCTACATTAATCAAGGTTGCGTTATCTAATTGTAATGGAGAATTCGTTAAAGATCCACCAATAGTGTTTCCTGTAAAGTTTAAGGAAGTAATACTTGCTACAGATGAAGAATCAAGAGTCACATTACCACCAACAACTTTGTTGGTAAAGGTAACATCACCAATGATAGCAGCTAAGGTTACATTTCCATCATAAGTAGCGATACTTGGTAGTGTCGGCATCTCAGTTCCAAATGTAACATTACCTTGAACATATGCTAAAGGAGTTAAATCAACAGGGTTAGCTGCAGTACTTGTTACAGTTGCAGAACCAGTCAAAACACTAATGATTTTAGCGATGATAGCCGTTGCAGTTGCTAAAGTAGATGCTGACATGCTTGTTGTGTCGATAGTAAGACCACCAGCAGCGTTTATGATATATGCGTTTGGAGAGTTAGCACCAGTCAAAATCAATCCATTCGCGTAAGCAACATCATTAGCGTTTGTTAATGAAATGGCTTGGTTAACAGAAGTTGTTCCATTTAATATTTCAGTAACATCAGCTTGTACTGCAGCGAGTGCAGCAGATACTGTGTTAAGATCAGCAGCAGTTGCAACGTTGGCTAAGTCAGCAAGGATTTGAGTTATATCAGTTTGAGCAGCAGTAAGCGCAGTAGAAACAGCAGCAATATCAACACCATTTTGTGTAGCTGTAGCTTGAACACCGGCAATATCTGAAGTAGCAGATGCAATCGCAGTTCCGTTAGATGCAATCGCAGTTCCGTTAGAAGTAATTGATGTTCCATTTGCAGCAATACCAGTTGCGTTTGATGCTACGTTTGTAATCAAGGTCGTTACATCTCCTTGAACGCCAGCAATAGCTGTTCCGTTTGAAGTAACATCTCCCTGCACACTAGCAATAGCAGTACCGTTAGCTGTCACACCTGCTTGAACGCCTGAGATAGCTGAGCCATTACTTGCGATAGCAGTTGCATTGCCAGCTATGGCGTCTGCATTGTCAGAGATAGCTGTTCCGTTAGCAATTACATTGTTACCAACAACAGTAAGAGCAGCTTGTAAACCATTAACCGTTGATTGTAACTGATTTACTTCACTAGTAAGATCAGGTAAACCATCGATTTGGGTCTCTAACCCATCAATTAGATCAGTTAGTTCTTGGAACTGATCATCATAATTCTGACAGCCAACAACCGTTAGTGCAACCGCCAAAAGACTTAATAAACCTTTTTTCATTTTGATAAAATTAAATTAAAATTAATAATGCTTTTTAAAAAATTTAGATTAACATTTGTTTGCAAATATAAGTATTTCAACGAAACTTCAAATGTTTTTTCAAAAAAAAGAATGGATTTTAGCAACTTTTTCTTTAGTAAGCTGACAAAACAAAAAAACCCTCGCATAAACGAGGGTTTTAAAAGATTTTTAAGACTTTCAACAAAGCATTAACGGTATTGGGTACAAATATAGCTTTTTTTGCCAAAAAAAAGAAAGGGCTTCTTGTGATTTATCAACAATTTCTGTTTTATTTGGTGATAACTCTTTATGTTTAACCTGCTTTATATTAATTGTTAAGTAGATCAGTTATATCAAAAAGTGATTTGCTTGTAGACAACTCTTAATGTGAATGGCAATAATTTAATTGCTAATTGTACAGCAATTAAAGTAATTAAAACAAGGATAGCTTTGCAGACGATTTATGTAGGGTAGTGCAGCCATGGAATTATAGCTTTCTTTTCCAAACTTGTGTTCGGCCTAAAAACGAAAAACCCAAATAACCTCTAACGTTAAGTGTGTTATCATCTGCAAGTTTTAGGGTGCAATCATAAGATTTACCATTACCAGGATCCATGATTTCACCATCCGTCCACTCCTCACCCTCTTGGGTTAGCCCATTAACAATAACTAATCCCTCTATAGGCTGATCTTTTTCTTTTCCTGTACAATTAACACAAAGTTTTCCTTTGTCTTCCTCTAAAAGAAGTCGCTCAATACGGCCATATAGCTTTCCCTCTTTAAGATAGAGGACAATCTCAGATTTCTTAACTCCAGTTTCATCATCAATATTTTCCCAGGTTCCTACTACAGAACTAGGTTGAACAAATAACAATAGGGTATAAATTAATGCAAACATTTTTTTTTTTTAAAAGTAATTAAAAGCAACTGAATGAACTAACGTTAAATTTACAAAGGAAAAATGTATCTTGAAACATGAAAATTTTACAGCGTATCCTCCTCCTACTCACCCTAGCCCTTTTAGGGGTAACCTATTATCTTAATCTTATGTTAAGCTATATAGATTGGCCATTTATTTATGCTGCTGGATTATGTTTAATTATTATTGTAGGCTTACAATTAATTAAAAAACCTTAATTCCATGATCCTGTCTGACTCTGAAGAAATATTAGTAATCATTGCAGGGGCAGCAATCTTAATGGCTATTATTGGGAATGTGGTTAAAGATTACAAATCAATGAACAGAGAAGCCAAGCAGAAGGTGGCTCAAAAAGAAAAAGATGAGGCTTATATAAAAAAATTAACTACCCTTATTGATTTAAAAAATAAAGAATTACAGAAAAAAATAAATCACAAAGACCAGTAGTCGGTTTTTTGAATTTTAAGAATCAAATTAATTTTATACATTTGTACCTACAATTGTTGTAATGAAAACAGTCTATCATTCTGCAGAATCTAGATGTCACCAAGATCACGGTTGGTTAAAAGCAAACCATTCATTTAGTTTTGCTAACTGGCATAATCCAGAGAGAATTCATTTTGGGGCACTACGTGTTTTGAATGATGATTATATTGCCCCAAATATGGGTTTTGGGACACACCCACACAACAATATGGAAATTATTACGATTCCCTTGGTTGGCGATTTAACACATGAAGATAGCCTTGGTCACAAAGCCGTTATTAACGAAGGTGATGTACAAGTTATAAGCGCAGGAACAGGAATCTATCATAGTGAAAAGAATCAACGTGATGATAAAGCCGTTGAACTTTTACAATTATGGATTTTTCCTAACCAAAAAAATGTCGTTCCTCGTTATGATCAAATATCAATCCGCGATTTAAAAAAAGAAAATTCTTTTTATCAAATACTTTCTCCTCACTCAGAAGATGAAGGATCTTGGATTTACCAAAATGCATGGATGCATTTAGGTGATTTTTCAGTTGAAACGCTTACCAATTACCAATTAAAAGAAGCCACAAACGGGGTCTACCTATTTATAATCGAAGGGAGTGCCACGGTAGGAAATCAATTACTTAACAAACGTGATGCATTAGGCATTTGGGAATGTGCTGATTTTGATATAAATACTTCGACAGCCACAAGAATACTCCTCATAGAAATACCTTTAAAATTTTAAAAATGATATCAGAAAATACGCCAATTAAGGACGTACTTGCGCATCTAGAAAATCGCTTAGCTACCAACCAAGTCAAAGATTCGGTACATAAAATTAAATTAATGACTGCCAGAGACGTCATTAAGGAAATCTGCGAGTGATAGGCAGTCAGTCAGGTTATTCAATTTTTCTATTTTTCAATTAAATTTTAAATACATTTGACCATAGCTGAAAAAGTATGGGCAATCGTAAAATTTATTGGACATTAAGTTTACTTATTGTGACACTTAGTTTAGGTGCGCAAGAAACATCCCCTATACAGATATTTAGTCCTCAACAAACCAACTTAGGAAATCAAAATTGGATGATTTCTCAAGGGGAAGACCGTACCCTGTATTTTGGCAACAACAAAGGTTTAGCACTTTATAATGGGGCACATTGGGAACTATATCCCACTTCTGATTTTTCTATTATGAGATCCGTAAAGGCCATTGGAAACAGGGTCTACTCAGGAAATTACATGGATTTAGGGTACTGGGAAAAAAATTCATCAGGTAGATTAAACTACACCTCTCTAAAAGAAACGTTAGATATTGAAATTTTAGAGGATGAGCAGTTTTGGAATATTTTATCCATAGATAATACAATTGTCTTTCAATCCTTAAACAGACTGATCTTATATGATAAAAAATCGGAAAAGGTTCAATTAATTTCTCCCGATGGAGCCATTTTAAAATCCTTTATGCTTGAGGGAAAGATTTACTTTCAAGTACAAGGGAAAGGTCTTTACGGTCTTGAAAACGGCAAAAAAGTCTTGTATTCATCACATCCAATCATCACCAAAGAAAATATTGTTCAGTTATTTATAAAGGACCAATCTCTGTTTTTTTTAACGGAAAAAAGCGGGTTTTATAAACTGATAGAAAATACTGAAAACGAAATACAATCTTGGGGACCCGCAACAAGACACTTTGAGAACTTCACGCTGTATTCAGCCATTGAACTTAGCAATGGAGGCTTTGCCTTGGGAACTGTGGGTAGTGGACTTCTTTTTTAAACGATCAAGGGGAAATAGTGGACCATATTCAATTAGAAAACGGCCTATCTAATAATACTGTTTTATCTCTTTTTGAAGATGATAAGCAGAATCTATGGTTGGGGCTTGACAATGGTATTAATCTAATTAATACAGCTTCGGCATTTAAGGAATATATAGATGTGACAGGACAACTAGGCTCTATATATACCTCAGCAGTACATCAAGGCTATTTATATGTAGGAACCAACCAGGGGTTATTTGTAAAACGACAAGATCGTAAAGAAAAATTTTCTTTAATTGAGGATACACAAGGACAAGTATGGAGTCTTGCCACCATTGGTAGAGATTTATTTTGTGGACATAATACCGGTGCATTTTTAATCGAAGGCAAAAAAGCTAAACGCATTTCTGACATTAAAGGAACTTGGCTATTTAGACAACACCCTACCGAGACTCAATATATTTTTCTAGGCAATTTTACTGGGCTTTATATTATTGAAAAAAAAGACCAACAATGGATCTTTAGAAATAAAGTTGATGGCTTCGATATATCTTCTAGATATTTGGAATTTACCTCTTCAAAAAGATTATTAGTTAATCATGAATACAAAGGGGTGTTTAAGATTCAATTAAGTGAAGATTATAAAAAAGCCATAAAGGTAGAAATTGACCCAAGCAGCTGTATCAGCTGTAATTCTAGTCTGGCTACATTTAATAATGAGGTCTACTATCATACAAAAGAAGGTCTAATGAAGTACCATGCAGATAAGGACGCTTTCAAAAACAACAACCTACTCTCTTCTATTCAAGAAAAAGAAAAAAGAAGATCGATAGAATCGTGAACGATAACCAGAACCGGTTATGGGTTTTTTCGGAAAATAATTTACATAATCTCTATCAAGATAAAGCGACAAATCAAGGAAATATCTCCGGGTTTTCACTCAAAGAAATCGATCGAAAAAATGTTTCTGGATTTGAACATATTAATCGCGTAAGCGAAAACACCTATTTAATTGGAACAAGTAAAGGGTATTTAACCGTTAATCTAAATAAACTAGTAAAGGACACTAGCTCATTGGCAATTACAGCTATTGAGGTGAATAATAAGAAGAATTTAATCAACCTAAGTCTCTATCAAAACTCTTCTTTAGTTAATGACTATAATAATTTACAATTTAAATTTACAAGTTTTGATTATAAGCGTTTTACTAAAACTTCCTACCAATATAAATTAAAAGGGGAAGATGAAAACTGGAGTAAGTGGAGCGAGAACCCTACGGTCAACTACGCTAATCTCCCTTTTGGAACGTATCAATTTTTAGTGCGCAGCAAATATGAAGGTCAGGTTTCTAATCCAATCTCATCCCCCCAAATCTATATTGCACCACCCTGGTACTTAGATACCCTTGCGCTAAGCACCTATTT
The DNA here is from genome assembly GCA_038143595.1 of Flavobacteriaceae bacterium. GTDB lineage: Bacteria > Bacteroidota > Bacteroidia > Flavobacteriales > Flavobacteriaceae > Arcticimaribacter. The sequence goes on along the minus strand of JAYQME010000003.1, from coordinate 302,310 downwards.
ATTTGTGATTCTAATTATGCTTTATATCTACAATAATTATACGCAAAAGCAAATTCAACGTCAAAAAGACAAACTAAAGGAAGAGAATAAACAAATCAACGCCATGCGAGAGTTGGAAACTAAGCAACAAATGACTCGTTTAAAAAATGAGCAATTACAGAAGGATGTAGAAAGTAAAAACCGGGAATTAGCTGTTTCTACAATGAGTACCTTAAAACGGAACGAATTTCTAAACACGCTAAAACAAAAATTACAAAAAGTTAATGACCTAAACCAAGTAAAAGAATTAATCAAAATCATCAACGAAAAACTGAATAGTAATGATGATTGGGAATATTTCAAAAAGGCATTTGATAATTCAGATCAAGCCTTTTTTCAAAAAATTAAACAGGCACATCCTAGCCTGACCAATAATGATTTAAAACTATGTGCCTACTTACGTTTAAATCTTTCTTCTAAAGAAATTGCCCCACTTTTAAACATCTCGGTTCATAGTGTAGAGATTAAAAGATATAGGCTCAGAAAAAAAATGGCGCTGACCAGAAAACAGGGTATTGTAGAGTATATATTGAGTTTCTAAAAAGCATTTTCTGTGGAAAAATCAAAGAAAAACCAGGGATAACTACATTTCATTGAATATTTAATTAATTGAAAATTAGTTTGTTGAATTTATTTTGTGAAATTTAGTCACTTGTTGCAAAATAAGTTAAACGAAACTTGATGTATAATTTTTGTATAGTTTTTCTACTAGGTTATTAGTGCTATTATACCTAATATTGAAAACAAAATATAATTATACAAATAAATGAAATTATCAATTAATATATTTTTTACAATTGTTTTTTGTGCTATCGGGTTTGCACAAAATTTAACTGTTTCAGGTATTGTCCTCGACGCTGAAAACAAACAACCTCTTCCCGGCGCAACAGTTTTTGTAGATGGAACACCAAAAGGTACAACAACTGATTTTGATGGAAATTACACACTTAAAGTACAACAAGGGGATGTTTTAATATTTGATTATGTTGGATATCAAAGAAAAGCCATTACTGTCAATAGTAATGAAAACCTTAACGTAGAATTATCATCTGATAATGATTTAGAAGAAGTGGTTGTGGTAGGTTACGGTACGCAAAAAAGAAGTAATCTTGTAGGCTCTGTTGCAACAATTGATGTAAAAAAAGCCACTCAAATACCAACTACCAATGTTTCTGAACTTCTTCGCGGTCGTGCAGCTGGAGTTCAAGTAACGCTTGGTGATGCACGACCAGGTGGGTTCTCTAATATTGTAATTCGTGGAAATGTATCAGTTGCTGGCGGAAACAATCCTCTTATTATTGTAGATGGACTCCCTTATGATAACTTAAATGATATTTCACCAGACGATATACAAAGTGTAGAAATACTTAAAGACGCTGCTTCTACATCAATATATGGAGCTAGAGCCTCTAATGGGGTTGTTTTAGTAACTACCAAAAAAGCTAAAAGTGGCTATACAAATTTTAACTACGCTGGATACGTAACCACACAGTCGCTTACACGGAATTTTGATCTTTATGATGCTGCTGGTTTCTTTAACTATAAAATGGATGCATGGAGAGCTAGGACAGGGGTAGCAAACCCACCTTACAGATTCGTATGGGATGAATTTGAATTAGATTTAATTGAAAATCAAAACTTTGTAAACTGGGAGGATCTTGCTATACAAACTGCATTATTAACTAATCACTCTTTGAGTTATTCATCAGGTACGGACAAATCAACGGTTTATTCAAGTCTAAATTATTTTTCTCAAGACGGTATAATTCCAAATTCAGCATTTGACCGTTTACAATACAAATTGAATTACACTCATCAATTAACTGATAAGTTAAGTTTAGATGGAATTTTAAATGTTCAAAATTCTAAGCAAAACAGAGAGACAGGAGGGCTTTTCTTATCCATCCTCAGTCCTATTGCCAAGCCATTTGACGACGAAGGAAATTTAGTGAAGTATTATTTCGGAGAACAAAACTCTAGTGCTGTAAATCCGTTATGGGATCAACGTGAGTCAATAGACGAAATCGAAACAAACTTGACTGATATTAGTTTGCGATTCAATTATGAAATAACTCCTAAAATAATCTACTCCTTAAAAACTTTCTTTCGAAACAGAAATACAGATCAAGGAACCTATCGTTCTTCGCTCCACTCTGCAGGAGATGAAGGAAATAATGGAATTGGTGTTCTTATAGATACGCAGTACAAGCAAGTTCTTGTGGAGCATATATTGAATTACAACATCTTAGATGGAGATATCCACGATCTTGATTTTACAGGGGTTCATGCCTATGACGAGCAAAATTTTAAGTATAACGAACTTGTCAAAGGAGATTTTGTAAACGATGCTTTAGTATATAATGGACTTGCTTCCGACTTATTGAGTAATAACAGAGATGTTTGGAGAAGACGTGTCCTATCATTTATGGGTCGTGTTCGTTACTCGTATCAAGATAAATATTTATTAGAATTAACCTCACGTGCTGATGGAGCCTCTGTGTTTTCAGAAAATAATAAATGGGGGATTTTCCCTGCTGCTTCAGTTGCGTACAAAGCGGAGAAAGACTTAAATATTGAAGCGATAGATCAACTTAAATTTAGATTAAGTTATGGTTCGACCGGAAATCAAGGAATCAATCCCCTTGAATCATTAGGAGTTGCTGACTATAATCCCTACGTTTTTGGGAATACTGTGGTTAGCGGTTCATCTGCTTCTTCTAGATTAAGAAATCCCGGTTTACAATGGGAAACTACCACTACTTTGAATGCTGGGGTAGACTTTGAGATTTTCTCTAATCGTTATAGGGGAACCTTAGAGTTCTACAAATCCAATACGACTGACTTATTATTAGATCGTCAATTAGCTTCTTCTTCAGGTTATAGCGTAACTCGATTTAACGTAGGAGAACTTCAAAACACGGGTGTAGAAGTAACTTTAAATAATTCAATTATCCAAGCAAAAAACATCTCCTTAGATTTAGGGGTTGTATGGTCAACCAATAGCAATGAAGTTGTGTCCTTAACTGGAGAAACACAAATAAATCCAGATACAGGGGAAGAGTATTTTATCGATATTACTGATTCAAATGGTAGACGCCTATCTATAGGAGAATCAATTAATAGTTTATGGCAACCAGAATATGCAGGAATTTATCAAGAGGCTGATTTTATCGCAGGAAACCCGGTAACTCCAGAAGTAGGAGCTAGACCTGGTCACATACGAGTAGTAGATCAGAATAATGATGGAATAATAGATATTAAAGACAATGTGTTTACCAACAGAGATCCAGATTGGTTTGGATCAATAAATACTACTTTGCGCGTAAAGAATTTTGATTTCTTCATGGACTGGTATTTCTTACAAGGAGCCACAGCAGTCAATTCCGTTTTGGCCAATGGAGAATTTTGGAAAGCTTCTTTGAATGGTCCTATTGTTCCCTATTATACAGATGAGTTTCCGTCTGTAGAATGGCCCCGAGCAAATGCAACTGCAGCTTGGTTAAAACACTTAAATTCTTTTGCAGCACAAGACGCATCCTACATCAGATTAAGAACGGTTACTGTAGGATACAACTTTGGTGACGCCATTAATAACTTATTAAAAACTAAATCAGGGCGGGTCTACTTTACAGGAACTAACTTATTGACATTAACAGACTTTTTATCCTATTCACCAGAACAGGATTTAAGGGCTGGTGTTTTTCCAGAAACAATGAATATGACCCTTGGATTTAAATTATCGTTTTAAAAGCACTGACTCATGAAAAAAACATATATAACATTAATGACTATAACCTTGGTGGTCTTCAGTTCATGCTACCAAGAAGACTTTTTAAAAGACGAATTATTATCAAACAATTCTGTTGATTTCCTTTACACTAGTTCCGACGGAATTAGCAATGCTGTGGTAGGTTTATACGCTCTTAATCGAGAGCCCTATCAAAGAGATTGGTTTAATGGAGCAATCCCATTAATACTTCAAGCTAAAAGTGATATCTCAGCTGGTGTAGATGGAGAAATTTCTCTTTTTAGTAATTGCTTTTGGGGGTGTGGTTTAGATGGGGACTATGGCACAGAAGCTGCTTATGGTTATTACTGGGCTCATAACTATCGAATTATTGACATTACAAATAATATTATCCAAGGAGGAGATGCATTAATCAATGAAGGAGATACAAACACAGAATTACTTAAAGATGTAGCAGAAGCGAAAACTTTTAGAGCACATGCATACTTTACCCTCTATAGAATGTTTAATAACATCTATATAAAGACAACGCCAACAACACCTGAAACAGCATTTGATCGTCCATCAGAAAAGTCTTCAAAAGCCGATATTTTTGAATTAATCCGTTCAGATTTAAGTTTTGCGAGTGATAATTTATCCTACACCACTGATCAATTTGGTCGATGGACAAAAGGAGCGGTGGACCACCTAAGAGCGAAAGTCGAAATATGGGATAATAATTATGCTGCAGCTGCAGATATTGTGGATGAAATAATAAATGATGGCCCTTATAGTTTAGTAAATGTTGAAGATGTGTTTGCTGGAGAAATGACACATTCAGAAACATTATTTGCGATCAATTTTGAAAAAAACTCAATTGGTGGAGGTGCGTGGCATCAAATGAACTGGCAAACTGTAGCACATTATTCGGCTGTGCCTGGCTTAAAGCAAACTGTTGAGAATGGTGGCGCTGGTTTTGGATTTATTACCTTAAACCCCTATGCTGTTGACTTAATTAATGAAAATCCTGAAGATGGAAGAAAAAACAACTACTATATTTTCGATTATCAATATAACGATGAAACAACGCTGCCTCCGGGGAAAAACATAGGAGATCCCCTAAACCTTTACAATAATATCGCATCAAATGATGATTTTTTCATGTATTTCAAAAGACAGAGTCCAGGGGTAATTAAGTTCCTAGATAAAACAATTGATGCTACTGATCGAATGCACTTCAAAAATGTAATGGTCTACAGACTAGCTGAAACGTACCTAATTGGTGCAGAAGCTCATTTAGAGATAGGCAACCAAGCACAAGCACTAGAATATCTAAACGCTGTAAGAACTCGGGCAGGTATTCCTGCAGCTGCCTCGGCTTCAATTGAAAACATCTTTGAAGAAAGAGCTAGGGAATTAGCTTTTGAAGGGCAGCGTTGGTATAGTTTAAAAAGAAAAGGACTGCTTTATGACTATCTAATAGATCATATGAACGCCCCATTACTAAACGAATATTACGCAAGAAACCACGTCAACCCAGTTGAGGTATTAGAGCCACACATGGTTAATTTACCAATACCTCAAGGGGTACTTGATTTACTTGGTGCAGGCTATCCTCAAAACGAGGGATATTATTAAACTGAATTATTAATTAAATTTAAAATCATGAAAATTAGCAATTATTTTATTCTCGCTATTATGGCAATGTTTATTATCGTTTCGTGCGGTAAAGACGATCCCGTACCACCAACAATTGTATTGGAAGAACCCGATGATACAACAGATCCTGTATTTATTGCAGCAAATCCAGACATCAATGACGGTGTAATAACATTTGAAGAAACAGGACCAAGTTTTGCTGTAGAAGATCTTCAAGGAGAGACGCGTGAAGCTGGTAATTGGGGAAGATTTGGGGGTGCAGATGGCCTAGATTTACTAGTAGAATATGTAGATAATCCAGCCGTAGGCGACTTAAATGGATCTGCAAGAGTAGTTAAAGTTACCGAACCTGCTGGTGTACAAAGCTGGTCTGGATTTTACTTTATGCTAGAAAACAATATTAACTTTCCATCCGGCCAAGAAGCAATTTCAGTTCAATTTTATTCTCCCGCAGCAGGACACAACGTACTTTTAAAATTAGAGGACGGATTAGCGAATGGTGCAGAAGGTAAAAAAAGTACTGGAGATCTATTTGCAGTTACAACAGGAACTGGATGGGAAACATTAATTTTTAATATCCCTGAAATTAGTGGTGAACGCTCTGGAATCTATAACACAATCACAATGATTCTTGGTTACGGAGTAACAAATGAAGCGGAGACTAGTTATCACATAGACAACTTTACTTTTGGAACACCAGTCGAAGTTGTGGTACCTGATGCACCTACAGGAGCGCCTGCTTCACCAACTTTAGGGGAATCAGAGGTAATTTCTATATTTAGTGATGCATATACTTCTGTAGAAGGAATTAATTTTAATCCTAATTGGGGTCAATCAACTGTTGTTTCAACGGAAACTATTGCGAATAATACAGTATTAAAATATGAAACCTTGAACTATCAAGGAACTGAAATCACACCAGCAATAGATGTAACTGGTAAAGGTGTTTTACATGTAGATTACTTCACTGGTAATGCAACTACATTAGAAATCTTCTTAATCAGCCCTGGACCTGCTGAAACAGCGGTTTCTTTAGACGTAACTTCTAACCCAGGTGAATGGAATAGTGCTGATATTCAATTGTCTGAATTTGCTACAGTAGTTGATTTGTCAGAAGTCTTCCAAATCAAAATAGTAGGTAATGGGACTGTATACTTTGACAATATCTATTTCTACGGAGCAGGTGCATCAGAACCAAGTTCTGCAGCGCCAACACCTACCATTCCTGAAGATGAAGTAACGTCAATTTTTAGTGATGCCTATACAGATGTAGCAGGGACGGATTTTAACCCTAATTGGGGACAAAATACGGTAGTTACTCAACCAGAGGTTGCAGGAAATACAACCTTGAGATTAGAAAATCTAAACTATCAAGGAATTGCTTTGGCAGCGGGAATTGACGTGTCTGATAAGACCATGTTACACTTTGATTATTGGACGGCAGATTCTACTGGATTTAATATGTTCTTAATTAGTCCTGGCCCATCAGAAATAGCGTATGCAGTTCCTGTATCTACTGGAAGATGGATTAGTGTAGACGTGCCTCTTTCGACTTTCAGTGATGTGGTTGATTTGACAGATGTATTTCAGATGAAATTAGATGGAAATGGAACCATTTATTTAGATAATATTTACTTCCATAGTGGAGAAAATAATTCGCCTGCATCACGCGCACCTGTTCCTACTATACCAGCCTCTGAAGTAATTTCTATTTTTAGTAGTACTTACACTGATGTAGAAGGTACTGATTTCAATCCGAACTGGGGTCAAAGTACAACTGTAACTCAAGAAGAGATAGGAGGTGCTAATACATTAAAATATGAAAACTTAAATTATCAGGGAGTGGGTCTGGCTTCAGCGATTGACGTATCCAGTAAAACAATGCTCCATTTAGACTATTGGACAAACGATTCAACTGGATTCAATACTTTTTTAATCAGCTCTGGACCATCAGAAATCGCCTATGCAGTTCCGATAACTACAGGACAATGGGTAAGCATAGACATTCCTCTAAGTGAATACAATAGTGTTGTTGACCTTACTGACTTGATTCAAATGAAATTTGATGGAAATGGAACGATTTATCTAGATAATATATACTTCCACAGTGGTGCAGCAACATCACCAAGCGCAGCAGCTCCTGCTCCGACTGCAGCTGAAGCTGATGTTATTTCAATTTTCAGTGATGCTTATACAAATGTAGATGGAACGGATTTTAACCCTAACTGGGGGCAAAATACAGTTGTAACGCAAGAGGATATAGGTGGAGATACTGTCCTTAAATACGAAAATCTTAATTACCAAGGTGTAGCGTTCGCTTCTGGGATTGATGTAAGCGGTAAAACAACATTGCATTTAGACTATTGGACTGCAGATTCTACCGCATTAAATGCTTATTTAATAAGCCCTGGACCAGCTGAAACTGCTCACAATGTCTCATTGTCTAATGGACAATGGGTTAGTTTAGATATTCCGCTGACAGATTACTCAAGTGTAGTAAATTTAGCTGATGTTATTCAGATGAAGTTTGATGGTAATGGAACCATTTATTTAGATAATATATATTTCCATTAAACTAAACCAACCTAATTAAGTATAATTTATTAAAAAGCTATCTCGTGAAAACGAGATGGCTTTTTAATCATAAAAGTAAAAATTATCAAAAAGCTAATCTCACTCTTTTATTTTTTGTGTTTAAGCAGTCTTATTGCATGCACTAGTGAAAACAAAAATGACCTAACAATACAAGTCAGCCTTGGCCAAAGTGGACGTGTAACTGTCTCTGCATCTGCAGAAGGTGCTATTAGCTACCGCTACTCATTTGGAGAAAATGCTGTATTCAATTCTACAGAGGAGACTTATTCCTATGTGTATCCTGACAGAGGTACATACACCGTAGCTGTATGGGCATTTTTTGATGCAAATAATGAAAATTATACTTACCAATCGGTTGAAATAGAAGTAACTAGTGCAGACGGTAGCAATATTGATGCCTCTGGTGAAGCTTATATTGACACAAGTGAGGAAGTAACAACTTATGCTGGATATAATTTAGTCTGGAATGACGAATTTAATTATAGTGGTGCCCCCAAAGATGCAAAATGGCATTTACAGTATATTCCTATTTTCGGAGGAGGTTGGGCTAATGGAGAAGAACAGCATTATACTGTAAGAAGGGATAACTCATATGTAAGTGATGGGACACTAAAGATTGTTGCTAAAAAAGAAAGTTACACGTATGCAGGGAGTAGAAAAAACTATACATCTGCTCGATTAAACTCTAAATTTGATATAGAATATGGCCGTATAGATGTTCGAGCAAAATTACCTGCCTCTGCAGGTACATGGCCTGCTATATGGACATTAGGAACCAATGTAAATGAAAGAGGAAATTATCATGGGAATACTGATGGTAGTGTAGGATGGCCAGCATGTGGTGAAATAGATATAATGGAACAATCCGGCTCTAATAAAAACGAAGTTATTGGATTTTTTCATTGGGGTGATACCCAAACAAATGCTTATGGGAATTATGGTGAAACACGATCAGTTTCTGCATTAGGACTTAGTGATTTAACTGAAAATTTTCATGTTTATTCAGTTATTTGGACTAGAGCATCACTGAAAATCTTTATTGATGATGTATTTATAGTGAGTTTAAATAATACAGCAAATGTACCTTATGATAATCCACACTATTTAATATTAAATATAGCCATGGGTGGAAACTTAGGAGGAGCAATTCCTTCCTCTTTTGAAGAAGATACAATGGAAGTGGACTACGTTCGATTCTATCAATAAAAGTATAATGGGATATTCGTAGAAAACAAACACAAACATTAAAGATTTAAACCCCGTTGATTAAACTTAATAGACTTTGTGTCTAGACATGCAGATGAACAATACAATTTACTTAGGGAATGGAAAAATGCATTTCCCTTCAGAAGAGGTAACCCTAGATGAGGTAAGAATAAATAACGAAGCGTTTTACAAAATTTCTAATGTATCTGCTATGCAACCATTTTTTATGAGCATAGTAAGTAACTCAAATCATTGGATGTTTGTATCGAGTAACGGTGGCCTCACTGCAGGAAGGAAAAACAGCGATTTCTCTTTATTTCCTTACTATACCGATGATAAAATTACTGAATCTACAGAGTCCACTGGTAGTAAAACTATTTTTATCATTACCAAAGAAGAAAAGTCTTTTCTGTGGGAACCTTTCTCCAATCGCTATGAAGGAGCGTATAAAATTGAACGAAATTTATATAAAAATGCCTTCGGAAATAAAGTATTGTTTGAAGAAATTAATCATGATTTAGGTGTAACATTTACGTATGAATGGAATACCAGTAATCAGTTTGGTTTTATTAGAAAAACAGCCATTAAGAATATTACTTCAGAAACGTTGGAAATAAAACTAATGGATGGACTTCAAAACCTACTCCCGTATGGCGTAGGTGAAGACTTACAAAAGGCAAGTAGTAATCTAGTAGACGCCTATAAAAAATCTGAATTACACCCAACATCTGGCTTAGGGATTTATTCTTTGAGTGCCATTATTGTAGACCGTGCCGAGCCTAGTGAGGCATTAAAAGCAAATGTAGTGTGGTCCCATGGACTAAATGGCAATATTAAAACAATCTCCTCAGAACAAATCAATGCCTTTAGACAAGGGATAAACCCGACCGAAGAGGTTGAAATGAAAGCTAAAAGAGGGGCCTATTTTTTATCTACTCGTCTAACACTACACCCAGGCGAAACAGAAAAATGGAGAATTGTGGCCGATGTTAATAAGAGCATCACGGACATAGTTGCACTAGAAGCACAAATAGGAGATGTGGACATCATCCAAAAAATGGACGAGGATATCGCCAATGGCAACGAAGAATTGCTTCAATTGGTAGGAGCGGCCGATGGACTTCAACTTACCAATGATCAAAGAGGGAATGATCGTCATTTTGCCAACACAATGTTTAATATTATGCGTGGAGGAATTTTCGATAATAATTACATTATAGAAAAAGAGGATTTCTTGCCTTATATAAAGAAAGCAAATAAAGAGGTCTTTAAGCTTAAAGAAAACCTTCTAAATCAGTTGTCAGACACTTTTACATTAAGTAAGTTAATGGAGGTAGCGGAAAAAGACAAAGATGTCGATTTTAGCCGTTTATGTTTTGAATACCTCCCGCTTAAATTTAGTCGAAGACATGGTGATCCAAGTAGGCCTTGGAATAAATTTTCTATCAACACTCAAGATGAAATTAGTGGTGCCAAAGTATTAGATTATCAGGGTAATTGGCGAGATATATTTCAGAATTGGGAAGCCTTGGCTCATGCCTATCCGAATTTCATTCAGGGGATGATTCATAAGTTTTTGAATGCAACTACTTTTGATGGATATAATCCTTACCGAGTAACCAAAGATGGATTTGATTGGGAAACGATTGAACCTAATAATCCTTGGGCTTATATTGGTTATTGGGGGGATCATCAGATTATTTATCTACAAAAATTCTTAGAATTTATAGAGAAGTATTACCCAGGTAAATTAAATGATTTATATGCCCAGGAGTGTTTTGTTTATGCCCATGTACCTTACAGAATAAAACCGTATCAAAAAATCATAGATGACCCTAAAAACACGATCATTTATGACTATGAAGCGGAAGAAGAAATTACGGCACAAAAAAAGAAATTAGGGGCTGATGGTGCCCTACTTAGATCTGGAAAAGACGAAACTTATCAAGTTACTTTTATAGAAAAGTTACTATCGACTTTAATGGCGAAATTATCTAACTTCATTCCAGAAGCAGGGATATGGATGAATACCCAACGGCCAGAATGGAACGATGCAAATAATGCACTCGTAGGGAATGGTGTATCTATGGTTACCCTTTACTACTTAAGACGTTTTATTGTGTTTTTTAAAGAACAATTAATTAAATCCACAGAAAACAATTTTGCTATTTCTAAGGAGATGGTTACTTATTTTGATGCCCTTCAAAAAGCATTTGTTGATCATCAAACACTCGTTGGTCAACCCATCTCTAATACACAAAGAAAATCCATGATGGATGCATTAGGAGAGGCTGCTAGTGTGTATAGAGAAACCATTTATAACCAAGGGTTTTCTGGTAACAAAGAAAACATTAGTAAAGACCATTTAGGTGCTTTACTAGAAGCTGCGCAAAGCTTCTTAGAAGACGCGATTGATAAAAACCAAAGAACCGATGGACTTTATCATGCGTACAACTTAATTAGCATTGAGAACAATAAAGAAGTAAGTGTAGATTATTTGTCAGAAATGCTAGAAGGTCAAGTGGCTGTTTTGAGTTCAGGCTATTTAGACGGAATAGCTTCTTTAAGAGTTTTAGATAGTTTACGTGCTAGTAAACTTTACAGAACTGATCAAGAAAGTTACACATTATATCCAAATAAAGAATTAGCCACATTTAAGAACAAGAACAACCTTCCTGGCAAAGCTGTAGCGTCGTCCAATTTGTTAAAAAAACTAGTAAGTGATGGTCATCAAGAAGTTTTATCCGAAGATATTAGAGGAGAATTTCATTTTAATGGAAACTTCAAAAATGAGGATGACTTAAAAGCAGTATTGAAACAATTACCAAAGGAATACCATGCTTTGGTTGCTGAAGATGAACATAAAGTCTTAGCCATTTTCGAGGAGGTATTTAATCATAAAGCATTTACAGGGCGATCGGGAACCTTCTTTGGTTATGAAGGATTAGGCTCTATTTATTGGCATATGGTTTCTAAGTTATCGTTAGCCGCTTATGAGGTTACACAAAAGGCCATAGAAAATAATCAATCTAAGAATGTAATTGAAAAACTTAAAGATCATTATTATGAGATTGTAGCTGGAATTGGTGCACATAAATCACCTGAAGTGTATGGTGCATTCCCAAGCGACCCCTATTCGCATACACCTGCTACTAAAGGAGCGCAACAACCAGGGATGACTGGGCAAGTAAAAGAAGATATCCTTAGTAGACTTGGTGAAATAGGCGTTCGTGTAGAAAAAGGAGAACTTTATTTTGATACGGTGCTTTTGAAAAAAGAAGCGTTTTTAGAAAATCCTAGAACATTCAGTTATTACGATGTAACAGGGATTAAAAAAACAATCGAATTATCAAAAAACAACCTAGCCTTTACCTATTGTCAAGTACCGATTATTTATCAATTAGGTGATAAAGATCAAATTTTAATCAAATTTACCAGTGGAGATGAAACGGTAGTAGAAGGATCTAGATTAGATCAGGCAACCTCGCAAATTCTATTTAATCGCGATCATATAATAGAAATCATTCACGTAGAAATTAGCTAATCGTTAATTATGAAAGGCATGAAAATAGTTAGTTTAAAAAAAAGTAGATCTTTCAGGGTTTTGCTTTTTTGTATGCTTATACTTTCATGTAGCAGTCCTGAAAAAAAGACAGCAAAAATAAAGTCACTTCATGCTAGTGAAATTTTGGGTAATCCGGATTATCTAGCAATTTCTTACGGAGGCTATAGAACTAAAAGTAGAGATGTACAACCGACGCTGGAGGAAATTAAAAGAGACTTACAGCTGCTATATGCATTAGGAATTCGTATTGTAAGGACCTATAATCTTGAACTAGACTTTGCTCCAAATGTGGTTAAAGCCATTAAAGAATTAAAAAAATCTGATCCAAGTTTTGAAATGTATGTGATGTTAGGTGCTTGGATAAACTGCAAAAATGCGTGGACAAATCAACCAAATCATCTAAAAGAAGATGAAGTAAACAATGAAAAAGAAATTTTAAGAGCTGTAAGTGTAGCCAATGAATACCCAGATATTGTTAAAATTATTGCGGTTGGAAATGAGGCAATGATTGATTGGGCAACCTCTTATTATGTTCCTCAAAAAGTAATTTTAAAATGGGTTAATCACCTGCAAAGTTTAAAGAAAAAAGGAACACTTAATAAAGAAGTTTGGATAACAAGTTCAGATGATTTTGCTTCTTGGGGATGTGGAAACCCTGCTTATCATAATAAAGACTTAATAGCTTTAATGAATGCTGTAGATTATATTTCTATACACACCTATCCTTTCCACAACACCCATTACAACCCTAGCTTTTGGGAAATAGAAAAAAGCATTATAGAAGAAATAAGCCCGCTTAAACATATTGAAATGGTGATGGATAGTGCCATAGCTTTTGCAGATAAACAATATCAAAATGTTAAATCGCATATGTTAAAACAAGGGATTAATAAACCCATACATATTGGAGAAACCGGATGGTCAACAATATCAGATGGTTTTTATGGTCCTGAAAGAAGCGCAGCAGCAGACGAATATAAGCAGGCTTTATATTATCATAAAATATTGGCCTGGTCTAAAGAAAATAAGGTAAGTTGCTTTTACTTCTCTGCATTTGATGAAATCTGGAAAGATGCAGCTAACCCTGCGGGGTCTGAAAATCATTTTGGACTCTTTACTGTAGACGGTAGAGCCAAATTTGCCCTTTGGAAAGAGGTCGATAGAAAAACTTTTGGTAACCTAAGTCGATCGATACAAGAAGAACCGTTAACTAAGACCTTTTCGGGTGATATAAAACAATTAGAACTGACCGTAAAACCCCCTAAAACAAAGTAATGAAATTGGGCTTTTATATTTTTCTGATCATCTTGCTGCCTGCCATAACTTATGGACAAGTAAGCAGAAATTTTGTGCAGTTAAAGGGGGCTTTTATAGAGGTAGGTGAGCAACCTTATACCATCAAAGGAATATGTTATCACCCCGTACCTAAAGGTAAAACCAAAAGAAGTTTTATCAACTTAGAACAAGACTTGGAGCTGATGCAAGAAGCTGGAATAAATACGATTCGTATCTATGAACCTATTGACGATCGTAATATACTGGATAAAATTAATGAATCTGGAATAAAACTAATCGTAGGTTTTGGCTACAACCAAGGAGGTGTATTTGACATTCTCTCTGGTAGTGTGTTAGATTATGTAAAAAAATATAAACATCATCCTGCCATATTAATATGGGAATTAGGGAATGAATATAATTATCATCCGGATTGGTTTAACAATGATATCAATATATGGTACTCGGCTTTGAATAAAACAGCCACTGAAATAAAAAAAATAGATGCCAATCATTTAGTTGGTACTGCCCATGGAGAACTCCCTAGTCAAAAAATTTTAGACAAAAATAACGCCATTGATATTTGGGGAATAAATGTCTATAGATGGGATAAGCCTCAGAGTTTTATTAACGAATGGAAAGAATTAACGGATAAAGCTTTCTATTTTTCTGAAGCTGGAGCAGATAGTTATATGACGATTGAAAAAGAAGGCTTTTCAAAAGGGAATAACCCCAAAGCCCAAGCGGTGGCTACTAGAGAAATTCTACAACAAATTTTTAATGAAATTGATGATCACAATGGGGTAACATTATTTTCATTTACCGACGGTTGGTGGAAAGCCGGCAACCCTTCGCAACAAGATGTTGGAGGATGGGCACCCAATAGTTCTGGAGTTCCCTATGATGGCGCACCAAATGAAGAATACTGGGGGATTGTGGATATTGAACGTCATAAAAAAGAAGCCTTTAAGGTGGTGAAAGAAATCTATCATTCAAATAAATAAACATGTTCTATACTATCGGTTTAATACTATTGACCATTATCGGAAATCCAAGTGACAAAGAAAAGAATTCTAAGCGCACATTGAAGGTATATGAAACTGCAGAAAGTGGGAACCTACTGTCTTTAGTCACACCTTTTTCTAAAGATGAACACAGTTCATTAATTACCTTGGATACTTCCAAAAAATATCAAACAATCACAGGTTTTGGTGGGGCATTTACAGAAGCTAGTGCTTCGCTCTTAAATCGATTGGGAAAAGAAAATAGAGAAAAAATACTTCGGGCCTATTTTACCCGAGAAGGAGCCAATTACTCATTGGCAAGGACGCATATGAATTCTTGTGATTTTTCGGTCTCAAATTACTCTTATACTCCTGTAGAGGACGATAAAGAGTTAGAACATTTTTCTGTGGAGGAAGATAAGGATGATCTTATTCCAATGATTAAAGAAGCGCTAGCACTGTCAGAAGATGGATTTAAACTTTTTGCTAGTCCTTGGACGGCAGCCCCATGGATGAAGGATAATAAAGCATGGGTGGGTGGAAAATTACTTCCTAAATATTATCCTACTTGGGCTTTATTTTTCTCAAAATACGCGGATGCATACAAGGCAGAAGGGATCGATATCTGGGGATTTACAGTAGAAAATGAACCTCTTGGAAATGGAAATAACTGGGAAAGCATGCATTTCACCCCAAAAGAAATGAATGAATTTGTTAAGCATCACTTAAGTCCAACTTTGACTGCTAACGGACAAGGAGATTTAGTCATTTTAGGTTATGATCAGAATCGTCAAGAACTTAAAGAATGGGTTGATGAAATGTACAAGGATGAGGAAATAGCTCAGCACTATGATGGAACTGCTATACACTGGTATGAAAGCACTTATGACTACTTTCCTGAAGAATTACAATATGCTCATGCCAAAGCACCCAATAAATACTTAATCCAAACAGAAGCCTGCGTGGATGACGAAATTCCTGTCTGGAAAGACAATGCTTGGTATTGGAAAAAAGAAGCCACAGATTGGGGCTTCAAATGGCGTGAACCCGCTAAAAAATATCTACATCCCAAATATGCACCTGTTAACCGATATGCTAGAGACATTATTGGGTGTTTAAATAACTGGGTAGATGGCTGGGTAGATTGGAATATGGTCTTAGATAAACAAGGGGGCCCAAATTGGAAAGAAAATTGGTGTATTGCACCAGTTATTGTAGACCCTGAAAAAGATGAAGTCTATTTTACACCACTATACTATGTAATGGCACACTTTAGTAAATTTATTCGTCCAGGAGCTAGCATTATTAGTACAGAAAAAACGGATGAAGATTTAATGGTCGCTGCGGCTGAAAATCTAGATCAGTCCATCGCTGTAGTCGTATTTAACGAAGGTAAAGATCCAAAAAACTATACTTTTCAATTAGGAGATTATAAAGAAACACTGCTCATTCAACCACAAGCTATACAAACCTTATTGATTAATTAAATAAAAAAAATATGTCTAATCACCTATCCTCTCCAAAAATTGCAATGGGTCAAAAGATTGCTTTTGGTATCGGAATGCTTGCTAACCAAATGTTCCCTGCGGCCATCAGTATATTTATCGTAGTATTAGTACAAGACTTAGGATTTCCAGGATGGATGTGGGGAGTCGTTTCATTAGCCCCAGAATTTTTGATTCAATTACAGATCCTATTATGGGGTTTATCTCAGATAACACCAAGTCTAAATGGGGACGAAGGAGACAATATGTTTTTCTAGGGGCCATTATTATGGGAATTTCCTTTGTGGTCATGTGGCAATTGTTTAGAGAAAACCCTATTGATTATAACTTTGCTTATTTCCTTTTTTGGTCATTTGTTTTCTACTTAGGGTTAACCATTTTTAGTGTTCCTTATGTAGCCATGGGATATGAGATGAGTGATGATTTTCATGAGCGAACTAGTATTATGGCTGTTGCACAGTGGATTGGCCAATGGGCTTGGGTAATTGCCCCTTGGTTTTGGGTAATCATGTATGACACAGAGTGGTATGCTACGGCCGATATTGCTGTAAGAGAATTAGCTGTATGGGTAGGTATTGGTTGCGCTATCTTTGCCATGATCCCTGCGATATTCATTAAGAGTAAATCCACACTTGAAGAAGATTACTCGCCATTAACAATAAAAAATATAAGCGGTAGTTTAAATGAGATTGGACATAGTTTTAAGGAAGCTTTCTCTTCAGCCCCTTTTAGAAAACTATGTTTTGCTACATTTTTAATATTTAATGCATTTAATACCGTAGCTGCATTTACCTTTTTTATCATCGTATATTATTTATTTAATGGAGATGCAGGCGCTGCCGGTATATGGCCTACGCTATTTGGTTCTGTAGGAGCATTAGTAACCACTTTTTTAGTAATTCCTGCCGTGGCTAAGATGTCTAAGAAAATGGGCAAAAAGAAAGCGTTTCTTGTTTCTCAATCTATCTCTGTAGTTGGCTACATTATGTTGTGGTTTTTGTTTATTCCTGGAAAACCTTACTTGTTTTTAATTGCACTACCTTTTTTCTCTTTTGGAATTGGAGGGCTATTCACAATAATGATGTCCATGACCGCAGATGTCATAGATTTAGATGAACTCACTTCTGGTAAAAGACGGGAGGGTGTATTTGGAGCCATTTATTGGTGGATGGTAAAGTTTGGGTTTGCCATTGCAGGGGGTCTTAGTGGTGCAATATTTAGTTTTATCGGTTTTGATACCAGCCTAGAGGTACAATCTGATACTGCCATTTTAGGGTTGAGGTTATTCTTCTCTGGCTTACCTATTTTCGGCACACTTTGTGCGATGTATATAATGCGGAATTACGAGATTACAGAAGAAAAAGCCAATGAAATTTCCGCCCAACTTAATATAAAACGAGCTGAAAAGAATACGCAATAGGTCATGTATATTCGAATTTTAATTTGCCTTGTTTTTAGTTCAATCACAACCTTAAGCGCACAGGAATGGGAACAAGTTTGGGCCGATGAATTTAATGGAGATACTTTAAACGAAGATCATTGGTCTTTTGAGTTGGGAAATGGATGTCCGGACCTATGCGGGTGGGGAAACAATGAACTACAAATATATACCTCAACCAATCATCGCTTAGAAGGAGGTAAACTTTATATTACGGCAAAAAAAGAAGACGGTAGATACACCTCAACAAAAATCACCACACAAAAAAAACAAACTTTCCAATATGGTAAGTTTGAAATCCGCGCCAAACTAGCTACAGGTCAAGGATTGTGGCCTGCTTTTTGGCTTTTAGGAGAAAATATTAATACAGCCAAATGGCCTTCATGCGGTGAAATAGATGTACTAGAATATGTGGGTAGGGCCCCTGGAGAAATATTTACATCGCTTCATACGCTATCTAATCATGGAGATTATGCCCATACAAAAACAACCACTATCCCCAATATAGAAGAAGGGTTTCACTTATATACAGCGGATTGGAATGAAGACTCCATTCGCTTTTTTGTAGATAATAAACTTGTGTATCAATTTGCTCCCAAAGAAAAAAACATGGCTATATGGCCATTTAATCAACCCTTTTATTTGCTGTTAAATCTTGCCGTTGGAGGTAATTTTGGCGGTGAAATTACAGAGGAATCTGTTTTTCCTCAAGAATTTGTTATCGATTATATTCGGGTGTTTCAGCAAGCTAAATAAATGCTTATTCCCCCTAATTTCTATAATTCGAAGAGAAAATAAATGTGACATTATTCTATTAACTATCTAAAAGGGTGTTAATTTTGAAAATAAAAGCCCAGATATTGATTAGGTTTGAATAATGAAAATACCCTATGTCGTCTTTTTGTGTAATCTTTTTCTCTCGGGCGTTGTTATGGGCCAAAATGAAAATCAACCCATCGAAAAGAAAATTAATATTAATCCAGACTCAAAAAAATTACTTAAACTTCCTGAAAAGAATCCCCTCCCCGATTTTTTAAAAAAGGACTTTTTATCTAAAACTCCAAACCCTACAGGGCCACAAAAAAGTTTTGAAAAGGACATACAAATGGGACTTAAAGAAACCTTTTTAGATCCAGGAGAGGCTTACCTTAAAAAATTACAAACCTCTGAGGCAGAAAAAAATCCAGGAGACTTTAAGGTAGACCAATACCTAGGTGATTTTAAGAGTTCAACTGAAAGTGTTCGGATAGTTTTTAGAGATCACCAACACCCAGATGGAGACCGAGTTCAAGTTCGTTTGAATGAGGCTGTTTTTTATCCGAATATTCTTCTGTTAGAAAACTATCAAAAACTAGATATTGATTTAAAAAAAGGTTTTAATAAAATTGATTTTATAGCTTTAAATCAAGGGGAATCTGGACCGAATACTGCAGAAGTAAGGGTATATGATGATCAGGGTAATTTGATGATGGCTAACCAATGGAATTTAGCCACTGGAACCAAAGCTTCATTTATCGTGGTTAAAGATGAATAAAAGTTTTTGGGGAAAAATGGGTGTACTCAAAAAGGCTTGTTTAATTTAGGGCTGTGGAATATTTTTCAGATTTATTAAATGGATTAATTGGCTCTTTGGAATGGGTGATGTTCACGCTTATTTTAGGAGGAGGGTTATTCTTACTCTTCCAATCTAAAGGCTTCCCTCTCCTTCATATTAATAAAGGATTTTCCTATCTGTTTCAAAAAGAAGACCAAAAAGGTATTTCTAGCTTTGAAGCTCTTTCTGCTGTATTAGCATCTACGGTAGGTCTTGGAAATATTTCTGGGGTAGCCATTGCCATTTATATGGGAGGCCCTGGGGTGTTGATCTGGATGTGGATTACTGCTTGTTTAGGCGCAGTGATAAAGTTCTACAGTAGTACGCTTTCTGTAATGCTTAGAGAAAAAAATCAGATGGTAGCCCACTAGGTGGGCCCATGTATTATATGCAACTAGGCATTCCTAAATACGGGAAAATCCTAGGTATTGCATTTTCTATAGCAGGGCTTTTTGGGGTCTTACCGGCCTTTACCGCAAATCAATTAACCCAGACGGTTATGCAAGTGGTTCGCCCAAATCATATGTTAGACTTAGGTCTATTGAATTGGAAAATTATTTTAGGACTCGTTTTTATGATAATTAGTGCTTGGGTAATCTTAGGAGGGTTACAAAAAATAGTGAAAGTCACATCAAAATTAGTCCCTCTAATGGTCGGACTTTATTTTGCTATGGGTCTGTTTATATTGATTGATAATTATACATTAATTATCCCTGCACTCTCTACTATTTTTGAAGAGGCCTTTAATTTTAATACTGCTGTTACCGGTGGTTTTTGGGGGCTTGTTATTTTAGGAATTCGACGAGCGGTATTCTCTAATGAAAGTGGGGTAGGAAATGCACCAATGTATCATGGCCAATCTCAAAGAAAAAACCCCTTACATGAAGGACTTGTTGCAGCGCTTGGACCACTATTAGACACCGTTTTAGTGTGTTCTATTACCGGAATAATTATCATCATTAGTGGGGTTTATTTAGAATCTGAACTCAACGGGATTGCACTTACCTTGGGTGCATTCAATCAATTATTTTTTGGAATTGGAGACAAACTTTTATTGGTTATGGTTCTTATTTTTGGTATTTCAACCCTATTTACCTATTCCTATTATGGTGTAAAATGCCTCGATTACTTAACCCACAAAAAATGGGGTTTTATTTATAACTACATTTATCTTGCTAGTATCGTTTTTTCTGCCATGGCTACGGTAGATATCGTTATTGGTATTATTGATCTGTCTTTTGCGCTTATGTGTATCCCCAACATGATCAGTATCTTATATTTATCTAATCAAGTTAAAAAACGAATTAAAACTTTTTCTTAAAAATCATGACCAGACAACAATGGATGATTTTAATGATGGTTTTGGTGCCTTTACTAGGTCTATACTTTAAGGTATTCGCGGTTTTTCTTGTTCTCCCTTTATGGTTAATGAGGCCTAAAAAATAAACCTATGCTTTTAAGGTTTCCTTTTTCGTTTTTATTCGGAAATCATTTATCTTCAACTTATGGATAATAACCAAATTTTTAGAGATATCCACGGGAACAGAATAGACCCAATTAGACATACCAGAAAAATTCTGAAAGAAAATCCCTTTGTTGATATTCATATTGGAACGGACTCTCAAAGTTTCGCTAAGCGAACGAAATACATTACTGTCATCGCATACCGTTTTGGTAATCAGGGTGTTCACTATATACTTACCAAAAAAGGATATCCTCAAATTAAAGACTTATGGACTCGTTTATGGAAGGAAACAGAAATGAGTGTTGGGGTGGCGGAATGGATTAAAAGTGCATTAAATATCCGCGCAGAAATAGACATGGATTATAATGAAGACGAAAGTTTTAAATCAAACAAACTAGTGAACGTATCACGGGGATGGGCTAACTCCCTTGGATATAAAGTAAATATTAAACCTCACGGTCAGATTGCCACCCGAGCGGCAGATTACCATTGCAAATAAAATAATATAATGAAAGCTTTAATTTTTGACTTAGATGGTGTTATTGTAGATACTGCAAAATACCACTTTAAAGCATGGAAAAGAACGGGTGAAAAGCTTGGGTTTTCTCTTTCTAATGAACAGAATGAATCGCTTAAAGGAATTAGTAGAATAGAATCTTTAGAAAGAATCCTAGATTGGGCGAAAGTTTCTTTATCTCAAAAAGAAAAAGAAATACTCCTACACGATAAAAACAACGATTATTTAGCACAAATTGATAAAATGGATAGGAATGAAATTCTTCCTGGAGTGATTGATTTATTAACTTTTGCTAAAAAAAATAATTGGCCAGTAGCTTTGGGCTCTGCCAGTAAAAATGCTACAGGTATTTTAAATAAGCTTAATATTTCTACCTTTTTCAATGTCATTGTTGATGGTAATCATGTAACCAAATCTAAACCAGACCCAGAAGTGTTTTTAAAAGGAGCTGAAGGCTTAAATGTAAACCCAAAGGATTGTATTGTCTTTGAAGATGCCGCTGCGGGAATAGAAGCTGCAAAAGCCGCCGGAATGATCGCGATAGGCATGGGAGGTTCAGCTGAAGTAAAAATAGCAGATTATTGTTTTAAATATATGACCGAAGTAACCCCTTCTTTTTTTTCAACCTTATAGTATTATGGAACTAGAATACTTTAAACATGACCCTTGGAAGATTATTGAAGAGGGATGGAATCCCAAAAATGTAAAAGCAGCCGAGAGTATTTTTAGCCTGGGAAATGGAGCAATGGGGCAGCGGGCTAATTTTGAAGAGAATTATAGTGGTGAAACCTTTCAAGGGAGTTATGTAGGAGGAATTTATTATCCTGATAAAACCAAAGTTGGATGGTGGAAGAATGGCTATCCAGAATATTTTGCTAAAGTCCTCAATGCCCCCAATTGGATAGGAATTGACTTTAGCATTAACGGAGAGGAATTTGATTTAAACAAAGCCTTAGCAGTAACAAATTATCGAAGAGAACTCGATATGAAAAATGGTCTCTATACCCGTTCTTTCTCTGCGCTAATAAAACCTAAACTTGAAATAACAATCATAAGTCGCCGCTTTTTATCTCTTTCGAGACCGGAATTAGGGGTTATTGAATATAGCATTAGTGCCAATCAAGATGTGGATATCACTTTAGCGCCCTATGTAGATGCAGGAATCTCCAATCAAGATACTAATTGGGATGATCAATTTTGGGAAGTTGATAAAGTTGACGTATTACAAAACCGAGCTTATATAGAAGCACACACTTTAAAAACATGTTTTTCTGTCGGGACTTTTATGGAGGTCTCATTTTCAGAAAATAATCAACCCATAAAAATTCCTCAGAAGCCAATAAAAGAAAAACAAAAGGCGAGCTTAGTCGTTCATCATACACTAAATAAAGGAAATACCCTTAAGCTGAAAAAATTAGGGGGATATGTAAGTAGTAGAAACCACACGCAAAAATTATTACAAGAAACCAGCGATGATCTTTTGGATGAAGCGATTAGATTATCTTTTGAGGACTTACTTAAAGAACAGCAAATCGCTTGGGAAAAAGTTTGGGAGACTGCAGATATTGCCATAGAAGGTGATGTAGAAGCGCAACAAGCCATTCGTTTTAACATCTTTCAGCTCAACCAAACCTATACAGGAAAGGATGCCGGACTAAATATTGGTCCCAAAGGGTTTACAGGAGAAAAATACGGGGGAAGCACCTATTGGGATACCGAAGCTTACTGTATTCCCTTTTATATGGCTACCAAAAACCAAGCAGTAGCCAGAAACTTATTGACCTACCGCTATCTTCAACTTGATCGTGCCATAGAAAATGGAGAAAAATTAGGCTTTTCTGATGGCGCTGCACTTTATCCTATGGTTACTATGAATGGTGAAGAATGCCATAATGAATGGGAAATTACTTTTGAGGAAATACACAGAAATAGTGCGATTGCTTTTGCTATTTATAATTATACCCGTTATACAGGAGACTTAACCTATATTCCAGAAATGGGTCTAGAAGTACTCATAGGAATCACCCGCTTTTGGGCCCAAAGATGTACCTATTCCAGCGCCAAAAAAAGTTCGTTATTTTAGGGGTAACCGGGCCTAATGAATATGAAAACAATGTAAACAACAATTGGTACACTAACTATAGTGCCCAGTGGTGCCTTCGCTATACCCTAGATCAACTTCAGAATATTACCGATAATAATCCAGCGGAAGCCCTGCGAATATCCAAAAAATTGAAGCTAACAGAACAAGAATTAATTCAATGGAAAAATAAGGCAGAGCAAATGTACCTCCCACATGATAATGAACTAAATGTTGTACTACAGCAAGATGGATTTTTAGACAAAGAACTCTTAACCGTAGACCAGTTATCGCCCAAAGAAAGGCCAATTAATCAACATTGGTCTTGGGATAGAATACTGCGTTCTCCCTATATTAAACAAGCTGATGTTTTACAGGGAATGTATTTTTTTGAAGATCATTTTGATGAAGATACCCTTAGACGTAATTATGATTTTTATGAGCCTTTTACCGTTCATGAATCTTCCTTATCTCCTTGTGTGCATTCTATCTTAGCTGCCAAGTTAGGGAAAGAAGAGCAGGCTTATGCCTTTTATCTCCGAACAGCACGGCTAGATTTAGACGATTATAATGCAGAAGTAGAAGAGGGTTTACATATCACGTCAATGGCGGGGACATGGATGAGTATTGTAGAAGGGTTTGCAGGTATGCGTGTGGTAGATAACCATCTTTCTTTTTCACCAAAACCTCCAAAAGCATGGAAAAAACTATCCTTTAAAATTAATTTTAGAAACCATATCTACACACTTAGGATTGGACATGGAGAATTTGAGTGTAGCGTAAATAATACTTTAGAAACAACATTGTATATTAATGGGGTGAAGCACGTATTCAATGGTCAACTTCATACTTTAATCTAGAATATTCCCAATAATCAAAAACTAAAATTTTCTCTGTAAAGGGGACAAATAAGTCCACAAAAGCTTTGTGAACAGGGTGAGGTAAATAAATATCATCTCTGTAGGACTCTTTTTCAAACCACATAGTTAAGCTATGGGTATAGCCTTGACTCAAATTTTCGGGAGAAACATTTTCGCTCATTTTTAATTGATTGACCTCTTTAATTTTATTAAGGGTCATTGCTTGTGCTTTGATTTCTGATATTTGCTCTTGGGGTGTTGTGTCCTTGAATTGAATCAAAACAATATGTTGTAATTTATTTATGGGTTGTGATTTTTTCATTGCGCTGTTAATGGTTGATGGCGTAAGTAGAAACATGGTTATCCTTCCTAATAAAATTCCAATACCCCTCCATTTATTTCTTATTTAAAGATAGCCAATTAGCAAACAAGTTAAAATGTGCTAAAACCAATCTTTTTATTAGATTTATGGTATGGAAAATAAACAGCAAATTTTAGCAAAGCGCCCAGTGGGTGTTCCCAGTGAGGATACTTGGGATTTTACAACTACTCCCCTTCGTGAATTAGAAGACGGAGAAATGCTTGTAGAACAACACTATATTTCTTTAGATCCTGCCATGCGGGGTTGGATGAACGAGTCTCGTTCCTATATACCACCCGTTCAGATTGGAGAGGTGATGCGTGCAGGAACCGTAGGAAAAGTAATTCAAACCTCCGGGAAGACTTTGTTTAAAGAAGGAGATTATATTACCGGTTGGGGAGGTGTACAAACGCATCTCATCACCCGTGGAGAACAATATTATCAAGTAGACCCTACTAGAGCACCACTCCCTGCATACATAGGTACACTTGGAATGCCTGGAATGACCGCTTATTTTGGATTTATTAGAGAAGGCCAAATAAAAGAAGGAGATACCGTCTTGGTTTCTGGTGCTGCAGGTGCAGTAGGAAGTGTCGTAGGACAAATTGCCAAGATTAAAGGTTGTCGGGTTATTGGTATTGCAGGTGGAAAAGAAAAATGTGATTATGTGGTTAATGAACTTGGTTTTGATGGGGCGATTGACTACAAAAACGAAAGTGTGTTAAAAGGAATTAAACAACATTGCCCCAAAGGAATTGATGTATACTTTGACAATGTTGGGGGTGAAATTTTAGACAACGCACTCGTTTTTTTAAGAAAAATGCTCGTGTAGTTATTTGTGGAGCCATTTCACAATATAACGCGACCTCCGCAATTGAAGGGCCTAAAAATTATTTATCACTATTGGTCAATAGGGCTTCTATGAAAGGAATGGTTGTGCTAGATTATGCCCAAGACTATGGCATTGCAATGAAAGAAATGGCCGGATGGATGCAAGAAGGGAAACTTAAAAGCAGAGAAGATATTTATGAAGGTATTGAAAACTTCAGATCTACTTTTCTTCGTTTATTTTCTGGAGAAAAAAACGGAAAACTCGTGTTAAAAGTCAACTAGCTCATTCTTAGTAACTTGTTTACAAGTTTACAACCCCTTCATTCAAATGATGAAGGGGTTGTTGTATTTTTACCACAGTTAATCATTACTCATGTTTTATGGCATTTGAACTGTTTATTCTACAATTATTCTTTCTTTTAATGGCCGGATTTATTCTTTATATAAATCGATCAATGTTAGGAAAAACAAGTAGTTTCACTTTTTTTTTCAAAAAGAAAAGTTCACTCTAAAAAAAATTATCTTTTCTTTTTTTATTGGCCAATTATATGGAGTTGGGTTTGGTGTCCATTGACATAGGAAAATCCGTTGGGACCGAAGTAACCTGCCTCTTCTAACATCACCCGTATCTCTTTTTTCCAAGCATCGATATAAACTTTCGTGTTGAGTTCAATCGCATATACGGTGTTTTCATGTAACGGCCAATCTCCAGAACCAGGAACTCCGTTTTGAGCATCCCACATTCCATAGGTGGTTCCAGCAGAATGACCATATAGCCCTAAAGGGTGCGTGTAGATTTGGGGCTTTAGCCCTTCTTTTTTTGCTTTTTCTAGGGCTAATTTTAAGGTTTCATTTCCTGTTCGTCCTAATCTAAAAAAGTCTGTAAAAATGTTTTGTAAACGATTTCCTTCTTCCAACGCTTTATTTAAATATTCTGGAGCCACATTTTCACCTCGTTTTAATACGTAAGCCAATTCTTGACAGTCTGTATTTAGCCCAAGATAGCTAATTCCAAAATCACAATGCACCAGGTCTCCAGGGATAATTACATCGTGTTTTGATTGACCATCAAAAGCGTAAAGATCACTTTCCTCGTTCCGTTGAACATCAATGGTAGGGTGAAACCAGGTAACCAAGCCCAACGAACGGACTTTTTCTCTTAACCACCAAACCACCTCATCTGTTGTGGTTACTCCGGGAGTAATTACCTCGGTAGAAAACGCTTCTCTAATTATTTGGTGGGTAATCTCAACCAGTTGATTGTAAATCACCATTTCTTTGGCTGTTCGTGTTTCAATCCAACCTACTGCAAGCGGCTCTGCACTGACCAGTCGATTGGAAAATTCCTTAGAAAGCTGCGAAAGAAGAAGATCATAATCTGTTTTAGCTAAACCATCGGCTAAACCATAATTCTCAGAAATATTTATCCCTATTCGCTTGGGGTTCTGAGATTCTAAATAATTTGCCAAGGCTTTTATTTGATCTGGCTCTTTGGACTTATCCCATACAGATGGAATTAGGGTTCCAAAAGGATAACGGGTAATCGCTGCGCGATTAACCTTTCCTGTTTTTAGATTTCTAGTAAAGACCAGAATAGTGCGTCTTCGTGCGTTTAACCAGGTAGGCGGTAACATTGTTTTAACTACAGGATCTTCGTTATATTCTCTTCTAATTAAAACCCATGCATCCATGTTATGTTCCTCCATTAATTTGGGTAATAAAATATTGAATCTTTCCTCTTGAATAGAGGAAATTACAGCAGCCTGCTCCTTTAGGGGGAGAATTGCTTGACTAAATACGCCTAAGGGAAGAATGTAAATTAAAAAATTAAGTATTCTCATTTTATTCTAATGTTGGAGGACCAGAAAGAATACGGGGTTCATAAGAAATATTCACCTTGTTTTCTTTAAAGTCTTTTTTAACTGCCTCTACTAAACTAGGGTCTTTGTACAAATCCACCATGGTCATGGCTAAAGCTTTCGCTGCATAAATCATTCCCTTATGCCCTATGGACATTCCTGTACATGCTACTACAGCCCACGAGTGCCATGGACCACCAGAAGCAGCAACCGTAGCAGACATCCTAATGGTAGGAACAATTTGACTTACATCTCCTACGTCTGTAGACCCCCCTTGTGCAGGTAAGGTTTCTCTTAGCGGGTGTACACGCCCATCAATTCCATTTTCGGGTTTTCCTGTTGCTTTTAAAATGGCATTGGCATAGTCAACTTCTTTATCTGTATAGGTTATTTTTCCTAAGCTTTCTAAATTTTTCTGCAAAGCCTCTGCCCCAGTTCGGTTAACTTGAATTTCATAAATTCCTGAAATCAACTTAGTCTCATAGGTCGTCCCAGTCATCAATGCAGCCCCTTTGGCAATATTTAAAGCGCGCTCATATAGTACATCTACTTTCGCTCTGTTATTTTCGCGCAACCTAGTCCAAATCTGAGCATAATCCGGGACAACATTGACTACATCTCCCGCTTTTTCTATTTGATAATGAATACGTGAGGTAGGTAAAATATGTTCTCTGTAATAATTGAGTCCAGTGGTATATAATTCTAACGCATCAACCGCACTTTTACCATTCCAAGGGTCGGAGGAAGCGTGGGAGGAATTCCCGTAAAACTTAACACGAAAATCAACCAAAGCTTTACTGCTTTGCGTTCCTGCTTCAATCGTTGCTCCAGGGTGCCAATCCATGCAAACATCTAACTGATCAAAAACACCTGCTCTTGCCATCCATACTTTAGCAAAAATTGTTTCTTCAGCGGGCGTACCATAAAAGATTATCGTTCCCTTAAATGTACCTTTCTCGATTTGTTCTTTAATGGCAACAGCTGCGCCTAGGCTTGCCGTTCCAAAAAGGTTATGACCACATCCATGACCTGCACCCCCTTCTACTCTAGCCTCTCTGCTAGGTTGACGCTTTTGAGAGATTCCAGCATTCGCGTCAAACTCTCCTAAAATTCCTATCACGGGTTTACCTGAGCCATAAGAAGCCATAAATGCCGTAGGAATATCGGCTACATTTTCTGTAACTGTAAACCCATTAGCTCTTGCATAATCCTTAAGATGTTGTGCAGATTTAAACTCCTCTAAAGACGTCTCTGCTGCTTCCCAAATGGCATCACTTGTAGTAATCATTTTCTCTTTTTGAGTTTCGATAGAAAGTTGAATTTCTTTCTTAATCTTTTTTATGCTTTGTCCGGCTAGTGGAACACACAATAAAAAAGTAGCAAAGCAGATCGTTAAAAGATTTTGTTTTATCATGGGATATATTTTTGAAATCCCTCTAAAATACAATTTTAAATTTTTGTACTTTGTTGTTTTAAAACAAATTACATGCAAGCTATTCCATACGTTCGCTATTTCTTAATTTCTTTATTGTTGGTTCTTTTTATCTCTTTTCCCACTCATGCACAAAAGAAAAAAAGAAAAACAAAAAGCCCTGTTTATTCTTCAGAACAATACGCTTCTTTAAAATACCGAGAAATTGGTCCTTTTAGAGGAGGAAGAGCTGCTGCTGTGGCAGGAGTTTCTGGAGAACCAGACCTGTTTTATTTTGGTGCTACCGGAGGGGGAGTATGGAGAACCCAAGACGGAGGAAAAACTTATGAGAATATTTCAGATGGATTTTTTGGAGGAAGTATCGGAGCCATAGCGGTAGCTAAAAGTGACCCTAACGTAATTTACGTTGGTGGAGGTGAAGTAACTGTTCGTGGAAATGTATCATCGGGTTACGGAATGTGGAAAACTGAAGATGCTGGAAAAACATGGCACCCTGTAGGCTTGTCAAAATCTAGACATATCCCAAGAATAGTAATTGATCCTCAAAATCCTGATGTGGTCTATGCCGCCGTATTAGGTAATATCTATAAGCCCACAGCAGAACGAGGCGTTTATAAAAGTATAGATGGAGGTCAGAGCTGGAAAAAAGTATTGTTTACTAACTCACAAGCTGGAGCAGTAGAATTAGTCATTGATCCAAACAATCCTAGAAATTTGTATGCGGCGACTTGGCGTTTGCAAAGAACACCTTTTAGTTTAAGCAGCGGAGGAAAGGGTTCAGCACTTTGGAAAAGTACAGATCGAGGAGAAACCTGGAAGAAAATTAGTGATCATAAGGGATATGCAAAAGGCACACTTGGAATTATAGGAGTTACGGTTTCTCCCGTAAATTCTGATCGTATATGGTCTATTGTAGAAAATAAAGAAAAAGGAGGCGTTTACAGATCTGACGATGGTGGAGAAACCTGGCAATATATTAATGATAGTAGAGCTTTACGTCAAAGAGCGTGGTATTACAGTAAAATTTATGCGGACACACAAGACATTGATGGTGTATATGTAATGAATGTAGCTTACCATCATTCTACAGATGGTGGAAAAACATTTACCCCACACCGAGCTCCACACGGTGATCATCATGATCTATGGATTGCCCCAGAAAACAATCAACGAATGATTATTGCCGATGATGGGGGTGCGCAGGTGAGCTATGATGGGGGAAAAAATTGGAGTACTTATTATAACCAACCTACAGCTCAGTTTTATAGAGTGACCACAGATAATGCTTTCCCTTATAGAATATATGCAGCACAGCAAGACAACTCAACAATTCGTATAGGACATAGAAGTTTTGGAAGAACTATTAATGAAAATGACTGGGAGTCTACTGCTGGGGGAGAGTCTGCTCATATTGCAGTCGATCCATTAGATAATGACATTATTTACGGTGGAAGCTATGGCGGTTTTCTTACCCGTGTAAACCATAACAATAAAAGTGTAAGAGGCATTAATGTATGGCCCGATAATCCTATGGGATACGGTGCAGAGGGGATGAAATACCGTTTTCAATGGAACTTCCCTATCATTTTTAGTCGTCATAATCCAAAGCGACTCTATACCTTCTCAAACCAGGTCCATGTTACTGAAAACGAAGGACAGAGCTGGAAGGTAATTAGTCCAGACTTAACACGTAATGATCCTAAAAAATTAACTTCTTCTGGAGGGCCTATTACCCAAGATAATACAGGGGTAGAATATTATTGTACCATTTTTGCAGCGAATGAATCTCCTTTAAAAGAAGGGCTTTTATGGGTTGGTAGTGATGATGGCTTAATTCATTTAACCAAAGACGGTGGGAAAACATGGACCAATACCACTCCAAAAGGAATGCCTGAATGGATGATGATCAATAGCATTGAGCCTTCTCCTTTTGATGAAGGGACCTGTTATGTGGCGGGAACAAGGTATAAATTAGGAGATTTTACGCCTTACCTTTACAAAACAACGGACTACGGAAAAAATTGGGTTCGGATTGATTCTGGTATACATAACGAGCATTTTACAAGGGTATTAAGGGCTGATCCTGCTAAGAAAGGACTGCTTTATGCAGGAACAGAAACAGGGATGTATATCTCATTTAATGATGGAGTTTCTTGGGAAACTTTTCAGCAAAATCTACCAGTGGTGCCAATAACAGACTTAACCATAAAAGACCATAGTTTAATTGTGGCGACGCAAGGGAGAAGTTTATGGATGATAGATGACTTAACGGTCCTTCATCAACTCAAAGCAAGCAAAGAAGAGCCGGTCGTTTATATTCCTAAAAACCCCTATAGGCTGCCAGGTAGAGGAGGTAAAAGTTCATTAACGGAGGGTACCAATTTACCTAACGGGGTAATTACTCATTTCTACCTACCGTCCTATGAAGCAAAGAAAGATACTGTTCAATTGAGTTTCCATAAACAAGACGGAACGGAAATTAAAAAATATAGCACCCATGATAAAAAAAATCCACTTAAGGTTAATCGTGGAGGGAATCAGTTTGTATGGAACATGCAATATGATGGTGCAGAAAAATTAAAAGGGATGATTCTTTGGAGCGCATCTTTAAAGGGGGCAAAAGCTGTTCCTGGGCCTTATCAGGTTAAGTTAACTTTTCAAGGAAATACCCTTAGTCAACCTTTTGAAATTCTTCCAAATCCACTTGCAGAAGCTAGTGTAGAAGATATGCAAAAGCAATTTGATTTTGTTAATGGGGTAAATCAAACCATAGATAAAGCACATAAAGCAATTAATAATATTCGCGCGACCCTAAAAAAGCTTAATGAATTTAACAATTCATTTAAGGACAAGGAGGAAACTAAATCACTCCGAGCGCAAGCAAAAAAACTAGCCAATGATTTAGGGGCTATTGAAAAAGCACTCTACCAAACTAAAAATAGGAGTAACCAAGATCCTTTAAATTATCCTATTAAACTAACAAATAAATTAGGGCATGTAAATAATTTGGTGATGATGAATGATTTTCCACCCACGGCACAAGACATTGCCGTTAAAGAAGAATTAACTGCAGCCATCCAATTACAGCTAGAAAACTATGAAAAGCTCATGAGTGATGAGGTTATGGCTTTTAACAAAGCATTTAAAGCGTTAGCATTGGATTACTTAGTGTCGGAATAGGATTCCTTTTTTACTTGAATCATTATTTCATTTTTTCTGTTGTAAAACTTATAAGGCGCATCATAGGACAAAAGCATAGGTTCACCTATGAGATCTATTCCGTTTAGAATTAACGCATCCATTAATTGTTTTTTGTAACGGGTTTCCTTAGCCGAATTCGAATACCCGCCATAACGAATGGCGGCATAATATCCTGGTTTCGATTGATAAACAGAAACTCCCTTCCCTTTCGGCTTAGGTGCACGATCGGTATAGTGGGCAGGTAAAACAAATTCCATCGTTTGTGTTTCTGAACTATTTTTCATGTAAACCGGTGTTGTCATCGCTATCTTCTTAGCCTCGCTATTATTCCCAGAGATATATTGAAATAAGGCATTAAAATTACGATTACGAGAGGCACGGCTATTTACCTTTACCTTCATGGCAGAAGGATAATACCTTAATTCTATTTTATTAAAAGACTGTATTATTTTGTAGGACTGTGTCTCGTATCCTTGCATATGAAAGAGTAAGAAGGTGATTAGTAAAGTATGCATTTTCTTACCAAGATACCACAAATCAATATGCTCACCTAAATAAGAAGTTTTACTAACCTATAAACCCATCAATAATTTTGAAAAGATTAGATACGGTTAATGCACACCAAAGTTATTCTAATTCAGATCTAAAGGATTATTTAAACAAATTTGGAAAGAAAATTGGTGTTTCGTTTTTATACTTTTGATAAGCAGGATCACTACCCCACTTGGCATCTGCTCTTCTTTCTAACAGATTAACTCCACTCACTTTATTAAGAAGCCAATAAACAAAAACTGGCGTAATAAAAGCCAACCATTGCCCACCTGCATATACAGGAATAGCCATAATCGTTATCCCTGTCCATAAAACTACTTCGCCTACATAGTTAGGGTGTCTCGATTGTTTCCATAGACCTATATCAATAAATTTTCCTTCATTTTTTGGGTCTTTATTAAAGGTTGATTTCTGCCGATCAGCAATCACTTCATATATCCAGCCTATTGCCCATATGGCTGCTCCTATACTTAGAAATATGGTTTCTTCATTAGATGCAGATGCTAGAGCAATTAGCGCAGGATAAGTACACATAAAAACCCATAGGCCCTGTAGCATCCAAGTTAACAAAAACCTTGTAAAGGAGGTTTTAAGCGCATCGAACCGACCGTCTTTTCCTACCCGTTTAACCCGTGTAAATAAAAAACTACTTAAACGAATTGCCCATATTCCTATAAGCGCTGTTAACACTAAGGAGCGTAAGTCCCATTCTCCAAATATTTGCTGATGTCGATAAGCCATGTAACTCATAGTGGTCAAATAAGTGACTCCGCCCGTAAGGTCATAGAAATGTTCTGTTTGTGCCAAAAAAGAAGGTAGAAAAACAAGTATTTGAATACCAAAAATAAGGAGTGCAGCTTCGAGTAATAAATTATTTTCAACCTCTGGGGTACCTGCATAAACCAATCCGCCTACAAAACAAAAAATGAAAAGAATAAAGGCCCATCTTAGTATAATGTTTTTCATGTTTAACTAATTTTGGTTTAAGATAATAAAATTCTCCAAAGCAATGATTAGGATAGCCCTGCCCGATGAAGTTAAAATTCTTAAAAAAATCACGGAAGCATGTGCAGAGGATATGAGAGCAAATGGAATTTTTCAATGGAATAAAAACTATCCTTCCTTACAAGTAATCACCCAAGATGTAGAAGCCGGAAATGTTTATGTTTATCTCATAGAAAATAAGATTGTGGGCTGTGTAATGTTTTCTCATTCCATGGATGATTTTTACAAAAATATCTCTTGGCTAACCCCCCATAAAAATCAACTTTATGTTCATCGATTGGCGGTTCATCCAAAACACCAGAAAAAAGGAATTGCTAGACAATTAATGAGCTTTGGTGAAAATTTAGCGATTGATAGAGGATGTTTGTCCATAAGACTAGATACTTTTAGTAAAAACGAAAGAAATAATCGCTTTTATAAAGCCCGTAACTATAAACGAGTGGGCGAAGTATACTTTGAGCATAAAAGCCCATTCCCTTTTTATTGTTACGAAAAAGTTTTACCCTAATCGATACACCCTACTTTCCCAAGGGGAAAGAAATGATAAATCAACAACAGTATAATTTGAATGTTGAAGTGTATAATTAGGGTTGTCTAATTTCCATGATGTTTTATCATCTTTAAAGTTGTGAAGGACAAGAAACTCTTGATTATTATCCCATCTTTTATAAACAAATAAATAGGGGTGTTTGGGAAGCAGATCTTCATAATCCCCGTAAACAAGGGTTAAATTGGCTTTTCGGTAGGCGATCATTTTACGGTAATAATGCAAGATAGAATTAGGATCATTTTCTGCTACATCCACATTAATCTGTTTAAAATTACCATTTACTGGAATCCAGGGTTCATTGCTACTAAAACCCGCATTAAGTTCAGCATTCCATTGCATAGGCGTTCTTGCGTTATCGCGACTTTGTCGATGAACCGCTTTTAAAAAAATATTCATGTCTTTTCCTGCCTCTTCGGCGGCTTTCCAAGCATTTCGGGTTTCTACATCATCATAGGCCTCGATATGGTCATGTGCAATATTGGTCATTCCAATCTCATCTCCCTGATAGATATAAGGAGGTGTACCGCGTAGGGTCATCAGTAAGGTGATTAATAATTTGGCTGATTCGGTGTGATATTTATGGTCATTTCCAAAACGGGATACTATGCGAGAAAAATCGTGATTCCCCAAAAAAATACTATTCCATCCCGAATCTTTTAAAGCCCTATCCCATTGATTAAAAATAGTCTTAAACCGAATAAAATCTAAGGGGATAGGGTCGTATTTACCTTCTGGACCAAAATCAATAGTTAAATGATCAAAATGAAAAACCATATTTAATTCCTTTTCTTCTTCGGAAACATACCTAGGCCCGTGCTCTAAATTAACTCCCGGACCTTCCCCTACAGTAACCACATCGTATTTAGACAATACCTCTGTATTCATTTCTTTTAAAAATTCATGGACCCTAGGACCGTTGGCATAAACTTTTTCCATCACCTCTATAAAAGAGCTGTTGGGGTTTACGTCTTTAAAAGGAGTTCGTTTAGAAATTAAAGAAATTACATCCATTCTAAATCCGTCCACACCTTTATCAAACCAATAATCAATGAGATGATAAATTTCTTTTCTAACCCTTGGGTTTTCCCAATTCAAATCGGGTTGTTTTTCAGTGTATAAGTGTAAATAATACTCTTGCGTGGCTTCATTCCATTTCCATGCACTCCCATTAAATACCGATTGCCAATTTGTAGGGGGGGACGAGGAAGTCCCTTTTTGCCATATATAATAATCGTGATATGGATTTTGCGTACTTTTTTTAGCTTCTTTAAACCAATAATGTTCGTCAGATGAATGGTTGGCAACAAGATCCATAATCAACTTTAACCCTCGTTGATGAACCGCTTTAAGTAATTTTTCAAAGGTCTTATTACCTCCAAATTCATCGCTTATTTTTCTGTAATCCGAAATATCATAGCCATTATCATCATTAGGAGATTCATAAATTGGGCATAACCATATCATATCTACCCCCAAAGATTTAATATAATCCAATTGATCTATAATACCTTGTAAATCTCCTATTCCATTACCACTTGTATCTTTATATGATCTTGGATAAATCTGATAAACAACTCCTTCTTTCCACCAATTAACTTTCATGACTAAATTTAATTAAATCTAAGTTTAAACCACATCAATAAAATTTTCCTAATTTGAAGAAATTTCAACTATGTCAGTTTTTCGGATTCTTTGTTTATTTATTTTGTGTAGTGCACCTTTAGTATCTGCTCAAAACAACACCCTAATCACTCGTCCTTCATTTAAAGCAAATATAATTAATAGCATTCCAGAAATAGATGGAAATGTCCTTGATGATTCCGTTTGGAAAACCATCAAACCCATCAATACACTCTACCAGGTTACACCCAACTACGGAGACAAAGTCAGCGAAGACACCCATATCCGGATCGCCTTTACACAAAAAATGATTTATGTGAGTGTGGTCTGTTTTGACAAAGAACCCAATAAAATTGTGGTGGCGGATTCTAGAAGAGATGCGGATCTAAACGAGCAAGATAGCTTTCTCTTTATTGTTGATACTTACAATGATCAACAAAACGGA
Source organism: Flavobacteriaceae bacterium (assembly GCA_038143595.1). Classification (GTDB taxonomy): domain Bacteria; phylum Bacteroidota; class Bacteroidia; order Flavobacteriales; family Flavobacteriaceae; genus Arcticimaribacter. The sequence continues at coordinate 265,925 of JAYQME010000003.1, read as the reverse complement.
TTTTTATTTGGAACCAATCCAGATGCGATGCAATATGATGCACAAATAGATAATGAAGGTGAAGGGAACTTTGGTAATAATCGGCAACAAGGCGGTGTAGTAGGTGGAACTAATATTAATTGGGATGCCTCTTGGGAAGTAAAAACAAAAAGAGGAGATTTTGGTTGGAGTGCTGAAATGGCTATCCCGTTAAAATCACTACGATTTAGTTCTGGTCAAGACAAAACTTGGGGGATTAACTTTCAAAGGAATATTGCAAAAAATTCTGAAGTTGCTTATTGGGCAAAATTACCCCTAGGCTTCGATATTAAACGTGTTTCTATGGCAGGAAAAATGGAAGCAATTACACTTAAAAGTCCAAAAAACCTAAAACTATTTCCCTATGTAATTGGCCAGGGGATACAAGATAAATCTACCCAGCCAAAGCGCAAGTCTACCCAAGTAGACGCTGGAATAGATATTAAATATAGTCTTACACCCGCACTTACATTAGACCTAACTTACAATACAGATTTTGCGCAAGTAGAGGTAGATGAACAGCAGGTTAACTTGGATCGGTTTAACTTATTTTTTCCGGAAAAAAGAGCTTTTTTTTTAGAAAATGCAGGACAATTCTCGGTGGGAAGTCCAGGAGAAGTGGATCTTTTTTTTAGCCGTAGAATAGGGATTGGAGAAGATGGTGAGCTTGTTCCTATCATTGGAGGGGGCCGTGTATCTGGAAAAATAGGACAAACCAATGTTGGTTTACTCAATATGTTTACAGATCAAATAGCGGGCACTTCAATCAATAAAAATAACTTTTCAGTGGCTAGGGTCAACCACGATTTTTCTACAAGTCGCTCTTCCTTAGGAGCAATTTTTGTGGGTAAAACCCAAATAGGGAGTGCTAATAATGAATACAATAGGGTGTGGGCACTTGATGGAAAATTAGGTTTGGGCAAGAAAGCAGACATTACAGGATTTGTTTCCAAAAGTAATAGTCCCAACATAGGGGCCAATGATCATGCATTTCAATTCAAAGCCAATTATAATTGGAACGGATGGCGATTAACTGCTGGTTATACTGAAGTTGGCGAAGGATTTAATCCAGAGGTAGGGTTTTTAATGCGCAGTGCATTTAAAAAGCCTGAAGTATTAATCTTTAAACAATGGCGTACAGGAAAAAAAGGACCTCTTTTTGAAGTTCGCCCCCACATTTATTACCAACAATATGCGGACTTTGAAGATCGTTTAATTAGTAGTTTTTTACATGTAGATAATCATTGGGTGTGGCCAAGTGGGTTTGAAATACACACAGGGATTAATTATAGGACCGAAAATGTTTTTACACCTTTTTCTATCTCTGGAGTAACTGTGGATGAAGGGGAATACAAGCATCAAGAGTTTCAATTTGTACTACAAACAAACCCCAACAAAGCCATTAACTTTTACAATAGAAGTGTCGTAGGAGGTTACTACGGTGGAGACCGAATTCAATTAAGTAATCGTATGAATATGAGAATTGGAAATAAATTCAACGCAGCGCTTAATGTAAATTACAATCTATTAACGTTAGAAAACGGAACTGTAGAAGCCTTTATTTCTGGAACGCGATTAACCTATTCTTTTACTCCACAAATGTATTTACAAAGCCTTATTCAGTATAATAATATTACAAATATAACCTCGGTAAATGCTAGATTTGGACTGTTACAAACTGCAAACACTGGTCTTTTTGTTGTGGTAAACCTTATTAAAGATAATGATTGGGAGGATCCTTTAGATAATCAAGTATTCTCTCTTAAATATTCTTATCAATTTGATGTTTTGTAAACCTATTGAGGGAATAGAAAAAGGCCTTCCTAAGAAAGCCTTTCACAAAAATACATCAAGTTGAAATTGGTTTATGGTTAGATTGTATCTCGATTTAATTGAGTACTAATATCAATTTCATTTTAAAAGTAATAAATTTTATTCAATTTAACAATTGAATGAAGGTTACATTAATATTCTCTTCCCTAGCATATTAGTATCTACTTGAGTTAGCCTTTTAGCTTTAGTCTAATTTAACTTCAATACAATTGGGGAAATATAAAAAAAGAATGTAGTTTCAATAAAAATTGTTTGACACTTATTTAGCTATGCATACTTCTACTAATTATCCGAAACTACTTCAACCGTTAGATCTAGGTTTTATAACACTTAAAAATAGAGTCCTAATGGGTTCAATGCACACAATGCTAGAAGATATTGAGGGAGGGATTCCTCGGCTAGCTGCCTTCTATGCAGAAAGAGCCAGAGGGCAAGTGGGACTAATCGTTACTGGAGGAGTTGCTCCAAACAAACAAGGCCTTGCCCTACCTGTAGGACATCCTCTAGACAACGAGGCCGAGGCCGAAAAACACAAAGAAGTCACCGATGCGGTACATGCAGCAGGTGGAAAAATATGTATGCAAATACTACATGTGGGTCGCTATGGGTATACTCCAGAAAATGTTTCTGCTAGTAATACCAAAGCACCAATTAGTCCGTTCCCAGCAAGAGAATTGAGTAATAAGGAGGTAGAACAAACAATAAACGACTATGTACATTGTGCTAAAATGGCACAACTAGCCAATTACGATGGGGTTGAAGTTATGGGGTCTGAAGGATATCTTATTAATCAATTCATTGCGAAAAAAACCAACTTGCGAACCGATGAATGGGGTGGAGCTTATGAGAATAGAATAAAATTTCCAATTGAAATCATTCGACGTACTAGAGAAGCCGTAGGAGAAAATTTTATAATCATCTATCGTCTTTCTATGTTAGATTTAGTCGAAGGTGGAAGTACTTGGGAGGAAGTGGTTCAATTGGCCAAAGAAATTGAAGCTGCAGGTGCTACTATAATCAATACTGGAATTGGTTGGCATGAGTCTCGAGTTCCCACTATTGGAACTGTAGTTCCCAAGGCCGGTTTCGCCTGGGTAACAAAAAAAATGATGGGAGAAGTTTCGATCCCCTTGATTACTACAAACAGAATCAACATGCCCGATGTAGCTGAACAAGTTTTACAAGATGGTTGTGCCGATATGGTATCCATGGCTAGACCCTTTTTAGCTGATCCGGAGTTGGTTTTAAAATCTATCGAGGGTAGATCTGAGGAAATTAATACCTGTATTGCTTGTAATCAAGCCTGCTTGGATCATACTTTTACCATGCAAGTGTCCTCTTGCATTGTTAATCCACGTGCCTGCCATGAAACGATTTTGATACACCAACCCACGCAACACAAAAAGAAAATTGCTGTGGTTGGGGCTGGCCCTGCTGGGCTTGAAGCAGCCACAGTTGCTGCTAAAAGAGGACATTCAGTTGTCCTATATGAAGAAAAGCATGAAATTGGCGGACAATTTAATATGGCCAAAGTGATTCCTGGAAAAGAAGAGTATAGCCAAACCATTCGTTACTATGATCATATGCTAAAGAAGTACGGAGTAGAGGTTCATTTAAATACCAAAGCAGATGAGGCATTACTTATAAGCAAAAGATATGACGAAATTATTTTAGCAACTGGTGTTACTCCTAGAACCCTAGATATGGAGGGTATAGATCATCCTAAAGTACTAAACTATGTAGATGTTCTTTACAAAAATAAAAACGTTGGTAACAAGGTTGCCATTATTGGGGCAGGAGGAATAGGTTTTGATATGGCCGAATATTTAGCCCATGACATGAACCACGAGTCGGTCAGTCTTAATACAGAAAACTACATGAAAGAATGGGGAGTAGATATGAATTACAGTAAAGGAGGGGCATTGGCGGAGGCACCTCTACCCCTATCATCGCCAAGAAAAATTTACCTTCTCAAACGATCGAAAGGGAAACACGGTAAAAACCTTGGTAAAACGACGGGTTGGATTCACAGATCTAGTCTTGCTATGAAAGAAGTGAAAATGCTAGCAGATGTAAGCTATGAAAAAGTTGATGACCTAGGTTTGCATATTAAGGTTGGGGAAGATCAACAAATCCTTGATGTCGACCATGTTGTAGTCTGTGCTGGTCAAGTTTCTCTTAAAGAATTAGAATCTAAATTAACTAGTGCTGGACATAATGTTCATCTTATTGGAGGGGCAAATATTGCTGCACAACTCGATGCAAAAATGGCTATTAAAGAGGCAAGCGAATTGGCCTCTAAACTATAACATGTTTGGTTGAAATGTGGTCATCCATTACTAAAGAAGAAAATAAGTTAGATTCCCCTGTTTGGCATTCGTTAAATGAAACTCACCATCCTTATATCATTGAGCTGAATGGAATAAATTTTTATTCTCCTGAATATTGCGCATTTGGAGGAACACTCGATCGTAAAAATCCCTCAGCAGGAATAGATGAATATACAAGTCTATCTAATGATTTTTATGTAGTAGGTGAAAAACCTGCACACAGCAGTCAATTGTGTTTACAAAGAAATGTAGCCTGTGACCAATTACTTCTCAAAAAGCCTATTGTCTACCCAATAAAAGAGTCTATTGTAACCATTACTGAGTCCAAACAAAAGATGGAATTATACGACTTGGTACAAGAGGTACAACCGGGATACTTTAAATCAAAAACCATGGAGTTGGGTCATTATTTTGGGATTTATAAAAAAGGGAAGCTCGTTGCGGCTGCAGGAGAGCGTATGAAAATGAACGCCTTCACGGAAATTAGTGCCATTGTAACCCATCCTGAATATCAAGGAAAAGGATTTGCATCGCAACTTATCGCACATACTACCCAACACATATTTACTGAAAAGAAACTCCCCTATTTACATGTAAAAGAAACAAATAGCAACGCGATTCGCTTGTATAAAAAACTGGGGTTTACCCACCGAAGAAAAATTAGCTTTTGGTGGTTTATGAAATCCCCTTAACAAACAATAAAATTGCTTAATTTAAAGTATGAGATTTTTCTAAGGCATAGAAGGTAGCTTGTGCATAATCGTTGTCATCCCCAGAATTATTTACATGATACACTCCAGCCTTAAAATACATGTATTGACCTCCCACATTGAAGCCGCTGTTCACCATATTTACCGACTTTACAACGTCTTCTTTTCCTTCTCTTATGATCGTAACCGTAAGATTATCTCCAACTACTTTAATACGGTAGCTAAAAACTTCGTTCAGTGCTATTCCATCAGAGGGATTAGAAGCACTATTGCTCCTAGATCCAATCATTTCATGCCATTGTTCACTACCATTTCCATCGGTAGGCTCATGAGCAAAGTAAATAGACCCTAGTGTATTATTTCTTAATTTTCTATAATAGATTCTAACGGGTTCATCGTTGTTTGCATGGATTTGTCCAATAATTACGCGCCCAATGTGTCCACTACTTCCAGTAGTCGTCACATGATTTACGGCAAGGGTGGCATTCATTTCTCCATCATATCCAGCTGCTGCACTTTTATCTGCAGCTGGAGCAGTTCCAAAGACCCAGTTGTTTTTATTTACTCCTTGTGTAGGAATACTGGTGTTTGTACCCCTAAGCATTTCTCTTAGTTCTACCCTAGTATAACTTGTATTTGCAGAGGTTTTAAATCCATTAACAGGACACTTAAATACCATTCCACCGTCTGAAGCTGTATAAAAATAAGTACTATTTTCATACCCATTAAGTAGCTCACTAACGGAAATATCGGTCGCTGTACCATCTCCATCATTCACTGGGATGCTTAATTTCCAAGTAGATAAATCAAAGTTTTCTGCGGGGGGTAAATTTTCATTCCCACCCTCATCCGAGGGTGTTGTGGCAACGGGTTCAGCAGCTGCCTGTGTAATTTGAAGGTTTCTTAAAATATTTCCCCCTGAGATATTTATTGCTTGTGTTCGCATATTTGGATTAGGATTTGCTGCCACAGTAACATTTACGGTCGCATTATTTGATCCTGAAGAAGGATTAATGGAAATCCAATCCGCATTATTATTAATAACCCAATCCAGGTTAGAGGTTATGTTAAAATTATGGATCTCCCCCGCTGCAGAAAAAGATGAAATTGAAGTAATGGTCAAATTGTCGGGAATCTCATTTTCAGGCGGTTCCTCATCTGTACCGCACCCAATTATACCCACAACCAAAAAAACATAAAAAATAAAATATGATTTCATCTAAAAGAGTCTAAAAAAATAAGGCCTAAACTACTAAAAGAAAAACAATAAACTATCTAAAAAGTAAAAAATTAACCGTTCTTCCTACCCTAAATTCTAGGGTAATAATTTTGGGTAATTTTATCAACGACCTCTCCTGTATGCTTTGTATTCAGTGGCTCAAAAAGAAGTATCCAAGTTTGTTCTTCAGCACAAGGACGATGTTCTTCTCCTTTAGGCACCACAATCATCTCTCCTTCATTTACCTTAACCTTCCGGTTGCGGAATTCCATAAGGAGGCAACCTTTAATCACATAAAATAATTCATCTTCTTCTTTGTGGTCGTGCCAAACAAATTCTCCTTCCACTTTGGCTAATAGCACCTGTTGACCATTTAACTCAGCAATTACACGAGGACTCCATTGCTCATTAAAAGCAGAAAATTTGTCTAAAATATTGATTACATCCATTCCGGTTAATTTTTATGAAGTTAAGAAAATAGATTTATTGTATTTTTAACAAAAAATTGGAAATGAATCTATCCTCAATTACATCCAAGGAAATCATGCCAGGTCTACATGGGAAAATGGTTCATGGAGAACAAATAACTTGGGCTTTTTGGACAGTTGACCAAGGGGCTGAAGTTCCCCTACATCATCATCCCCATGAGCAAATGATGCATGTAATGGAAGGGAAATTCGAATTCACTTTAGGAGATGAAACCAAAATTTATCACCCTGGGGATGTCGTTACTATTCCTTCTAATGTTCCTCATGCTGGTAAAGCTTTAACGCCCTGCCGTTTAATGGATGTATTTAGTCCTGTTAGAGAAGAATACAAATAACCCATGGAAATTAAACTCAATGGAAAAAATGCCTTAGTTGGCGGGAGTAGTAAAGGAATAGGTAAGGCTATTGCGCTTCGGTTGGCACAATCAGGAGCCTCGGTCACATTAATGGCTAGAAGCGAAAACTTACTCCAAACTCTTGTAAATGAATTACCCAATGACCAAGGACAAAGGCATCAATATTTGGTTGTAGACTTTTCAAATTTTAGTGTTTTTAAAGAACAAATGGATTCCTTTTTCAAAGAAAATACAGTTGATATTTTAGTTAATAATACGCAGGGGCCTGCAGCTGGAGGAGCACTAGAAAAAAATATTGATGACTATCAAATCGCCTTTGATTTATTATTTAAGTGCGCCGTTTATACCACTGGCTTAGCACTCCCACACATGCAAAAACAACAATGGGGGCGTATTGTAAATATAGCCTCGATTTCCGTTCGAGAACCACTCAATTATTTAGCCCTTTCTAACAGCTTAAGAGCAGCTTTAGTTACTTGGGCAAAAAGTTTATCGATGGATATTGCCAAGGATAATATTACCATCAACAATACCCTCACCGGATATTTTGATACTGAACGCATCGCACAACTCAACACCCTAAAAGCAGAGCAATTGAAAATTTCTCCTGCAGAAGTTCGTGCAGCCATGGAAGCCCAAGTTCCTGCGCAGCGTATTGGACAACCTGAAGAATATGCCCACTTAGTTTGCTTTTTAGTTTCCGAACAGGCAAGTTATATTACGGGCACCAATATCCCCATTGATGGGGGCTTACTTAAATCCTTTTAATTAATTTGATGATAAAAAAAAAGTTTAATTATCTTATACTGTTCTGCTTAAGCATGATTCAATGGCAGGGCTATTCCCAAGAAAGGCAAGACAATGCCTGGAAAGCATTATTTGTAGATTATAGTTTAACCAATAGTCGAACGCTCCGTCTTGAAAATCATGTGAGAACTCGTCAGTTTTTTGCAGAAAATGATCAATACTTACTTAGACCTTCTATTAGTTTTAAATTATCTAAACATACTGCGTTTACAACCGGGGTAACTTTTTTTCTACCAATACACCCATTTACAGAACGTTTGAAAATAATATTTGGCAACAATTTAATTTTTCTTTCCCGGTGAGTAAAATGGGGTATTTTGGATGGATACGGTTAGAGCAGCGTTGGCAAAATAAGAATGATGTTTCTAGTTATGGTGCCCGGATTCGATTTAGAATGGGTTTTCAATATCCACTTAGCGCTATACCTAAGCCGTCCACAACAAAGTTGGTCATCTTTAATGAGGTGTTCATGAATATCCAAGATTACTTCCCTTATGAGTTTAACCAAAATTGGACCTTCTTTGGATTTCAAAAAAGAATTTCTAAACACTTAAATCTATTAACAGGCTTCCAACGTAACACCCTCCCAAAAGGAACTACTTATTTACACAAAAACATTTGGTCTTCTATTCTGTTTTATAAGATTTAATCTTTTCTATGGTTGAAAAAATTATTCATGAAGTTGGAGAAATATTAGCTAGTCATTTAACTAGAAGTAAAGCAGGCCAAACCCCTTCATTAAATCAACAACCCCCAGAGCTTATTGCCAAAGATTTGAAACTTATGGAACGGCTTCGGGAAGGGTTTAAGGATCCTGCAGATTTACTATCATTTGTTCAAGTATATCTTTCCCATACAAATCACCTAAGTCATCCACACTATATGGGACATCAAGTGGCCGTGCCTCATGATCTATCTGGAATTCCAGAATTGATTCATGGGACAATTAACAATCCTAGCTCCCTCTATGAGATGGGGCCCGCGGGGGGTACTTGCGAAGGCTTTATGATTAATTGGATGTTAGATAAGGTTGGCTGGTTACCGGAGCGTAATTTCTATGACTTTTATTTTAAACCAGGATTTGCAAGCGGATTATTAACTCACGGAGGGTCTATGGCTAACCTAACTGCACTGGCTGCTGCTAGAGCAGCTATAGCTCCAGAAGCATGGACAGAAGGAAATCCTAGAGATTTAGTTGTTATTGGCGCAGCTTCTGCCCACTATTCAATTGCGCGTGCTTTGTCCATTTTAGGTTTAGGGAAAAAATCTTTTTATCCCGTTAAGGTAGATCAAAATGAAGTTCTCCAAATTGAGGACCTTAACCGGGTGTACCAACAAGCCATTGACGATGGAAAAAGAGTGATGTGCGTGGTGGCAAACGCCTGTGCTACCTCTACAGGTTTATATGATCCAATAGCGGCTATGGGAGATTTTTGTAAAAAAAACCAACTCTGGTTTCATGTAGATGGAGCCCACGGGGCTGCTGCACTAATTAGCGAAAAGCACAAAAAACTTGTTGCCGGAATTGAAAAGGCAAATTCGATCATTTGGGACGCTCACAAATTAATGCGTGTACCCGCCTTGTGCACAGCAGTGTTATTTAAAGATTTCAGTTCACAAGCTGCTGCATTTCAACAAAAAGGCTCCTATGTTTTTCATGATACTGAGGTGGTAGGTATGGATTCTATGCCTTTTACAATAGAGTGTACAAAATCGGCTTTAGGAATGAAGCTTTTTTGGACATTTGCCCTTGAAGGAGAAGACAGTATGCGTCAATTTATTGACCACACATTTTCGCTTACTAAAGAATTCTATGCACTACTTAATACAGAACCAGACTTTAACACCCCTTACTTCCCAGAAAGTAATATTCTGTGCTTTCGGTATGAAAAATTTAGCAAAGCAGATGAATTTCAAAAATTGATTCGTTATACCATCATCGATAATCAACGCTTCTATCTTACTTCATGTGAAATAAATGGGCTTCGTTATTTGCGTGTTGTTTTACTTAATCCTACTACTTCAATTGAGCACCTTAAAGATTTGATTGAGGAAATTAAACTTACCGCATTAAGGTTAGCTGAATGCTAAATAAAAGGTAGTGAGGAAAAGTGCTATTCCGAGCTTAATGGAATTTTATTTGTTAGTATCATAACAACAGCTATCATTGGGAAAATAGCCATGACCAGATGAAGATAAAAGGTAATATTGGGAGCAGGAGAAGTATAAGGAACTAAAATTCCTACTAAGTTGATAATTGAAAGACAGCTGTAAATTTTGACTGCAGCAGATTTAGCTAATTTACCACCATCATATGGGAGCTTATTTGGAATAGATAAGATGGCTTGCAATAAAAAGAGTATCGCAAATAGTAAATGAGAAAAACTAAGTATATCATAATACATTTGAAGCTCTACAACAAAAACAGATAGGCCATACAAAAAATATCCTAAGTTAAATAATACACGGTTCCGCTTAAGTACACCTATAAAGGTGATTAATACAAATAGGACAACAAGTATAATTTCTAGGTTTAACATAACGTATCTATATATTTTTTAAAGGTAAATAATTAAGGTCAAAAACAGAACAGTATTTCAAATAGATAAAATTTTAGAGAAAAAAGAGGTGGGGAAAGAACAATCCATATTAAGAAAACTAATATTTATTTATGGATTTTTAAATAGACTTTATGCAGTAAAAATAGTTTTAATTTTAAAACTTATTTTATGACAAACGCAGATCAAATTCGGATAGCATTGGTAGAAAAAAGCTTTCTAGCTGTTCGCCAAAATAAAGAAACCTTTGCTTTAACTTTTTACGAAAAATTATTTGAAGCCTATCCTCAAGTAAAACCTCTTTTCGATCAGACTAATCTTTCTAAACAATCAGAGAAGCTTTATGGTTCTTTGGTCCTTTTAGTGGAAAATATGAGAAATGCTGAGGTACTTCAATCTGTTTTAGGTCCTTTAGGTGAAAAACACAAAGGCTATGGGGCTATAGAACAACATTATCCTTTAGTGGGCGAAGCATTAATCGCTACGTTAGCTGAATATATTGGACCAGAGGATTGGACCCCAGAAGTAGAGCAAGCTTGGGTGACGACCTATGGTGCTGTCGTAGAAATAATGCTCAAAGGCGTAGAAAAACCAATTAACGAAATTGAAGAGGAAGAGAAAACAGTTTTTGAAAAGAAAAGAGAGGATTACTCTTCTGAAGAAATAAAACTTAGGCCTCGAAAAAAACTTACCTACCGTCAAAAAGCAAAACTCAAAGAGCGAAATAATTTATTCACAAAAATTAATCATTGGTTTTGGGCTACACCTAAATGGATGATTGCCTTATATGCCGCTACTTTTTTCTTTATCTTTTCTTTCCTTGGACAAGAAATTTCTCTTATTCAGACCATTATTGACACCCTTGAACCTTTAAGCATCTTTATTGCAGTACTACTTTTCATTAAAGAAGGTCCCGAGAGAAAAAGACAATTTCATTATCAAGCTTGGTCTATTATTGACAGTGCCACAGGAATAGAAAATAGTCAAGCTCGAATTATTGCACTTGAAGATCTATGTGACGATGGAGTGTCATTAGCAGGAATTGATCTTACAAAAGCTAAACTAAATAATATTGAAATGAACGGTGTAAACCTATCGGATGCGATATTAAACAAAGCTCAATTAACCAATGCAGAATTATTTTATGCCAATCTTAATAATTGTGATTTGACTGAATCTAATGGGGTTGGTGTCACTTTATATAGAGCAAATCTTGGTTTTGCCAATCTACAAAAAAGCAATTTTAGTAGTGCTAATCTTGCTAAAGCTAATCTAATGTTTGCAGATTTTAGGGAAGCAAACTTTAGCGGCACTAATTTTTATAAAGCCAATCTAAAAGGAGTGCAATTTGAAGGCGCTTACTTAAGTGGTGCCAACCTTAAAGACGCAGAAGTTATTATTGAAGACCTCAAAAAAGCTTATTTAGTGGATGCCATTATGCCAGACGGCAGTATCCATAAGTAAATGATTATCTTTCACTTTAAATTATATTTTTTTATGAAACAACCTCTAATTCTAGTTCTACTTTCTTTTGTGTTATCCTTTTCGGGCTATGCCCAAGACAAGGCGAAATCTGACAAAAAAAATAAAAAAGAAAAAACCTTTGAAGATATTATTACGGATAAAGCCATAAGTGATTCGGGTTTGTTTACCGTATACCAAGTCGATGAAAAATTTTACTATGAACTCCCAGACACATTATTGGGTAAAGAAATGTTGATGGTGACTAGAATCGCTAAAACCGCCAATGGTTTAGGCTTTGGAGGAGGAAAGCAAAACACCCAAGTAGTCCGTTGGGTAAAAAAAAGGAAACAATTATTACTTAGGATTGTTTCTTATGAGAATGTAGCTGCAGATAGTTTACCCATACATGAAGCTGTAGAAAACTCAAACTTTGAACCCATTATAGCAAGCTTTAAAATTGAAGCTAAAGGGCAAGATAGTCTTCAACCTAGCTCCCTTATCGAAGTAACTAAACTCTTTACTAATGATGTAAAAACCCTAGGAATTTCTAGTAGATACAAGAAACGATATAAGATATCTTCGGTTGATACTAAACGTTCTTACATCGAATCTATCATATCGTATCCGCTTAATATAGAAGCACGACATGTTAAGACATACAAAGCTAGTGAACCACCGTCTAATGGAAGCTTGCAGGCTTTTTCTGTAGAGATTAACAACTCTATGATTCTCTTACCAGAAGAACCTATGAAACGTCGATATTTTGATCGTCGAGTAGGTTGGTTTGCCAGAAGCCAGGTCGATTATGGACTAGAGGCTCAGGAAAGTAAAAAATTGACATTCTTAGATCGTTGGCGTTTAGAAGTTAAAGAAGAAGATATAGAAAAATTCAATCGAGGAGAATTAGTAGAACCAAAGAAACCTATTGTATACTACATCGATAGAGCTACTCCTGCAAAGTGGAGAAAATATTTAAAACAAGGAGTAGAAGATTGGCAAGTCGCTTTTGAAGCCGCTGGTTTTAAAAATGCAATTATCGCTAAAGATCCTCCTTCAAAAGAAGAAGATCCAGAGTGGTCCCCAGAGGATGTAAGGTACTCCGTTATGCGTTACTTAGCTTCACCTATCCCTAATGCAAACGGACCTCATGTAAGTGATCCACGTACCGGTGAGATTTTAGAATCAGACATCAACTGGTATCACAATGTAATGACCTTGTTACGTAATTGGTTTTTTGTACAAACTGCAGCAATAAATGATGAAGCAAAAGGGGTGGCCTTCAAAGATGAAATTATGGGAAGACTTATTCGTTTTGTCTCTGCTCATGAAGTAGGGCATACCCTAGGTTTACCTCATAATATGGGAAGTAGTGTAGCCTATCCTGTAGATTCTTTACGTTCAGCTAGCTTTACGAAAGAGTTTGGAACAGCCCCCTCTATCATGGACTATGCACGCTTTAATTATGTGGCCCAACCAGAAGACAAAGGAGTGTCTCTTATGCCTGATGTGGGTCCTTATGATAAACATGCCATTAACTGGGGTTATCGCCCTATTCTTAATAAGACAGCTGAAGAAGAAAAAGCTACCTTAAACCAATGGATTCTAGAAAAAGCTGAAGACCCAAAATATCGATTTGGTCGTCAACAAAGACCCGTTATAGATCCTTCTTCACAAACAGAAGATTTAGGTGATGACGCTATCAAAGCAAGTAATTATGGGATTGCTAATTTAAAGCGGATACTCCCAAAATTAATTGAATGGACCTATGAGGAGGGTAAAAACTATGATGATTTAGAAACGTTATATGATCAAATTTTTAATCAGTTTAACCGTTATATGGGTCATGTAACCTCCAATATTGGAGGTGTTTATGAATACAATAAAACGTATGAGCAAGAAGGTCCTGTATATAAACATGTCAACAAATACCATCAAGCTAATAGCCTTAACTTTTTACATCAGCAGCTTTTTTCAACGCCAGAATGGATGATTAATCAATCGATTATTAATAAAATTAAAGCAGCAGGAACGGTCAACAAAATTAGAGGGATGCAAGTAAGAACTCTTAATCAGATTCTCAGTTTTGATCGCCTCGCTAGGGTCATAGAAAATGAAACTTTAAATGAACAATCTGCCTATGATTTAATGACTTTAATGAACGACCTATCGGAAGGATTATGGAAGGAGGTAAAACAAGGGAAAACCCCAGATACTTATCGTAGAAACCTTCAAAGAGCACATATAGAACGCCTAGCATATTTACTCACGGAAGAACAAAAACTTTCTGCTAACCAAAGGCGTTATGGAGGAATTACCCAGGTCGATGTAAGTCAATCAGATATTCGCGCAGCTGCAAGAGCAAGTCTTAAAAAATTATACAAGCTTGTCAATCGTAAGCAAAAAACAGCTAAAGGAATAGGAAAAGCACATTTAGAAGATGTTAAAATCCAACTATCTACTATTCTGAAATAAATCACTGATTTATCTAAACCAACAAGAAGCCTACTTAATAGTGGGCTTTTTTGTTTAATACCCCTTTTGGGGATTAACTATAAAATCTAGAGGATTTCCATTGCTCAGCTTAGCCACATTTTTACCTATTTGTTCTACCCCGGCTTGGGGGTTAGTAATACTGGCAATGTGGGGGGTTATTTGAATCTTTGAATGCTCCCATATAGGGCTCGAATCTGGTAAGGGTTCTCGCTCAAAAACATCTAAAAAAGCACCTGATAAGTACTTCATTTCTATTGCTTTAATTATGTCTTCTTCCACCTGAACACCTCCTCTAGAAACATTAATTAAATAGGTATGAGGAGGTAGTTTTTTAAATAAAGACATGGAGAGTAAGCCATGGGTTTTGTCCGTATAAGGCACTGTACAGATCAATACATTAGAAGCCGCTAAAAAAGCATCTAGCTCTCCCTCTTTATAAGTTTTAATTGAGGGTATGTCTTTATGAGAAGGACTGTAACCATTTACTTCGAAACCTAAATGAGCTAGTTTCATTGCGGCATCTGACCCTAAGGTACCCAGTCCTAAAACACCAATGCTAATTTTCTCTTCAGGGGGTGCGTCGTGATCCCATTTTTTAAGCTGACGATCTACTACATATTTATCCCAGCGGCGCTGATAATAAAGCACCGCAAAAAGGATATAATTGGTCATTGAAAAGGACAACAAAGGGTCCACTATACGGCATATAGGAACGTTCTTATTAAGAGAATCATCGGACAAAAGATGGTCTACCCCCGCGCCAAGTGAATAATATAGCTTTACGTTTGAGAAAGGAGTAAGACTCCCTTTAGGGTGATTCCATAACAATAAAACATCTACCGTTTCTGGATCTTTAATTTTTGGTCCTACTTCTATAGAGATTTTAGTATTAAATGCTAAGAATGCTTTCGTCCATTTTTTAATCTCAGCTTCTGGAGCAATAATTACCCATCTGTAAGAATCTATGTGCTTATTCATTGCTTATTGTAAGGTGGTTGACATAAAGTTTTTAGCAAATAAAAAAGCGTTTTCTCTTGCTTCAGGATTCCCCCAATATTCACCCCTCTTTCAACACAAAATAAAAAGCCAAGTTTTTGTAGCCATGGATTTGACATGGGTAAATTGAGATAATTCATTAGTACATCTCCTTCTTCTGTAAGGTCAAAAAGACAGGATTTAAAACTATACCCTTTTTCGTTCCTACGAACCTCCTCTTTACTATCAAAACCATGATGGGCAGATGGATAGATGGTAATCCCAATATTTGCCTTTTTCGATAGTTTATTAACTAAGTTTTTACACGGTGCAGCTGGAGTCCAATTATCTGCTTCACCTGTAAGAATATGAATGGGTGCTTCGGTAAATTCAATGTTTTCTGGGTTGATAAAACAGGGGGGATAAAATGCTAAATGAGAAGCAAAATTTACCGATGAGCCAATGGCTCTTTTTACCGGTAACCATCCTGAAAATAAGGCAACGCCTCCTCCTAAACTCCAACCGGTTATGGAAACTCGATCGGCATCAATAGTTGGATGCTCAGCCAATTTTTCTAAAGCCCGGTAGGCGTCTAAAATAATCCCAGCAATGGTCACCTGGTCTTGTGAACCCACGGTAGAAGTGATTCCTCGACTTTTAAAACTATTCAGTTCAAAAGTGGCAAACCCTTGTTCTTGATACATCTTCATATACTCCAAATGATGAGCCCTCCACCCTAAGCTACCTGCAACCCCAATAATCAGCGGGTATTTTTTATCTGGTTGCAGAGAATCTATTGGGACAGTAAGTTGTCCAAAGACCTCTTGTTTCTCTAGGTTATTTAAGTCAGATATTATATCACTCAAAGAAAAGGGATTGGCACTATTAAAAGCTATTTGCTCCGTGGTATATTGAGCATATAAATTAGGTGTGGAGATAAATAGGAAAAAGAAAAAAAGGGTTTGAATGAATTTAAACATGCTTCAGTTTATTAGTTAAATATATTTGATACGCATAAAACCTAAGTTAACGAAATCGTAAGCCTACCAAAAGTTAGGCCGTTAATCCACCGTCTACGGGCAAAGCAAGACCTGTTACAAAGGAGGCCTTATCAGAAGCTAACCACAAAAGTGCATCTACTTGTTCGCTAACATTTGCAAAACGCTTCATAGGCACATTAGCTTTTAGTTTATCTGGAATTCCTGCAGCTACCTTTTCAATTTCATCTGGGTTAAAAAGAGGAGTAACTGTAAAAACAGGGCAAAGGGCATTAATTCTAATATTTTTCTTACCATATTCCATGGCGGCAGTTTTGGTCATTCCTACAACTGCGTGTTTACTTGCTGAATAAGCCAATGAATTTGGAAGGCCTTTTAAACCGGCGATAGAAGCAGTGTTAATAATTACACCACTACCTTGCTGTAGCATTAAAGGAATTTGTGTCTTCATCCCATAAAAAACGCCAGCGGTATTTATTTGCATTACACGATCAAAATCATCTAATGGATATTCATGGGTTCTTGCACTAACCCCAGCTATCCCTGCGTTATTAATGGCAATATCTAATCGGCCAAATTTTTTTTTTACTTCGGAAACTAATGCTAAAACCTCCTCGTGTTGGGCTACATCTACGGCTATAAAAATAGCCTTTCCATTATGCGCAGTAATTTCTTCTACAGTCTCTTCTCCCATTTTTATGCTCATATCAGCCACTACAACTTGTGCGCCTTCTTTAGCAAATGCAAAGGCTGCTGCTTTACCTATTCCAGATCCAGCGCCGGTAATCAACACAATTTTATTTTTAAATTCCATTTTACATCCTTTTTAGATATTGGAAGATACATAAATTGACGTATATTTCTTCATCGAAAAAATCTTGCTTATCGCATCTCTTTTGCTTCAATGAAATATATCAGAATACTAAGTATTGTTTGTTCCCTATTTTTATTTAGTCAAGCGAGTTTTGGGCAAACTGAGTATGATAAAAATATCCGCTTAGAAAAAGGGATAACTCTTTTTAACATGTCCTTACAAAGGGTTTTTATTCATCCAGATCAACTTAATGATCAAAACAAAAAATTGTGTCGGGAATATATTCAAAGCCTTCAAGAAAAGTTTGAGGAAGACTTTATAGAGGTACAATTTGAGCAGGCATTTAGAAGTTCTCCTGTCACGCATTTTTTCCGACCCATATTTATATATCCTAACGGTCAAAAATATACACTACCCGGTTTTCAAATTATGCAATAAAAAAGCGTGCTAGGCCAAAAACATCTTGCTAATAAATTGCATTATCGGGCTAAAAGCTCATATTTGCCAGCCACTTCAATTCCTCCAGAGGTACCCGTATCTGCTAAAAGTATGGTTTTTGTAATTTTATCATAGAGTTCTACCTCAACTTCTGCTTTCATACTTTCTTCTATTCTACCGTCCATAAAACCAGAGATAGGAGCGGCTAAGGCAGTCGATTTCTCTCGTTTAGCATTTAATCTTAATCGGTGTTTTCGATTAGCCATTTCTATTTGGACTTGATCTGATGAAATGACACATTGAATCAAACGCGTGCCATTGTAGGTAGTAAACTCATATAATTGACCATTCAATAATACCCCAGCTATATGACCAATAAATGAGCTTCCAAGCCATGGGATTTTAGCAATAGAGGCTTTTACAGAAATTCCTTCTTCTGAAAAATGATTGGTTTGCATCCACATATAAGCCTCAGGAAATGAATGTCCCCAGTCCTTTTCTATGTAGCCTTTCCCTTTTTCAAAAGTAAGTGGTTTCCCTTGATAGGTAAATCCCCCTCTAATTTTATGGTTCATGCTCAGTATCCCGTGGTAACATTCCATGAACGGAACAAAAGAAAAAGGCCCCATTATTCCAGGTGAAAAAACACTTGAAGACCAAGGATTTAAATGATCAAAAAACACCTCTCCTTTTAATTCTGGTAAAGCCAATTTCATTTGCTGTTCAGTAAAGAAATTATCGCCTATTCTAAGCGAGTGTGTTTTTGGGGATGGCACAAACTCATTGGCATCATAACGATGGTATACAGCAGTTTCTCTAATACCATCTAACACTTGAATAAAGGCTTGTTTTTGACCTTTTTCATCCATAGCAATTCCAGGTATAATGGCCATGGCTTCTGATTGATCTTGGTTGACTATTTTGTAATACCAACCTTCAAAAAAACGTCTATTCCTTCCCCATCCATGATAACACGATGGATGCCAAAGCGCGTGTAGTCTATTTAATATTACCATGAGTCCTCCTGTTTAATAGGGATAAATAAAGTCTAAATACTTGAATAAACAATAAATAATAAAAGATAAACCAGTAGATAAAGACGATAATAATTTCTGACTTTCAAGTAATCTTTATCCGTTGGGAAAAGTGTGGTAAATAAAGCTTTAATCTCTTTTATAAATAAAGGTTTAAAATTAATTTTCCAATCCTCTGTTTGATAAACTATTTTTCGAAATTTACTTCGAAAATAGGTGCTTGGGATTCCCCACAACATAAGTATAATCAGTAATATTGTTTTTAAATCCATTAATTAGAACTTTTAGTTGATTGTTTTAAATGCCTATAAAACAGG
The DNA here is from genome assembly GCA_038143595.1 of Flavobacteriaceae bacterium. Taxonomy (GTDB): domain Bacteria; phylum Bacteroidota; class Bacteroidia; order Flavobacteriales; family Flavobacteriaceae; genus Arcticimaribacter. The sequence continues at coordinate 247,073 of JAYQME010000003.1, read as the reverse complement.
TGTATAGATTAAAAATTAATTTATATTGGCCTAAAAAACACTGCCTATTTACCATACTGTATGATGCCTTTTCCCATCAGGGTCATTAATTTTTTTATAAGTATGTGCACCAAAAAAATCTCTTTGAGCCTGAATTAGGTTAGCAGAAGAATAAGCCGTTTTAATCCCGTTAAAATAATTGATTGCCTCTGAAAAGCATGGAAGGTGAATTTCATTTTCTATTCCTTGAACTACAAGCTTTTTAAAGAAGGATAGGTCGCCTTAATCTGCCCTTTTAATCGATTACTTTCTAATAAGGAGTCTTCTGTGTTTAAAAGTGCTACCAGTTCTTGCATCAATGAAGATTTGATAATACATCCTTCCGTCCAAATCTGTGCAACCTTGCTTAAGGACACTTCCCAATTTTTCTGTTGAGCAACTTCTTTTATAATTAGGAAGCCTTGATGATGATTAATGATTCTCCCTAGTTGATAAGCTGCTTTTAACTCCTCATTAGAAAGAGATATGTTGGCCTCTTGGGTTGAATACAATTGGGATATTTCTATTCTTTTCTCTTTAAAAAAAGAGAGATATCTAGCGAAAAGAGCTGCTGGAATCATTGTTGATGGGATTCCATTATCCGCAATAGTTTGAGAGGACCATTTTCCTGTCCCCTTATTTTCAGCCTTATCTAAAATAGTATCGAGAATATAGACATCCTGTTCTTTTTTTCGTAAAATCTGTATGGTTATTTCTAAAAGATAACTCTGGGTATCTGGGAGCCATGATTCAAAAATTAACGCCATTGCTTCATTGGAAAGTTGCTGAGCTTTTAATAGAGCATAGCACTCTGCTAATAGTTGCATTTCTGCATACTCAATTCCATTATGGATCATTTTTACAAAATGACCACTACCCTGTGCTCCCACATAGGTACAACATGGATTTCCTCGATTATCCTTAGCAGCTATCGCTTCTAGATGCTCAGCAATTAAAGCATAAGCTTCCTCCTCTCCCGAGGGCATAATGGATGGCCCTTTAAGCGCTCCTTCTTCTCCTCCGGAAATTCCAGCTCCTATAAAGAAAATTTCTTTTTTCTTTAAGGTGTCCATTCTGCGTTGGGTGTCTTCAAAATGAGAATTTCCCCCATCAACAATTACGTCTCCTGGGGCTAGTAAAGGACTAAGATTTTCTAAGACAATATCTATGGTGGTCCCTGCATTGACCATAAGAATTATTTTACGAGGACGTTCAATGGAGGCAATAAATAACTTGAGGTCATCGAAAGCTTGAGCGTGGTCTAATTCATCATAAGTCCTTTGCTTATTTAACGCAACGTTTTCTTCTTTGTTTGGAACATGTCGATTGTAAATTGAAATAGTGTATTTATTTCTTCCAAAGTTACGGGCTAAGCTTGTGCCCATTACTCCCATACCGATAATCCCTAGGGATGATTTCATTGAATTACTGATTTAATATTCTGTACTATACGGTCCATTGTATCTGAAACTTCAAAAACAATGGCATTGTTTGGTTCTTCTAGGGTGTCAAATTGTGATTGTAACATTTCTGCAGACATAAAATGATCTTCACGATCTTGCATCCTTTGATAAATTAGAGCATAATCGCCCTTTAAATAAACCCAGCTCACCCGGTCTTCAATTGAAGAGGATAATTGTCTTCTATAGTCTTCTTTTAAAGAAGAACAAGCCAATACCAGACCTGTTTCTTGATGATTAAGTATCCTCTTATTTAAAAGGGCTAACCAAGGTTGCCTATCGCTATCGGTTAGCGCAATCCCTTGACTCATTTTATCAATATTTTGCTTGGGGTGATAATCATCTGCATCCGCAAACGATAGGCCTAAGGAATCTGCTAATCTTTTTCCAACAGTTGTTTTCCCAACCCCGCTAACACCCATAATAATTACTAATGGCGGTTGACTACTCATTGTTATTTATGTTCTCAATTATGAAAAAATATCTTTTAATCCATTCATCATTATGATCAATGAAAAAATAAAAGCAGCCACCATAATCCCATTGGTTAGCATCCGTTTTTGGGGTAACCCTACCTTTTTTCGATTCCACAAAAGAATAAAGCACAAGACCACTAAAGGCAGAGCAAAAACATTAAACACTTGGGTTATTATTTGACCTTGTACCGGATTAAAACCAAACACAGGGACACTTAATGCCAAAATACTTGCAATACCCGTTACGCCTTTAAATAAACTTGATTTTACATCTAGCTTTCCTGAATTAAAATCTCCCAGCATAAGAGGAACAATCATTAAACAAGGGAAAATCGATGATAGTCCAGCGCTTAATGTCCCAGCAAAGAAAATGCTTACTGCAAATTTACCTACCGAGGGTTCTAACGCCTTAGACATATCTAATACGTGAGTAATTTCGTGTCCATTGCCATGTAAACTTCCGCTCGCTACCGCCATTATAGCTCCACTAATTGTAAAAATTAGGAGCGAAGCAATCAAGGCATCATTTTTTTGTATTTGCATGGCGTCTTTTGTCCAACCTTTTCCCTGAATAAATAAAGGGCGAGATAAAAAAGTGGCCGCAGCCATCGTCGTTCCAACAAAAGCAGCAATTAGAATACCTGCACCTTCAACTTCTGGAATGGTAGGAATAAGTCCTTCAATGACCTCAACCGGATGAGGAAAAACAAAGAAAAGTGTAAAGACAAATGACAAGCCCATCATAGAAACAAGAAGGGCTAATACTTTTTCAAAAATAGAATAATTCCCTTTGATTAATAGGCCATAAAAAATCCCGATGATTAATATAGCAAGTAGAAGCACCCCCATATACTGATGTTCCTGAAGACCAGGAAAGTTAAGCGCTAATATTTCAAAAACAACATTAGAAGTAATTCCCAATATTCCAATTAGCGAATTCCATTGGCCAATACCAACGGTTATAATAATAGCTATGGCAATGGCTTTTCCATAAGGTAAATGTTTTCTTACCGCATAAAGTGCCGTTTCTCCAGTCAACAAATAATAACTACCCGATACATAGATTAACACCCCAGAAAATAGGCAACTAAAAAACAACACCCATAGTAGATCCATTCCAAAATTATTCCCCGCCACAATCATAGATGTTACACTCCCTGTCCCAATCGTATACCCAATGGCAAAAATACCTGGGCCAAATGACAATAAAAACTTGATAAACTTCCCCATAAAGCCTTTTTAATTTATTTAAATTCTATCCTAATTAGTTAGTTAAATTACGATTTCTTGACTATGACCCAAAATAATACCATAGATTAAATTCTTGTAAGTTTTGATACTTTCAAAATGACGTGAACTTTGTTTTTCCAAAATATTTATAGAAATCAAGGGAAGCTGCTAAAACAAATCGAAGTTAATTAAGTTAAAAATGAGTTGCTAATTACTTAATTAAACTCCTATTTAGAGATTATAAACTCCTCTAAATGTAATAAACCTAGGCTGAATAAAAGTCTGTGCACTAAACACAGAAATATTGTTTGCGCTGTTTCTAACTTGCTGGTCAATATTTAAAATATTAGATGCCTTCAAGTCAAATTCCCATTTGGCATCTTTGTCTTTTCTGTAGGATATTGAAGCATCCCAGTTTTGAAAAGATTGTGTATCCGACCCCAAGTCTTGTGTGGTATAACTATAATTGGTCACCAGGGTAATTTTCTCTAATATATAGGCATCAAACTCAATAGAAGGTGATTGTACAATAAACTTGGTTTCTCTACTCCCTTGGTTGTTATTGGTTACACTATACCTGTAGCGTAAACTAACGTTAGGTGCTACTTTAAAATTAGTCCTAATGCCTGGAGTCAACGTTTGTGTTAAGCCTTCGTTTAATGAAGGGGCTCCTTGGATAATCTGATTAATTTTACTGTAGTTTACCGCGGCGTTTAAGCTTCCTCTGATTTTTCCAAATGTGCGTTGTATACGACCAAAAGCATTCCAGTTTTCATCAGCAAAATTCGAATTAAAAAAGGTGCTTGTGCGTATAATGTTTTCGAAATTGGTAAGTCCTCTAATTTGATCAATGTTATTGATATAAGAAATACGCGCAAAAACATTGGTGTAGTTAAACAAATTAAAACTACTGTAAAGTAAACTTACATTGTGAGATAAGGCGTTTTGTAAATCTGGAGATCCATATTGAATGCTATTATAATTATTTAGCACTAGTCCTTGAGCGAGACGGGTCACATCAGTAAATTGATTTTGCATCCGGTAATTTAGCGTTAAAGATTCTCCTTTCTTAATCTGAATACGGGTTTCAAAATCTGGTAGAAGGCGAACAAAATTATCTTTTACCTGCACATCATTTTGGGTATTATTATTTCCATAAGCATGAACTGAAAAACCTGGTGTAAAAGTAAACTTACCTGTTCTGAATCGATAATGAGCTCCCAAGTATAGGTCACTAAACACATACGTTACATCGTTTGTGGCTAAGCCATTGTTGAATGAAGGTGTGGGGGTAAAAAGACTATCACCTAGTAGAAATTGAAAAATATTTGAATTAAAATTCTGATAACTCTGAATGGTTCCCAGCGTAAGGTTTAGATTACTTTTTGGACTAATAATGTGGTAATAGTCTAACTTGGCATCTAATTGATTTGATCTAATTCTCCTATTTTGACCTAGATCATAACTTACTAAAGAAGTGTCTAACCCTAAAGCTTGAGCTGTGTTGTCAAAGGCATCTGATTCCTCGGAACTATTGTCCAAAATAGCGTTATAAAAAGGGTCTTCATCCCGGAGTAAATGCTGGGCTTCAAAAGCAAATATATTGTCCTCATCAAGGGTGTAATAAAACTTTAAATCCTGATTGATGCTATAAGGGGTTACCTCTTCAGCTTGTGACGTTCTTCCAATCACTGAAGACAACACATTTTGTTGCTGTTCATCATTAGCCGAACGAAGTAAAAAATCGTAGTCAACTTGTACATTAAAGTTAGGTTTATAAGAAGCACTTAATTTTAACAAACCTTGATTAGACCTTTCTATACTATTTTGCTGAATAGATTCATCTGGAATTCGCAAAGATGGATTTGTATATTGAACCAAGCTGTTTTCCGCAGCGTTTATTTTACTTGCATTAAAAATTAAAAAGCCGCTTAAATCCAGGGTTGGATTTGGGGAATAACTGAAGTTAGCTGTCGCTAATTTATTCTCAATTTTTAATGCATCCCGCTGATTAGTAAGAAAATTAAGGCTATTGTCTCCCAAATTTATACTTGTTCCACTTTGTCTACTTGGGGCTCTAAAGCCCCCTCCAAATCCTCGAATATCTCTCCTAGATAATGCAACCTCTCCTATATTATTGAGGTCTCCAATAAAATTGATACTGTATTTTGGGTTGTAATAAAACACCTTGGGTAGCGCTAAATAAAGATTATCCTTAGGTGAGTTCCCTCCGCCCAAGGTTACATTTCCAAACCAAAAACTCTCTTTTCCTTCTTTTAGCTTAATATTAATGGCTACGTTGTCTTGATTGTTTCTAACCCCACTTAATTGTCCTACTTCTCCATAGTTCTTTAATACCTGTATTTTATCTACCGTACTAGATGGAATATTTTTGGTGGCTATTTTGGTATCTCCGTCAAAAAAGTCTTTCCCATTCACCATGAGTTTATTCACCACTTTTCCTTCCACTTCAATTTGACCAGTTTCATTGATTTCAACCCCAGGGAGTTTATCAATGATATCCTCTAATTTTCGTTCTGAACCGTTCTTAAATGAGTCTGCATCGTAAATTAGTGTATCCCCACGAATCAAAACAGGCATTTTTACAACCACCTCGTCAAGTAAAATATCTGACCTTAAAGTATAATTTCTAATTATATCTTTTTCAAGAGTAGATAAACTATCGTTAATGGTTTGTAGACCAATATAACTTACCTGAATCTTGTAGCTATGATTGCTTTTTATCTTTAAAAGGTAGCTACCATCATCATTGGTAAGGGTATACGATTCCAATTGTTTCGTCTCCTTATCAATTGCCACTAAACTTGCAGAACCCAATGGGTTGTCTAAACTATCTTTTACAACCCCTTTTACAGTGAGTTGTCCATAAGTAACGGCATAAAAAAAGAAGAGTAAAAAAGGAAGGTTTTTGGTCATTATAATAGGTCTGAAATATTAATATAAAAGAACGTTAGCTTCTTCTCCTTCTGCCACGATTATTTCTCATTTCTTCCATCTTACCGATCATGGTTGCTCGGTAATCTCCCTTGTTAATTTCTTTTCCTTTGTCTGGGGCTATAATAGATGTTTTCTCATTTGGGTTAATAACAATTTCAGAACATAGCATGGTGGTATTTCCATAACTAACCTCTAGGATCAGTCCGGGAAGTCCCCAGAATTCGGCAGGTCCATGTTTTACTGGAATCTGAAGCGTATACCACGCCTCTATTTGTGTGAGTTTAATTTCAGGCTCCTGAGTTGAGGAAGTATTTCTACTTAAATCGCCCCAAGAAAAAGAAAACCAGTTAAGCTCCGTAGTAGGAAGAATAGCAGTGGCCTTAAAGCAAGTATAAGCCCCTATTTGCTTAATTTCTGATCCCATTTTCCAACCGATAGCTTGCAACTCATCTTTAACCAAAAATCTTTTCCCATAAAACTCTTGCTCTTGAACTAAACGATTTTCGTCAATATTCTTATACTGTTTCCCTCTTGAAAAATTGCTCCCCCATGAATCAGTAGCTCCCGACATGGCATCTACTTTTTCTTCTTCAATAAAAAGTGACTCAGACCCGTTAAAACTTAACACATAAGTTTTTTCTAGTCTATTCTTTAAGCGATTCTTAATTTGCTTCTTTTGAGCCTCACTCATTCTTGCACCCCAAGCTCCCAGTTCCATGGTAGATTTAGAAAAATAAAATGCTTTCCCTTGAAAATCTTGCGCTATAATCGTGGATAAAGAAAATAAAAAAGGAAGTGAAAGATAAATTAATTGTCGTGCACTTTTCATTTGTAATTATATTTGTTTAACAAATATAGTTTTTTATTAAACATGTAGGAGGATTGGAGCAGCCAAACTTTAAAAATGAAAAAGGGGGTTAGTGACTTACTTCTAATTCATAAAATCTAACTTTAGAAAAAGACCCTTCATCACGAGATTGAAAATAATTTCCTGCTTTAAAGTAGTTTTCAAAAATTCCCCATCGTTCCATATGGATCCCTTTATAAACTTTATAATCTGTTCCATTTAGAATAATAACCATTTTCCCCTTCGATACCTTAACCTCTAGGGTAAAGGGGTTAAAATCTACTCTTTGATCAAAATTATACCCTGCATCATTTGCCCAAGCATCTTCATGAAGTATCTGGTCATCTGTGGCCTGTAGGTTTTTTAACAACTTCGTTTTGATTCTAATTTTACCATTATCCCAATATATTTTTAAAATGGGAGGTGCATTGTTATCATCTTGCCCAATAAGGTCCCGTTGTTCATTTGTCAATCGCCCATGGATTTGCATAATGATGGTTCTGTGATATTTACCATTTTCATCTTTGGTACTAGCTTCCATAGCAATCTTGCCTTTCATATAAGCTCCGTCTGCAAAGGTCCAATTGGTGTTATTATCCCCTGGAACCATTTGTTCTCTAAGCTCTGATCGGGTAAACTTGGTGTTGGCTGTTTTAGAAGAAGTGGGCATCGCATGAAAAACAATAGCACCTTTTCTATCGTCTAGGTACATGTAGGGCTTGGCCACCTCATTATTATGATAATCAAAAATTGCTGGAGGCTCAATTTCATAGGGCTTCCCTTTTTCATTCAAAGCAGGGAGTGTCACTTTCCAATGACTGAGATCTATCTTTGGTAAACGTACTTTTCTTTTTCGCTTTTTCTTTTTTTTATCTGTCTTTTTTACTTCTTTTTTCTCTTTTGTTTGTGCGGAGGCCACTGAAAGTGAAGCGGTTGTTAAAAAACAAAAGGCAAGAAGGAAAAACAAAGGTTGTTTAAATTTAGACATGTTTGGAATTTATCTAAATATAATGAGAAACCTCCTTATTAGAAAACAAAATATCTAAACTCCGTTAGCTTGGGGGAAGCTGGTCACTTACAATTTTTGCTGAAAGTAAGCATAGTGGAATCCCTCCTCCTGGGTGAACACTGCCTCCGCAAAAAAACAATTGATTGATGGAGAACTTGAAATTAGGGTGGCGTAAAAATGCGGCCATTTTATTATTACTTGAAGATCCATACAAAGCGCCCATATGAGATTCTGTTTTCGCTTGAATTTCTGGGGGACTTAAAACGGCTTCTTCTTTAATGAAAGTAGCCATATCACAACCAAGCATTCGACTAAGCTTTGCTAGTACAAGTCTTCGAAGCTTATCAATTTCACTCGCCCAGTCTTGACCATAATCTGCCGCTGTATTAATCATTACAAACCAGTTTTCAGCTCCTTTTGGTGCGTCACTGGTTGTTTCTTTTGCAGTAATATTCACATAAATAGTAGGGTCTTCATAGATTGTTTTGTCTTCAAATATGGCCTTAAATTCTGCTGGATAATTATTGCTAAAAAAGATATTGTGTAAATCCATTTCATCAAATTTTTTATTTATTCCCCAATAAAAAATAATCGCTGAACTAGAACGTTCTTCTCTACGAACATTTCGCGGCATTTTAAGACTAGGCAACAGCTTTTTATAGGTAGGATAAATATCCATATTAGAAACAACTACATCGGATAAAAATTCTATTCCATCGCATAGTACACCTATGGCCTTTTTATTTTTAATTAAAATTTGTTTCACCTTCTTTTCCATATGAAAAACTACCCCTTGCCGTTTTGCTAATTCAAAAAGTGACTGACTAATTTCTGCCATTCCACCTTCTGGAAAATAAGTGCCATAATGAGATTCCAAATGTTGAACCAAACTCATTATACCCGGAGTTTTATAGGGAGATGATCCATTATAAGTAGCAAAACGATTAAAAAATTGAACCAAATGCGGCTCTTTAAGCTGGTGGGTATTCACCTCATCTAAACTCTTTTCTATCTCCATTTTAGGAAGGTTCACAATCGCTTTAACAGTGTCTTTAGACCAATAGGTTTTTAATCGATGAAGGGATTGATTAAGAAAAAGATTCTCCGTTAGGTCATACTTGTTTTTGGCTTTATCTAAATAGGCTTGTAAAACACGGGGAGAGACCTGCAATTTATCCTCAACTTCTTGAGCAAACTTTTTGAATCACTATAAGCGGTAAGGGTTGTTTTATCTTCCCAAAAATACTTACATGCTATAGATTTCTTTTTATAATTAAAATAATCTCTTGCATTCTCATCACACAATTCAAAAAGTTCATCTACAAAATGAGGCATTGTAAACAGTGAGGGGCCTGCGTCAAAACGATAAGCACCTAATGAAAAATCACTGAGTTTTCCTCCCGGGTAACTATTGGCTTCAAACACCTCTACATTATATCCCTTTTTTGAAAGACGAATAGCTGCAGCTATTCCTGCAATACCTGCACCAATAATAATTGCTTTGGACTTCATGACTTTAGGGTTAGATCACTATTAATGGTAAATCGCGCAAAGAGATCTTCTTTGTACCATTGTTGCTTTCTTGTCTTTTTTACAATAGTAGAATGAATAGGATCCTTGTATGCAAATTGAATGACATCATCTAATGAATCCCATAAACTAATTGTTGCTTGCTGGATAAAAGGCCACTCTCCAATCCCTTTAAAAAAATTTACTCCCTTAGCAGATTCAATTGACTTACTTGCCCTGGGGACATTTTTCCAAAATGATAATAACCGATTCCATCGTAAAGTTGCTCGGGTAATAATCGCAACAGGTTTCTTTTTATCTACTTTTTCATGTGTTGTAACAAATGGTGTTTCTCCACTCCATCGTCCACTAGATGCAAAACTTTGGAGGTTAAGCAAGCGTATTGTTTGTGCCTTCTCAAAATAGGCATTTAAAAAAAAATGGGTGCTAAACTGGGAGGCTCTATGTTCGTCTTCCCAAACCAATAGAAGCGCATAGGTGGAAAAATCTGGACGTAAACTAAATCCATTTCCTGCTCCAGTCCCTAATAATTTAAAAAAACAAAGCCCAGGGACATTCGCTAATTGAATTCCTCTCCCCATTTGGGTAAAAGCCCAAAAACGATACTTTGAAAATTGAAAAAGGTAGAGTTGAGTGCTTTGCGTTTTGTGTTTCATTATCCCCCAAATTAAAGAGAATTCTAATAAAATTCACGATTAAAACCTTTTTCCTTTTAATATTTTATCAACCCTAAAAAATGAACCAAAACCTGATAACAAAATAGATTAATAATCAGGGATTTTGATTAATCAACATATTCAGTTTCTGTTCCATTAGGGTCAACCGATCTTTAAGTTCATCTATTTCCTCTGTTAATTCTGCTTTTTCCGTTTGAAGTTTACTTACTAAACCGCTTAACTCCTGAATACCAATTAGAGATACTCCTGCCACAATAATATCTTGACAGGGTGTAGAGATGCAGTCAGCGATGGTAAAGTCATCAAACGTAGAAGTAACTGTCTGGGAAAACAAAAAACTCGCACAAAAAAGAGTGAGCGAGCTAAGTACTTTTTTAATAAACACCATTAAATTTAATACAATGAATATGGATAGCTTATTGTTAGTCCAAAAATTAGGGGAATACCACTAGTTATCCTCTATTATTTTTATCGCCTTCAAAACCTAAGCTTCGTTTTATAATTAAAAAAGTAGATATAGATTAAATTCAACTCAGTAGAAACTACTTCAAGCTGTTATTTATCCTTATTTTTACAAAACTTTTAAGGGCAAAAGTCAAGCAAATAAAAACTGTAGTTATTAACAGGTAGATTAATCGGGTCTTTGAATATTTTATTTCATCTCAATCAGATGGAAAAAGCAATAAAGAAAGTGAAGAAATCTACTTGGGCTCAAAAGCCTACCGTCTAATAGAAACCATGACCGAATTAGGAGGGAAATTGAGGTAAAACTACATTCATTATCTATGTTAATTCTGTAGATATTCATTCGAAATTAACCCACTATAAAAAGCTATTAGCCTTTATGAAATTTACTGATCTTGGCCTTGGGCCAACGCTAATCAAAGCAATCGAAGAAAAAGGCTATACAACTCCTTCTCCTATTCAAGCCAAGGCAATTCCTGAAGTACTGAAAGGTAAAGATGTACTTGCCTCTGCACAAACCGGTACGGGTAAAACAGCGGGGTTTACATTGCCATTACTGCAATTACTATCAAAAAAAAATCAGCCAGGGCAACGCAAAGTAAGGGCATTAATACTTACACCAACACGAGAATTAGCGGCGCAAATTTTTGAAAATGTAAAAGAATATAGTACCCATATTAACCTTCGTTCAACGGTCATATTTGGAGGAGTAAATCAGAACCCTCAAATTAAAACCCTCCGATCAGGAGTAGAAATTTTAATTGCTACCCCCGGGCGACTACTAGATTTACACAGTCAAAAAGCACTCTCTTTAAAGTTTGTTGAAATTCTGGTGCTAGACGAAGCGGATCGAATGTTGGATATGGGTTTTCAGCGAGACATCAATAAAATCATGGCTTTGCTACCCAACAAAAGGCAAAACCTTTTATTTTCAGCGACTTTTTCAAAAGAAATAAAGGCCCTAGCACAAGGAATACTAAACCAACCTGTGTTGGTAGAGGCTACGCCAGAAAACTCAACCGTAGAGGCTATTAAGCAAAAGGTTTATAAAGTCGACAAGAACCGAAAAGCAGCACTATTAATCGATTTGATAAAAGAGGGAAACTGGTCTCAAGTATTGGTATTTACCCGAACTAAACATGGCGCCAATAATCTGACCAAAAAAATGCTCAAAGCAAATATAGAAGCTGCAGCCATTCATGGAAACAAAAGTCAAGGGGCAAGAACCAAAGCTCTGGCTGGATTTAAAGAAGGAAAGGTAGAAATCTTAGTCGCAACGGATATTGCAGCACGTGGCTTAGACATCCCCTTACTTCCCCATGTAATAAATTACGAGTTACCTAATATCCCTGCAGACTATGTGCATAGGATTGGGAGAACAGGTAGAGCAGGTGCAAAAGGAGAAGCCATCTCTTTGGTTTGTGTCGACGAAAAAATATATCTACGAGATATTGAAAAATTGGTTGGGTTAAAAATACCTGTCGAAATAAAAGAAGGGTATGAACCAGATCCTAGCATACTACCAGAACCCGTGAAGAAAAAAGGAAATAACCGGAATAAAAAAAACACCCAAAAACCTAAAAACGGAGCGAATAAATCGCGGAATCGCAATCGAGGTAAACGATATTAAGATAGGCCAGCGGCCCTTTTTATAAAAGTAAGATATCTGCGATAAATTCCTCGTGTTTTAGCATTACGTGCATATTTGGTTCGGAATAATTCGTGAATAATCAGCAATTGTGGCTCAGTCGCTCGGTTAACTGCTTCGTAGGTAACTCCGTCATCCCAATCAAAATCAAGCGCTCCAGTATCTTTATCGTAGAAACCTACAATCTCTGTTTCCATATCATATTGTACTGATACACGTCTTTTCATTCAAATGCTTAATTGGTTTTGGTAATGGACTTTTTTATATCTACACAATGAATTAGTCACAAAAGTAGGGGAAGGTTTGAGCCATTATTTAAAATAACGGACAAAATCAAAATAGAGGGACATTATAATAAAGACAACAATAAAAAACCATTCAACAAAACTTATCTTTTTCATAAATAAACAATGTAAAATCACTTAATCAATAGGTCAGAAAGTAGGAGCAGATTTATTAGAAAACTTTAGTTTTTTCTCTATAGCAACAATTATTTCATTCGCTATATCCTTTCCTGTAATACTCTCAATTCCTTCTAGACCTGGAGATGAATTAACTTCCAAAAGCAATGGGCCCTTATTTGAGCGAATAATATCAACACCTGCAACATCTAGCTTAAAAATCTTTGCAGCTTTAATGGCTAGTCTTTTTTCTTCTGCGGTTATTCTTACTTTCTTCGCCAAGCCTCCTTGATGTATGTTAGAGCGAAATTCTCCTTTTTTTGCTTCTCGCATAATAGAAGCAACTACTTTCCCGTCAACAACAAAGCACCGAATATCTTTGCCGTCGGCTTCTTTTATAAATTCTTGGACCAGTATATTAGCCTGTAAGCTTTTAAAAGCATTAATTACACTCTCTGCAGCTTTGTTTGTCTCTGCAGATACGACTCCTTTCCCTTGCGCGCTTTCTAGTAATTTTACAATCAAAGGTGAACCACCTACCATATCAATAAGGTCTTTTGTTTCAAGTGGGGACTTAGCAAAACCAGTAATTGGAATATTGATACCGTTCTTTGAAAATAATTGTGAGGAGAATAATTTATCCCTAGATTGGGAAATTGACGAACTTGAATTTAAACAATAGGTCCCAATAGAATCAAATTGCCTTAATAAGGCACAACCATAAAAAGTCATACTAGGACGTATACGAGGTATAACAGCATCTAGATCATCGAGTATTTTTCCACCTCTATATCTTACCTCAGGGGTCTGCGCATCTAACTTCATATAACAGTGTTGTATATTAAGGAAATGAATCTCATGTCCTCTAGCTTCTGCGGCTTCTATCAATCTTTTGTTGCTATATAAATTTCTATTGGAGGCCAATAATCCTAGTTTTAAACCAGAGCTTTGTTTAATTAAGTATTTGTACTTTTTAAAGATCTCGCCATCTAAGTTTTCTTGAAGAATGAAGCTTTTGGATGCATCAACTAGAAACCGATTTTTTAGCGCTTCCCTGCCCAATAACATTCTGTATTCCATTCCAGATCTATCTGCAAGGGTTAACTCTATTTCAAAAGTCTGAGCGTCTAGTTTAAGTTTAGTTTTAATTACAAATCGCTTTTGAGATTCTCCTGAAGAACTTTTAACAATCCTAGTATCTACAACCTTCGCCTCACAAGAGACATATAAACTCAAATTATCTTGAATGGGGTTTACATCAAAAGTGACCCACGCCTCTCCCTTACGCATGATTCTCTTAATGTTTTTTGCTTGTATAGAAGATGTTTTCGAACCAGAATCTACTCTGGCTTTAATCGCAGGAATATTTAAACCCTCTAAGGCTAACCACTCCTCACTACCTATGATCGACTTTGACATATCACTCATTTTAAAGTAAATTTATATAAAAAGGATACATCTTTTTTATTCCTTCAAATTAATTTAAATGTAGAGAACGCTATTCCATGATTACGTGCTAACCTTCCATAAGTAAATCGATAAGTTTTTTACCTTAGAGGTGTGGTGTGGGTTCTAAGAAAAACAAGTCCCCATTTATAAATTCTTTTAGATAAAACGATCTATTATGCTCAAAAAAACCTTATTCGAACATTGTGCTACCCACCTCAATAAACGCTTAACGTTATTTGAAAAAAGGAAATTAGAGATTGTAACCGCATTAGCGTCAGAGACTAAAAGTAGCGCAGGAGACAAACACGAGACTGGGAGAGCAATGATTCAGCTAGAACGTGAAAAATTAGGCACACAAATTTTAGAAACCGAAAAAAATCTAAAGACGCTACTTCCATTAAATAACCTCAGTCCAACGATAACGAGTACGCTAGGATCTGTAATTAAAACAGATCGTTTCAATTATTATATCGCCATCTCTGCCCCAGAAATCACAATCGACAATAGAATCTATTATTGTATTTCTGCGCAAAGCCCTATTGCAAGGTTAATCCTAGGTAAGAAAGTTGGCGAGGCAATTTCATTCAATAAACAAACCAGTATAATCACAGAGATCCTGTAGCTTTATAAAAATTATACTGCTGCCCTAAAATGGGAATGAATTAAATTAAAAAAAAACCACTCGGTTACGCATCGCCTTACTAAATTTCATCTTCAATCAATTTAATTAAAGTACTATCGCGCTTCATTAGGGTTTTGACTCGGTCGATGTAAAAATCGTGAAGCCATTTTTTCCCCTTTAACCGCTCAATGATGGGTTGGGGTATTTTTTTGTCCCCTGTAAAAATTCTTCCAGATTGAAATCCAAGTCTATTGGTTCGTTCATCTACTAAAATTGTATTGCTGTATAAAAACTCTTCTAAAGGCCTAGAGGAATCTGTGATCGCTTTTTCAATCTGTTTATAAAATTCGTGCGCGCTATATTTATTTTGCAGCGCTGAAACTACTTTTTCAATTTCAATAAGCTCTATTAGACCAGAGCTTTGAAGTGCTCTATATTCTTCTTGATTGTCGACAAAGATGGTGTTGACCAATATCGCATTAGAGATGTTTTTACCAATGGAATCTTTGGGCCGATTTAATAAATCGGAATTGTTATTTACAATCCATGCTATGGCGTCTGATGCTATGGTGTGGGCAGTATAATTATACGCCATATCTGCAATATCCACCTTAATGTTATTGCTAATCCTATGTAAAGATTGATTCTTTAGGGTTTGCTTATACATATTTGCGTTTCTCTTTTCTACATAAAAAGAAATCGAAATACCCATTACAATGACTAAAAACTCTAGCAAATATTTTGAAACTTTTTTCTTCATAACCCTGTGGTTTAATTCAATATAAAAAAAGAAACTTGAACAGTTTCAAAACTCAAGACTAATCTTTGAAATAGAATAAAAACTTGAATCAAATCAATTACACCTACTTAGTAGGATAAAGTGGCCTAAATAAAGACAAGAAAATATTCCCTAGATGGATAAGGTTATTCTCTAAAATTAGCTTTTCTTTTTATTTTCCATTTTCCAACGCTCCTATTTATGGTAGTTGAACGTTCTGCCTCTGCATCAAAGGTGAAGTGAATGTGAGCCGGTAATTCTTCAAAAATAGAGGCACAAAAGAAGCCTAAATTTTCTCCATATTCAAAGGTAAAAGAAGCTTGATTTTCTTTGGATTCAAATCCACGAATATGCACCATTCGATCACCAATTAGATAATCATTCCCCTCTCTGGTATAAGCATATCTTCCATAGTAATAATTCGTCTCTTTCCCTAAAGAAGTTTCAAATCGAATAATGGCATTATTATCATCTACAAAAGAGACATAGTCAACGGTGCACTCAAAAAAATCATCCTCTATTTCATTTGAAGAACAGCTGATAATCAATAGGATTAAAAAGAATAAATAGGTTTTGTGCATGCTCGTAAAACTTTATTGTCAAATCTATAATTTGTTTTTCACATCTAAGATAAAATTACCCTTCTAAAGAGTGAAATTAACTAAAAAAATAGTGCGATTAATTAAGTAAAATTATATCTAAATAAAGTAAAAAGTTTTTCTATTTATTTCATTTATGTAGTTTTTTTGTAGCTTAGAAAGCTCACCTTCTCAGCTAAATTAATGATTAAAAGCCCTAGGTGGAAAACAATAAAACTATGAATTCAAGAATCTTCTTTATCCTTTTATTTTCGATTAGTCCTCTTCTTTTTGCCCAAGTAAAAAAAGAAAAAGAAGGACTTCCTTTATTACCTACCCGCACAGTAACCATTAGTACCAACGAAGGAACATGGATGGCCATTGATGTGCACCCTAATGGTAAAAAAATTGTTTTTGATCTTTTAGGCGACCTTTACGAACTCCCTATTGAGGGAGGAAAAGCTACACGAATAACGGAAGGTTTAGCATTTGACTCGCAACCAAAATACTCACCAGACGGAAATTCAATATTATTTTTATCAGACAGAAGCGGTGGAAATAACGTTTGGATAATTGATCGTAAAGAAGAAGACACCCTCCAAATCACTCAAGGAAATACCTCTAAGATGCAATCTGCAGATTGGTCTCCAGACGGAGATTACATCGCGGTAAGCAAAGGAACACGAAATTTTAAACTGCATATTTACCACAAAGACGGTGGGGGTGGAAGCCAGTTAATTAAAGATCCCGAATTACTTAAAATTTCTGAACCTACCTTTAGTGCGGATGGTAGATTCATTTGGTTTTCGCAACGCACGGGGGCATGGCAATACAATGCTAGATTGCCCCAATATCAATTGGCCACTTACGATCGTGAAGATGGGAAAAAAGAAGTGATGACTTCCCGCTACGGATCAGCATTTACACCAACATTATCGCCCGATGGCAAGTGGCTTGTATATGGAAGTCGTTTTAATGACCAAACGGGCCTAATTAAACGTAATCTTACCACACAAGAAGAAGAATGGCTTGCTTATCCTGTTCAGCGAGACGAGCAAGAATCCATTGCACCACTTGGGGTGCTTCCTGCCATGGCATTCACCCCAGACAGTAAAGCAGTGATTGCTTCTTATGGAGGAAAAATATACCGGATTCCAATTGCTGGTGGTAACGCAGCAAATATCCCTTTTGAAGTAAATGAATCTCTGGCTATGGCGCCTCAGTTAAAGTTTGATTACCCTATAGAGGATAGTCCAACTTTTTCTGTCAATCAAATTCGAGATGCAAAAATTTCTCCTGATGGGTCTTCAATGATATTCACCGCCCTGAACAAATTATATATTATGTCGTTTATTGATAAAAAACCAAAACGATTAACCCAGCTTACTTCCTTGGAAGCAATGCCCACTTGGCACCCTAATGGAAAAGAAGTTGCCTTTGTAACTTGGGATGAAGTTAATGGAGGAAAGGTGTATAAAATTCGGGTAGACAAACCCGCAAAGCCAATTCAACTTTCGCAAGAGAAAGGAGTGTATACGCAACCTGTATGGAGTAGTGATAATCGTATTGTGGTCTTTAAAGGATCTGCACAGCAATTTAAAGACGCCGATGGTCCTCGTGCATTTCAACAAAAATCAAGTTTGGTTTGGCTCAGTGGAAAAACTTTGGGTAAATCAACATTAATAACCAAAGCTGCTGGATTATCTAATCCTCATTTTGCACAAAACGACAACCGCATTTATCTTAACACCAAAGACGGATTAGTTTCTATTCAATGGGATGGAACCGATAAAAAGCAACACTTACAAGTAGATGGTATAACAGTATATGGTTCTTCTTATGATGAAAATCATCTTTTGTCAGATACTCCTTCTGCACCAAAGAAGAAACCTTCTAAAGCTTCTACCCTTTTAAGGGCACCAAAAGGACCCTATGCCCTTGCTCAAATTAATAATGACATCTATGTAGTTACCGTTCCTTACTTAGGTGCAGAGGGTGCAAAAATCAATGTAAAAGATGCTTCTAAAGCAGCTTTCCCCTCCAGAAAACTAACTCAATTTGGCGGTCAATTTCCCAGCTGGGATCCCAGTGGACAGGTTGTCTACTGGACGCTCGGAAAAACCCTTTTCCGCTATGACCTCCCAAAAGCGGAATTGGTAGAAAAAGAATTGGAAGAAAAGAAGAAAAAAGAAGCAGCGGAAAAAACCATTGCAGATACAGAGACTACTGATGAAAGTAATGATGAAAACGAAGAAGAGGAAATAGAACACTATCAAGCCAAAGAGCTAGATGTAATTGTAAAAGCCCAAAGAGCCATGGCAAAAGGGCAACTGGCTTTGACCAATGTCACCATCTTAACCATGGATGGGAAAGAGATCATTAAAAATGGTACTGTTTTAATCCAAAATAACCGCATAGAAAAAGTAGGTCATACCGAGGATATTAAAGTACCCGATACCGCCAAAGTCATGGATCTTAAAGGAAAGTTTTTAATGCCTGGATTTATAGATACACATGCACACATGTGGCCTGCGTGGGGATTACACAAGAAACATGTCTGGGTATATGCTGCAAATTTGGCTTATGGAGTGACCACAACGCGTGATCCTCAAACGGCAACGACCGATGTATTAACCTATGCCGATATGGTGGAAGCTGGAATGATCCCAGGGCCGAGGGTCTACTCAACTGGACCTGGAGTCGGTTACTGGGGATATAATATAAAAGACCTAGACCATGCACGCGATGTATTAACCCAATACTCTAAATACTATAACACCAAAACCATTAAGATGTATCTTACTGGAAACAGAAAACATCGCCAGTGGATCATACAAGCCGCAAAAGAACAAAAATTAATGCCTACCACAGAAGGTGGGCTCGATTTTAAACTCAACCTCACCCAAATACTAGACGGTTACCCTGGACATGAACATTCCTTCCCCGTATACCCGTTATACAAAGACTTTATCGATTTTGTGTCCAGCTCACAAACAGCCTACACCCCAACATTGCTGGTATCTTATGGAGGCCCTTGGGCAGAAAATTATTTTTATGCCACTGAAAATGTACAAGGCGATCCGAAGATCAACCGATTCACCCCAAAATCAGAACTTGATGCTAAATCGAGAAGAAGAAATGCCGGATGGTTTATGAAAGAGGAGCATGTATTTGATGACCACGCCGTGTTTGTCAAAGATTTGGTAGAAGCTGGTGGAATAGCAGGTGTTGGATCTCATGGTCAGCTACAAGGGCTGGGTTATCACTGGGAATTATGGAGTATGCATGCAGGAGGAATTTCAAATCATGATATGCTTAAAGTAGCTACTCTCCTGGGAGCAGAAGCCCTAGGATTATCTAAAGACTTAGGAAGTGTTTCTGAAGGTAAATTAGCCGACTTGGTCGTGCTCAAGAAAAATCCATTAGAAAATATTCGCCACACCAATACTGTAGAATTAGTAATCAAAAACGGATTTGTCTACGAAGCAGAAACCCTAGATAAGATTTATCCAAATAAAGAGAAACAAGCTTATCCTTGGACCCAAGCAGCACCCACAGATCGATTACCCGGGATAAAAAAATAAGTTGATCCTCCATAAAAATGAATCTATCCTATTGGGAAATAAAATCATGGCTTACTGAAATTGACTTCGCTATCATTGGCAGTGGCATTGTGGGTCTTAGTTGTGCCATTCGCTTAAGAGAGTTGCATCCAAAAGCGAAAATTGTTGTTTTTGAACGCGGACAATTCCCCCAAGGGGCGAGCACTAAAAATGCGGGCTTTGCTTGTTTTGGAAGTCTCTCAGAAATACTCGACGATTTAAATCATCATAGCGAAGAGGATGTTGTTAAATTGATTAAACAACGTGTTCAAGGTTTAACTCGCTTACGGACATTAATTAGTGACCAAGATCTTGGGTTTAAGCCATGGGGAGGTTATGAGTTATTTCCAGACAATACCTCAGAAGCCTATGATCGATGCAGAAATAAAATGGATTATGTCAACCATTTAATTGCAGATGTCTTAGGGGGACAAACCTTTCATCTTAAAAAAAACACCTTTGGTTATCAGGGCATTCGCGAAGAACTAATTTTCAATCAATACGAAGGCCAAATTGATACAGGAAAGATGATGCAAAACCTTTTGGCACTAGCCTATAAAAAAGGGGTTATGGTTATTAATTCGGCGTCCCTTAAGTCTTTTGAACAAATTGGCCAAAAAGTTCATTTACAGTTCAATACATTTAACGCCAAAAGTACCAGGTTACTCATTGCCACAAATGGTTTTTCTTCTAGCCTAATAGAAGAAGATGTTACTCCCAACAGAGCGCAAGTACTAATCACAGCACCCATCAACAACCTAGCCATCCGAGGAACTTTTCATATGGATAGGGGTATTATTACTTTAGAAATATTGATAATCGTATCCTGTTGGGTGGCGGTCGAAATTTAGATATCGAAAAAGAAAAGACCACTGTGTTTGACCTCAACCTAAAAATTCAAGACGAATTAGACCGTTTATTGCGGAATGTCATTCTGCCCAATCACAAAGTAAAAATTGAACACCGTTGGACGGGAATATTGGGACTGGGAAAGAAAAAAACAAGCCTAATCAAACAAGTTTCTGAAAGGGTTTACTGCGGCGTAAGATTGGGAGGAATGGGAATTGCCATTGGCTGTGACGTAGGAGCTCAACTTGCCGAATTAACCAAAAAAAGGGGTTGCCTAAATAATTAAAGCACCGCATAAAAATGGTTGAAAGATCATAGATACTCCAACCCTTTAAAAAGTAAATTGACGCTAGTTTATTTTTTTATTTATAGAGTCTAAAAGTATAATCATTTCATCGTACTTAAGCTGTTCGTCATTATGTTGCTTAAGGTGTTGTAACCGATTGTCTGTTGGAGGGGTTTTGTAATCTCTCACACACTCAGAAATAATACCAATTGTAGCTAAAAGGCCAAAGAATAAACATCCCATTATAAATAAAGTGGTATTGATTGCTATCGTAGCTAATGGGTCCTTTAAATAACCCTTAAGTAGTTTTTTCATACCTCAACTTACAAAATATCAAGAAAATTAAGGAAGAAATACAAACAAAGAAAAACTAATACTCAAAAAGAATCGATTAACCATTTTCTTTCTTGTTCGAAAAAAACCTGCGCCATCTACTCGCCATTTTTTCAGTGATCTGGAGTTTTAGATTCATTGGAAAGGATTTTAAACAAGGAATCGCCTGTTTAGAGAATAATTGTAATTTTGATCCATGAGAATATTCCTTATTGTAGTTTTAACCTTAGTCTATCAGGTTTCTTTTGGGCAACGATTTGAAATTATAGGCGCTAATAGTGACGGAAAACTTATTCATGTAAAAGGGGAAGTTGTTGTGGATCTTAATAATAAAAGTATTGCCCTAAATATTAATGGAAGGGATATGGAAATCACAAAAATGACTTTTAAAAAAGGGGACGTAGGTGAATTGCTGTGTTTTAAAGAAAGTATTGAGGTGAAACAAAGGTTTAAGTTTTCATCAAATAAAAAAAGAAAGGGTGATTTACTTAGGGTTTCCCATATTATGAATTATACTGTAGTACAGGGATTTTCTAATAAAAGAAGTGACTCAGAATACTATCTCATCAAAAAAAGAAATTAACGAGGAAAAAACAATTGCTATTACCTATTCCTCTCCATCGTTATTGCCTTTTGAATTTTCTTCAGTTGTGGTATTAATTTGAGTTGTAGCGCTAAAATCACCCCAATTACAAGTCCAAAACTTACCCTAACTTTTTCCTTTTTTTTGTGAATGGTAGTATATTGGATATGTAATTAGAACATTTCTTGAAAATTGAGGTAAATACCCCCTTATGAAAAAATTAGCAACAAGATATTTTTTGGAATTTATTGTCATTGTCTGCGGTATTTCAATTTCGTTTTATATTGAAAAATCAAATCTCAACTCTTATAACGAGCAACTTAAGAACATATCGCTAAAGAAGATCTATGAGAACTTGTCGCAGGATATCGATGATTTGGAATATAACTTAATGGTCCATCAAGATGCAGCAATTTCTGGTCAACAGTTTATAGACAGAGGAGGTTGCTTATTTAAAAACCAGAAAGATTCCCTTGGGTATCATCTATCTTTAATTACATCAGGAATAACTTTTTCCCTTGACAATAGCGAGGAATATTCTGGAATGAAAAATTCTGGATTTATTGAACTAATCGAAAATCAGGATTTAGTCCCTTTCCTTCATACCCCTACAAAGCACCCCCTGTTTTACTCCATCGTGAATTAACCCTAAGGCTAAATATAGCGGGGTTACAAGCTGATTTCAATTGTGGCCAACCCTGCGAAAATGATTAATAACAAAAGGATGCAGTTTTAAGTTAATTATTTGCTTGTTGGCTATAAAAAAACCCTCCAAACAGGAGGGTTAGATAGAAGATTTAAACGTTATTTTGCTGCCGCGGCTTCTTCAAGATCTGACGTTGGATCATAGATCCAATTAGCCATGACAACTTTACCATCTACCCACTTGAATGATGCATTAAATGGGTTACTCCAGTCTTTTCCAGTTTTATTTCCTTTACCGGACCAATTGCCCCACACATGGGACCAAACCATGTTGTTATTGTTCTCATCATAGACAGTGGTTTCTACAAACATCCAATCAATATTGATGTTACTGTAGATTTGATGATGTGCGCTCCATCCTTGAAGCACAGATGACTTATCAGCCTTCATTCCATTTAAATCAAAAACAGCATTATCAGCATGGATTTCTTTAAACGTATCAAACTTACTTTGTAGATATTCATTCATAAAGGCAGTTATTGCTTTTGAATACTTATCACCAGTAGTTGTTTTCCCTGTGATTTCTTGAGAAAATGACACCGTTAATGTCGAAAAGAATAGTAATGTGAATAGTTTTTTCATTTTAATTGATTTATGGTTAATAATACCTCTAAGGTACAGATAATGAATAACATATAAAATCTCTACCCTCTATACCCCTTCATACCCCTACAAAGCACCCCATTTTACTCCACCGTGAATTGTGCCTTAGATCAATCAAAGCGAAATAGAATAGTCCCTGTGCCAACTTATATTAGAGGTGTACTTAAAAGAGGATGTAACCAAGACAACATATTCTCCAACACATTACAACCTTTTAATAAGGGTTACTTCTCTCTTCTTTGGAGACGTTTTAAGAGGTTCAATCCTGATATTGACAAGAACATTACTATCTATTCCTTTAGGCACACAGAAGCCTTAGAAATCTTTAAGAGAACAGGAAGTATAACTAAACTGCAAAAAGCAATGGGACATTCTTCTATCAAAGTTAGTTTAACCTATCTAAGAGGATTAGAAGTACCTGAACTTAATGAACAGGATATGCCGATGATTTAATCTATAATCAAGATTTTAGTTCTCCTCTTTGAGACACATAATAGAGTCCAACTACGGGAATTAATGTCAATAACATAATTATTAAGGGAGGATGAGTTGAACCTCCACGAAGCAGAGTTATAAAGTCAGGTAAAGTCCAAAATAGATGAACTATAAATAATATAAAGGTTGCTGATTTTAGACTTTCGAGTGTTTTCAATCGAAGGGTATAAAGTACTGAAAGCACAGTGCCCAAATAGATAAAACCAAAGACATAAAACATTATATCCAAAACCTCTAACGCAGGAGCGCTATCAGCCAATCCCTCAATTTTAAAGTCGCTTATCATTTGATTTTTCATTTCACCTCCTAAACTCACTAATGCTAAAGGGAGGAATTGAATTACATCAAGAATTAATGTAACTATAAGAATAGTTTTAAAGTTTTTCATTTCAATTGGTTTTGGTTTATACTTCCTTTAATATACGAAATATATTGTTAAACAATAGTTTATGTTTTTAAACCTAATCAAATGTGTCCAATATCCTATCCTAACCTGTAAAAGGAACAGGACATTTTTAGTTATCTATGTGAATTCGAAATACCCTAACTTAATAAAAGATTGTGCGGATGATTTAATACCCACGACCCCTTCCATTACTCCTACATTCTCCTTGAGAATAGTCATCTACTCCCCAAGCATTCGCTTCACAGCTATTAGAATAAGTCCTGTTGTTGCATCCGCATACAGGAGCGTATTCTCTTGTACAAGCTACATCCTGCCTATTATATAGCGCTTTACAATCATCTTCCTTAGAAGTACAACTACAAATGCTTAGTAGAACTAATATGAGTAAGGTGTTTTTCAAAACTCAAGTTAAAAGTTATCAGCCTTAATAATGGCAATAACTTATTCAAATATAGGTGTTTAGTTATTTATGGCACTTTAAAATGTCAATAATTTCAACGCATTTGGCCATTTCTTGCTTAACAAAATCAACACAATCTTATTGTATATATAGCAGCACGATGATAGCGTCAGGAGTTATCGTAAAATCGTATCACCCACGAGGGATGAAAATTAGTTAGTGGGTCAGAAGTTGGATAGTAAACTGCAGGATTGAAATAAAATCTAAAAATAGCGGTTGAGGTTTCTCCGATAGCTGCGAAAATGGACTTACTATAAAGAGTATATGGGGATAGGGTAAAACTGATGTACTGATACTTGGAAATGTAAGTAGTAAATCAAAAAACTGTATTTGAGCAGTAAGGGGATTACTGTGTTTAATTATCACTCTTGTGTTGCCTCGCTTACTCGCCTCGGCAGAGTTGTTTAAGGGATTTAATTTTAAAAAAATAAATACTTATGAATGGATTTGAAAAAGAATGTACACTTCACGCAAGAGTATCAAAAAATGAAATTATAAACTACAAGAAACTTGCAAGTGAAATGGGTATGAATATATCTACTCTTACAAGGTTTGTACTTAACAAAGAAATAAGGCTAATGAAAAATGGAAAGTAAAAATGAAAGAGCTTATTAATATTTTAGTAGATGCTGTTTAGAAGAATGCCAAGACCCAAAGGAAGCAAGACCTACTATCTGAAAGCACCCTGAAATTATTATAAAAAACTACTTTTTATACATTTTGATTCCTTCATACAAAGGGTTGGCAAAACAAGCAAATCCTAATGCCAAACCAACGAAGGCATCACCCCAATCTTGTTTTATCAAAGAATCAATAACTAAATACACACTTGATATTGCACCAATGATACAAATAATGAAGAAAAGTTTGTTTAAACGCTTTTTAGATTTAGACATAAGAATTAGTTTATAGTTAACCTTAAATTACAAAATAATACCGAGACCCAAAGGAAGCTTAAACAAAGTGACAGCTGAAGTTAAGGGATAGTTACAAGAAAATTTTACCAAATTATAATGCCCTGTTTTTAGTCTTTTTATTGGGAATCCTTCCTTGATTACCGATTCCATCAAAGTCATTTGAATCAACGAAATTATTATCATTTTTGCTGTCATTTCCAAAGTCTCGCATAACAATCCTAATGTAGAAGAAAAGATAGATGAAGAAAATAATTGAACCAATTAAGAACATTTGTTGATTTTCCATAATCGTCTATTTTTTATTTCTTCTTTGTCTAATCGCTATAGCAAACGCAAGTATTGTAACAGGCCAAAGCCCAACATATATACCTTCTAATTGATTTCCTGAAAACCATAAATAATTTGAATAACCTACACTAAAAGCTGCAAGAATTATCGGATAATATTTTTCTAACTTTTTCATATCCATTAATATACCAAAAAAAAACAATATGCCACGCCCCAAAGGAAGCCAAAACAAACTAACAGCAGAAGTAAAGGAACAGTTACAAAATCTAATAGATGAGGTTGTGAATCGTATAGATGTGGATGCTATGACCACAGACCAAAAGCTAAAACTGTTACAACTCTCTTTGCACTATGTACTGCCTAAACTTAGGAGTACAGAAACATCAGAGAAAAAGCATGAAGATTTACCCTTGTTTGTAGAATAAATAAAGCTTTAAAAACAGTTTTGTATATTGAATGTAAAATTAGATATTATGAAAAAGAAACTCCTTTTTTTACTTCTAGTTACTATGGTTTCTTGTTCAAGTGATGATGATTCAGGTGATGATAATGATGAAAAAATATTAAATCAAGAAACTGTAGAGGTATATTTATTAAATACACTTAATGATTCAAGAGGATATTGTATTGATATGAAGGGTTATAAAACTAATGCTGATATCAACAAATCATTGCAAGCACATTCTTGTTATTCATATCAAGGTGAAATTTCTGTTGACCAAGGTTTTGATATAACTAAGATTAAAGAGGAAGAATTTTATATTCGTCATTTCAAGGCTTGTTTGGAAGCAGAAAAAATTGAAGAATCATCTGTCTTATATTTAAATACTTGTGATAAAAATAATAAACAAAGGTTCATTTTACAGAGTGATGGAAAAATTCAACCTAAAAGTAATTTAAACTTGTGTTTAACTGTATCCATAAATTTTAGTGAAGGTGGGGGTGGAAATCCTGTACACTTAATTCGCAGTTTATCTTTAGAGAATTGCAATGATGCATTATCATCTCGCCAAAAATGGGGTATTAGGACCAATTAAACCCGAGGCATAACCTCTGCTTCTGGAGATACAACCGTCAAAATTGAATCAGTTTATAGTTAATCTTTATTAACAACATAAACACATAAGCCTAATCAATCTTAGTTAAAGAGAGCATTTTCAGGTTATTGGTGATTAATTTGTATATTCAATTATCAAAAAAATTTAATTATTAAAAAGCTACTATTACTTTCTTCATTACTTCTTATCGCCTGTTCAAAGGACGCTCCTGTCCCAGAAGAGCCTCAAGTAAATACTTTCACTTTAGCGGTAACTGCTGCCGACGGAGGTAGCGTTAGCACCTCAGGAGGAACGTATAATGAGAATTCTTCTGTTTCTATAACAGCAACCCCTCTGTCAGGCTATGAATTTACCGGATGGTCTGGAGATGCAAGTGGAAACACTAATCCATTAACGGTCACAATAACTGATGATGCTAATATCACAGCTAATTTTTCGAGAATTCGATATACACTCGGGGTAAACGTTTCAGGCCAAGGAAATGTGACCAAGGAAGTTATTAGTGAAGCTAAAACAGAAGAAGAATATAATGCGGGTACTGTCATTCGACTCAATGCTGCTCCAGAGAGTGGGTGGTTATTTTATACGTGGTCTGGTTCTTCTACGGAAACAACCCATCAAATTGACATTACTGTTGATGGTTCAAAAACCGTTACAGCTTCCTTTGAAGAGCAGTATACCAATGTAAAGAATGAGGCTAACACTTTTAGAGGTGTGGGTAAATGGAAAATTAGAAAAAGTGGTGTAAATACTTCAAAAGCGTTATTGACAGACTGTGATGTCTTAGACATTATTTTTAGAACTAATGGAACGTTTACT
The DNA here is from genome assembly GCA_038143595.1 of Flavobacteriaceae bacterium. Classification (GTDB taxonomy): domain Bacteria; phylum Bacteroidota; class Bacteroidia; order Flavobacteriales; family Flavobacteriaceae; genus Arcticimaribacter. The sequence continues at coordinate 219,523 of JAYQME010000003.1, read as the reverse complement.
ATCATTAGCGCTACCTCAACAGTCACTGGAGAATATAGCGTAGAATCGAATTCAGCCATTAGTCTTTTATTGGGTTCATCATCGTATGGAACTATTACAAATCTTGTACTTACAGACAGTTTTGTTGGCTTTACCCTAGAATTAAGTACAGGATGTTCTGGAGATAATGAAGGAGATAGAGATGAAGCTTATGATGAGACCACAGATACCATAACCCCAAGAGAAGATAGAGTAATTGCTGAGTTTGAAGGAAACGAGGCTTTAAATCTATTTTCTTTTGGTGGAGGGACACTCAACATAGACTCTAATCCTGACCCATCAGGAATAAATGATTCTCAGAATGTTGCAAGAATTGAAAATATTGGAGAAGCTTATGAAGGAGTCATCATTGCCCCTCAAGTATCTTTAGACTTTAGTTCTTTAGAAAATCAGATTCTAAAATTAGACTTTTATCAAGAGACTGCATCTGAAATTGTCTTACTTGCAAAGTTAGAGCAGTTTGTAGGTGCAGAGGATAACGAAAATTTAGCTCAAAAAGATGTAGAAGTAGAAGTGACCGTAAATCAATCAGGATGGCAATCGGTTACATTCGATTTCAGAGAAAATAGACGTAATAGTTATCCTTTTACAGATGAACCTTTAGAAGATTTAGGAAACTTTGCTTTTCTCTCCTTGTTTGTAGGGTTTGGAACATCGAGTCCAGGAACTTTTTATGTAGATAATATAGTTGGAGGCGTAGCGGGAGTTGAAATTCCAGATACTGACGGAGATACAATTTATGATATAATTGACAATTGTGTTGAAGAAGCAGGAGATATATCTAATTTTGGTTGCCCCCCCCCGCCTATTTATTTCGAAGATGGAAAATGTAAGTGCCCTAATGCATCAATAGGAGATTCAGCTGTTTTTGGTGATACAACTTATACTGTAGTAAACAATGAAACCATAAGAGAAGAAATCACTAATCAAAATATTTTTCTGTGTACATCCCTAGTTACTGATATGTCAAGTTTATTTGAAAATGACCAAGAATTGGGAAGAGATTATTCAGATGAAATAGGATTCTGGGATGTGTCTAATGTAATTAACATGAGTTACATTTTTTACAATACAGGTTTTTTTAATGGTCATATTTCTGATTGGGATATATCCTCCGCTCTATATATTGATAATATGTTTAATGGAGCGTTAATATTCAATCAGGATATAGGAAGGTGGAATACATCAAATGTATTAGGAATGTCTGGAGTATTTGACACTGCTGAGAATTTCAACCAAAATATTGGTGGGTGGGATACTTCATCAGTTACAAATATGGAGAGTCTATTCAAAGATGCAAGTGCATTTAATTACGATATCGGTAACTGGGATACTGGCAATGTAACCGATATGATTGCTATGTTTTACCGAGCAGGGCAATTCAATCAAGACCTAACAGGATGGTGTGTGCAAAATATATCTTCTGAACCTGAAAACTTTGCAACTAATTCAGCTTTATTAGACGCTAATAAACCAGTTTGGGGTACTTGTCCAACACCATAAACGACAACAATCTATGCCAAGACCCAAAGGAAGCCATGTCTTACTATGAAACAGTATAACTAAAGACAAAGAATTAAAAGCCTCCTATATCTCCACCCATACCTCCACCAAAGCCATCATTATTGAAAAAAGGGTCATCCCATCCATTTTTCTTGTAGGCTTTGTATCCTTTGTAAAACAACCAAATGAAAAAAACAGCTACACAAGCCAAAAAACCCCACCCCCAAGCGGATATTTTTAAAATCATAAAAATCAGTTTATAGTTTTCTTAAAGTTATAAAAGTTTACTGAAAGGTTGTATTTACTTCTTTTTATATTTCTTTTCGATAATGGCATTTAAACTAAATTGTGCGCCTACAACAACAAGACATACAAATGGTAAAAGGTAATTAAAAAAAGTTTTTTCCTCACCTTCTTCTCTATAGCTTGTTGATATTCCGAAATATAAAAGACAGACAAGAATTACAATTAAATGTTGCCCTTTGGTTAAACTTCCTTGCTTCTTTAACAACCAAGCTTGTGTAGCTTTATTGAATTCAATTAGTTTTTTAAACATCTGAATTAGTTTATAGTTCTTATAAAGTTATAAAAGCCCCAATCCTTACCCTAACTTTTTCCTTCTTTTCGTGAATGGGGAGAAACTTTGTCTACCTTAGAAAGATGAATTTATTCTTGGGATTTACATCCATCTATGTACTGCCTAAGCTACGTAGTACGGAAACCACAGAGAAAAAGTACGAGGATTTACCGCTCTTTGTGGATTAGTGCCAAATAGGTGCCAAAAAATTAACTAACTTTATTGTAAACTTAATTGTAAGAAAAAAGGCTCACTGTCAGTGAACCTTAATGTTTTATAGTGGAGAAGAGCGGATTCGAACCGCCGACCTCTTGACTGCCAGTCAAGCGCTCTAGCCAACTGAGCTACATCCCCTTTTGATAGATCAAAAATAAAAGAATTCTTTTGACAGGCCGCTGTTTTTTTAAGCAAATTTAATGCAACCCAATAATCCATCTCACAAAAAAGAGATAGAATATAATTAATTCTTACCTTAGAAAATCTAATAACTATTCATAACAAGATCTATGGGAAGCAGTATCACTGGCACGGGAAGTGCCATGCCCAAAAGAATTATTAAAAACGATTACTTTTTACAATACGATTTCTACACCAAAACGGGAGAAAAAAATCCCAAAGACCCTAAAGAAATTATTCAAAAACTAGAAGAAATCTCGGGAATTAAAGAAAGACGATTTATCGGAGAAGAGGAGGAATCGATTGGGCTTTTAGAAAATGCTTCTTTCAAGGCCATTGCCGATGCACAGATTCATCCCAATGACTTAGACGGTATTATTATTGCCCATAATACGGCCAATGTGCGTGCCAACTTAGGTAATTGTTACCATACGATTCCTAATGTAGCCGCCATTTTAAAAAATCGCTTGGGGATCACCAATAAAGACTGTCCTTCTTACGATATCTTGTTTGGCTGCCCAGGCTGGGTAGAAGGTTTTATTCAGGCCCATAGGATGATTCAATTGGGTGAAGCCAAACACGTATTGGTCTGCGGAGTAGAAGTTGTTTCTAGATTCTTAGACCCACACGATGTAGATTCTATGTTAATGGCCGATGGGTGTGGAGCAACGGTTATTTCTGCAGATGACCAAACAAAAGGGTGTTAGCACACGCCACATTTTCTCATGCCGAAGATGACCTAGATAGTATTACCCTAGACAGTTCCTTAAACAAGGAACAAGAAGGCAATTTGTTTTTTAAAATGCAAGGACAAAAAGTCTATAAATATGCTACCTCACAATTACCACTCGTAATTAAAAAAGCAATGGATACAATAAATATGGATCCTAGTGAGGTAGATTACTTTTTCTTTCATCAAGCAAATGCTAAAATGCTAAGAGCCATTGCAGGGAATTTGATGAGAACATTTGATCTTAAAGATGTTGATTACAGCAAAAAAATACCCAGTAGCATCTCTTTCTTAGGGAATACTTCTGTAGCGACTATCCCTACCCTTTTTGACCTAGTAAAAAATAAGGAAATAGAAGGTTTCCCTCTTAAAAAGGCCAGACCTATGTGTTTGCATCTGTAGGAGCAGGTATGCATTGCAATGCCATTATTTACCAATCCTAAATAGACCTAAGCCTCTAAATGGGCATAGTCTACGTTCACGCTATCGTAGCTTAAATCGAAATGTGTATATTTGGTCTCTTCCATAGATGGATAAATGACGTAAGAAACACTTAAAACAAACGAATTATGGCTGATAAGTATGTAGACATGGACACCCTAAAGTACCTTTTATATGATGTACATCAATTAGAAGAACTTTTAGAAAGAGAACGCTTTCAAGATCACGACAAAGAGTCTGTAGAGATGTTTATGGAGTCAACCAAGCGTTTTGCAGATCAAGAACTTTTTCCATATATCAAGGAAGTGGACGAAAAACCCGCGTATCATAAAGACGGGACTGTCTACGTGCATGAGCAGGTAAAAACAATGATGTATAAAGGAGGAGAACTGGGTTTTATTTCGGCTCCCTTTAGTTATGAAGACGGTGGAATGCAGATTCCTTTGCTTGCACAAACGGCTTCTAATTATATTCTTGATGCTGCCAACAACCATTTACCCGGCTATGCGGGTTTAACACAAGGGGCCGCCGAATTAATCATCCATTTTGCTAGTCAAGAGTTAAAAGACACCTATGTCCCAGCTATGCTTTCTGGCCAATGGGGGGGTACCATGTGTCTTACAGAGCCACAAGCAGGAAGTTCTTTGTCGGATATTGTTACCAAAGCCACTCCTACCGAAGAAGGTCATTATCATATTAGCGGACAAAAAATATTTATTTCTGGGGGAGATAATCACTTTACAGAAAATGTTGTTCACCTTTTACTCGCTCGTATAGAAGGAGCACCCAAAGGGACCAAGGGTATTTCTCTTTTTGTGGTTCCTAAAAACCGACCTAATTCTGAAGGAGGCCTAAGCCCAAATGATGTATCCACCGTGGCAGACTTTCAGAAAATGGGACAAAAAGGATATTGTACCACCCATTTAGGTTTTGGAGATGCAGGAGACTGCCAAGGATACTTGGTTGGAGAAGCAAATAAAGGGCTTCAGTATATGTTCTTAATGATGAATGCCGCACGTATTGGTGTAGGAAGAGGAGCCTCTGCCATTGCTTCTGCTGCCTACTACGCTTCATTACAATACGCTAACGAACGTCCGCAAGGAAGAAAATTAACTAGCGATGGAACTAAAAATGTTCACGAAAAGCAAAGCTTAATTGTAGAACATCCCGATGTTAGACGCATGTTACTCTTACAAAAAGCGGTAGTCGAAGGATCTATGAGCTTGGTATTAAGAGCAGCAAAATATTACGATTTGGAAGTAACCGCGCAGTCGAATGAAGAAAAAAAGAAATACAATACCCTCTTGGAAATGATTATTCCGGTAGTAAAGACTTATCCTTCAGAAGCGGGCATGTATGCGATTAACAATGGCCTACAAATCCTTGGTGGATATGGCTTTTGCTCGGACTTTATTTTGCAACAATATTATCGTGATATTCGTATCTCTGCCATCTATGAAGGAACCACGGGAATACAATCTCAAGATTTATTAGGCAGAAAAATGACCATGGGGAATGGCGAAGGAGCGCAACTACTCATGGCCGAAATCATGAAAACCATTGAAGAAGCAGCGCAAGTAGATGACCTTAAAGGCTATGCCAAGGTCATGGGAGATAAATTACAACTTACACAACAAATACTCACCTCCCTTATGCCACACGCCTTAAAAGGTGATTATGAGCGATTCTTGGCTGATGCTTCCATTTTTATGGAATTTTTTAGTCTAGTAATTATAGGTTGGACCTGGTTAGAAATTGGAATAGACGCTAAAAAAGCGTTGTTAATAGGGAATGGAACTTATACCGACGAGTTCTATGAAAGTAAGTTAGAAACCCTAGAATATTTCTTTGCCTACGAAATGCCAAAAACAGCTGGACAAGCGGAAATACTAATGAATCCCTCTACGGTAACCATTAAAAAAGAAAAAGAGTTGATTCTATAAATTTATGTGGTCTACAAATAAGCGCCTCTTTTTTATACGGTGGGTTTTGGGCTTCTTCCTTTTGTTCGCCTTTGATTTGTTTATGGAAGCGTTTGTTTTTGAATGGTTGGCATGGAATGGGACAACACAAAACGATTGGTTTTTTATATTGTGGTGGATCCTCGTTTTCGCTTGGTCAATTAGGGGTGGGGTATACTTATTAAAATCTAGTTCCCCTAAAAACAGCTAATCATCTATCTCCTGCTTTAAAGAGTAATAACCTGCCAAAAAATGAAAAGAAGAATACACATCGTAATAATCCTCTTTTCTATGTGGTGTGCAGACAGTAAGGCACAGGGACCAGAGCTGCTGAGACAACAATACAACCAGTATCCCTATGACCTTACATTTTTCCGTAAATGGAATGCAGATGTTTTTTATCAACCCCATTTAAGCAATACCTCCAATCGACTAACCAATGGTCGGCTTCATGTAGATGTAGGGGTAAATGTTCATCGACAATTCACCAAGTCTTTTGGAATAAGCTCTGGAGTTCATTACAGTCGCTTAAGCTACCTCTATACACAACCCCAAGATCTTACTGTAGATCGCCTTAGAATGTTACGATTCCCTCTGCTAATTAGCGTATTTCCACTTAAACGTATCCGTATCTCCTTGGGAGCCATTTATCATTGGATGATAAAGGCAACAGGACAACCCCTCCAGCCACAGAACGGCTCGTATACCCTAAAGGGACGTTTTTAAATTCCCTAGGGATGCAAGCAGAACTTCAATACCGCTTTTGGAGAAAGTTTTCTGCCTCGGTTTCTTATCGCTTTCATAAAAGAAGTGTAGACAATCCTTTTCTACGAGAAACGCAAAACTTTGAAGGCGTCGCCCTTGGATTTCACTATACCTTCTTCCATCCCCATAAACCCAATCCCTAATGAAAATATCACAAGCTAATTTATTGCATATTAGCCCTTTAGCAGAACTCTTTGACGCCTACCGCGTTTTTTACAGAAAAGCTTCAGATATCAATGGGGCAATCGCCTATTTAAAAGAGCGAATTAATCAGAAAGAAGCTATCATTTTTATTGCACAAGCGGAGGATGAAATGGTTGGTTTTACATTACTCTACCCCCTATTTTCTTCTACCAATATGCACCGAATATGGTTGCTAAACGACCTGTTTGTCTCCCCCAACACCGAGGTAGAAAAATTAGCAAAGCACTTATAGAAGCTGCTCAATTACATTGCCAAGCGACCCAAGGTCATGGAATTAGTTTAGAAACAGAAAAAAGTAATCTCCCAGGAAATGCCCTGTATCCTAAAATGGGATTTCAAAAAGACTTGGACCACCATTTCTATTATTGGGAGAACCCTACTTTTTCTTCATCTGAATCATAATGACGCCATTTACTCCTTTTTCTCCCACTTGCTTGATGGCTGCAGGGCCTTTAAGGACATTTATGGTCGCAATATCATCTGGCTGAATTTCGTCCATAGAAAAGCCAGGAGCTTTCTCTTCCCCATCAATAATAATAATGGGCTTCTTGTCCGAAGTCTTTAAAATAAACGTATTTTCTTGGGTGACTTCATCTGCTGAGTTCATCTTAATACGAATACGCTTTTTTACACCCGTTTTATCTGCTTTTGTTGCAAGAACACTATCTAGCACTTTTTGAGCGGCTTCTGGAAAATCAAAAGAAACAGAATCTTTCATCATAAAAACAACGGTGTTTTCTTCGTCACCATCTTTAGCCTTCCAGTTAAATTGTTGCTTATGCTGGATTCCATCTTCATCGATTTTAAAAACAAAGATTTCTTTATCACCCTCATGGGTATTCAAAGCATCATCTTCGGTAAAAACAGCCATACCTATATGCTTATTTACTTGCTTTATTTTTAAGCTATCGTTCCCATTAAACAATACCTGTGGATGCTCTTCTCCGTCACCAAAAAATAAAATTTCTGTTCCTTCTTTTGGAAATGGGACCTTCAGCTCCGAAGGGATCATTTTCATTCTCTTTTTAATCATTTTAGGCTGATCTGTTGGAGATTTTGGCGCTTCATATACCTTAATCACAATACAAGAACTCAAAAGCATTGAAACAATAAGAAGTGTAAATAAATTTTTCACAATGGTTATATTAAATTATTAGAATTGATAAGGGCTTAAAATACTTACCCTAATTATTTTAGGCTTCAAAATACATGCCATAAATGAATTAATCAAAAAAACGTGATATTCCAATGGTCATAAGATGATGACCCTCGTTTTTTTGTAACTGATTATCCCTAGATCTATGGCGATAGAGGAAAAGTAGTTTCCATTTAGGAAGGTTATAGGTAAGCCCCGCCTCTAGTTCTACCCTAAAGGGAACAGTCTCTGCGGTAAAAGGTGCATCATCATTAAATAAACTCCCCGAAAGCATATAGTCATGAAAAACATATCCGGTTCTTAATCCCAAATAAAAACCATCTCCCGTTTTAGCCTTATATAATGGGTTTGTCCCCAGCCCTAAAAGGTTTTTCCCACCAATATTAAGTCCCAATCTACTAGAAAGGTCTATCCGTTGGGTTCCTAATTTCCCAGCAAATTGGGTCGTTAAAGAGAAATAGTCTCCTAAAGGGTATTGATTGTAGTATACCGCATAAAGATTTAGGTGTACAGAATTTGGGGCTTGATCTACCCAAGCATTCTCTGGAAGACCTAGCACCGTCGTGTGGTAGGTATTTTGCATCCATCTAGCCAAAGAAATATCACCAGTTATACCAAGTTGCAAACCATATTCTAACTGTCTCGTAGCGGAAAGTTCTTTTTGGGAGGCATACGTAATATAAGTCCAGCCCCCATAGGGGTAATCATACTCGTTGGTATTGGTAGAAAACCGATCCGATGGGGTATAAATCTCCTGTCCCAATTCCCAAAGGCGATAATGAGATAAGGAATCTTTTGAAGTAGACGGAAGTTGCTTTCCTGTGCGTAAAAAAATACCGCTAGAATAGAAATAATCTTTAATAAAAAATAGATCATTATCAATTTCTAAAGTGATAAATCGCTCTTGTGCTTTTAAACTTTGGCCTAAGAATAAGCCCAGTATACAGCAAATAAATGCCCTTAACACTTATGATCTATTTTTTAGCACCAACAAAGGTGAAGTGGTATAAAAATCTTTCTTGTAGACTACATCGGAACTAATTAGCTTTTCAAAAAAGCCTCGTTCCCTTGCAAAAACAATTAATAAATCGGGCTGAACTTCTCTAAAAACTCTAGTACCCCTTGATAAACAGTCGCGTTTTCTGTAGAGGTCATTTGATTAGATAATTCAACTACCTCATGGTCAATAGACAACTCTTGTCGTTGAATTCCCGGAATCTTTACCAGTAATAACGAAATTTGGGTATCCACATTTTGCTGTAAAAAATGAATAGGTTCTAACGAACGCTCTCCTTTTACCTGGCCTTTTTTAAATGCAAAAAGAGCTTTTTTTAGTGGCTTGTAGGAAACTGCTTCGGGAACAATTAGCACGGGGATATCTGTTTTCTTAACCAGTCTTCCTGGAGTGGGTCCTAAAAAGATCGAATCGTCATTTGAATTGGGCAAGGGGCCTGTAATGATTAAATCTAAATTGACCTTGGTGTTGAGTGAACTAACGCCATTTAAAAATTCCCCTTCATAGGTAACTAGCTGAATATTAATTCCTTGATGATCTATTTCTTTAACTAATTCTTTAATTCGGTTAAAGTTACTTCTGCTAACTGTTTCGTTTACATTGTGTAAATACGCGTGATGAAAACTTGGATTAAATGAATCCATGATGTAAATCGTTGCTTGCGTCGATTGTGCAAACCGAATAGCATAATTCAGGGTGTGTGTGGCGTTATCAGATAAACCAAGAGGAACGAGAATGTTTTTCATATGAAGTAGAAAAAGTTAATACAAAGGTACTAAGGAAAGTATCATTAGCTACTTTTCCTACAAGAAATTCTAGGCTTTATTTTCCATTTGCAAAAAAATGCAGAACTTGTTGCCTTAATTAATCACTTACCTCTTTATGTCTACTATTCGAATTACTAAGGAATTTAATTTTGAAACAGGTCACGCCCTTTTTGGATACGATGGTTTATGTAAGAATGTACATGGTCATAGCTATAAACTTTCGGTCACGGTCAAAGGAACTCCAATTAACCAAAGTAGCCATGTAAAAAACGGAATGGTCATTGACTTTAGTGATCTCAAAAAAATTGTAAAAGAAGAAATTGTCGTCCCTTTTGATCATGCTACGGTGCTAAACACCACTACACCCCATAAAGAATTAGCAGATGAAATGGAAAACAGAGGGCATAAAATTTTACGGGTAAACTATCAGCCCACTAGTGAAATGATGGTCATAGACTTTGCCCATAAAATACAAGCTAGACTTCCCAAGCATATCGATTTAGTTAAGCTAAAACTTCGTGAAACGGAGACTTCTTTTGCAGAATGGCTAGCGGACGAACAAAACAGCTAAATAGAGGTTTTTCTCAAAGTTAAAACCCTAATTCATCTAGGTCTTCTTCTTTTTCGGTGAATGTTGGGTCGAGTATATTTACACCTGACTCCTCACAATCTATAGGGATACTAACCACTTCTGGAGCTTCAAAATCTTCTAGAGAAATTCCTAATTCTTCCTTTTCATAAGCCGCTTTCATATACATTGCCCATATAGGAAGCGCCATGGAAGCACCTTGGCCATAAGCGATATCTTCAAAGTGAACAGCCCGGTCTTCTCCACCTACCCAGACACCGGTGACTAGGTTAGGGACCATACCCATAAACCAACCGTCAGAATGGTTTTGTGTGGTTCCGGTTTTTCCTGCAATAGGGTTTTTAAATTCGTAGGGATATCCTGTAACTACTGCATCATAGGCGTAATTATCTACCACAACATTGTGTCTAAGTCGCTGTCCAGATCCCCCTTCTGTCACCCCTTTGAGTAAGTTAAGGGTCACATAAGCAGACTCCTCGCTTAGCACATCTTGTGTTTTTGGAACAACCTCATACAATACCGTTCCGTTTTTATCTTCGATTCGGGTAATCATAATAGGTTCTACATAAATCCCTTTATTGGCAAAGGTACCGTAAGCCCCAACCATTTCGAATAAACTAATATCTGGGGTGCCCAATGCAATCGAAGGAACTTTAGGGAGACGGGAAGTGACCCCCATTTTCCGCGCTAAATTAACCACCGGAGCTGGACCAACTTTATCCATTAATCGAGCACTTACCGTATTAACAGAATTTGCTAATGCATTTTTAAGCGTACGCATTCTTCCGTACTTATTTCCAGAATTTTTAGGACACCACGCCTCCATATTCCCATGTTTTAGAGGCTCAATGCAATACAAAGCATCGGGTAAAATATCACAAGGTGAAAGACGTAGTTGATCTATGGCCGTGGCATAGAGGAAAGGTTTAAAGGTAGATCCTATTTGCCTTCTTCCCTGCTTAACTTGATCGTACTGAAAATGGGTGTAATTGTAGCCGCCTACCCAGGCTTTTACATGGCCGTTTGACGGATCCATAGACATCATTGCGGAGCGCAAGTAATGTTTGTAATAGCGCATAGAATCTAAAGGTGTCATCACGGTATCTATATCCCCTTTCCAACTAAAGACAGCCATCGCTGTTGGCTTTTTAAATGACTCCCAAATGGTCGCTTCATCTTTCCCCGAAGCGCGCATGGCTCGCCATCGTTCTGAGCGCCGTGCAGATCGTTCTAACAAGGTGTCGATTTGACCCTCTCTTAGTTCTAAAAAAGGAGCGGTTGGATTCAGTTCTGGCGTGTTTTGCTTAAAAATTCCGCTTGCAATTTCTTCATATGCGCATTAACAGCTTCTTCCCCTAATGCTTGAAGCCGAGCATCTATAGTGGTATAAATTCTAAGCCCATCTCGGTAAATATTATATTTTTCTCCGTTAGGTTTAGGGTTATTCCTTACCCACTCTTGCATTTGTTTTTTTACATAAGTACGGAAGTAAGTCGCTAACCCTTCATTGTGGGAATCTGGAGTAAAGTTAAGTTCCAAGGGAAGCTCTTGTAAAGAGTCGCGTTCCTCTTTAGAAATAAAGTCATTCCTATACATTTGTTGAAACACCACATTCCTTCTGTTTCTGGTTAACTCCAAACGACGTTTAGGGTTAAACAACGAAGAGTTTTTAAGCATTCCTATAAGCGTAGCTCCTTCTTCCAAGGATAAAGTCATAGGGGTCTTATTAAAATATATTTTGGCTGCAGATTTTATTCCATCTGCCTGGTAACCAAAATCATAAATATTAAGGTACATGGCAATAATCTCCTCTTTCGTATACCTTCTTTCTAGCTTAACCGCCAACACCCATTCTTTAATTTTTTGCGTAATGGCTTGTACTTTGTTCCGGGAGCGAACACCCACAAATAATTGTCGCGCTAGTTGCTGTGTAATTGTACTCGCGCCACCTCGTTTCCCTAAGTAAGCGATTGCACGAAAAGTACCTCTAAAATCAATTCCCGAATGTCCATAAAAACGCTCGTCTTCCGTCGCTACCAAGGCATTGACCAAATGACTAGGGATTTCTTTAAAGGTAACCGGTGTACGATTATCGTTATAAAAAAACTTCCCTAACGTTTCTCCGTCGGACGAAATTATTTGAGTAGCTAAATTCGTCTTTGGATTTTCTAGCTGTTCTAACGCCGGCATAGGACCAAAAAAACCTAAAGCGGCACTTCCAAAAACAGCAGAAACCAAAAGTAACCCTAAGCTAAAGAGCATCCAAAAAAACCTTATTGGCCCTCTAAAATTGGGGGTTTTCTTTTTTTGTTTATGTTTCCTTTTTTGTGTTTTTGCCATGGTTATTCAGTTGGTTCTACAGAGACTCCTACAGAAACAATTCCTTCAAGCTTTTCGGCACCATTCACCTCATTTGTCGCTCTATTGGCTTGCGCTAGCGTTAAAGTATAGGGAGGTGGAAATGCTGGCACCCATTGCTCTTTCCAAATTAATTTACTCTCTTTTACCGATAAAAAACCTGTCCCCAGCCATTCCCCATTTGGTTTAGCCATCATGTATTCTAGGGTATCTCTTTTAATTAATGAATCTCCTTGTAGTAGACTCCCTATAATAAATATATTGGCATAAGGGTAGTCTAAATCATTCCTTAGGTATATATAAAGATCCGAAGGTTTTTTAAGGGTATCCTCTATTTTGAACTCAGCAACCTCTGTTAAACTCCAACCATTAGGCGTATTGGTATCTGCTCTATAAAAAGCGGAATCACTACAACTTAACAGTGATAAAAAAGTGACTGAAAAAACAAATCTCCTCAGCTTATTCATTTTTCTGTGGCGCTTTGCGGTTACGTTTTTTTTGACGAGGTTTATTTCGTTGATTTTTGGATTTCTTTCGTTTCGGCTGATCAAAACGATTGAGGCTATCTTGTCCCACCACATTCTCAAAAACAGTTTCTTCGGATTGAACAGGAATATCTAACACAAAATCTTCTAAACTAGCCACAGGCTCTTTGGCTTTGTTCATTCGAACGATTTCACTAGCCTGCTCATTGCTTAACAAGTGCCAATTCATCCAATCTCCTTTGTAAGCATACCATATATACCCTTTAAATATGTCCACCTTTTGACAAACGGCTATGCCCTTTTCTGTGTGCAACTTGGTGTCTGTCTTCGGAAAACCCTTAAGGACTTTTCGGTAAGCGTCTAATTCAAAATTTAAGCAGCATTTTAACTTTCCACACTGACCCGCCAATTTCTGAGGATTCAAAGATAATTGCTGATAGCGTGCTGCTGCCGTAGATACGGTTCTAAAATCGGTAAGCCATGTAGAACAACACAATTCACGTCCACAAGAACCAATTCCTCCTAGCCTAGAAGCTTCCTGGCGAAGGCCTATTTGGCGCATTTCCACACGAATACTAAATGCCTGCGCCATATCTTTAATTAACTGACGAAAGTCAACACGGTTTTCTGCCGTATAGTAGAAAGTTGCTTTTGAGCCATCTCCCTGAAATTCCACATCAGAAATCTTCATTTCTAAGCGTAAAAAAATAGCCATTTCTCGGGCGCGTTTTTGCACCTCAGCTTCCCGATCTCTGGCCACTTGCCATTTATCGATATCTGTTTGGGTAGCCATGCGATAGATTATTAAAATCTCGTCGCTATCTTCTTTAATTTTTTTCTTTTTTAACTGAAACCTAACCAACTCCCCTGTTAAAGTAACCTGCCCTATATCGTGGCCACTTTGGGCTTCGGTGGCTACTAAATCTCCAATCTTTAAGGGAAGGCCTTTTTCATTGCGATAAAATGCTTTGCGGCTGTTTTTAAAACGAACCTCAACCAAATTATAAGGCGCTTGCCCACTAGGAAGCTGCATGTTTGTAAGCCAATCGAAAACAGTCAATTTATTACAACTATCTGTACCACAAGTGCCATTGCTTTTACACCCTCTGGGGGTTCCATCTGCAGAAGTACAAGAAGCACAAGCCATAAATAATTATTTTCGTTGAATCGTAAAGATAGCAGGTTTTCGTAAAACGAGCCTCCCAAAAAAGGGTTAATGCGATTTAAATTTCAATACCTCTGATCGCCCCTTTTTAAAGATTTTGTTACTGTTATGCGTTCCTTTTCTAAGTTCGCGCTGTTCTTCTATGGGTAACTGAATAATCTCTTTACACGGATCCGAACATGTAGTCTCCATTTTGGCTTGGCAAGTTGGACACTGGATAAATAACAAATGACAGGCTTCATTGGCGCAGTTAACATGTGTGTCACAAGGAGAACCACATTGGTGACATTGGGCAATTACATCTTCTGTTATACGCTCTCCTCTTCGCTCATCAAAAACAAAATTCTTTCCTATAAATTGGTTGTCTATCCCCTTATCTTTTACCTGACGGGTGTATTCGATAATCCCCCCTTCTAGCTGAAAAACACGCTCAAATCCTTTGTGCTTAAAATACGCAGAGGCTTTTTCGCAACGAATCCCTCCCGTGCAATACATCAACAAGTTTTTATCTGTTTTATGTTCTGCTAAATCTTCTTCGATGATCGGTAAAGACGCTCTAAATGTATCCACATCTGGAGTCACGGCCCCTTTAAAATGACCAATCTCACTTTCGTAATGATTCCGCATATCCACACAAATGGTATTGGGATCGGCCAGTAGTTCATTAAATTCTTCTGCATTTACATGCTTTCCTTTTTTGGTCACATCAAAATGATCGTCTTCCAACCCGTCCGCTACAATTTTAGCTTTAACCTTAATGGTTAATTTTAAAAAAGATTTCAGGTCTTGCTCCACAGCAATGTTTAATCGAATCCCCTTTAAAAAATCTATGCTATCTAAGTGCCTTTTAAATGCCTCAAACTGTGGCGCAGGGACAGAAAGCTGGGCATTAATCCCTTCTTTCGCTACGTAAATACGCCCCAAAACCTCTAGGGTATTCCAGGTAAGAAATAGGTGGTCACGAAATATTTGTGGATTGCCAATGTGCGCATAGTGATAAAAGGATAGCGTAAGACGCTCGGTGCCCGCTTCCTCGAGCAATACTGCTCGCTCTTGCGCACTTAATTTGTTGTACAGTTGCATGCTATAAACGGTTTAAGTGTAGGGCAAAGATAGAAAAAGAAGTGTTTATTTATGTCTTTTTGATGTTATTAAATAGGGGGTTATAAGGGCTTCATAATCATTTTCGGTTTATTTATAAATTCTGAATTCCCCTAAATAAAGGCCCCGGTTATGTAAGTTTACCCAAAGTCTTCTATCTTATTCTTTAAGTGATGACTTAATGGTCATCATGTCTATTAGATCGTCTTTAAATAGTGCTTTTTAGGTGAAAAAATAACCTCAATTACTTTCTTTTTTAGCAGAATCTCAATTAACTGTAGAGGGTTTAAACACCTATTGTCTTTGTTGTTTGGTAGTAATAAATAGATAGATTTTGGATAAAAGAAATTCCCAAATCAGCATACTACACACGAAAAAATAAAAAGTGAATTTCATAAGCAGGTCTTTTTTGACTGTTTGCTTTCACTTGGAGGTCAGATATTTCTTTGAAGTACAATAAATTCACAACATTTGTTTATAAACTTTTCTACCGATTGTTTTCCAAAAAGGGAGAATGATGTACATTTACTTTCAACGAAAAAGAAACGACTTATGGCCGATGATAAAGCCGCCAAATTAAAGGCACTACAACTTACACTAGACAAACTCGATAAAACCTATGGCAAAGGCTCTGTAATGAAACTGGGCGATGAAGCAGTAGAGGAAGTAGAAGCAATTTCTTCGGGTTCTATCGGACTTGATATTGCTTTGGGCGTTGGAGGATATCCCCGAGGCCGTGTAATTGAAATCTATGGTCCAGAATCTTCTGGTAAAACCACACTAACCTTACACGCAATTGCCGAATGTCAAAAACAAGGAGGGATCGCTGCTTTTATTGATGCAGAGCATGCTTTCGACCGTTTTTATGCTGAAAAATTGGGCGTAGATATTTCCGAATTAATCATCTCCCAACCCGATCATGGAGAACAGGCTTTAGAAATTGCTGATAACCTCATCCGTTCTGGAGCAGTAGATATTGTGGTCATTGACTCGGTAGCTGCACTTACTCCTAAAAGTGAAATTGAAGGAGAAATGGGAGATTCTAAAATGGGTCTACACGCCCGCTTAATGTCCCAAGCCCTAAGAAAACTTACTGGGTCAATCTCTAGAACCAACTGTACGGTCTTTTTTATTAATCAGCTGCGTGAAAAGATTGGTGTCATGTTTGGAAACCCAGAAACAACTACCGGTGGAAACGCCTTAAAATTCTATGCTTCGGTCCGACTAGACATTCGTCGTTCTACTCAAATTAAAAGCACAGACGCCGAAGTATTAGGGAACAAAACGCGGGTTAAAGTCGTTAAAAACAAAGTGGCCCCTCCGTTTAAAACCACAGAATTCGATATTATGTATGGCGAAGGGATTTCTAAGGTAGGAGAGATTATTGATCTAGGCGTGAATTATGAGATCGTAAAAAAATCAGGCTCTTGGTTTAGCTACGGGGATACCAAATTAGGGCAAGGACGCGATGCCGTTAAAACCTTGTTATTAGATAACCCCGATTTGATGGAAGAACTAGAAGAAAAAATCATGAACACCTTAAAAGCGGTTAACGAATAACCCGCTTTCCTTATAGTTTATGACGTCTACTGCGTTTCTTCGCAAAATAACAGACCTAACCGCTAATAATACACCCTTTCTTTTTTTGGTGGATTTCGAAAAACAGTTCCCTCAAGTATACACTTGGAAGGAAGCTGCCCAACAAGGGCTATATTTTTCGGTGAATGGAATAAGTAATGTAGAAGAAAAACCCACTGGAGAAATAAACCCACACCTCATTTCCTATCCTATAGAAAAAAGTCGATATGGAAAAGCTTTTAGGCAGGTGGTTAAAGAGCTGCAACAAGGAAATTCTTTTTTACTCAACCTAACTTTTCCCACAGAAATTGAAATAAAAGCTTCTTTATCCGATCTTTTTTTTCATACCAAAGCTTCCTATAAGCTATTTAAAAAAGACGCTTTTACCGTTTTTTCGCCCGAGTGTTTTATAAAAATTAAAGACGGTTTTGTATATACTTATCCCATGAAAGGAACAGTAGATGCTTCTTTACCCAATGCACAGGAGCTTTTGCACAATAACCCCAAAGAAACTTTTGAACACAACACCATCGTTGATTTGATGCGTAATGACTTATCGCAAATTGCTAAAAAAGTGACAGTTACAAAGTTTCGTTATGCCGAAACTTTAACTACGGCACAGGGTGATTTACTGCAAACAAGCTCTGAGATTAGGGGCGAATTACAACCTAATTGGCGCGAGAATTTGGGGGAACTATTACTTAACCTTCTCCCGGCTGGGTCTGTTTCTGGCGCACCAAAAGCAAAGACTTGTGACATTATTAAGGCCAATGAAATAGGACCTAGGGGGTACTACACCGGGGTGTTTGGTGTCTTTGATGGTACCAACCTAGACAGTGGCGTTATGATTCGCTATATTGAACAAAAAAACGGTCGTACCTATTTCCGAAGTGGCGGTGGAATTACCGCATTAAGTAACGAAACAGAAGAGTATGCTGAACTTCTTAAAAAAATATACCTTCCCCTTTTTTGAAACTCTTTGTGTTTTAGACGGAGAGATTCGTTATCCAGAGCAACACGAAGCACGTTACAGAAGAACACTGCAAACGTATTGCGGGGTAATCCCCATCCTCAATTTATTAGATGAAATTAGTATTCCCAAGGCTCATCGTACTGGTCGGGTTAAACTCAAGGTAATGTACAATGAGTTTAGTGAAAAAGATTGGGTTTTTTCTCCTTATCCTTACCTTCCTATTAACAGTCTACAATGTCTAGAAGTGCCCGATTTGAAGTATGACCATAAATTTTTGGATCGCTCTGAGCTAGATCTTTTGTTAAAGCAAAAGGGGACTTGCGATGATATCTTAATTCTTCAAAAAGGCATGGTGCGCGATAGTTCGTACACGAATATCTGTTTTTGGACAGGAAAAGAATGGGTAACCCCCAAAAAACCACTTTTACAAGGAACCATGCGTGCACGACTAATTCAAGAAAAACAACTGGTGGAAGTAACTGTTTCAATCGATGATTTTTCTCGGTTTGAAGGCTTTAAACTAATTAATGCAATGCGAGATTTTAATCGTGACCCTATGTGTCCTATGGGACAAATTAAGCCTTAGTTTCTGCCTTAGCGGCTTGTAAACCAAAATAGATAGGTACGCTAGACAATGCATACATAACAAGGGAATAAATTGCCGCGATAATGGCATAGTCAGGCTGGTTTAATGTAATTACAGCTAAACTAATGGTGAGCGTCCCGTTCTGTATTCCAGATTCTATGGCAATGGTCATACCTTGCTTAAGGTTTAACCCAAAAATTTTAGCTAACCCATAGCCCAATCCCATTGTAATTACATTTAAAGCCACAACAATGGCTATGGTGTCTCCTACATATTGTTGAAATAACTCAAATTCGCGTGCTAAAAGACCGAGGATAACAACGGCTAAAAAAACAGAAGAGGCTATGCGAACAGGCCGTTCCATCCTATCTGCAAACTGTGGGGCGCGGTTTTTTATCATCATTCCTAAACTGAGTGGAATTGCCAAGACCACAATGAGGGTTTTAAAAATATCTGCCGTAGGGGAAGCCATATTGGATGCCTCTGCTAGGTAAGTGGTATATGCATAACCTACCCAAAAGGGTATGGTAATAATCGTTATTACACTGTTAATTGCCGTCATACTTACCGAAAGTGCTAAATCCCCTTTAGCTAACAAAGTGACTAGGTTTGAAGAAGTTCCCCCTGGGCAGGCAGCTAACAAAATCATACCAATAGCAATAAAGGTGGGGGGTTCAAAAAATAAACCAGTGCAAGTGCCACCAAAGGCAACAAAATAATTTGATTAGTCAGCCCTAAAAGGACCGGTTTAGGGTTTTGGGCTACCCTTTTAAAATCGGCAACCGTAAGGGTTAGACCCATGCCCATCATTATAATCATAATGGCCACGGCAAGAAGTATTGATGCGGAAGAATCCATAGCTTTAGTTTCTCTAAACTACCAAAAAACAATGAATTGTCCTATGCTTTGCGTTTGAAAAGGGGCGTAATTTTTAATCCTGCCTCTCTAAAACCTAAGCCACAGGGCCCAATTTTTTTTCAATGTCTACTGCAGCTTGTTGACGGTTTTTGGGATCATCTTGAAGGCCCTGATAAACAATAGCGCGCACTTCATCCTGAAAACGTGGTAAATCATCCATTTCCTTGGGTGGATAATGCTCAGGAAATGTCTGAACCCTTAATTCTCCAGGGTAACCAAAACGTGGGTACCAAGGGTGTTTGCGTTTACAATCATAAAAAACCATAGGAACAACAGGTAGTTGGTGGTCGATAGCAATTTTAAATGCCCCTCTTTTGAAAGGGTTTAAAAAAATGGTATCGTCATCATAGGAGACTTCAGGAAAAATACAAACACTATATCCTAGGTCCAGTTTTTGCTGCACTCTCCCATAAACTTCCCAGCGACTCTTCTTGTCGGACCGGTTAACCATAACCGCTGCTCTTTTATAGAGATAGCCAAAAATGGGTATCTTTACCAATTCTTTTTTTCCAACAAAAACAAAAGGATTTTTAGAAACCCGTAGCATTACAAAAGGGTCAATGTAACTTGTATGATTGGCGACCAAAACGTAAGAGGTGCCAGAAGGTAAAGGCTTAGCATAGCGAACTTTGGTGTAGAAACCGCTACCAAAGAGGATAATGGGTGCCCAAATATTACGTGCCACCCAAAAAACAAAGGTATACCCTTTTGGGAATAGCAAAGCAATCGCTAAAAAAGGAAATAGAAAGGGAACTGGAAAGGCTGCTAACAGATAAAACCAAATTCGCCACAAACGGACAACTACATTTTTCACTGTTTCAAATTTAGCAAATTGGGATTAGATTTAGTGAAATAAAGTACATTTGTGAAAAACATTTTTGATGGCCAGAATTTTAACCGGCGTACAAAGTACAGGAACGCCTCATTTGGGAAATTTACTAGGTGCTGTTTTACCAGCAATCGCCATGGCAGAAAGCCCTACCAATGAATCTTTTTTATTTATTGCAGACTTACACTCCCTTACGCAAATTAAAGATGGAGAAAGATTACGCCATCATACATTTAATACAGCCGCAGCTTGGTTGGCTTGCGGATTAGATACCGATAAAACTATTTTTTATAAGCAAAGTGATGTAAGCGAGGTTACTGAACTCGCTTGGTACCTCAACTGTTTTTTTCCCTACCAACGATTAACCCTTGCCCATTCGTTTAAAGATAAAGCTGATCGTTTACAAGATGTAAATGCCGGATTATTTAGTTACCCCATGTTAATGGCTGCAGATATTTTACTTTATGATGCCGATGTGGTTCCTGTGGGTAAAGATCAGTTACAGCATCTAGAAATGACCAGGGATGTTGGGGCTAGGTTTAATAGCCAACTAGGAGAAACGTTTGTTTTGCCTCAGGCTAAGATACAAGAAGACACCCAGATTATTCCTGGAACAGACGGAGCAAAAATGTCCAAATCAAAAAATAATATCATCGATGTTTTCTTGCCCGAAAAACAATTACGTAAGCAAATTATGGGGATTAAAACAGATTCTACTCCTCTAGAAGAGCCTAAAGACCCTACTAATTGTACCGTATTCACCTTATATTCACTTTTGGCCAATGAGGGTCAAATAAATGTTTTGCGCGAGCAATATCTTGCTGGAGGTATGGGTTATGGTCATGCCAAACAAGCGCTTTTTGAACTGATTTTAGACACTTTTGATGAACCAAGAAAACGTTATCAATACTATCAATATAACCCTGCTGAAGTCACTATCGCTTTAACAAAAGGGGCAGAAAAAGCCAGGAAAATAGCACACGATGTGTTGTTACGAGTCCGCTCTAAAATAGGATATTAAATCATTTCGAAGCGTTTACCAGCCAAAGAACGAACAACGCCTTTTAATTCTAACTCCATTAAAATGGAGGCTAAATGCCCTACGGGACGCTGCATTTTCAGAGCCAAAGTGTCTAAACTAACCGTTTCTTTAAGGTGGTTTAGGACTTCTTGCTCTAATTTGGTCAAATGAAGAAATAACTGCTGTTGTACGGCTTGGGTCGTTTCCGCCTTTTCCCAGGCCAACCATGTAACCATATCTTTACCGCAGGTGATTAGCCTCGCAAGATCCCTTTTGATTAATTGCAAACAGCCCTCACCCTTAGGGTCATCTGTTCTTCCGGGAAAAGCAAAAACCTCCCTACCATAAGATAAGGCTTGATGGGCTGTGGCAAGGCTTCCCCCTTTTTTTCCAGATTCAATAACGATAGTAGCGTGGGCTAAACCAGCAATTATGCGATTTCGTCTTAAGAAATTGGAGGGTTTAAATGGGTCTGTTGACCAAAATTCTGAGATAAAAGCCCCCCTGGCTAATATCTTATCTACATACACCCGATGTTATGGAGGGTACCAACGGGTAAAAGAATGGCCGATAACTGCAACCGTCTCTAGACCAAGATCCATGGCTGTCTGATGAGCAATAATGTCTATCCCTCTTGCAAAACCACTCACTATAATAGGTTGGTAAGGAGCAAGTTCCTTAATTAGCCTGCGACAGTCTTTGATTCCTTTTTCTGACGGCACCCTCGTTCCTACGACAGAAATAATGCGTCTATTTGCCCAATTGACCTCTCCTTTTTGAAAAAATACAGTCGGAGGATCTGCAATATTCTGCAAGGTAATAGGGTAGTTTTTGTCTCCGTAAGCAAAGAGCTTTAAGCCCTTTTTTTGGAAGAATTTTTCCTCCTTCTTCACCGAAATAAAATGCATTTCCCACCGTCTAATTTCATTCAAATGAGAGGGGCCTATTCCATTGATTTTAATGTGTTTGTGGTTGTTGACTTCAAGTATTTTTGATCGCTCTTTAAAGAAGTCTATTAACTGTTTAATTTTAACCGGGCCAATTTTTGGCAAACAGTGAAGCAATAAAGCAATCTGTTGTGACGTTATTGACATAGAATTTGGGGATTTGCTAGAGCATGCGCTGGAGCAATGTAACAAAAATTATTTTTCTTATCTTTATTAAATGAACCTTACGTCTTATATCAAAGAACTTCTTTACCAGCACGAGTGTGTGACCTTGCCTAATTTTGGTTCATTCCTTACGCAGTCCACTGGGGTTAAAATAAACCGGTTGACGGGTGATTTCACTGCGCCTAGAAAATCCCTTTCGTTTAATCGTTTGATTCAACAAAACGACGGTGTGTTGGCCAGCTATGTAGCTACCAGAGAAGGATTAAGTTATCCTGATGCGCTAGCAGCGATCACAGAGGAAATTAATCGATGGAACAAACGCCTAGCCTCTAATTTAATTGTACTGCCAGGGATTGGTGAATTTTCTTTGACCGCTGAAAACAGGCTTAGGTTCTTGCCCTTTGGTGAAATTAATTTTGACCCACAGGCTACTGGTCTAAAAGATTTTCAAAGAAAACCTTTAAGCAGTCAACTACAGGCGGCTTCTATTATCCCTCCCGTAGTTCCGAAACCTGATAACTCAACACCAAATACGATGGAAAAAGAAAACTTAGCCTTTACCCCAGAACAAACAGAAGAAAAAGGATCTTCTACAATGAAATATGCGGCGATTGGCATTGTGGCAGTCGCACTTTTAGGCGCAAGCTACTTTTTTGGAAATCAGTACCTAGAAAGTGAAAGAATAAAATCAACAGAGTTAGCACAAAAAAGGATCACTAAAAATGTCCAAGAAGCCAGTTTTGATTTAGGAGCGATTTCTGGAATTTCAGTCAACGTACCTGCTGAGATCGAAACTGTAGAAGAAACTTCAGTCGCCATAGAAAGTGGTAGTTATTACAGTGTAATTGCAGGTAGCTTTAGAGACCAAGCCAATGCTGAACGCAAACTCGCTTCACTTAAATCACAAGGATTTGATGCTGCATTTGCCGAAAGCAATTCCGAAGGACTTTATCGTGTGGCTTATGGCCGTTTTGAAACCAAAAGGGAAGCTTTTTCCTTGTTGAGCTTTATAAAACTTAGTTTAGAAGAAGAAGCTTGGTACTTGGTTGAAGGATACTAAACTACATTCTATACACCCAGCTTTTTGGATTAACAGGCGTAGTGCTTTGGAAAACACTAAATTTTAGCTCGGACTTTTTTGTCGTGGGGTGGGTAAACACCTTTCCGATAGCTTGTTTTGCTTCTATTACCTGGCCTTTTTTTACATATACAGCCTCTAAATTAGAATAACTAGTAATATAATTACCGTGTTGGATTAACACTCCGGGGTTACTGCCTTTGAAACTAAAAACACGCATTACTTTCCCTTTAAAAACTGCACGAACCTCTGCCTGATTTGGTGTGGCAATGGTCACCCCATTACTCTGAATTTTTGTGGTTTTTACTACAGGATGGGGCTGAGTCCCAAATTTTATGGTCACAACTCCCTTTTCTACGGGCCAGGGTAATTGCCCTTTGTTGGCTGTAAAATTCTCTCCTATTAACTTGGCTTCGGGAGTTAGGGTAAATACCTTGTTGTTTTTCCCTTTGGCCTTGTTAGAAGCCGCAATAGCCTCTCTAATAATCCTTTGTATTTCTTTGTCATAAGCCGCAATTTTTTGTTGCTTTTTGCGAATTTGACTCTCTAAGGAACGTGATTTTTTTCTAAGAGATGATACGAGCTCTTTTTGTTCTGTCCGTTCAATCTCAAGGGCCAGCTGAATGACTTTATTTTCTTCAACTAATTGTTGCTTTCTGCTTTTTTGCGCAATTAAAGTTTGATTTAATTCTTGAAGAACCTGGGTTTTCTTATCAATCTCCTCCCCTTGCTTTTTTCTGAAGCTCGCATATTGTTTTAAATATTGAAAACGCTTATACGCTTGCAAAAAACTCTCGGAAGAAAACAAAAACATTAATCGACTCTGACCGGATTTACTGCTGTAGGAAAAACGAATCATTGCAGCATAATCTTCCTTAAGTTTTTCTAACTCTTTCCTTTGGCGAGAAATGTTTCGTTGGTTGATATTAATCTGTTGATTTAATCGATTCGCTTCCTCGTTAGTCACCCTAATTAGACGTTGTCGTAAATCTATTTTAACAGCCAAATCCTCTACCTCAATAAGGATAGAATTTTTCTTTTTTGTGTTAGAAAACAGTAGGTTATTAATCTGCTTTATTTCAGATTTAAGTTGTTGTCTTTGAGCTTCTAATTTTTGCTGACGGTTGTCTTGACTCCAAAGTATGGAAAAGAGGTTAAAGAGGGCTAAAAATAAACACGTCTTTAGTTTCATTACAACTCTATTTTTTTGTAGCCTGCCGGAATACTAAAAGGGGTAGTGAGTTTTTTTGGAAAGTCTACCCTTAAAAATTCTAAAGATAATTGTATGAATTGGAGACCATCGAAAGTAGATATTTCTATCTTCCTTGGAACTGTTTTTCCGTCCACTTGTTGATTTTGTGGATACTTAATGCTCAAACTTTGTACGGTTCCTGTAATTAAAAATCTTTGTTCTTTTAAACGAAAAGTCACTGGGTCAAAAAAATAAGTAGGTCTAAACTTTTGACCCTTTGTTTTTGGACTTAATACATAGTATTGAGGGTGAGATATTCTCTCAAAGTCTCCTTTCTTAAAATCTGAAATTGGATTTCCTAAAAAAATATTCTGCAAATCCTCAAAATTGAAATCTGTTCCAAATTGCTCATTGATAAAAGAAGTCGATCCTTTATAATATGTTTTTTGAAATTTTTCATAGAACAAAACTTCCTCTGGAGTAATCAATATTTTTGCAATGGGGATAAGCATACTTGCACTCATCCATAGGCTTTTGTTTTTCTCTAAACGACAATTCACAGTAAGCTGTTGCTTTTGCTTTTGATCGTTATAGGTCGCCCGCATTCTCGCTCGAAAAGTGGATATGTTTTCTTGCGCTTTGGTAATCTCGCTGGTTAATTCTTTTAGGTCAACTCTATTAACCGGAGCCTTATTGGGTAGAACACGTACCGATTTACATGCTGACAAAGCAACTAAAAGCAAGACATATAAAAGGGACTTATTCAATTTAATCATCATTAACTAATGTCTGTATAATCGCCTAGGCTTACAGAAGTGAAGTTACCATTATAACGCACATGATTTCCAATCATTGCCTTGTCTAAGTTAACATTTTCTATGTGTGAATGAGATTGAATTATCGTATGCTTTATTTCTGCGTGGGAAACCTTGGTGCCCTCACCAATAGAAACACCTGGGCCAACCTTTGCATTCTCAATCACTACATTTTTCCCAATGAAACAAGGGGGTATTATTTCGGCATTTCTTAAAGTAGCCGTTTTATCTATTAACTCTTTTCCCTCTTCCATTAAAAAATGAAGCATTTTGGTATTGGTTTCTACTGTGATAGATTTATTTCCACAGTCCATCCATTCTTTTACTTCTCCTGGGACAAACTTTTGTCCTTGCTGCATTAGCGCTTTAATTCCATCATTAATCTGATATTCTCCTCCATGGGTTAACCGTTGGTCTATGACCCCTTGAAGAGCTTGTTTTAAGGCTTCGCTTTCTTTAAAGTAATAGATTCCAATCACTGCTAAATCAGATACAAAAGTCGTGGGTTTTTCTACCAACTCTGTAATATGCCCTTCGTTGTTTAATTGGACAACGCCATAAGCAGATGGATTATTTACTTTTTTAACCCAAATCTGAGCATCCGCGGTAGGATCAATATTAAAATCTGCTCTAATGAGTGTATCGGCATAAGCAATAACGACTGGACCCGATAAAGAGGCTGCCGCACACATAATGGCATGGCCCGTTCCCAAAGGGTTCAATTGACGGTAAATACTTGCCTTAGCACCCAAATTGTGGGCTACTTGTTTTAAATGTGCTACAATGTCTTCTCCAAAAAAAGCGGGATCTCCTAAAATGAAAGCTACCTCACTAATGGGTTTATTTACCACGCCAGCAATGTCATTGACTAGTTGTTCTACGATAGGAACCCCTGCTACCGGAACCAGAGGTTTAGGAACTGTTAAAGTATGTGGGCGTAAACGTGATCCACGTCCAGCCATGGGGACAATTATTTTCATTGATTTGATATTATTTTTTTCCTGTGCTACCAAAACCACCCTCGCCACGGGTCGTGTTGGATAGGTTTTCTTCCAATTTCCAAGCGACTTGTGCAAATTGTGCTACGACTAATTGAGCTATCCTTTCGCCTGGTTCTACGGTAAATGGATGGTTAGAGAGGTTGACCAAGATAACACCTATTTCTCCTCTATAATCTGCATCTATCGTTCCAGGAGCATTTAATACCGTAAGCCCATGCTTAGCGGCAAGACCCGATCGAGGCCGAACTTGCGCTTCATAACCCGCTGGTAAAGCTATTTTTATCCCTGTTCCGATAATTTTTCGCTCTAAGGGAGCTAGGGTGACAGGCGCATCTAAAACCGCTTTTAGATCTAATCCAGCAGATAATTCTGTAGCATAACTAGGCAATTCATAAGGACTGTCGTTAATAACGGGAAGTTCTAGCATAACATGTTTTTAATTCTCCTAAAATTACAAAATGTGCTTTGACCATAAAGTTCCATGCTAAGGAGATATCACGAGGTTATTAACTTTTTTTGTCTTCTGAAAATTTTTTCTTCAAGAGTGACTCTATTTGCCAAAACATGAAAAGAGGAAAAGCGGTTAATATTCCTATCCCTATCCAAACACCTAAATATGATTCAATCCCAAAAAACCATGATAAAAAAGCCATTAGTAATATGATTATACCCATTTTAATCATCTCTTGGGCAGCGTGTTTTTGAGCAAAATTCCAGACTTCTATATTCTTCATAGACCGTTGGGTGCGATAACCATACAGATGATTAATTTTTTTAGGTGGATATTTCTTTTGAATATACCCCGCTAAACAGAAAATCGATCCTCCAAGAGATAAAATTAAAAATAATGGATTCATAAAAAAATAAGGTTTAAATACGGTTAAGTAAGATAGTTAATTTTTTAAGCACCCTATTTAATCTTCACTTGTAAAGGAGGTTTCTGTAGGTGAATTTTTATAAATAAATTAGGGTTCCATCTCGGTCACCTTCAACAATTTAAATACCTTTGAAATTGAGTAATGAAAATGTCGGAACCATATCCATTAAGGTTTATTCCACACTATGAGCAGCGCTTATGGGGGGGAGAAAAATTCAAAACCCATTTAAACAAAGATATTCAAGGAAACCAATATGGTGAATCTTGGGAGATCTCTGTTTTAAAAGGAAAGGCGTCTGTGGTTCAAAATGGAACGCTTAAGGGAACTTCTTTGCCCCAGCTTATCGCTGAAAATCCTAAAGAAATATTAGGCCTCTCTGTGCTTGAAAAATGTGGGCCTGAATTCCCTTTATTAATCAAATTCATTGATGCCAAACTACCCCTTTCAGTGCAAGTTCACCCTGATGATCAATTAGCTAAAGAAAGACATCATTCTACTGGAAAAACAGAAATGTGGTACATTATGGATGCTGATCCAGGATCCGAACTTGTTTTAGGATTTAAGGAATCTATCAAGGCTTCTGAATACAAATCTTTATTGAACTCTTTAGAAATAGAAAAAAGTCTTCACAAGGAAAAAGTAAAGGTCGGTGATGTCATACATGTCCCTGCAGGTTTAGTTCATGGAATTGGAAAAGGAATTTTACTAGCCGAGATTCAACAATCTTCAGACATTACCTATCGGGTTTATGATTATGATCGGGTAGATAAAGCAACAGGAGTTCCAAGGGTTCTTCACAAAGAGCTTGCAGAAAGCGCTTTGGATGTTACTTTACAGAACGAAGCTAAAGTTTCCTATACGAATAAAGTAAACCAAGCCAATCTATTGGTCGACAGCCCCTATTTTATGACTTCTCTGTTTGAAATGGATGGAGGAAAGGTGGTTGAATCTAAGACCCAAAACTCTTTTATTGTATTAATTGGAATAGAGGGGAATTGTGTTTTAATTCATGAAAATATTTCGTACAGCCTAGCCAAAGGCACTACTTTGCTTTTACCCGCCAACCTAGGACACTATCAACTAAAGGGAAAAGGCAAGCTGTTAGAAGTTCAAATATAGACCAGCTGTTTAATCATTCCCGATTTCTTCTTTAAGAATTGCGTAAGAAAAACTATCAGACCACCCATCGGCTAAGGGAAGTATTTTTCTGTGATGCCCTTCCCTTTTCATGCCACATTTCTCCAAAACCCTTATCGAGGCTTTATTGTTTATCGCAACGCCAGCCTCTAATCTGTGGAGCTGAAGGTCATTGAACGCAAAGCGAATAAAATGTGTAACCACTTCGGTGGCGTATCCGTTATTCCAAAAAGAGGGAAGTAATGAATAACTAATTTCTGCTTTATGAAATCTTTTTGGGGCTAAAACAAAGCCTACCTCTCCAACAAATTGATTGGCATGGTTATAAATGATCCAACCCATGTTTAATTTATCTGAAGTATCTAATCGCTTAGACAGAATTTTGGTGGTCTCTGTTTCATTTTTGGGTAAACCAATGGTATTGTATTTAGCGACCTCGGGGAAAGAGTGTAAATGAAAGACTAAAGATACATCTTTTGGGCAGAGTGCTCTGTAAGCTAGTCTTTCTGAAGCGTGTTCGCGTTCGAATTTCATTTATAAAAGGAGATGAATCGTTACGAATATAAAAAAAGCCCCAAAAAGGGGCTTTAAAAAATAATCTAAATTAGGGGGCTTAATTATTCAAAGCTTCTGCACCACCAACAATTTCTAAAATTTCATTGGTAATGGCCGCTTGCCTTGCTTTGTTATAAGTAAGTTTTAACTGGTCTCTTAATTCAGTTGCATTGTCAGTTGCCTTGTGCATGGCGGTCATTCTAGCCCCATGTTCACTTGCAAAAGAATCACGTAGTGCTTTAAACAACTGCATTTTGATGCTCTTAGGAAGCAACTCGTTAACTATTTCTTCTTGTGAGGGCTCAAAAATATAATCCGCACTAGAGGAAGCGTCTGCCTGGGCTTCTGCAACAATAGGTAAAAGTGTTTCTGTTGTTACAATTTGCGTAGCAGCATTTTTGAACCTATTGTAAATTACCTCCACTTTATCATAAGCGCTGTTAGCAAAATCGTCCATAAAACGCTGTGCAATATCTCCTGCGTTAACAAAAGTAAGGTTGTCAAAAATAGCGTTGTTATTTGTTTTAATCGCAGCACTTTTAGAGAGAATATCATCTCCCTTTTTCCCTAGTGTAATAAGCTCAATTTCTTGCTGTGGGTTTTGGGAAATATATTGATTAGTGGCTTTAATAATATTCGAATTAAATCCTCCACACAAACCACGGTTAGAAGTAATTACGACTAATAAAACCTTTTTTATGGGTCGCTCTTGCGTATATGGATTTGGAATATCACCATCAATAGAACCACTCAGGTTTTGAATGAGTTCGGTTAACTTATCGGAATAAGGACGCATTGCAGTAATCGCATCTTGGGCTTTTTTAAGCTTAGCCGCTGAAACCATTTTCATGGCCGATGTGATTTGCATGGTTGAAGAAACCGATGCAATCCTGTTGCGTATTTCTTTTAGGTTCGCCATGGCGGTTTATTCGAATTGGGCAGAAGTACTTTTAGCTACCGCATTAAGCGTATCTAATACTTCATCCGTTAATTTTCCTGCTTTTATTGTATCTAAAGTGTCGCGATGTTTTGCGTTAAGTTCTTCAAGGTAAGCTTTTTCAAAAGCCTTAACTTGATCAACAGGTACGTTACGCAACAAGTTTTTAGACCCTGCATAAATGATCGCCGTTTGATCTTCTACAGTAAAGGGATCGTTTTGTGCTTGTTTTAAAATCTCTACGTTTCGACGTCCTTTTTCAATTACGTTTAAAGTAGCTGCATCTAGGTCTGAACCGAACTTAGCAAAAGCTTCTAATTCACGAAACTGCGCTTGATCTAGTTTTAGTGTACCCGATACTTTTTTCATTGACTTAATCTGTGCAGAACCTCCTACACGTGATACAGAAATCCCTACATTAATCGCTGGACGCACACCAGAGTTAAATAAATCTGACTCTAAGAAAATCTGCCCATCTGTAATTGAAATTACATTTGTAGGAATATAAGCAGAAACGTCTCCAGCTTGTGTTTCAATAATTGGTAAGGCCGTTAAAGAACCTCCACCTTTTACTTTTTCTTTAAGAGAAGCCGGAAGATCATTCATTCCTTTAGCGATATCATCGTCTGCAATCACTTTTGCTGCACGCTCTAATAAACGAGAGTGTAAGTAAAATACATCCCCAGGATATGCTTCTCGCCCTGGAGGACGACGTAATAATAATGACACCTCACGGTAAGCTACAGCCTGTTTAGATAAATCATCGTATATAATTAAAGCTGGACGACCAGTGTCTCTGAAATATTCTCCAATAGCAGCTCCTGCCATAGGGGCGTATACTTGCATGGGTGCTGGGTCTGATGCATTTGCAGCAACAATGGTTGTATAAGCTAAAGCTCCTTTATCTTCCAGTGTTTTGGCAATGGCAGCTACGGTAGATGCCTTTTGTCCAATGG
Organism: Flavobacteriaceae bacterium; assembly: GCA_038143595.1. Taxonomy (GTDB): domain Bacteria; phylum Bacteroidota; class Bacteroidia; order Flavobacteriales; family Flavobacteriaceae; genus Arcticimaribacter. The sequence goes on along the minus strand of JAYQME010000003.1, from coordinate 188,705 downwards.
CCACATAGATACAGTAAACCGGTTCTCCAGCGTCATAAAATTCTTTCTGATTAAGGATGGTATCTATACAAACCGTAGTCTTACCTGTTTGACGATCCCCAATAACCAACTCACGCTGACCTCTTCCTACAGGGATCATGGCGTCGATTGATTTAATTCCTGTTTGCATAGGTTCGTTAACAGGCTGGCGATATATAACCCCAGGTGCTTTACGCTCAAGTGGCATAGCATAAAGGTCTCCCTCAATAGCTCCTTTACCATCAATAGGACTTCCTAGAGTATCTACTACACGACCTACAATTCCTTCTCCAACATTGATAGAAGCAATTGTTTCTGTTCGTTTTACAGTATCACCTTCTTTAATTCCTTTTGAAGGACCTAATAATACAACCCCAACGTTGTCTTCTTCTAAGTTAAGAACCATTCCTTCTAAACCTGAGTCAAAACGGACCAATTCTCCGTATTGAGCGTTAGAAAGTCCGTATACACGGGCGATTCCATCACCAACTTCTAGTACAGTTCCTACTTCGTCTAGAGAAGAAGAAGTATCCATTCCTGCAAGTTGGTCTTTTAAAATTGCTGAAACTTCAGCGGGTTTAATTGCTGCCATAGTTTTTTATTTATGCGCTATAATTCGATTGTGTCAATTCTCTTTTAAGTTAGTCCAATTGGTGTGCAACACTTGCGTTGTATTGCATATCTCCGATACGTAAGATAAATCCTCCCATTATCGACGGGTCAACATTGTTTTCTAAGCTAATTTCTGAAGAAGATAATTCTTTGGCTTTAGCTAAGATTATTTTTTCGAGCTCGGGAGTTAATGCTGTGGCAGTCGTTACCACGGCGGTTTCTTTTCCTTGATGCTTCTTTAATAAAGATAAATAAGCTATCGCCACTTGGTCTAGCAAGTCGATACGATTATTCATTGCTAACAAAGCAATAAGCTGGGTGCTAAGCGGCTGTAAAGAAGAGAACACCTTGTTTAGGGTGTCTTGCTTTGCTTGACTAGCCACAACAGGGTTGTCTAAAAAAGCAGATAATTCTTTATTCGCTTCAAAAACAGCTACAATTTCTTGCATGTCTTTTTGAACAGCGTCTTCCTTCTTTTGATCTAAAGAAGTACTTAAAGCAGCTTTTGCATATCTTAATGCGGCACGCGTATTTTTCATCGCTTATTTTATCTCAATATCTTTCACTAGTTTTTCAACCAGCTGTTCTTGTTTCTTTTGATCGGCTAATTCTCCCTGCAAAACTTTTTGTGCAATATCAACAGATAAACCAGCGACTTGTGCTTTTAGATCGTTGATAGCAGCATTCTTTTCTTGCTGGATCGCCTCTTGTGCAGCAGCAGCAATTTTATCTGCTTCTGTTTTAGCCGCTTCTTTAGCTTCGTTCACTATTTGTGTGCTCGTCTTTTTAGCTTCTGCTAAAAGAGCATCTCGCTCAGCTCTAGCTTCTTTTAAAATACGTTTGTTGTCTGCTTGAACCGCTTCCATATCTGCTTTGGCCTTCTCAGCTGCTTCAAGGGAGTCTTTAATTGTATTCTCACGCTCTTCTACTGCAGATAAAATAGGTTTCCATGCATATTTAGCTAGTAGCAATAAAAGGCCAACAAATAATAATGTTTGCCAGAAAAAAAGGCCTAACGAAAATTCTTCTAATAATTTTTCCATATCGTTTTGATTTGTTCAATCGAAAAAACAAAGCTGCCGCCAATCGCGTGCAGCTTTGTCTAAAATGATTTAGCTTACTGCAAATAGGGCAGCAAAACCAATTCCTTCAATTAAGGCAGCAGCGATTAACATGGCTGTCTGAATTTTTCCGTAAGCTTCAGGCTGACGAGCAATTGCATCCATAGCAGATCCACCGATACGACCGATCCCCATTCCGACACCAATTACTACTAAACCTGCTCCTACCATTACTGGAATTTCCATAGTGTTTGATTTAAATTAAACAATCATTATAACTACACACATGCGTAGTGTTTGGGTTAATGATGCTCGTGCTCTTCGGCGGCAAAGCCAAAGTATAAAGCTGAAAGCATCGTAAATATATAAGCCTGTAATAAGGCCACTAAAACTTCAATTAACGAAATTGCAAAAGCTAGTCCAAAGGACAGTGGACTACCTAACCAGCTTTTGAAAATGAACATCAAACCAATTAAACTCATTAATACGATGTGACCTGCTTGCATATTTGCGTACAAACGAATTAACAAGGAAAAAGGTTTAATAAATATGCCTAAGACCTCAATAGGAATTAATATAATGTACAAGGGCACTTTAGCATACCATGCCATGGTGCTTCCAAGAGGATCAAAAATGTGTAACCAGTAATCTTTCGTTCCTGTTAGGTTGGTAATTAAAAAAGTTAATAAAGCTAAACCAAAGGTTACCGCAATATTACCTGTTACATTTACACCAAGTGGGGTTAATCCTAAGATGTTTAGAAACCAAATAAAGAAAAAGATGGTTAACAGGAAGCTCATGTACTTTTTATATTTCTTTTCCCCTATGTTTGGGCGAGCAATGTCGTCGCGAACATATAATACAATGGGTTCAAAGAAGCGTCCAACTCCCGCAGCAATTCCTCCATTTTTAGAGTAAGAATCTGCTAAGCTTTTAAATAAGAAAAACATGAGTACGAAAACAAGCATCATACTCACTACACTCTTGGTAATTGAAAAGTCTAATGGTTTAATATTAGTAGGGTGATGTGCTTCATCGTAAACAATGGTTCCCACAGCATCGGTTTTGTAGATCTTATTGTGATAGAGTGCATAATAATTACCGTCTACTTCCGCAACTGATTCCCCATGATGGAATTTTGTAGAAGAAAATAATTTAAGGCCATTATCCCATAATATAATCGGAAGTGGTGCACCAATGTAAACGTGCTCACCCTGGTCGTTGGTATAGGAAAACAAGCTAAAATCGTAGGAGTCTAGCAAGTGATGCGCAATATATTCTTTGATTTCGGATTTGAGGTCTCCCCTTTAGCGTCTTCTTTGGTATTAGCAAAAGTAAAACTAGCGAAAAGAATGGCTAGTAAAGCGACACTTTTTTTTGCGTTAATTAGAATAGTTGATTTCCTCTTCATTCGAACTAAAATTCGTGTGCAAATGTAATGTTTTAAACGAAAAGGAAAAACACTTGATGCTTATATTTTATTCAATTTCGTAATTAGGGTTCTTGTTTCTAAAAACAAGGCTGCTGAATAAGGAATTATAAAGGTTATTTTTTCCAAATTAGAAATCTCACCATCTTGTCTGTATAGAGGCCATAGAAGAAGGAAAAAAAGACCAAATTTTAGGCCACTCGCTAATAAATAGAACCAAGCCACATAATGGCTGTACTTGTTAAACGCTTTCACAAGGCCGAATAATAGTGCTAGAGTAAGAAAAAAATTACCTAGATAAACAGCTAAAAAATAACTTTCCTGAAATGAAATTTCAAACAAAAAATACAGCCCCGCATGAGCGAAACCCACACACAAAAAGCAAAGTGAAAAAAAAGATATTATTTTAAAAATAGTATGAATTATAAGTTTCGGGTTTGATTCATGATCAATTTAATGATAACCAACATGGCCAAAGTACTAGACCCCAGAGTACTCCAAGGATTAGAAATCCAGCCAACACGATCTGCATAAGCGGCAAACCGAAGTGCTAAATACATAAGAACACCAATCTGCGCAGCTAAAGACACAAAAACAAGCCAAGAATTAGGCTGTTTTTTCACGCTTCCCTGTGATAGATTTTACGTCAGAAGCCGATTTCATAGAACATTTAGCATTGAATAAAGCACCAGATTCTACAACTAATTTTCCTATAACAACCTCTCCTTCAATAATGGCTGTGGATTTTAAAGACAGGCTTTCTTTAACTTCTATCTGACCGCTAAACTTCCCTTCAACATCGGCATAACTACAGTTTACTTTTCCGTTGATATAACCTTCTTTTCCAATAACGACTTTACCTGAAGTGGTAATTGAACCTTCTAAGGTTCCATCAATTCTAAAATCAGCATCAGAAACAATTTCTCCTACAATCTTTGTGCTTTTTTCTATTCTGTTAGGTTGTCCGTTTTCGTTATTTTTCATGTCCTGGTTGTTTATTGTTTGGCATCCAGCTTTTTAAGCGTTGTGTTTTTTCGTATTCGGTCGATAAAAGTACGAAATTATTCAGCTTTTTGTGAAAAGTAGGAAATTGATTCCATTTTTTTAAAAAATATTGTTCGTTGGGGCGCTCTTCTTGGGTATGAATGACTAGAAAATTAATTTTTTCAGTATAAACATCTTTAGAAAACTTCCAGTGTGTTCTTTGATCCTCCTCAATGGTTTTTTTCATATCGACAATCAAAGTGTCTATCATAATTTTATTGCTAAATGGGAAAACCCACTTGTATCTTTTTTTGGCAGATCCTGTTTTCTCTTTTTTTAATTGATTGATTAAAGCAGTGCCAAAGGCTGCTTCTTTACTATTTGGAAAGCGTTTAATTAATTTTTCTAAGTTAAGGGTTAATGCTTTTTCGCCTTTCAACCTTCCTTGAGTTTGGGCTAAAAGGAAAGCAAATTTTGGAGCCAGGTCTGTCCCGCTAATTATTATTTTAAGCTTTTCGCCTTCTTCTAATACGGTTGAATACTCTTGTTTTTGGAACGCATGATACATCTTTTCGTAAATAGAGGCAGGAGACTGATTGTTAGAAAAAGCAAAATTCTCTGGGTCTAAGATAATTTGGGCGTAAGGAGAGTCTGGATACTTCTCCAAAAGCTTGTTTTTCAAAACTTCAGCTTCTTTTAGGTTATGGTTTTCTTGTAGCTTGTAGGCATGATACAAAGCTCTTACTTCTTGGTCTGCTGTGGGGTTTAACTCCAAGGCTTTTGTTAAACGATTTAATGCAAGTGGAACATTAGAGAATTTTTCTTTATACAGAATCCCTACGTCTAAATAAGCTTGTTTCTGAAGGCGCTTTAGGCTGTCTATGCGATCGGAACTCGTAGGGATTTGAGCAACAAAAAAAGCGGGGCGCTCTATAAAAAAGGCTTCTTCATTTTCTAATGTTTCTTCTTTAGCCTTTTGATTAGCCATAATTCTAGAGGGGCGTAATCGGTTCCAATCGTCAATGTTTGGCCGGTTTCCCCAGCTAGACAAAAAAGCTTGCTTTCCTGATACAGCTAGGCGGTTATTATAAAAGTAAAAGTTGGTGCTCCCACGGTTAAGAAAGTTAAATCTATTCTTCTTTTCGGCTTCCACTTGAGCAAGTTCACGGGCTCTTTTTGCTTCTATTTTAGCTTCAAAAAAAGCCAGTTGTTCCTCTTTGGTCAATTTAGTTAATCGAAGTATACTATCTGTTGAATTGATGATTTTTTCTAAAACAATAACCTGTTCAAGACCCTCTCGCTCTCTTTTAATTTTCTGTGCTTTTTTTCCTTCTGACGGAAGTTGTGTAAGCAAGCTGTCTAAGTAAGCGCCTGTATTTATATAGCTGTTTTCCTCAAAATAATAGTTAGCCAGTTCTCTATAGTTGGTCATGCGGGTTGCGGTATTGATATTAGGGCTTTGCAATGACTTGTTGAAATAGATAAGTGCAGTACTGTCTTGTTTTTGAGTTAATAAATACCGGGCTTGTTGTTGATGAATAAGGTGTAAAAAGGGTTGGTTTTCAAATTGATTGCTCAATCGCTTTAATGAAGGTAAAGGACTTACAGAGTCTAGAACAGCTTTTAATCGCTCTGCTTGAAGTTTAGCTTGCATCCAAAAAACCCTCGGCGCTTTTCTATTCCAGTCTACAATGCTTTGGTAAGCTTTTTGTGCGCTGTCAATAAGCTGTGCTTTTTCTAATAATTGTGCTTCTATGTAGCGATATCTCGCTTTTTTCTCTTTTTTCTTTTCATGCAGAGCCGCTTGGGTAATATAATAGCGGGCTTCTTCTTCATGATTCAAATTTATATGACCTTGTGCAATCGTAGCGTGAAGTTCTGCATAATAATTACTGTTTTCGGTGAGTTGGCTTGCTAAAGGAGTAAGATTATCCACTGCAAAAGCGGTATTGCCTAATCTTAAATTTGTTTTTTCTCTCCATAACTTTCCCTCAATATATCCCTGATCATTAAAGTTTTTTAATAGAAAATTAAACGCTTCCAGGGCAGGTAAAAAGCGACGGTCATAATACCTCGCTTTTCCCAACAGAAGATATGCTTTTTGGATCTGTCTATTGTATTGCTTTCCTTCAATATTCATCGAGTGCTTTTGAATAGCTTTTACGGCTTTTTCTTCCGCTAAGGAAAAACTGGGAATACTCGTTCTTTGCTGAACCTCCTCACCTTGTAACAGAATGGGCTCAACGGGAAGGGTTTTTAAGAAGTCGTCTTGTATGTTTTGATACAAAACAGCCTTTCCAATATCGAGGGCTTCTGTCCCGTTAAACAGAATGTTATACTTGGTGTTTAAAGCATGGAATTCTCGGTTTGCTAGATTGTTCTTTTGGGTAGAGCATCCATAGAAAAACAATCCTAACAATGGGAGGACAATAAAAGGTCTTTTGAGGTTCAAAGAAATACTTTAGTATATAAACTAAAAAAAGCTTGTTTTAGTATGCTACTGGTCTGAAAAATAGGCTTCCAGTTCTTTCAATGTTTTAGGGGTTTTTGGGATGTCTTTGATTACATTCCCTTTTTCTAGTAATACAATGCGATTACATACGTCTGTGATATGATTTAAATCATGAGAGGATACAACAAGTGTTCGCGTTTGATTTGTGTCACTGGCCAAGAAGTTTTTAAGCTTAAATTGAGAAGAGGGATCAAGATTAGCAAAAGGTTCGTCTAAAATAACAATGTCCGGATCACCTATAAATGTCGCAGCTAGTCCTATTTTTTTCTGGTTGCCTTTAGAAAAATCTCGAATATACTTTTTCTGATCAAGAATTTCGTCGTTAAAAAACTCGTTAAACTGAGCTAAAAAGACGGATAATTCTTCTTTAGAAACTTTTCTTAATTGACCCACAAATTCAAAGTACTCTTCTGGGGTTAAATAATCAATCAAAAAGTTATCGTCAATAAATGCTGTCGTTGTTTTCTTCCAGTTTTCACTAGTAGCAACATTCACCTTATTATTGGTGATATTCCCAGAGGTTGGCCTTATCAGATCTAATAACAGGCTAAATAATGTCGTTTTGCCTGCGCCGTTATTTCCAACTAATCCAAAATGTTCTCCTTTAGGTATGCTTAATTGGTCTATCGACAAGACGGTTGTCCCTTCATAAGCTTTAGTAACTTGCGTAACTTGAATCATACTTTTTATTTATTAAAGGCTTCTATCGTTTCGTGTTTTTGCTTCATATAGAATTTTGTTGTCCAATCCGCCAGTTGGGTCTTAAAAATTATCCCTAAGACTCCTGATGCTCCAAGGCATATATATCCTGCCTCTGAAGAAATAAAAGCAGCTGGAATAGAATACAAAACAACGGGCAATACTAATTTTGGAATGATTAATAAAAATTGATTTAATGAAAAGGCTTGGGTGTTTTCAAAGGCTTTGGCTTTTACATTTAATTTCATAGGTGTTTTGTTTAATAGACCTCCCAGCAAAGTAATCCAAGTATTAAGCCCAATATTAAATAAGGACCCTGCAAAAATCAATGCGAGAATTTTCCATCCAAAATATACGTAAGGAATACAAAGCACTGTAGAAACGATGGTGGCGAAAACCATTAAGTTCCACTTTGAGAGTAAATAATCTTTATAAGAAAGATTTTGTGTCATTAAAAACTTATAATAGCTACTATCCCATGCAGGTACATAATTCCCAAATGTCATCGTAAACCCGCCTGTAACAAACAAAGAGGCAAAAACCAAAACAAAATCCTGTTCCGCATAAATGTCTTGCGTAAAAAAGATCAGCCCATAGAATAAAAACAAAAAAGACATTAACACAATTTGACGTGGACGAATATTGCGGATAATCATGCGTAAATCATTCTTTAGTAGCATAGCATCTTTTCCTAAAAAGTTCAATAAAGAGAAATCTCCCCCCTTAACTACTTTTTTTCTTTTTAGATAATCCGCCATCTAAATAAAAGCCTTTCTTTAAAAAAGTAAACACAAGAAAATAACTAAAAAACATTGGGAGTATAAAATACCACAGACGGTTAGGTTGTTCAACCACCCTATCAAAATATTTACCCGTCCAAGCCCCAAAATCAAAGTAATTGTATGTGTCTAAGGCAATTACACCTGCCAAAGCTACAAGCAATAAAAGAAAAAATAGGTTGTTTTTATTAATGATATAATTAATGAAATTAAGTGATAGTGTCACCAGCACTAGGGATAACCACCAAGAGAATACAACACTCCCTAAATAGTCATCTTTATACATCGAAATCGCAAAAGGTAAATAGATAATAAAGGGTAAAAAATTGAAGCCTGAAAAAACAGATTTTAATAGAACATGGTTAATGATTTTTCGCTTTTTTAAGGGTAATAAAATCAATGTTTGAATATTTGTTACAGGTAATTGTTGAAAGAAAAAACGAATAACTAATTCAAAGAAGAAGAAATAAATTAAAATGGAATTAAAAACTTCTAAGGGCTCTCTATCTAAAATATTTTTATTCAGGGCTGGATAAACAACCGAGGCGGCAAAGAGAAAGCTCCCAAGAAAATAGATAGTAACCAAGCCCATTATAATTTTAATGGACAGTTTCGCTTCCCATTGGGGAGCTCTAAAAGTTTCTTTCCATTGTAGAGAAAACAAATTCATTATTACATGTATATTCATCTAATAAGACGAAACTCGCCTTAAATCGTTACAAGTAACATCAATTTAATCCTTATTTTTACAGGAAAAAAATGAAAACACCTCTTTCTTTAACTATTGAGGGCATCAATAGATTAACCCAATCGGCCGTATCACTATCCTTTAATAAGCCAAATGATGATTTTGCTTTTCAGGCGGGTCAATACCTCAACCTTGAAGCTGAAATTAGCGGTTCAAAAGTTCGTCGTTCCTATTCTTTATGTTCAGCCCCACACGAATCCAAATTAAGCGTTGGAATAAAAAAAATTGAGGGCGGAGTGTTTTCTACATTTGCTAATGATGATTTAAAAGTAGGTGATAAGCTCACTGTTTTTCCTCCTGAAGGACGCTTTGTTTTAAATCATACTTCTGATAAAGAAACTTTTTTAGCTTTTGCTGCAGGAAGTGGAATCACGCCTATTTTTTCTATGATTAAATCGGCTTTATCCACGCATGAAAGTAATGTTTTTCATTTGGTTTATGGAAATAAAACACCCGAAGATGTTATGTTTAAAGACGATCTTATTTCCTTAGAGAATCGTTATCCCAATCGATTTAGAATTCATTGGGTCTACTCCAAAAGCAACGAAGAAAATAGTCTTTTTGGTAGGATTGATAATACAACTGTAAACTTTGCACTCAATAAAATGGAATCTCTTCCTAGTCAAGTTTTTATTTGTGGTCCTGAAGCCATGATTCACCTGGTTAAAGACACTTTAGTGAATAAAAACATGACCGAATCAAACATCCATTTTGAGCTTTTTACTGCGAGCGCTACTGAAAAGGAAAACCTCAACCAAACAGAGAATAAGGTTAAGCTGACCATTAAGTCTGACGAGGAGGTTTACGAAATCACATCAAAATCAAATAAAACTTTACTAGATAGTGCCTTACAACAGAAAATTGAGGTGCCTTATTCTTGTCAAGGAGGGGTCTGTTGTAGCTGTATTGCTAAGGTGACTGAGGGTTCAGCAAAGATGGAAAGTAATCAAGTGCTTACTGATGAAGAAATTGAAGAAGGCTTGGTCTTGACATGTCAAGCTTATCCAACATCTTCCTCTGTTACTTTTGACTATGATGATGTTTAATTAAATCACGGTGACCAAAGTAACCTCATTTTCTATCATTCATTTTCATTTCCACCGTCGCAAGACAGGGGTGACAAGAAGTATTGAACAGTTATTACCCTTTCTAAAAAAGGATCTTCCCACCTATCTTTTTGGTTATGGTATTTCAGGAGAAAAAATAAAACTATTTGACTTGTTAAAGGTTCTCTATGGAAAGACTCCTACAGTAGTTCATGTACATAGGAATAATGAAATGTTAGGGGCTTTATTACTCCGGTTTTTTGGAGCTAAGTTCAGCTTGTACTTTACCCGTCACTCTGCAACAACTCCCTCGGGAATAACACGGTTTTTAATGAATAAAGCCGATAGATGCATTTATTTAACACCAAAGGCTTCTTTTACTTCGCCCAATAAAAGCGATGTGGTTCCCCACGGCATCGATTTAGATTATTTTATCCCTGGAAACTTTCCAATCAAAGAAAGAAAAACAATTGGTGTTGTGGGGAGAGTTCGACCAATGAAAGGCCAAGCGGTTGTGCTAGAAGGGTTAATCCCTTTTTTACAGGAAAATCCTGATTGGTCTTTAAGAATCATTGGGAAAATTGATAAAGCAAACTATGCAAATCAACTACAAGATTTAGCCTCAAAAGAAAAGATTCAGTCTCAAGTTATTTTTGAAGAACCCACTCCTGACATTCGATCTTTTTATCATCGGTGTAGCCTCATAATTAACGCCTCGTTTTCTGAAGGATTTTCCCTTGTCCCTCTAGAAGCTATGGCCTGTGGCTGTTCCGTTATTGCCACCAAAGATGTTGGCATCCACTCTTCACTTATTGAAAACAATGTAAATGGCTTTCTTTTTACAAAAGGAGACACCAACTACTTAAAGGAACAGATCAATAAAATTGTTGAAAACGAACTTTACTTTGCCGAAAGTCAATTGCGAAAATCGATCATTCATTGGGATATAAAAGTTGTGGCTAAACAATTAATTACCGTTTATAAAACCGCGCGCTCCTAAGGGTTTGATTTTAGCGTTTCGCTTTCATAAGAAAGGTTACCATCAATGATTCTATTCATGTAATCTTGAATAAACATTTCCATCTTTTGTTGAAGTTTATCTACTTCTGGGTTTGTTAGTTGATTCATTAGGTTGTTTTCTAAACCTTTGTCTGATGCATTATACACACCCTTCACATTGTCTCCATCGGAAACAATAATGGTCTTATCATCCATGATAAAATAACTTGAGCCCCCAAAAAAATTAATCACGTAAGGTTCTTGTACAGGTGATGAAATAAGGCTTTGTCCCCAGCTTCTAAATGGCTGGTCATAGCCAATTAAATCTACAATGGTAGGATAAATGTCCATGTGTTGACCAAGCTCCCTATTAACTCCTTTGTATAATCCTTTGGGGGAGAAAATCATTAATGGATTAGCAAACCGATTAATCGTTTGTTCATAAAAGGGAAAATGTGTCTTGTTAACGTGATCTGCGGTAAAAATAAAGAGGGTATTTTCATACCAATCTTCCTGCTTGGCTTTTTCGAAAAACTGCTGAAGCGAAAAATCAGTATAGCCAACAGATTGGTGCATTGGATTATATCCCTTTTTAAACTTACCTTTGAATTGATCAGGAACAATATATGGTTCGTGAGAGCTTACTGTAAATATCGTGCTAAAAAAAGGTCCTTCTTTATCGTCAATTGTTTCTTTTACAAAGTCTAAGAAGAGGTGATCCCATATCCCCCAGTATCCATCAAAATCCTCTTTTTTACCATATTCATCAAACCCATAATAGTGATCATAACCGAGTACAGAAGAAAACCCTAACAGACCCATTGAGCCATTAGGTGCCCCATGAAAAAATGAAGTGTCGTAATCTTGTTTATTAAGGATTGAAACGACCGATTCTACGGGTTGTAAAACAAATGGAGAGGTCGTGTATCCTGTTTTGAACGAAGGAATACCCGCTAAAATTGCAGGCATTGCGTGAATTGATTTTCTACCGTTTGCATAAAAATTAGGGAACCTTAAACTGTGTTTCCCTAATGAATCTAGAAATGGTGTGAAAGACTCAAAGTTAGGAATCTTGGTTTCCTCATTTAATGTTCCCCAATATTCTCTACCAAAACTCTCTAGTATAAATAAGACCACATTGGGCTTAATAGAGTCTTGCTTACTGGGTGGATAAAACTTAATCGGCCTGAGTACCTTTTTTACCAAAGGTTCATCATGTTTAATCTGCCGTTGGATATCTACCTTCCCTAGTGTTCTGAAAATAGAAAAGGGGGTGTTTAAAACAATGTCTGCATGTTGAGGGTTTTCAACTTTCTCCATGGCATGTATTGTCCCTATTGGGCGCGTGCTTTTTTTGAAATTTCCTCCTCTAATCCCACCAATACTAAGGGTGATTACACCAAAAAAAAGAATGACCGACTCTAGATAATAATTCTTACGGGATTGAATAATAATTGGTGTAAGCTTCTGTCTATCATAGAAATAGACCCAGGCAAGCATAATTAACCCAAAAAGTACGATTAGATAGAAATAAACAGAAGAAAAATGGAGCAATAGAGTAAGCTTATTTTCCTCGTTTTCTATAGACTCTAAAAAATTCGCGTTCATCCTCATCAAATTGAAAGGATAATAAACTAAATCAATAAAATTATAAAACAACCCTAGCGAGCCTCCAAAAAAATAAAACCCCTTCACTATTTTTTGGTAAACCTTATTAAAAATAAAAGATCCTGGTAGAAGGCTTAAAATAATAAACGGAGAAACCAAATATAAGATACTGGTGGTATCAAAACGTATACCCAAATAACATAGATAAATCGCCTCTGTTAAGCTTGATACAGGAATGACATCCAAATTATATACAATAAATAAAATTCGACTTATTGTAAACACAACATATGCCAACAGCAAACGATAGACTAATATTTTTAATTCTGATAATCGATATAACATTCTTTTCTTTTTTCCATTAAATAAATGGGTTCATAGCGTCTCCTAAATAAACACCTAAAAGAGGTCTATAAAAAAGAATCTTTCTTCCTCTTTCTTAACCACATATCTAACTTTATTTATTTGATTGAAGGCAATAAAGCATTTGTAAAAACAGCATGATTTACCTTGTTTTTTTATTGTTTATTGGGATATTTACCTGCATACCAGAAGGCTAACATCCGTACAAAAATAGCTCTTTTTGTTTTTGTCGGTATAAACAGGGCGTTAAATAAACACCCTAAAAAGAGTAGAAACTGACCCAGTTGTTTTTGGGGAAAAGACAGGTACTTATCTAAATATTTATGCGCAGAAATAAGAACATGCGTTTTGGTAAGGACTTTCGTTTTACGGGTCTTTCTAGAAGCCCCTCCATGATTGTGGATACAGGTCCAGTTATTTAACAACACTGGGGACATACCCAAGGATTGAGCGCGTTTTGAAAAGTCGATATCTTCATAATACAACCAAAAACGTTCATCCCATTTTCCTATAAGGTCAAAGTCTGTTTTTCTTAATAAAACAAAGGAACCTGCTATCCAATCTGGATATCCAATCACTGAAGAAGTTAGTTTCTTTTTAGATTGACTCGTTTTAATGAATGTGCGCTCCATACTTCTTAGGAATCCATTTTGATTTAACGCATTCGGAAATATTCCAAAAGGGTAATTCAATTTTCCTTCAGAAGTAATTTGCTTAATAGCAATTAATTTATGGGTAGGGTTTTTCTCACAAAATTTTAATAATGACGCTAGCGTATTTGGAGGCAATTCTGTGTCGGGGTTAAGAAACAACAACCACTTCCCCGTGGCTATACTTGCCCCTTGGTTACAGCCATAAGCAAACCCGCCGTTGTGCTCATTCTCTTGCCAAATGACCCTCGGATATTTAGAGGAAAAAGTGCTTATCTGATTATCCTCAGAGTTATTATCTGATACAATTATTTGCTTAATTACCGTTCCTTGTGCTAAAAGAGAATCCAAGCATAGTGTTAATTTATCCCAGGAACGATAATTAACAATTACAATCGAAAGGTCTAGCATTTTATATCAAAAATCGAATCGTTCAAAGATACAATTATTCTTATTGAGAAGTGCTTTTTAAAAAATTAAGAAGACTTAAAAAATGTTATATGCCTCAAGTTTACTCAGGCAAACACCGGCCAATAAAGCAATTAATAACCCCTCTCTAATCCATGTACTCTTAATCATTTCTAACATACGTGTAGATAATGTGGAAGTGGTCATTATAAAAAGAATCCATGCATAGGAAGAGGTGTTTCGTGTAACAAATCCTATTAATAGCCCCATTAACCCTAAAGCAAAAAGGCTGTTAATTCCAAACACATAAGAAGAGCTTTTTGAACGGGTATCTATAAAATGAAGAATCGATGAAATAATGAAGATGATCAAAACAAAGGGCCACCATAAATTCGCTAGAATGGTCTGCTTAAATTCGAAAGACAAGGTAAGTTTAGAAAAATCCGGGAAAGAAAAAAGAGTCATTCCGTCTAAAAAAAGTGAAGAATTACCTCAAGTAAGTATAGAGAAAACATAGGGAGTGCCGTTAAGACGATAGCTTTGGCATTAAATTGCTCTTGTAGAAAGAGTAAAACCCATATAAAAGGATAAAAAACAATTCCTTCTGGATAAAACATAGCAGCTAGTCCCATGAAAAAGCCCGCGTTAAAAAGATACTTTTCTTTTGATATGCTCTGAATAGAAGAAAAGATATTCGTCATGGCTAGCCAAAAGAGAAAAAAATAAATAAGCCTCCAGTTATCCCATCCGCTTTTTGGTAAAACAAATGACAAAAGAACAAATACATATAAATGGTAGTTGGATTGAGCAGCCCAGTATTGCCTTTTAATTGTCCAATCAATCGCTAACATGAGTAACGACAAGAATAAAAAAGAAATTATTTTTTCCCCTACAAACTGCTGATTACTGTTTAAAAGAATACCCTCTGCATAAACTGTTAGCCCCAATAGAACAAAGGCGATTAGGTAACTGAGAATACTGGCTCTTTTAAATAAAAGCGAAATCATCTTCGTGAATTTTTTTCTTTACTTTATCATTCACCGCTGTTATATTTAAGTGATTTATCTGTTTTCTTCTGCTTAGAATTTTCATACTTTTGCAAGGTAAATAAAAACTTATCTCAAAATGAAAGATTTTTTTGAAGCAATAGCCTGGTTATTTGAAGAGATATTACTTCTTCCGCACCAAACCCTAACAAATTTAGAGTTGGATAATTGGTGGATCGCTAATGGCATAAACTTTTTGTTTCTATTAATTGGATCTATCGCTATGATCTATTGGATTAATCAACTTAAGATTTTTAACGATCGTGGAGAAGAAAATAAAGATCCTTCTGCCCACTCTTTCCTATAAATCGAAACCTAAATCTGTTCTATAATTCATTCCTTCGAAAGATATTTTTTCGATGGTTTGATAAGACTGTTTTAGTGCTTTATTAAAATCCTTGCCATAGGAGGTTACCGCAAGTACTCGACCTCCAGAAGTGACCGTTTTACCCTGATCTAATGATGTCCCTGCGTGAAAAAGGATACTTTCAGTCGGTTCGTCAATTCCATTCATTACTTTGCCTTTTTGGTAAGCTTCTGGATATCCACCAGAAACTAACATCACAGTTGTCGCAGAACGCTCATCGGTTTCCAAAGTAATTTCATTCAGTTTTCCTTTAGCCGTAGCGGTTAGAATTTCAACAAAGTCGTTTTTAACTCTTGGAAGTACCACCTCTGTTTCTGGGTCTCCCATTCTAACGTTATACTCAATCACATAAGGATCTTCTCCTACTTTAATTAAACCGATAAATACAAAGACCTTAAAGGGTAATTTACTTTTTTGAAGGCCTTCAATCGTGGGTTTTACAATCCTATCTTGTATTTTTTGTTCAAACGCAGGGGTAACAAAAGGAACGGGTGAAATGGCTCCCATCCCTCCAGTATTTAAGCCGGTATCACCTTCTCCTATTCGTTTATAATCTTTGGCCATCGGGAGTGTTAAGGCGTTTTTCCCGTCTGTTAAAACAAAACAAGATAATTCTATTCCTGCCAAAAACTCTTCGATCACGACGGTGGTCGATGCAGCGCCAAACTTTTGGCCAACCAACATTTCGGTTAACGCTGCTTTAGCCTCTACAATATCTTCAATAATCAAGACCCCTTTACCCGCAGCTAAACCGTCGGCCTTTAATACGTATGGAGAATTCATTTGTTCTAAAAAGCTTTTCCCTCCTCAATTGTTTCGGCCGTGAAACTAGCATATTGAGCGGTAGGAATACCATGTGCTTTCATAAATTCTTTGGCAAATTCCTTACTTCCTTCAAGCTTAGCAGCTTCTTTTTGTGGACCAATAACCGCGACATGCTTTAACGCATCATCTGCTAAAAAGAAATCATGGATGCCATTTACTAATGGATCTTCTGGACCAACGACCACCATATCAATCTGATGATCAATTACCGCTTGTTTTATCTTTTCGAAATCATTCACTCCAATGGAGAGGTTCGTGGCTATTTGTGCTGTTCCCGCATTACCCGGTGCTACAAATAATTGATTGCAAATGGGACTTTGGTCTAATTTCCAGGCGAAGGTGTGTTCTCTTCCGCCCCCGCCAATGATAAGTATATTCATGAATAAATTTTTCTATACAAAGATAAACAAGCAAAAGGTTTAAAAAGCCCAATTCGTTCAATCCTTTTTAAATCTAATTTGATTCCATCTGTACTTGCGAATAAAAGTGCCTTCGGTTGGATTTACTAAAAATGAACTTCTTTCAAGGAATGCGCTAAAAAACCCTATTAACAATCCCAAAAAAATAGGTACTGACCTTTTATTCCATGCGTGCTTACTCATTGCTAAAAACCCAATAAAAAATCCGTAACGCATTCGATAAAAAGCTTGTCCTTGGAGCCGCGCTACCTTAGGGGAGGAATAGGCACTGCCTAAGGGCCGCAAATGTTTTACTTTAAGTTGTTCTAGGGACAACACAGAAAAGCCTTTGTGTCGCGCTAAAAGCTCGTCTAAGGTGTCCCAGCCCATCGCGGAAGCTAATCCCCCTATTTGATCGTAACACTCCTTTTTGTATGCCTTAAATGCTCCACGAACATGATCGTTGTGCATTGGATGGTTTTTCTCCCATTCCTCTTTTTCATTTTGCTCGTAACAGAAACCTCCTGCTATACCGACTTTAGGGTCCTTAAACACATTCAGTAAAACCTTAAAATAATCATTCGGTAATAACAAGTCGGCATCTAATTTGACCAGAATGTCATAAGGTGTCTTTATCCTTTTAAGCCCTTCTTTAAAAGCGTCAACAACCTTAGCTCCGGGTTGATGTGTTTTTGCTGAAGGTCGGTTTATATAATTAATCCGTGCATACTTATTTGTATAATCCTGCATAATTGCTTCTGTATTGTCTGCAGAGGCGTCGTTTATCAAGACTATTTGATCGGGTAAATTAATTTGCGCCATTAAAATGTCTAGCAAGCCCGGAAGATAATGGGCTTCATTATGCGCAGGGATAATAACGACATATTTCAAGGGGTCAATGTTTTTTCTGTTGCTAAAGCGCTGTAAGAAGGTCGGCTTAATGAATCTTTTGGTGTTTTAATGGGTTGAATTGGTACAGACAGTTGATGGTCTTTTAAAATATCTTTTGCAAATTCATACCAAGATTGTGTTTTTTTCCTCCACAATGATAGATTCCTTTTTCTGGGAGCTCTTGAATTAATTGAAGAAGAAATCTGGCTAACTCATTTGTTGAGGTTGGGGTTCCTATTTGATCGTCCACCACTTGAAGCGATTCGCCTGTAAGTGCTTTTTTTAAGATCGATCTATAAAAATTTTGACCATGCTCCTTGGCATACAACCAAGAGGTTCGGATGATATAAGCGTGCTTAGACTGTTCAAGTACCACCTGCTCACCAGCCCTTTTGCTTTGTCCATAAACATTCAAAGGATTGGGTTGATCATGCTCTAAATAAGGAACTTTTTTTTGCCCATCAAAAACATAATCTGTCGATATATGAAACAAAATTACTTTCTGTTTGTTGCACTCGTTGACTAAATAACCTACTCCTTCTGTATTAATCTTAAAGGCTAATTCTTTTTCTTGCTCAGCCATACGCACATTGGTGTAGGCAGCTGCATTGATGCAATAGTCTGGCTTATACTTAGAAAAAATCGTCTTTATCTCGCTGGCGTTAGCAATGTCTAATTCTTCTCTTGTACAAAAAACCCAATTGTATTTAGAGATTTTGTTTTTTAACCCCTGAAAGGTCTGCCCTAATTGGCCAGATGCACCCGTAACTAATATTGTCTTTTGCATCCCTCTACCAATTCAAGTCTCTCTTGTTTATTTTTTGATTCTCTTTTGGAATTCCCCAATCTAAATGATAAGTGGGGTTTAGCGGAGATATTCCACTTTCGGCGTCTTTCTTATACGGGGCGTCTACTTTGTAAACAACCACTGCAGCGTCTGAAGTTACTCCATAGCCATGAGCAAAACCTTTAGGAACAAAAAGTTGTTTTTTGTTTTTTGAAGTTAACTCAATACGAAAACTCTTATTATAGGTCGGTGAATCTTCTCTCAAATCTATCACAATATCAATAATAGACCCTTGGACAACACGAACCAGCTTAGACTGTGCGTCTGCGTCTTTTTGAAAATGCATGCCTCTGATTACTCCATAAGATGAAACTGCCTCGTTCTCCTGAATAAATGAAATTGGTCCTACCGTAGATTCAAATAATTCCTTTTTAAAACACTCCATAAAAGAGCCTCGGTCATCTCCGTGTACCTTGGGTTGGATAATCCAACAATCGATTAAAGGGGTTTTTTCAAAAATCATCTTGTCACAAATGATTTAATGGCGTCTCCATAAGCACTTTTTGATAAGCCTTTGGCCAACTCTTGAAACTGAGCTCTACTAATTGCACCACTCTTATATGCTGCTACCTCTGGTGAGCCTACGAGTATCCCTTGGCGAGACTGCAATGCTTGGACATATTGACCTGCCTCCATTAATGACTCTATCGTTCCCGTATCTAACCAGGCAGACCCTAGTTCAAGTGGGGTTACTCTGAGCGTGTTTTCGTTGAGGTACGCCTTATTAATATCTGTGATTTCTAACTCTCCTCTGGAGGAAGGCGCTAAGTTTTTAGCTTTTTGAACCACCGTTTGATCATAAAAATAAATTCCCGGGATGGCAAAATTTGATTTGGGGTTTGCAGGTTTTTCCTCTAGTCCGATCACGTTATAATCTATATCAAACTCTACGACTCCGTAACATTGTGGGTCCTTGACATGATAAGCAAATATTTGTCCTCCTTTTAGTGATTTTAGATTGGCGGCATGATTAAAAACTTTTGTTCCATGGAATAAATTATCGCCTAAAATAAGAGCCACAGGAGAATTATCGATAAACTTTTCTCCGATCAAAAAGCTTCTGCAAGTCCTTTCGGCGCTTCTTGTATTTCATAGAAAAAGGTACATCCCCATTGAGAACCATTCCCTAGTAACCGTTTAAAAAAAGGAATGTCTTCTGGAGTTGAAATGATAAGGATTTCATGAATCCCCGCCTCAATTAACGTTGATATTGGGTAATAAATCATTGGCTTATCGTAAACAGGCATTAACTGTTTACTAACCGAAAGTGTTAATGGATGTAAACGAGTTCCTTTTCCTCCTGCCAATATAATTCCTTTCATACCTTATAATTTATGATCCCTCTTTATACTTCTCAAAATAAAATGAGACTGTCTTTTCTAAACCCTCTTCAAAACTATGCTGAGGAGTCCAACCCAGTTCATTTGCTATTTTGCTAGCATCAATAGCATAACGGAAATCGTGCCCTGGCCTGTCTGATACAAAAGAAATTTGTTCTTTGTAGCTTTTTCCATCAGGCTTTGGGTTTAAAATATCTAATTGTGCCAAAATGGTTTCACAAATCGATAAATTATTTCGCTCTGCATTACCGCCAATTGTATAAGTCTCTCCAGGAGTTGCTTTGTTTAATACAAGTTCAATGGCCGAACAATGATCCTCGACATATAACCAATCACGAATGTTTTTGCCTGTCCCGTAAATAGGAACAGACTCTCCTTTTAATGCCGTTCTAATCACTGTAGGAATTAATTTTTCACTGTGTTGGTGAGGGCCAAAATTATTGGAACATTGTGTTAAAAGGGTAGGTAAACCAAAGGTGTGAAAATAACTTCTTACCCAATGATCTGCCGATGCTTTAGATGCACTATAAGGGCTGTTTGGTGCGTAATTTGAGGATTCGCTAAACTTCCCTTGGTCCCCTAATGAGCCGAAAACCTCATCTGTAGAAATTTGATAAAATCTAGCCTCTTCATATTCGGCTTTTACTTGGTGAGGTGCTGCCATCCACAATTTTCTTGCAGCTTCCAATAGGATAAAGGTGCCATTCACATTTGTTTCAAGAAATATCCCTGGCCCTTCAATAGAATTATCCACATGTGATTCTGCAGCGAAATTAACTACCCTCATGGGTCGATAGCTATCAAAAACTTTCCGCACAGTTTCCTCATTGGAAATGTCACCTTCTATATAAACGATTTTATCTGTATCTATGAAACCTTTTAATCGACCATAGTCTGCTGCATAAGTGTTTTTATCTAAGATAATAAGTTTCGCACTAGGGTGTTTAGCCCTATAATAATGAACAAAATGAGCACCTATGAATCCTAAAGCTCCAGTAACCAGCAAATTGTTGTTTTTCATTAAGATACTGTTTTAAGATTATCCGCAATCTTACGGTCGTTTGCTAATCTAGGAACTTTGTTTTGACCCCCTAGTTTACCAATTGATTTCATATACTTTTGGAATCCGTTTTTTTCTACAGCTGTAACCACTAAATTACGCAAAACTTTTCCTTGTATAAGGTCTTGATAGTAGACATTTTGGGACTCCATTGCATGATCAAGATCTTTTTCAAACTTCTTCCAGTCAGTGGGAGGCACATCAAATTCTATTAACCACTCATGATAGGGCAATCCCTCCTTTGGATTTACTTGGGGAGCAACCGTAAACTCGTTTATTCTAATTGTGGTTCCTGCTGTCGCTTCTTTAATGGCCGTTTCCACTTCCTTACCGATTACATGCTCTCCAAATGCTGAAATAAAATGTTTTACACGACCTGTAACAACTATTCTATATGGATGGGTAGAGACAAATCGTACTGTGTCGCCTATGTTATAACCCCAAAGTCCTGCAGTCGTTGATAATATTAAAACATAATTAACCCCTATTTGAACTTCATCCAAACAATAACGACTTGGATTATCCGTGCCAAATTCATCTGCAGGAATAAATTCATAAAAACACCATTATTGAGAAGTAACAATAAACCCTCTTTGTCTTGCTCATCTTGATAAGCAAAAAACCCTTCTGATGCTGGGAATAATTCTATGGTATCCACCGATTTTCCTATCAAACTATTAAAAACCGACCGATAAGGTTCATAATTAACCCCACCATAAACAAACAATGAAAATTGTGGAAATACATCGGCCACTTTTTTACCTGTTTTTTGGGTTATTTTTTCAAAATACATTTGAACCCACGAAGGAATTCCTCCAATTAAGGTCATTTTTTCAGGCAAGGTTTCTTCTACAATTGCTTCCACCTTTTGTTCCCAATCTTCAATACAATTAGTTTCCCAACTAGGCATTCTAGATTTTTGTAAATAACTAGGTACATAGTGGGCTACAATACCTGAAAGCCTTCCTAATGAAATGCCTCCCTTTTTAGAAAGTGTTGGGCTTCCTTGTAAAAAAATTTGCTTTCCAGACAAAAAAGAGGTTTTGCCCGTGGTGTGTATATAGGTTAATAAGGCATCTCTGGCCGCATTAATGTGTGTAGGCATAGATTCTTTTGAAATCGGTATGTATTTTGCTCCGGAAGTTGTTCCGCTCGTTTTAGAAAAATACAATGGAACCCCTGGCCATAAAACGTCTTTTTTACCAGATATAATTGATTCTACATAACCCTTTATTCCTTCGTAATCTTTTATAGGAACTCGTTCTTTAAAATCCGTGTAATTTTTGATTTCACTAAACCCATGGTCTTTTCCAAATTCTGTATCCCGCGCAGTATTAATCAAGTATTGGAATGTCTCCTTTTGTGATTTATTGGGATTGTTTTTCCATTTTTTATTCTTAATAACAATATAACTAGCAAATATTCTAGCCGCTAATCTTTTCACCATCTTTGTGGGTTTTACTGTATTTCTGTTTATTTATTCTCTTAACAGGAACCTATTCTTTTTTGGCTATCTGTTTGTAAAATCAATGAAGTTTTCTGGATCCATGGGAAAACCATCGCTCCATAATTCAAAATGAAGATGATAACCTGTTGAATACTCGCCCGTATCTCCTGCCGTGGCAATAACTTCTCCAGCCTGTACGCTTTCCCCTTGCGATTTACTTAAAGAGGCGTTATGCTTGTAAGCGGATAATAAACCATAGGGGTGTTCTAAAATAATCACATAGCCCGTATCTGCAGTCCATTCAGAAAAAATAACAATCCCTTCTGCAACTGCCTTTATGGGCGAATTTTCTTCTAATACGATATCCACTGCGTAATGTTTATTTGTAAGATCATAAGCCTGAGATATGTCACCAATAGCAGGAGGAAACAAGACAAAGTTTACATTACTTTCTGTTGTATTGGTAAATGAATATTTATCCTCTTGTTCCACTAATGATCTTAAAATAGAGTCTTCTTTGCCGCGCTTAGGAATTTCTTTCGTCAAAACTTTCTGGGAATCAATGAAACTTAAACGCTCTTCTAGTTCTTCAAATTCAATTTCACCAAGAAGCACTTTTTTGATAGATCCTAAATGTAATTGTGATTGATGATAGGCTTTCATTAAGGAGTCTAATCGAAAGGCGTTTTCTGCTGCTTGTTTTCTCATTTGTGTAGAAGCATATCCTGGCATGTATTCCTTAATGGGTGTATATGCTACAAAAAGGATGGTTCCAGTAAACAACAATGCGATGAAGAAAGTGGTAATGATTATAACATTTAAACGTGTTAAGCGGAAATAAAGTTGTTCCTCAAAAGTTTCTTCATTAAGGATTACTAAGCGATAACGGCTTAGTAATTTCTTCCATATACGTTGCCGTCTAGTTGTTTCTTTTTTCATTCCACACAAATATAAAGAATCCATCTTGGAAATATTCTTCCTTTCTCTCCTCAAATCGTTTTACAAGCGATAAAATTATGTTTACATTTGTTTAAAATCCAACCTATGATATCTGCATCGATTTTTTTTGGAGCTATTGGGCCTCAACAAGTCATCTTGATTTTAGTAATTGTTTTGCTTCTTTTTGGAGGGAGAAAAATTCCTGAACTAATGCGTGGCCTTGGTAGTGGTATTAAAGAGTTTAAAAAAGCCACCAAAGAGGAAGAAGAAGAGCAAAAAAAGGAAGATTAGTCCCCTTTTATTTCTTTGAATTTTAAAGTACTCAATATACTATTGAGTTCAAACATATAGTCTCTTTTAGATACAGAAGGAGCAAATGCAAACCCTTCTATTACGAGCCATTTTTCTTTTTTAGGATGTTGAAATATGTATTGTACAAAGGGACCCGCCATAAAATCTCTTTTTACTTCCCACATCCCCTTAATCAAATAGGCTTTTTGGCCAGCTAAAGAGGTACTATAAAAGTAAGGCTTATAAGCTTTTTCTGTAATCATATGGGTGTTTGGCAATCTTCCTGGAAGATAAACTTTTCCTATAGAATCCCTTAATTTAATTACTTCACTTAAAGATTTTGTGTCAAAAGATTCCAATGGAAGAGTGTAAGCAATTAAGTTCATGCTCCCTTTTAAAATGGGTTTTTCTATCCAAACAAAATTAGACGTGTCTTTTACTGTTTTGTAGGAGGAAGAATAGGTAAGTGAAATTCCAAATTTTTCGCTTAAAGTAGTCTCTTTTGATGGAGACTTTAGCATTCTGCGTATTTTTTCTTTTCGCTCATTTTCTTGTATACTTCTAACAATGAGAGACGCATTTTCTTTAATATATTCCGCTATTATCTCTTCATCTTCACCCTTAATATTTACAACAATTTGTGGCCTAGCAAATTGATCTTGTACTAGCTGAAATCTATTAATACTATCTGTTCTACACCATAACACATTTCTTCCATGTCGTCCAAAGCCTGTAAATGCTTTGGGTTCTAGATACCTAAGGTTAAAACTGGGTTCATCGATCGGCAAACCTTCATAAATGGTGGCAATTTCATCTCTTACGGTTTGTCCTAAATTGCCATTCCAGGCGGTCTGGTCCATTACCACAGTTAGATGGTTTATATTTCCACTAGAGTCGGGGACAAAAGCTTGCTGTTTTGAGGAATCACAAGAAATGATAAAAACAAAAAAAAAGATCTTACATAATTTAAACCCCATAGTTGTGTATTATAATTAACTTTTTAAGGCGGCTATTCCTGGTAATACTTTTCCCTCTAAGCTTTCTAGCATGGCTCCACCACCGGTAGACACATAGCTGACCTTCTCTTCGAATCCAAATTGTTTAACCGCAGCAACGGAGTCACCTCCTCCGACCAGAGAAAAGGCTCCCTCTTTAGTGCTCTGTGCAATCGCTGTGCCAAGCGCTATTGTACCCTCAGCAAAATTTGAAAATTCAAAAACTCCTAAAGGACCATTCCATAAGATTGTTTTACAATCCATCACCACCTTTTTAAAGCGCTCTATTGATTCTGGCCCAGCATCTAAGCCCTCCCATCCGCTAGTTATATTGTTGATTTTCATTGTTTTACGCTCTGTGTCGTTAGAAAAATCCGTTGTTGCAACAACGTCAATTGGTAAATGAATTTGTACGTTGTTCTCCCTCGCCTTTTCTAATAATCCCAAGGTATAGTCTAAATAATCGTCCTCGCAAATGGAATTTCCAACTTTTCCTCCTTGTGCTTTTACAAAAGTGTAAGCCATTCCTCCTCCAATAATCAAATGATCTACCTTGGCGAGTATATTTTCAATAATCGTAATTTTTGAAGAAACTTTAGATCCTCCTAAAATAGCTAATACAGGCTTTTCACCTGTTTTAAGAACTTTGTCTATGGCGCTAATTTCCTGTTCTAATAACTTACCAACAGCCTTGTTTTCATTAGCAAAGAATTGAGCGATAAGGGTAGTAGATGCGTGTGCTCTATGTGCTGTACCAAAAGCATCGTTAACGTAAACATCTGCAAGCTCTGCTAGTTGCTTTGCAAAGTTCTGATCACCTTGAGTTTCTTCATCATAAAAGCGAAGATTTTCTAGAAGTAAAATCTCACCTGCTAAAAGGTTTTTAGCTAGAGTTGCGGTTTCTTGTCCTATACAGTCATTGGCAAACTGAATGGGCTTTCCAAGAACACTTTCTACTTTTTTAACGATGTGCTTTAATGATAATTCAGGGGTAATCCCTTTAGGTCTTCCTAAGTGGGACATTAGTATACAGCTACCTCCTGCTTCTAAAATATTATCAATTGTTGGTTTTGCCGCAAGAATCCTTGTGTCGTCAGTGACTTCATTCTGTTCGTTTAATGGCACATTAAAATCTACTCGGATAATTACTTTTTTGTCTTTTAACTCAATTTGCTCAATTGTATTCATGGAAAATAATTTGGCACAAAGTTAGCCATATTTCTTTTCTGTAGCCCTTAAATTATTTAAACAATACTCGGCCTATTCTTTTTATATTCGCATATGTCATTTTCATTAACTATCGGTCAAAAAGCAATAAAAAGGGATTTATTACAGGCGCTAAGCTTATCACAAATCCCACACGCTCAGTGTATTATAGATCATGGAGGTAGAGGAGGGCTCGCTCTTGCGCTTGATTTAGCTTTTTCCTTACTCTATACTGAAATACCCGATTCTCAGGAAAAAGCCATTCAACACCCTGATTTACAGTTTGTTTACCCGGTAACAACCTCTTCTTCTATAAAAAGTAAACCAAATTGTGCTGATTACATTAACGACTGGCGAAGTTTTGTAAATAATAATCTATATGGATCGTTGTATGATTGGTTGGCACAAATTGGGTCAGAAAACAAGCAAGGAAATATAGGGGTAGAAGAAGCTACTCAAATCTTTAAGCGCTTATCTTTAAAAGCCTATTTAGGTAAAAACAAAGTTTGTGTGCTTTGGGGAATAGAACGATTAAATATTCAGGCAGCAAATAAATTACTCAAATTAATTGAGGAGCCTCCGCAAAACACCTACTTCATTTTTGTAGTTCCGAACGAAGAAACCCTTTTACCTACGATTAAATCTAGGTGTCAATTAATTAAACTTCGTCCAGTAAAAGCTGATGAAATAAAGAATCACCTTATAGATAAAAACGGTGTAGATGAAAACAAAGCCCAAGAAATTGCTAATCGATCACAAGGGGATTTAAAATTAGCTTTTCAATTATTAGAAAGTGGTGAGGACACTAAGTTATTAGAAGAGCTATTAATTGGCTGCTTGCGTTCCGCTTTTCTTGCGGGAAAAGGAGAAAAAGCTGTTTCAATTGATTTAATGCATTGGTCAAACAAAATGGCGAAACTCAGCAGACCTATTCAAAAATCCTTTTTGGTCTATGGGTCAGAGTTTATTAGGCAAGCCTTACTTATATCTTACCAAACCCATCCTTTAGTCTCCTTTAAATCATTAACAGGCTTTTCGTTAGAAAAGTTTGCTCCTTACGTACATAGCGATAATATAACTTCACTAATTAAACTTTTTGAAGAAAGCAGTTATGCCATAGAAAGAAATGCTAACGCAAAAATTTTATTCTCAGATTTTTGTGTTCAATTAACACGGTTGTTACACCAGAAAGAGCGTTAACTATCCTTTTCAAGGACTACAAGAATGGAAGAATATTCTTCAGAAAAGTAAGCTTTAAAATTTGAATAAAACCCTTTTATTACGCCTCTAATCAGCGGTAAACTTTTATTCTTGTGCTTTTCTGATAAATAAGAAACGTAAAGAGCGTCAAAAAACAAGCCCTTTTTAAGAACCACTTTTAGGTTTAATTCTTGTGCTAAAGCACCAAGACCCTGATAAGAAAAATGCCATAAATGTCTGGGCACATCATAAGCAGCCCAATGGTCTTTATAATGCTTAGCGTCCCATGATTTATAATTTGGAACTGCTAAAAACAATTTGCCTTTTTCGGTAAGTAATGGGGTAAGCTTTTGGAGTGTGCTTTTCGGCTGAGGAAGATGTTCTAATACGTGCCACAATGCAATACAGTCAAAAGAATCTTCTGCTATTTTATCTAAAGAATCTACTATGTTTGGATTGTTATACACTTTTCTTGCCTTTTCGTTAGGCTCTACACCAAATGCTTTCCATCCTATTTCTTGCAAGTAACCCACAAAAGCTCCTGTGCCACAACCAAAATCTAAATATGCCTTTTCAGCAGATAAAAACGTCCTTATCCATTTCGATTTTTTGAAAAACATAATCCTTTGGACCAAAGCATAGGTTTTTTCAACAAGTGTTTTTCGCGTATCTGTATGTGAAATATACTCTTCTGAAACATAATACGAAGATAGGTGCTCCTCATCGGGCCTGGGTTTCGTTTGCGCAATTTGTGTGTCTGGATCTAACCACACCTCAAAGTTTTTTTTTGTGACTAAATGATCTTTTGGACACGCCATTCGAATGGCTTGGTTGGGTGGTTCCACGTGAAACATTATCGTCCTAATTTAACGAGTAAAACGGAAATATCGCTTGGATTAATACCACTGATACGAGAGGCTTGAGAAATCGTTGTAGGGCGAATAGCAGAAAGTTTTTCTTTCGCCTCATGAGATAGTGACGCTAGTATGTGGTAATCAAAATCTTCTGGTATCTTAAGCGACTCTAATCTAGAAAGCTTGTCGGCATTGAGCTTTTCTTTCTCAATATAGCCCGCGTACTTAATTTGTATCTCTACCTGCTCTTCTACGGATGGCGGTAAGTCATGACTAGAAATAAAAGAGGAAACTTTTGACACACTACGCATGTCCTCACTTGTTATGCCCGGTCTAGAATAAATCTTAACCATTTTATCGGATTGTTTTATAAGCGCAGAATTCTTTTTTTCAAGAAACGGATTGGCTTCTTCTGGCGTTATGCTTGTTTTATTATAAAAGGATGTTAAAATACGCGTACCAGCTAGCTTGTTTTCTACAGCACGCAAACGGGAATCGTCAGCAAGTCCAATTTTATGAGAAAGGGGCGTTAAACGGATGTCGGCGTTGTCCTGACGAAGTAAAGTTCTGTACTCCGCTCTACTTGTAAACATGCGATAAGGTTCTTCAGTACCTTTTGTAATTAAGTCATCGATAAGAACACCTATATAGGCTTCGTTTCTCTTAAGAATAAAGGGGTCTCTTTCTGTGGTGTATTGATGCGCATTAATTCCGGCCATCAAACCTTGTGCGGCAGCTTCCTCGTAACCAGTGGTTCCATTAATTTGTCCAGCAAAGAAAAGACCCTTAACAAGTTTTGTCTCTAATGAATGCTTCAATTGTATTGGAGGAAAATAGTCATACTCTATAGCATAGCCTGCTCTAAAAAACTTGACCTGCTCAAATCCAGCAACTTTACGAAGGGCTTCGAACTGAACTTCTTGGGGCAAGGAAGTAGAGAAACCATTGATATAATATTCTATTGTTTTCCAGCCTTCTGGTTCAACAAAGATTTGATGGCGATCTTTGTCGGCAAATCGATTAATCTTGTCTTCTATAGAAGGGCAATATCTTGGGCCAGTACTTTTGATTGAACCATTAAACATAGGAGACCGGTCGAAACCAGTTCGTAACGTATCGTGAACTTCTTCACTGGTATAAGTAATATGACAGGAACGCTGATGCTTAAGCGGTTTGGCAGAGGACAAATAAGAAAAAGTGCTGGGGTTGCTGTCTCCAGGCTGTTCTTGCATTTTTGAAAAGTCTAAAGATCGCCCATCAACACGGGGAGGTGTGCCGGTTTTCATTCTCCCAGAGATAAAACCTTTCTTTTGTAGAGCAGCGGTCAGACCCACGGAAGCAGATTCACCTGCACGTCCACCGCCAAAATTTTTTTCTCCTAAATGTATAAGGCCGTTGAGGAATGTTCCATTGGTTAAAATAACTGTTTTGGAAAAAATCTTTACCCCTGTACTGGTAATAACACCATTAATCCGATCCCCATCGAAAGAGCAAATCAGTAACCATTTCCTGATAAAAATCGAGACCTTCTGTTTGCTCAAGTTTTTCTCTCCATGTCTGCGCAAAAAGCATTCTGTCGGATTGAACACGTGGACTCCACATAGCCGGACCTTTTGAACGATTAAGCATTTTAAACTGTATCGCGGATTGATCAGAAACTATACCACTGTAACCGCCTAATGCGTCGATTTCGCAAATGATCTGGCCTTTGGCAATTCCACCCATCGCTGGGTTGCAAGACATTTGGGCAATATTTTGCAGGTTCATGGTAACCAACAACGTACGGCTGCCCATGTTAGCGGCTGCGGCTGCAGCTTCTGCACCGGCGTGGCCACCACCAACCACGATTACATCATAGGTCTGATTAAACATGATTAGATTGTTTCACGTGGAACAACGAAATACAATGATCTTCTTGGGTTGTCATAAGCTGCTTGTCATTAGTGGTTTTATCAGTATAGCCAATGGAATGAAGAAATCCATGGGACAAGAGCCTAAGAAGCTCATTGTCAGGACTTACGTTAAACTCTTTAGCGTTCTTTATCATCATTTCGGTTGATATATAGATTTCTGCACTTAAATCAGGGGAGGATGTGTAAGAAAAAGTAATTATGTCTGTATCGGTGTCATGATCTAAATGTGTTTGATTAAGGTCTAGAAGGGCTTGAGGAGAGACAAAATTAAAGTAAAGTTGATTTATTGTGACTCCATAAGTGCCCGCACACTCAAATAACCATTTGCAAAGGTCGCTTTCCGTTATGCTAAAATCAGGTAATTCAAAAAATTTAATGTCTGAATTCATGATGCAAATATAGACAATCTTAAAGTATGCAAATATCCATGATACCTAGTATATTTGCGAAAAAAAAGATGAAACGCGTACGTTTTGCTCCAAGCCCTACAGGGCCTCTTCATATCGGTGGATTAAGAACCGCACTTTTTAATTATTTGTATGCGAAAAAACACAACGGTACGTTTATACTGCGCGTAGAGGATACAGATCAAAAAAGATCAATAAAAGAAAGTGAATCCTATATACACGAGGCGTTATCATGGTGTGGTTTGGAGACGGATGAGGACCCTATAAAAGGAGGAGAATTTGGGCCTTATCGGCAGAGTGAAAGAAAAAAATCTATAAAGAATATATAGATAAGCTGATTGAACTGGGTAATGCTTACTATGCATTTGATAGTACAGAAGAATTAGAAAAAGCCAGGGCTGAAAGTGAAAAAGAAACTGGAGGGTTTAAGTACAATGCGCAGAATAGAGGAAGTTTTAAAAACAGCTTAACGCTAACGGAAGAGGAAACTTTATCAAAGATTGAAGCAAAAGACTATGTTATTAGACTAAAAGTAGCGCCTAATTGTAATCTTGTTGTGAAGGATTTGATACGGGGGATGGTCACCGTTAACAGTAGTGAACTTGAAGATAATATTCTGCTGAAAAAATATGGTATGCCCACATATCATTTTGCTAATGTTGTAGATGATTATTTAATGAAGATCACCACCGTGATAAGAGGGGAAGAGTGGTTACCCTCTTTACCCATACACCAATTAATCTATGATGGGTATGGTTGGGAGTCGCCTGAATTTATGCATTTACCATTTATATTAAACCCGAGTGGAAAAGGTAAATTAAGCAAAAGAGATGGGGATAAAAACGGTTATCCTGTATTCCCTTTAACTTGGAATGAGTCTAAAGGGTATAAGGAAAAAGGGTTTTTACCGGAAGCACATATTAACTACATAGGTCAATTGGGGTGGAGTTCGAAAGCAGATAAAGAAATCATGACCTTAGCGGAGATGGTTAATAATTTTAGCATTGAAGAACTGCAAAAAGGAGGGGCTAGATTTGATTATGATAAAGCCAAGTGGATTAATCAACAGCACATCGCATTAATAGATAATGATGAGCTACTTAAAAAGCATGCTTATTATTTTAAACCCCTTGAAAAAAAATTTGGAAAAAGAAAAAAAGAGGTATTAGCATTAATAAAAGAACGAATTGTACTCCTAGAAGATATTCCTAATCTGATATCCTGTTTTATAGAAAACCCAGCTTCTTATGACGAAAAATCACTACAAAGAATAAAGAAGAATGACCTTGGTAAGGTGATTCCTATCATTAAAAAAGGGGTTGAAAGTATAGAAAGTAATAAACTAAAAGATTATTTCGCAGAAAAGGGATCGGAAGAAGGAATTGGTATGGGGGCATTTATGCAGGTATTAAGGGTCGCTGTAGTTGGTAGCCTATCTGGTCCAGATTTGATTCCAATGATATCATTAATTGGAAAAAATGTAACTTTAGATAGATTAGATAGTCTAATAAGTATAACCTAAAAATTTTACGATGAGCATAACTACTTACATTATCTTATTTTTATTAATTCTAATTATTTTATCTGGGCTTTTTATAGTCAAGCAACAAACGTCTGCCATTATAGAAAGGTTTGGTCGTTTTCTAATCATTAGAAACCCGGGTCTTCATATTAAAATTCCATTCATTGATAAAGTGGCGGGGAGATTAAGCTTAAAAATATTACAATTGGATGTGCTGGTAGAGACTAAAACCAAGGACGACGTATTTGTAAAGCTAAAAGTTTCTGTACAGTATAAGGTGTTAGCTGATAAAGTATATGATGCCTTTTATAAATTAGACTACCCACAAGACCAAATTACCTCTTATGTATTTGATGTCGTTAGAGCAGAGGTACCTAAAATGAAACTGGATGATGTTTTTGAAAAGAAAGATGATATCGCTAATGCAGTTAAAAGCGAACTTAATGATGCCATGTTTAATTATGGGTACGATATAATCAAAGCCTTAGTAACGGATATCGATCCAGATGCACAAGTGAAAGAAGCAATGAACAGGATTAACGCTGCAGAAAGAGAAAAAGTAGCCGCTCAATATGAAGGTGATGCAGCCAGAATATTAATCGTAGAAAAAGCAAAAGCTGAGGCTGAGAGTAAAAGGTTACAAGGGCAAGGAATTGCAGATCAAAGAAGAGAAATAGCCCGAGGGTTAGAAGAGTCTGTCGATGTACTAAATAATGTGGGAATTAATTCGCAAGAAGCTTCTGCACTCATTGTTGTGACGCAACACTATGACACACTCCAATCAATAGGAGAAGAAACGAATAGTAATTTAATCTTACTACCCAACTCTCCTCAAGCAGGAAGCGATATGCTAAACAACATGGTCGCATCGTTTACTGCTAGTAATCAAATTGGGGAGGCGATGAAACAGCAGAACTTAAACAAAAAAGGGGGGGAGTCTAAGAACGCTTAGACCAAGTATCTCTAAGTCCAACGGTTTTATTAAAAACAAGATCTCCTGGCTTACTTTCTTTATCAAGTATAAAATACCCAAGGCGCTGGAATTGTACGCTCTTTCCTTGTCCTAAATCACTAAGAGAGGGTTCTACTTTAGCTTGTTGTATGCGCAACGAATCGGGATTCAGGAAACTTAGGAAAGGTTCATCCCCATGCTGGTCTGGACTTTCATCTAAAAACAGTCGATCGAAATTATTGACGGTTGCATTCAGGGCGTGAGATGCACTAACCCAATGTATCGTTCCTTTAACTTTTCTCATGCTCGCTTCTGAACCAGATCCGCTTTTACTATCTGGATCATAAGTACAATGAATTTCGTATACTTCACCTTGATCATCCTTAATTACTTTTTCTCCCTTAATAATATAGGCATTCTTTAAACGAACTTCTTTTCCTAAAGTTAGTCGAAAGAACTTTCGGTTGGCTTCCTCCTTAAAATCTTCTCGCTCTATGAAGATTTCCCTAGAAAAGGGAAGCTGTCGAGTATCACTATTCGGGTCCTCGGGATTATTAATAGCCACTAATTGTTCGGTTTGATCCTGTGGATAATTAGTGATGATCAACTTAACGGGGTTTACCACAGCCATTACACGATCCGTTGTAGCATTTAATTCTTCACGAACACAATATTCAAGTAGAGAAACGTCTATCACATTCTCCCTTTTAGATACGCCGGCAGTGGTAACAAACTTAACAAGTGCACTGGGAGGGTAACCTCTTCTTCGCATACCCGAAATGGTTGGCATTCTAGGATCATCCCATGACTTAACCAGTTGTTTATCAACAAGTTCTGCAAGTTTGCGTTTACTAGTAATCGTATAAGATAAATTAAGACGAGCAAACTCTCTTTGATAAGGACGAAGAGCATCTTGAATAGGTAACTGATCTAAAAACCAGTCATATAAATCACGGTGAGGTTTGAATTCTAGGGTACATAATGAATGAGAAATCTGCTCTATAAAGTCAGATTCACCATGGGTCCAATCGTACATTGGGAAAATACACCATTGGTCGCCCGTACGATGATGGTGCTTAAATAAAATACGATAAATAACGGGGTCGCGCATTAACATATTAGGAGAACCCATATCTATTTTTGCTCTTAATACATGACTACCTTCAGGATATTTACCTGCTTTCATGTCTTTAAAAAGAGATATGTTTTCTGCAATAGAACGGGATCTGTGGGGGCTAGGTGTTCCTGCTTGCGTAGGTGTGCCTTTTTGTTGTGCAATGGTTTCGGAATCTTGAGAATCTACATAAGCCATCCCATTGTTTATCAAAAGCAGTGCCCAGTCGTAAAGCTGTTGGAAATAATCGGAAGCATAACATTCTTTATCCCATTGGTATCCTAACCATTTTATATCTTTCTTAATGGCATCCACATAATCCTGATTTTCCTTTACAGGGTTGGTGTCATCAAATCTTAAATTAACTGGCGCGTTGTAACGGGTTCCCAAATTAAAATTAAGGGCAATGGCTTTTAGATGTCCTACGTGTAAAAAACCGTTAGGTTCTGGAGGAAAACGAAAGCGAAGGGAATCTTTACTAAAACCATTGGCTAAATCATCTTCTATAATTTGCTCAATAAAATGTAAGGATGCTTTTTCTTCGGACATAAAAAGTTTTTTACAAAGATATTTAAAAAGAGAAAGTCGTCCACGTGAATTTGTCACTAGTTTATATATTTACACAAAAAAAGAATGGGTATTATTCGCGTTAGAGATATTAAGATACACACGAACCATGGTTGCTTAGAAGAAGAGGGAAAGATCGGGAGTGACTATATTGTAAATGTAGAAGTAAATACTGATTTGACTTTATCCGCGCATACAGATGAATTAAATGATACCGTAGATTATGTAGCCATCTATAATATCGTATATGAACATATGAAAAGGAGAGTAAAACTTTTAGAGACTGTTGTTCAACGAATTATTGATGATATACTAAAAAATCATCCGACGGTAAAATTAGCACAGGTTGAGGTAAGAAAAATTAATCCACCCATTGGTGGAGAGGTAGGATACGTAAGTGTAGAACGAAAAGCAGAAAGGGTTAAAAATTAAAAAATAAAACTGTACTTTTGCAACATGGCACCGTGGCCGAGTGGCTAGGCAGAGCTCTGCAAAAGCTTGTACAGCGGTTCGAATCCGCTCGGTGCCTCAAAAAACCCACCTAATTTTGGTGGGTTTTTTTTTAATTCATTTCTAATATGGTACCTCCTATTATTTTTTTCTTTATTAATTTGGTCGGTTGACCATAAACACGGACAGTACCACCTGCACTTACTTTTGCTTCTAATAAATTAGTAGCATGAACATAAGCAACTCCCCCTGCAGTTACTTTAACTTTTGTCTGTTCTGTAAGTAATTTTTCTCCTTCGAATAATCCTCCGCCTAACGATTTAATATCGTGATTGGTTACTTTACCTGTCAAATTAAGAGAAGCTCCAGAATTAACACGTGAGTCTATTCTTTCTGCATTAATCGTTAGAAATTGTTTTGACCCTTCGTGTGCCTTTACAGAAATACTTGTGGTATTAATTGTAGCCGTAGATTCAATTGTACTCCCTTGATAGGAATGAATAGCATCTAATTCTTCCGAAAAGTATAACTCTACATAAGTGTTTGATGGATTTAATAATTGATCTAAGGAATGTTTAATTTTTAATACATCTTTTTTTAAGCTAAAAACTACGGTTTCTATGTTTTCCCCAGAAATTACCATTTTGTTTTCATCAGATGGAATAAGTTTTACATGTATTCCTGAGTAGACATTTACGCCTATAAATGGTGAAATATTTATAGTTTTAGCGCTTTGTGTATGAGCATAATTAACCGTGCCTATTGTTAAAAGTAAAACTAAAAGTTTCTTCATAATATAATTATTGAGGGTTATAATATTAAGTCATTTATAAATGTAGGTAAACACCATTAAAAGTAAGGATTAATAATTATTTGCTTTCTTCAGCAAAACAAAAATCCAAATGACGCCTAATTAAATCGGCTTTTACTACTTTAATACTAATAATGTCTCCTAATTGATAAACTTGTTTTGTTTTCTCTCCTATTAAACAGTGGTTCTTGTCGTCAAAATAATAATAGTCCCCGGGAACATCATTAATACGAACCATTCCTTCACATTTATTTTCTATAATTTCTACGTATAATCCTCTATCTGTTACTCCAGATATAACTCCTTCAAATACCTCTCCTATTTGATTTTCCATAAATTTAATTTGCATAAACTTAATAGAGTCTCTTTCTGCTTTAGTAGCTAATTGTTCTCTTTGAGAGGAATGGGCACTAGCTTCCTCTAATTGATCTATTGAGGGTGTTTTTTCTTTGTCTAAATGCTGAGCTAATAAACGATGTACCATTACATCCGGATACCGGCGTATTGGTGAAGTAAAATGGGTATAATAATCAAAAGCTAAACCATAATGACCAATATTTTGTAAAGTATATTCCGCTTTACTCATACATCGTATAGTTAAGGTATCTATCATATTCTGCTCTTGCTTACCTTGTGTATCTAAAAGAAGTTGATTAATTGATTGGTTGACTTTCTTGGTTTTTAAATTCAATTTATAGCCAAAACCCGCGACTACATTTTGAAGATTATTCAACTTTTCTGGGTCTGGTTCATCATGTACTCTGTAAACCATTGGTAAAGGTTTCTCTCTTTTTCCCGCAAAACGTGCTACTTGTTTATTTGCTAAGAGCATAAACTCTTCTATCAATTTATTAGCGTCTTTGGAAGACTTAAAAAAAACACTTTCGGGTGTATTATCTTCTCTTAAATTGAAATTTACTTCTACTCTGTCAAAAGAAATAGCCCCATTATTCATGCGAGCACTCCTAAGTTTTTTGGCAATTTTATCTAAGGTTATTATAGCATTAAACGTAGGATCATCTACACTATAAGAGCCTTTTCTTAATGAATTTTCTAAAGAAACTATTGGAGATTGGGTCTCTATTATGTCTTGAACTTCTTCATAGGCAAATCGATGGTCTGAATAAATGACTGTTCTTCCAAACCATTCATCAATAATTTTACCCGCATCATTTATTTTAAAAACAGCAGAGAAAGTGTATTTTTCTTCGTTTGGACGCAAAGAGCACATTCCATTTGATAAAACTTCTGGTAACATAGGAACAACACGATCTACTAAATAAACCGAAGTTGCCCGATCTAATGCTTCTTTATCTAAAATACTCCCAGGCTGTACATAATGTGAAACATCGGCAATATGAATACCTACTTCATATAAATTTTCATTTAAAACTTCAAAAGAAAGCGCATCATCAAAATCCTTTGCTGTTTTTGGATCTATTGTAAATGTTAATACCTCTCTGAAATCTCTACGTTTTTTTATTTCTTCTGGCTTTATACGTTGATCTATAGATGCTGCAGCATCTTCTACTTCAACAGGAAAATGAAGGGGTAGACCATAATCGGATAATATAGCATTCATCTCAGTAGACGTTTCCCCAGGCGGTCCAAAGTTTTCTATCAACTTACCAAATGGTGATTCTGCTCGTTTAGGCCATTCTTCAAATTCTACTAGAACCTTATCCCCATCTTTATAATCAGAAGTGAGTTGCTTTTTATCTATAAAAAAATCAGTATACATTCTTGTACCACGGGTTAACACAAAAGCATAATTTTTTTCTACTTGTAAAATTCCTGTAAAGGTTTTTTTATTTCTTTTAATTATTTGAACTATTTCACCTTCGAAACTTCCATTATTTTTTCGTTTATAACAATAGACCTCGACCAAGTCTCCGTGGAATGCTTTGTTTATACCATTTTTAGGAATACTAATATCCTGTTCTAGATCTTCGGATATAACAAAACCTCTTCCCGATGAAGTTATATCTACTATTCCTTGATGGTATTGTTTCTTTTTAATTTGTAAACTGTATTTCCCTCTACTGGGACTTAGAAGATTTTGGCTAGCTACGTTTAGGTTAAGAAACTTTATAAGTTCATTTCTACCTCTAGTATCGCGCAAATTTAAAACAGCTGCAATCTGTTTGTAATTATATTCTTTCCCTGGATTTTCTCTAAAGAAAGAAAGCATTTTTTTTTCTATATGCCGGTACTTATTTTTTCCTTTTCCCATCTTACTCACAAAGCTAATCCTTTATAATAACAACGAGTCTTCTTTTATTCACAACTATAATAATATTATTCATTCCTTTTTTTAAATTAAACTAAATAATGATGTCTATTATTAGTTGTGAATAGCGGTATTTCTTTTCTAATAAAAGATAGGATTAGATAAATAAATAAACTTTTTAACCAGTTATATTTTTTTATTAAAACATTAATTAATTGATTTTAAATTATTTAATTGTTTTATTAACACATGTTTATAAAGATTTTTGAATATAAAAATTTCTTTTTCGTTTCGTTTTGGTAGTTAATAAACATCCTTTTTTATGCTAATAAAAAGTGAACGAATAACTATAATTTATTTTGTTTAATTCAACATATTTTTCAACCAAGAATGAATATTTATTTACCCCTTTAGCTTGTTATAACTTATTAACATTTTCTCCAATTCAATCCTTCACTTATTCACATACTTATGGGCAATCATTACCTTTGTTAAAAACAAATCAAATGACATTTTCTATAGGTAACGATCACGCAGGGGTAGCATACAAAAATGAAATAGTAAATTTTCTTCAATCCAAAGGGCATCAGGTTTTTAATCATGGAACAGATACACCAGACAGTGTGGATTATCCTGACTTTATTCATCCTGTTGCCGAAGATGTTTCTGAAGGAAAAGTTGATATGGGAATTATTATTTGTGGTAGCGGTAATGGTGCTGCTATGACGGCAAACAAGCACCAAAAAATACGTGCAGCTTTATGTTGGACTAAAGAAATTGTGGCATTAGCAAGAGAGCATAATAATGCTAATATTCTAAGTTTACCCGCTCGTTATATTTCTATTCCTCAAGCATTAGCTATGGTAGATACTTATATTTCTACTGACTTTGAAGGTGGTCGTCATCAAGGACGTATAGATAAAATGCCCTGTAGTTAATGGTTACTTTTTTAAGCAAACCTTATCATGATCTAACCACAGCAGAGCTGTATAATATTTTGTCGCTCCGCGCGGAAGTTTTTGTTGTCGAACAAAATTGTCCTTATCAAGATGTGGATGGAAAAGACGTTGATAGCATACATTTATTAGGCTTTGTTGACAACGAATTAATGGCTTATGCCCGAATATTAAAACCGGGTATTTCTTATAAAGATTATGCTTCGATTGGAAGAATTGTTATTTCCCCCAAAAAAAGAGGAAATAGTTATGGGCATCAATTAGTAAGTTATTCCATAAACCAATGTAAGGAGTCTTTTGTGGGTCAACCTATTAAAATATCAGCACAATCTCATCTGGAAAAATTTTATTCTGCACACGGTTTCTTATCCACAGGAGAAGCTTATTTAGAGGATGGAATACCTCATATTGCTATGATATATAATAAAAAGTAAAGCTCTTTATATAATCCTTTAAACTCACCTATGGGTTGATGATTTTTATAAAGGTTTAATTTCCTTTTGAATTAAAAATCTACCTTGTTCAATTAGTTCTTCGGTTTTGACCGTTTTTCTTCCTTTAAAGATTAACATACAGCTTCCTCCAAACGCTAGATCTTTTTCAATAATCTTAAGAACCTCTCTCAATTGTCTTTTTATTTTGTTTCGATCTACGGCTCTTTTAAAGTTACGTTTAGACACGGAAACCCCTGCATACAATAAAGCGTCCTCTTTTTTAAGAATCTTTAGTAATAAATGTTTACTTCTAATCGTTTCTCCATCGTTGAAAAGACGATCAATTATAATTTTACTTTTAAGTCGCTTGAGCTTAACGCTTTTCTTGCTCTTGCTCATAAAAATTATTTGATTTGTCTATATCAGCCATTAGGTTACTCGGATCAATAACAATGGCCTCAACATCATTTTTTTTATGGTTTAGTAGAAGGGTATAATCTTTAGATGCCCAACGCCAGTCTGGGTGAACCTCCCAGTCTAATTCATAAGGGTTTTCTTTTTCACCTCTCATTAATGAAATGGGTATATAATGTAATTCGGTGTCACCATTAACATATTGATCTAATATTTCTAATGGCATAGGCATTAATTCTTTTCTTTCTATGCTTACTTGAGTACTCCCATCTACTTCTTCAACAGCTGTAATTGCATAGTCAATTTTATTGGTTGTCTGGGTCCAATCTGTAAGATACCACTGCAATTGAATACCCGAAACACGTTCTGCAATAACCCTAAAATCATTTGGTAAAGGGTGTTTAAACTTCCACTCTTTATAATAGGTTTGTAAGGTTTTAAAAAGCTTGTCTTTTCCAATTAGGTACCCCAATTGACCTAAAAAGACAGACCCTTTGCTGTAGGCGGCTCTTTCATATGCATAGTTGTGTTCATAGCGGTTGGCGTTTGTTGCTTGGGGCATTTCTACCCCAGAATTTGCCAATCCATAATATCCACGATAAGAACCAGATAATGGAAACTCGTTTTTTTGGTCTAGGACATGATTAACAGCTAGAGACGAAATAAAAGAAGTGAATCCTTCATCCATCCATTCGTGTTTTGTTTCATTGGTTGCGAGCACGTGTTGAAACCATGAGTGTGCTAATTCATGTGAAGTTACGCCAACAAGAGAACCAAATTTTCGGTTTCCTGTGATTAGGGTGAGCATAGCATATTCCATCCCTCCATCTCCACCATGAACAATAGAATATTGTTTATAAGGGTAAGGTCCAATTTTTTCATTAAAATAAACCATAAGATCCGCTGTAATTGGTTGTAGCTTTTTCCAATTATCTATAATATCAGGGTTGTTTTTATAAAAGAAATGTAAAGTAACGTCGTTGGGTCCTGGGTAGGTATCGTGAATGTAATCTGTATCTGCTGCCCAAGTAAAGTCATGTACTTTAGGCGCCTTAAAGTGCCAAGTAATTTTTCCTTTTTTAGATTTTGCTTTCTTTCTATTAGCGTATCCTCTTCCTATTTCATCTGCATTTTGAAGATAGCCACTCCCTGCTACGGTGTATTTTTTATCTAAAGTGATTTTGACATCAAAATCCCCCCAAACCCCGTGGAATTCACGACCAGTATATGGGTCCGCATTCCACCCTTCATAATCGTATTCGGCCATTTTTGGATACCATTGAGCCATAGAGAAGGCGATTCCTTCTTTGGAGTTTTTTCCTGCTCTCCTAATAA
Organism: Flavobacteriaceae bacterium; assembly: GCA_038143595.1. Classification (GTDB taxonomy): domain Bacteria; phylum Bacteroidota; class Bacteroidia; order Flavobacteriales; family Flavobacteriaceae; genus Arcticimaribacter. The sequence continues at coordinate 147,978 of JAYQME010000003.1, read as the reverse complement.
GATCTGGAACCTGCCCATGGAAATCCATTTCAAAAATGGCCTGCTCACCCGGAGCCAGAGGCTTGTTAAGTGATACTTCTAAAATAGTTTCACTATCTACCACCGTGAGTTTTTCACCATTCTGAGTTAAGTTTTCAACTTTTAAAAACCCTTGTTGCTGTTGGGTTAGACTATCTAAATTGACTTTAAATCGTCCATTCTTATCCGCGCCATTTCTTAGACGAATAGCCATTTCACTATTGGGCTTAAACGCATTAAAGTATTGATGAAAAAAAACTTTATTTAGCGTTTCTGGAGAATTATTGGTGTAAGTAAGTGTTTGTTTTCCATGATATTGTGCGGTCTTGGGGTTTAATTCTACAGCAATCTTATAGTCAACGGCTTGTTGCCAGTATTGACCAAAAACAGTTGAGCTAATAATTAAGCTAAATAGGAATAATAGTTTTTTCATATCATTGAATTATAATGAGGTTAAAGATAAGCAGTCTTAGGTTAGAAGTAATTGTCTAGGGTAAATGTTTCATTTAATCGAACGCCTTTCTCTGTGTTTTTAAGAGAAATTAGTTCGTTTTCTGCATCGTGCTCTAAAAACAAGAGATAATCGTTTTCTACCGCTTTATTGAGGAAAGCATCCTTTTCCTTTAAAGTAATTAAGGGCCGAGTGTCATATCCCATTACATAAGGAATGGGTAAATGACCAACCGTAGGAATAAGGTCTGCAGTAAAGACAATGGTTTTTCCTTTGTATTCGATAATTGGAAGCATTTGCTTTTCCGTATGACCATCTGCCAACAGGGAATTAAACCCTAATTCAGTTTTCGTTTCTTCTACAAGATTTAACTGACCACTTTCCTGAATAGGGAGAATATTTTCGGTTAGGAAAGAAGCTTTTTCTCTTGGGTTAGGATTAATGGCCCAGTTCCAATGATCCTTGTGTGACCAAAAGCGAGCATTTTTAAACGCCGGCTCATAAAAACCTTTAGTGTTCCTTACAATAGCCCCACCACAGTGGTCAAAATGAAGATGAGTAAAAACAACATCTGTAATATCATCGCGATGAAAACCAGCTTGTTGAAGTGAACGGTCCAAATTGTGTTCCCCCCAGAGACCATAATGAGAAAAGAACTTGTCATTTTGTTTATTTCCCATTCCTGTATCAATAAGAATCAATCTATTTCCCTCTTCAATGAGTAAGGAACGGGCAGCCATTTTTATTCTGTTTTGATCATCTGCGGGGTTCGTTCGCTGCCATATGGCTTTGGGCACTACCCCAAACATCGCTCCTCCATCAAGTTTAAAATGACCCGTTTCTATGGCGTAAAGGCGCATTATTTAGCTAATTTAATTCTAGTAAGATAACGATCAGAAGTCATGTAAAGCTCGCTTTCATCTTCATTAAACGCACAGTTAGCCGTTCTTACTTCTGTTAAAATGGTCCCCAAGTGTTTTCCTTCAGGGCTAAAAATTAGGACACCACCAGGACCCGTTGCAAAAATGGCTCCACTAGAATGCACTTTAAGACCGTCTGCAAGACCAGGGCGTTTCATCTCAGTGGCATCAAAAAACACACGTTCATTGGTTAGTTTACCGTCCACTAAATCAAAGGCCATCCAAAGATTACGCTTTGAATCTGAGTTTGCAATATACAAGGTTTTTTCGTCTGGCGATAAAGCTAAACCATTCGGACGGTTGAGTTGACTGTAAACTAGACTAATTTCCCCTTTTTTATCAAAGCGATAAACCCCATTTACATTAAGCTCTCTAAGCGGGTCATTGTCTCCTTTTAATCCATACGGAGGATCGGTGAAGTACATATCACCGTTTGAGTGCAAAATAAGATCGTTTGGTGAGTGAAATCGCTTGCCTTTTATACGGTCCACTATGGTTAAAAAGTTTCCAGGGGAATTTAACGGTGCGCTTATACGAGCAATCCTTCTATCTCCATGTTGAGCGATTAAAAGATTTCCTTTGTGATCCAGAATTAGTCCATTTCCTCCCGCCTTTTTTTCATTAGGTGCATAGCCAGTGTAACCACTAGGCTCTAAATACACACTAAGTCCATTATTATTATCCCATCGATATAATTTGTTTTCGGGTACATCGGTAAATAAAAGTGCATTCAGCTCATTTACCCAAACCGGACCTTCGGACCAATTAAACCCATCCGCTAAGATTTCAATTTTTGCATTGCTATCAATAAGAAGATTAATATCTGGATCTAACCTTTCCACGCTACCTATTGTTTTTTGAGCAAAACAGAGGAAGGTAAATAGGCAAGAAAAAAGAAGAATAAGGTGTTTCATGGGTTTATATTTAAGCGAGTAGCTTGGCTAATGCTTTCGTATAATCAATAAGCGCTATCGTCTCATCCGTACGAGCTAATTTGACTTTATCAAAAATAACCAGGGCCTCTCCATTACTTTCTATATGATAAATCTGTCGATTTTCAAAAAAGCGAATAAGGTCATCGGTAAAAAAGTTTCGTATTTCCGACTCCTCTTTACCTGTTATTAAAAAGCGGCTAGAAAAGTTAGGATACATTTCAAAGTCGATGTCTTTAAACCCAGTAAAAGCCATTACACGGTCAAATATTTTTTCAAAAAGCCCCTCTTTTTCCATTGTGAAAACAGGGATTTCTTTGTTTATTTTTAAGACCATTAGGGTAGTATTAAAGGTTTCTGCAGAAAAGGCATCTCCTTCATTAAAGGTAACATCAGAAATTTCCCAAGACATGTTAATGTCTTTAAAAGTCCCTTTTAAAGAGTTAGATTTTCTTTCAATTGGACGAATTTCAAAAAAGTGAAATTTTTTAAGGTAATGGGTGTCCCATTCCACTTTGTAGTTAAAGGAATAGTCTTGTTCATTCGCCAAATTTTGTAAGCGCACCTGCCTTGGTGATAGTTTTGGTGCTGCGTTGTTAAGTGAAATTTTTAGAGCTCTATTATGGGTTGAGTAAGAGACGTGAGCATCTAAACCTCTAATGACCACATTTCCGCCTGTTTCTTTTTGCATTCTTAAATAGTCGACCAAATATTCCATATAGGTCATACCCACTAAACGAGTTTCAGATAAATCAATATTTACATCTGCTCCAGCAGGAATTTCCTTTACAAGTTTATCTATCTTAAGGATTCCTAAGAAGTTGGCAATTCCTTTAATTTTTAAGTCATAAGCCCCTTCCTTATTTTGACCCACACTTGAGCCAGCACGGTAGGTGATTCTAAAAAACTCAGCAATAGACTCTTTAGCGAGTAGCATATGGCTTCCTAAAACTAAAAGTAAACCACCAACAAGCCCAATCAAAAGGTTGGTATATAGGGTTAAAACCATGGTAAAAACAAAGAAAATTAATTGTTCTGGACCTTGATTATAGACTTGTTTGAAAACAGCAGGAGAAGCGAGTTTAAATCCAGTGTAAACAAGTAAAATAGCAAAAGCACATAAGGGCACTTGTTTCATTATTGGGCTTAGTACAACAATTAAGATTAACAAGAATATCCCCTGATACAAATTAGACCATTTTGTCTTTGCTCCGTTATGGATATTAACGGTGCTTCTAATAATCACCGCGATGATGGGTAGCCCTCCTATAAAACCAGCCGCCATAGTGCTTAAACCAATACCTGTTAAGTCTTTATTTAGGTCTGTTTTCCGTTTGTAAGGATCAATTTTATCCACCGCTTTTGCAATGGCCAAAGATTCGATACTGGTAATGATTAAAATAGAAAAAACTGTGGTCCAAAATTCAATTGTGCCGATTTTAGCAAAATTAGGATGCAAGATAGAGTCTGTAAAATTATCTGGGATATCAAGTAGTAGAGAAGGACCTACCTCATATGATTTACCCAAAAAAGTTAAGCTGTGTTGATCAAAGAAATTGAATAAATAGACAAAGGGAATTGAAAACACAATTACCCAGATTGGTGCAGGAAAAAATTGAAAGACCCGAAAGCTTATTTTAGAGTGAAATATCGAAAGTAAGAGGCCTATAATTGAAATTATAACGACAAATGGGTTTGCTTGGGGTAATAAAACAACAGCATCTATTAGGTTTTGTATAATACTAGGACTGTCTGAGTGTGTTCCAAGGGCAACATGGACCTGTTTGGCAAAAATAATAATCCCAATAGCCGCCAGAAGACCATGGATGACCGAAGAGTGAAAAATATCCGCGAGACGCCCTAGCTTTAACACACCGAGTAAGACTTGAATCCCTCCAGAGACCACAATAGCACCGAGCACATAATTAAACGCTTGTCCCGAACCATCATCCATTACCGTAATACCATAAAGGATAACAGCAATTACTCCTTTTGCTGGGCCATTAATCGAAACATGTCCTCCTCTGTAGAGTGTAGTGACCGCTCCTCCGACCACCGCAGACCAGATTCCGGCCATTGCAGGTGCGCCGGCCGCAAGTGCAATACCTAACGATAGCGGCAAAGCGATTAGTGCAACGCTTATGGCAGCGATTAAATCTGCGCGCCAATTCTCAACTAATCCACGAAATCCTGTTTTTGGTACAAATTCCATTTTACATTATTACTAGGTGAAGATAATGACCATTTTTTATTTTTTATCAAAATCAAGCAGGTTATCATTGATAGAGGTGTTTATTTCGGGTTTTTTAGGGCTTTCCTCCAAAGAGCTTACTCCTTTTAATTTACGTTCAATAGCTCGGGTACGTACTCCCATGACATCATCTAGCTGATTAAGCCCTGTTTGAATGTTCTTTTGGGCTTTTTGCATCATCCCACCAAAATTGTTAAATTCTTTTTTCACTTCTCCTAAAACAGACCACACTTCACTCGACCTTTTTTGAATGGCAAGTGTTTTAAAGCCCATTTGTAAGCTATTAAGAATTGCAGCAAGGGTCGTTGGGCCAGTAACAATGATCTTATACTCCCTTTGAAGAGTTTCTAGCAAAGCAGCTTTTCTAACCACCTCAGCATAAATTCCTTCAAATGGAAGAAATAAAATACCAAAATCTGTGGTATTAGGCGGGTCTAAGTATTTATCTCGAATATCTTTGGCCATTTTTTTAAGCGTCGTTTCTAGTTCTTTTTGAGCACGCTCCACCAACATAGGATTTCCATCCTCATAAGCATTCTGTAAATGTTCGTATACATCTTTAGGAAACTTAGCGTCTACAGGGATCCAAACAGTAGCATTTAAATCGTCTTTCCCAGGCAGCTTAATGGCAAACTCTACATTGGCATCACTTCCAATTTTGGTTTTAACATTGGCTTCGTATTGATCGGGAGCTAGAATATTCTCTAGCAGCATGCTCAACTGAACTTCACCAAACCCTCCTCTCATTTTTACATTACTTAGTACTTTTTTTAGCCCCCCTACATCGGTAGCAAGGGTTTTCATCTCTCCTAATCCTTCTTGCACAGACTTTAATTGTTTCCCTACGGTTTCAAAAGATTGACTCAAACGATCATTAAGGGTTTTTTGTAGTTTTTCATTTACTGTTTTATTTACTTCCCCTAATTGTTTGCTATTATCTTCTCGCAATAGTGTCAACTGTTTTTCTACTACATCACGGACATCTTTAATTCTTTTTTCGGCGGCTTCATTGAGCTGATTTTGTTTTTCATTTAGGAATGTAAAACGTTCTTTTAATAAATCGTTGAGGCGCTTACTGTTATTGTCTAGGCGTTCTTGAAACTGTGACAATGTTTGTGTTAGTTCTTCGCGTTGACGCTTAAAGGACAATTGTATTTCTTCGCGATTCCGTTGAAAATCGTCTTTTGTCTGTTTATCTAGGAGAGATAGCTGTTGTGTAAACTTAACGAATTCTTCTTCGGTGTTCGCCGAAGGACTTTCCGCACTTTTCTTAAGCAGTAAAAATAGGTTTAGAACAACGAGCAGAAGAATAATGCCTAAGAAAATAATTTCCATACGGGTGATTGAGGTTGAGGTTGAGGTCTAAGTTAGGAAAAGTTCTTTTATTATGTCCAATCCCAGATTATGATATTCCATTCGTCTTGTGCATCAGTAAAGCGATGTAATAATTCAAAACCCACGGCAAAATGTGCTTGCATAGATCTTAAATTACTTGTAGACACTTCGGTAATACAATAGTTATACTGTTTTGAAAGAAGTTTTCTGTGTGCAGTATATAATTGCTTAAAAACACCTTGTCCACGAAATTCTTTAGCTACACTGATTTGTCCCATTACATAGTAAGAAAGCTCTTTTATGGCTAGCCCTTTGTAAGAAAGGGTGTCTAATAAATTAAACATAGGAATTAAGGCTGGGACACTTTTTTTCAATTGTCTTGGCATAACTAAGGCGTATCCAATAAGTTGTCTTTGATGTACGGCAATTATTTGAGGGACAAGCTCTTGCATTTTTATGAGTTGTTCTAGCTGGTGTTCAACCGTAACAAACCCTTGTGTTTCTATTTCATTAAAAGGAACTAGTGCTTTTGTATTCTTTTTTTGAAGAACGAGAATATCAGACAACTCAAGTAATGTTCGGACCTGACGAACCAAACTGATTAGTCATTTAGTTTAAGCACTGCCATAAAGGCTTGTTGTGGGATTTCTACATTCCCAACCTGACGCATCTTCTTTTTTCCTTTCTTTTGTTTCTCTAACAGCTTTCTTTTTCTAGAAATATCCCCTCCATAACATTTGGCGGTTACGTCTTTTCGTAACGCTTTAATGGTCTCTCTAGAGATAATTTTCGCACCGATGGCTGCCTGTACAGGAATATCAAACTGTTGCCTTGGAATAAGTTCTCGTAGTTTTTCACACATTTTTTTTCCAATCGTATAGGCATTATCTGCGTGAATAAGTGCAGACAAAGCATCTACTTGATTGGCATTAAGTAAGATATCTACTTTTACTAATTTAGAAGCCCGCATACCAATCGGCGAATAATCAAAAGAAGCATATCCTTTAGAAACCGTTTTTAATCGGTCATAAAAATCAAAAACAATCTCTGCCAAAGGCATATCAAAAGTTAATTCTACGCGCTCTGGAGTTAAATATGTTTGATTTGTAATCTGACCTCTTTTTTCAATACAGAGCGACATTACGTTACCAACAAAGTCAGATTTGGTGATAATGCTGGCTCTGATATAAGGTTCTTCTACCCGGTCCATTCCAGACGGATCTGGTAGATCGGAAGGGTTATTAACCATCACTACCTCATCGGGGTTTTTCTTTGTAAAAGCATGATAAGACACGTTGGGAACGGTCGTGATCACCGTCATATTAAATTCCCTTTCTAAGCGTTCTTGAATAATTTCTAGGTGGAGCATACCTAAAAATCCACAACGGAAACCAAAGCCTAGCGCAGCAGAACTTTCTGGCTGAAAGACTAAGGAGGCATCGTTGAGCTGAAGTTTCTCCATAGAAGCCCTAAGTTCTTCATAATCTTCGGTGTCAACTGGATAAATTCCAGCAAAAACCATGGGTTTAACTTCTTCAAATCCAGAAATGGCATTTTGGGTAGGTTCATCAGGACTGGTAATAGTATCACCAACTTTTACTTCTTTGGCATCTTTAATTCCAGTAATTAGATATCCTACATCTCCTGCACTAATTTCTTTTTTGGGCTCCTGATTAAGTTTAAGTGTACCAATTTCATCGGCAGAGTAATTTTTCTGGGTAGCGATAAATTGAATTTTCTGCCCTTTGCGAATAGATCCGTTGATTACTCGAAAATAGGTCTCTACACCGCGAAAAGGATTGTAAACAGAATCAAAAATAAGCGCCTGAAGCGGCTCATCAGTATTCCCTTTGGGTGCAGGAACGCGATCAATGATTGCTGTAAGAATTTCTTCAATTCCTAGTCCCGTTTTGGCAGAGGCCGGGATTACTTCTTCTGGTTCACACCCGAGCAGGTCCACGATATCATCGGTTACTTCTTCTGGGTTAGCAGATGGTAAATCAATTTTATTAAGTACCGGGATGATTTCTAAGTCGTTCTCCAGTGCTAAATAAAGGTTAGAAATGGTTTGCGCCTGTATGCTTTGTGCTGCATCTACAATTAATAGCGCTCCTTCACAAGCAGCAATAGAACGAGATACTTCGTAGGAAAAATCAACATGCCCAGGGGTATCGATGAGGTTAAGCACATAGTTTTCACCTTTGTGGGTGTATTCCATTTGTATTGCATGAGACTTGATGGTGATACCTCTTTCACGCTCTAAGTCCATATTATCTAGCAATTGGTCTTGCTTTTCACGATCAGAAACGGCGCCTGTAAAATCTAAAAGTCGATCAGCCAAGGTGCTTTTTCCATGATCAATATGGGCGATTATACAAAAGTTTCTGATATTCTTCATACGGCTTCTTCTTTCTAGACATGCAAATATACGGGTTTGCAAGTTGGATTTAAGGTAAAAAATTAATTTGTGTTTTTTGTACCACATGGCCGAGGAAAACACCCAAGGAAACGGTTGATTTTGAATAAAAACAGGCGACCTAATCTTTTTCCTTATTTTTGTGGAAAATTACACCAATGCCAAAAATTGGAAATATTGTTTTGCCAGAATTTCCGTTGTTGCTTGCACCAATGGAAGATGTGAGTGACCCTCCTTTTCGTGCCCTGTGTAAAGAAAATGGCGCAGATGTAGTTTACACTGAATTTATTTCTAGTGAAGGTCTTATTCGCGATGCAGCCAAAAGTGTTCAGAAGTTAGATATTTATGAAAAAGAACGTCCTGTAGGTATTCAGATTTTTGGATCTAACATCGATTCTATGCTGCGCTCGGTAGAAATTGTTGAAGCAACTAAACCCGATATTATCGACATCAATTTTGGTTGTCCGGTAAAAAAAGTCGTTTGTAAAGGTGCTGGTGCAGGAATTCTAAAAGATATTCCTTTGATGGTATCCCTCACCGAGGCAATGGTAAAACACACCTCCTTACCCGTCACTGTTAAAACAAGATTAGGTTGGGATCACGACTCTATTCAGATTGTTGAGGTTGCTGAGAGGTTACAAGACGTCGGTTGCGCAGCCATTTCCATTCATGGCAGAACCAGAGCACAAATGTATAAGGGAGATGCTGATTGGCGCCCAATTGCTGAAGTAAAAAACAACCCAAGAATGCATATTCCTGTTTTTGGAAATGGGGATGTAAATACGCCAGAAAGAGCTGTTGAAATGAGAGATCAATACGGTTTAGATGGCGCAATGATCGGTCGAGCTAGCATCGGTAATCCCTGGTTCTTTAATCAAGTAAAGCACTATATAAAGACAGGTACCCACATGAGTAAACCCACGATTGCCGAAAGGGTTGAAGTGGCTAGGCGCCACCTAGAAATGTCTATTGCTTGGAAAGGGGAAACATTAGGGGTTTTGGAAACAAGAAGGCATTATACAAACTATTTCAAAGGAATTCCTCATTTTAAAGAATACAGAACCCGTATGGTAACCTCTAACCATTCTGAAGAGGTTTTTGCGACCCTAAGCGAGGTGGAGCAAAAGTGGGGGGATTATGTTATGTCTTAAGAATTATAATTGTTTATCCATTTTTCTTGTCGCCCAATAAGAGGTAATTGCTCCTAAAACAACTAGGGTAATCACCACCGTAAAGAAATTAGTTAATTCAAATTTTACAGGATAAGGGAGCGATGTCCCTGGGACGTATAAAAAGGGAAACATCTGTTGAACGAACACCAAAACACTACCAATAATAATTCCTAAAAGACCTCCAAACCAGCTAATTAAGGCGCCTAAATAGAAGAAAATTTGTTGGATTTCTTTGGGAACCAACCCCATGGCAAGAAAAATTCGCAACTGTGGTTTTTTATCTAAAAACATCATGATAAGCGCACCCACGACATTAAATAAGGCAATAATAATGATTAGACTAAAAATTAGATAAACGGCGATGTTTTCAGTGTTCAGCATTTTGTATAGTGCAGCATTCAGCTGTGCGCGATTTCTAATGATTACATCTTCTCCCATAATGGCAAGGATTTGCCTTGTTAAATCTTCCTGATTCAAGCCCGCAGCTGCTTTTATCTCTAGAGAAGTAAATTCATCATCAGAACGTTGTAAAAGTCTTTTAGCTAAATCCATTTTCGCAAAAAGAAATTTCTTGTCAATTTCCTCATTAGCAAAGTAAATTCCCGCAACTAAGGCCGATTCTGTGTTAAAAGGATCTTTAATTAAAGAGCTTGTAGCCTTTCGTCTGGGTGCTGAAAGGGAAAGAAACTCTGTGTAGTCATATACACCGATGCTTAAATTACGAGCAATGCCTCCTCCAAGGATAACCTCATCAAATTCATTAACAAACCAATTACCACTCATGATTAAAGAATCAATATGAACGACAGAGGGGTAGTCTTCTTCGACCCCTTTGATAAAAGCAACTTGGTTCTTTTCTTTAAACCTTAGAAAGACTTTATCTTCAATTATTGGAGTGGCCGCAATGACATTTGGAAGTGACTTAATACGCCTTAGCTGTAGGGAGTCTATTGAAAAAGTTTTACCATAAGCTGCACTAACACGAATATCTGGATCAAACGAATTAGAGAAAGACAGTCCAAACTCTTTTAGGCCACTAAACGCACTTAACACTATGAGAAGAGAAGCAGTAGCCACCATTACAACACCAATAGAAATTCTATTGATCAGGTTGATAATGGTTTGCTCGTTTTTAGAAAAAAGTAGCGTAAAGCAATAACAAAAGAGAAGGACACAGCTTATTTTTTTTTGCGTTTTTCTAACTGATCTCTTTTTAAAATTGGGTTTTCTGGCGATTGAAGTGCCGTATCAATTTGTTCTATATAATCCAAAGAATCATCTAGATAAAACTGTAAGTCTGGGATTCTACGCAGTTCGTTTTTGAGTAATTGTGCTAGATCGTGTTTTACTTGAAAGGCATTTGATTGAATGCCTTCAAGCCATTGACCTGCTTCTTTTGGAGGAAAAAGACTTAGGTAAATTTTAGCAATCGAAAGGTCTACGGTCACACTTACTTTTGTTACCGAAACCAGTAAGTTACTCACCCCTTCTTTACGAATTGCTCCTTGAAGTAGTTGAGCAATTTCTTGTTGTAATAGTGCTGCGATTTTTTTTTGTCTAGGACTTTCCATGTATCTGTATATTGCTCAAAATTAAGCATATTTGTTGGACTAACTTTTTAATCATGCAAAAGCCTGTATCACAATTTCTTTTTTTCTGCTTTTTTTCTCTATCCCTTTCTTTGGCAGGCCAACAAAACATTAAAGAAATTACTGAGATTATATTTAAGAAAACAAACCAGCTAAGACAAGCAGTAGGGAAAAAGGCTTTTCTTCCTTTGGATAGCCTAAATGATTTAGCCCAATACCACAGTGATCAAATGGTGACTAAAGGGTTTTATGACCACATAGATCCAGAGGGATTAAGTCCTGTGGGCAGAGCAGAGAAATTAGGGATTAACCCATGGAGAAAAAAAGGAAATACGCTTATTGGTATCGCTGAAAACATTGCACAAGTTCCTTGGTTTGAAAACGTAATAGGCTGTGGCGACACAAGATCCTCCAAGGGAATAGCAAATTGTATGGTCGAGGGTTGGAAAAATAGCCCGCCGCATTATAAAAACATCATGGGAGATTATCTATACTTAGGGATAGGAATTCAATTTGATGAAAAGGGAATGGGATTTGGGACGCAGGTTTTTCGCTAATCTTGTCGTTCCCACTTATATTCTCCGTTTAATCGAAAGGTCCCTAAGTACTCTTTATCCCAGTCTGTAGGAGCAATGAGAGATAAAAAGGTTTCTTCATTTTCACCTGCATATAGATGGTAGCTTTCCCCGACAATGGGTTCAAACTTAAACTTTGCAGAATATACTTGTTGCGTATCTGCAGCAAGTGTAACAAATGACTTTATCTTGTCTTGTAGATCTTTAAGTTCTGCTTGAAATTGTTTGGATACCTTTTCTACACCTTTTTGTTTAAAGGCGTCTACATTCGGAACATGAATTACTGGACTACTATTACTTGTCGCATAGGGCAGGAGCTTTGAAATGTATTCTTGATTTTCTTCATCCCAAGCCACCCCATCGGGTTTTTTTTGCGTTTTCATTTTTCTTAAACTTTTTTGTAGTAAAAGTACGCACTTCACATTAAACCATAACGGTTAAGTCCGAATGAAGTTTGTTTAAGACCTGGATCGAACGACAAGACTGTGAAAAAAGCGTGCTTAATCTTAGTCTTTATTGCGCATTTGACGAATGGCGTTGTACCCCATTACCACCAAGACAAACAAGATGCCGTAAATTAATATGTTGCTTATAAAGTATCCCATTAGAACAAAATACAAAATCCTTAGCTATAGTAAAAAGCACTTCAAAAAAAGAAATGCTTTACAAAACAAAATTTAAACAGTAGTTTTGTTTCTTAAAACATGTACATGGTTACTATTTCTGCCCTTTTCTCCATTACCCTTGCCATGTTTATTATTTGGCGATCTAGCGATGGCTTTGAAGTGGCCTCTGGTTATTTAGGAAGAAATTTAACGGATGGTGTTCGAGGAGCTACAATAAATGCTGTAGGAAGTTCTATTCCGGAGTTGTTTACAACCTTATTTAGTTTAATGTTATTAGGCAAGGTGGATAATTTTGCCTTCGGTATAGGAACCACTGCGGGAAGTGCGATATTTAACGGAATGATTATTCCTGCTGTAGCCATTTTAGCGGTTATAGGCTATGGAATTGCTAATAAGGTAAAGGTTTCTAAGAAAGTGATTTTACGTGATGGCGTCGGATTGATTATTGCAGAGTTGATACTGATTTATATGGTTTCTGGAAATCATCTCACGTGGGTGCACGGTTTAGTGCTAATGCTAACCTATGGCGTGTATGTAGCTTATATGTTCGCTACAATGAACAAAAAAGAGGGTGTTTCTGACGCAGAGGATCAGCAAGTGGAAGAGCAAGAACACCCAATTGGAAGGAAGCCCTCTATTTTAAAATCTTTTTTGTTATTAGATTTTGAACATGTTTTTGTTCGAAAAAAAATAAACACCTCCAATGCATGGATGTTATTATTGTTTTCAATGCTGGTTATAGGATTAGCTTGTATTGTTCTTATACATTCTTGCGAGTTATTGTCTGAAGAAATGGGGATCGCCCCCTATTTTATAGCCGTGGTTTTAGCATCTGCAGCGACCTCAGTACCTGACACAATTCTTTCTTATCGCGATGCGGTTGCAGGCCAATATGACGACGCGGTTGCCAATGCATTAGGGAGCAATATCTTCGATATCTGTTTTGCCCTAGGTTTTCCGCTTTTTATTTTCACTCTATTTAATGGCCCTATAACAATGACTGCAGAGACGGTGGCTAATGTCGCTGAACTTCAGGCTAGTTTGGTTGCGCTAACAATTGCAGCGTTTGTGATCTATTATTTTAATAAAGGACTTGGCCGTTTACATGCTTATTTGTTATTGAGCCTTTATGTCCTATTTATTGTCTTTATTTTTGCAAAGGCCTATGCCTATGATTGGGCTATAAATTTAGGGTCAATTCTTGCTTCTTGGATTCCTTCAGCAGTCTAGTGAGGCAAATACCGTTGAAGAAGACCATAGCAAAAGGTTCCTAATGTGGCTGAGGCAATAACAATAATAATGGGAAAAAACCCTGCCCCTAAGGCGGTAAACATAGGTCCAGGACATGCTCCCGAAATGGCCCAACCCAATCCAAAAAAGAATCCACCAAACAGGTAACGTTTCCAACCGCTGTTCTTGTCTGCAATAATTATTTCGGTCCCATCTAAAACAGACTTCACCTTAAATTTTTTAATTATAAAAGTAATAATCGCTCCACAGAAAAGGGCAGAACCAATGATTCCATACATGTGGAAAGCTTTGAATTGGAACATTTCGTAAATACGAAACCAAGAGGCGGCTTCTGATTTAAACATGGTAATTCCAAAAAGAATTCCGATCGAAAAATAGATAATTGTCCGCATTATAGTAGAATATTAAGTAAAAAGTGATTAACAATTAGGCCGCCAATAAAGAAGCCAATTACAGCGATTAAAGAAGGTAACTGAAAGTTGCTAAGACCCGAAATGGCATGACCAGAAGTACATCCCCCAGCATAACGCGCTCCGAACCCAACCAAAAAGCCACCTGAAATCAACAACAATAATGATTTTGATGAAGAAAATGCAGCAGCACTAAAAAGCTTTTCTGGCATATATGCTTGTCCAGCATCCAATATACCCAAACCATTCAGTTGCGTTATTGTAGATTCTGAAATGGCTACTGCGGTGGAGGCACTTAAATAGTTAGCGGCGAGATAACCACCAAAAACCGCACCTAGTGCAACGACTAAATTCCATCGTTGAGCTTTCCAGTCATACTGAAAAAAAGACACTTTTTTTCCAGCACCTAAGGCAGAGCAGAGCGTACGTAAATTAGAAGACATTCCAAAGGACTTACCTGTCCAAAGAAGAAGAAAAAGCACAAGGGCTATCATCGGCCCACTAAAATACCATGGCCAGGGGTTGAGTAAAAATTCTTTGATCATTGTTTAAAGTGTAGATGGACATACAAAGTCCGTTAATTGAATAGGGGTTTCTTTGATGGCTTTGAACCCCCCTTTTACGTCGATTAGATTGTGAACACCTCTTTTTTTAAGAATAGATGCTGCAATGACCGAGCGATAACCTCCGGCACAATGGATAAAAAATTGACCTTCTGATGGAAAGTCCCTTAGATGATCATTTAAAAAATCTAGGGGTGTATGTGTAGCCCCCTGGATGTGCTCAGAAAGAAACTCGCCTTCTTTTCTCACGTCAAAAACAGGAAGACGATCTTCTGTGAGTGTTTTTTCCAATTCAGAGGCACTTACTCCACTTATGGTGTCATATTCTTTTCCTGCTGCTTTCCAGGAATCAAAACTTCCGTCTAAATAACCGAGGGTGTTATCGAAACCAACACGTGATAAGCGGGTTATGGTTTCTTCTTCTCTTCCGGGAGGAGTGATTAATAGAATTGGTTGTTTGATATCTGCAATAAGCGCCCCTACCCAAGGTGCAAACCCCCGTCAATACCAATAAATATAGATTGTGGAATATGTCCTTCTACAAAATCATTCTGATGCCTAACATCTAAGATTAACGCTTCTTGATCATTAGCCATCGCTTCAAATTCTTCTGGAGAAAAGCGGTGGGTACCCCGAGAAATAATCTGATCAATGTCTTCATAGCCAGATTTATTCATTTTTACATTCAAGGGGAAATAAGAAGGAGGAGGTAGTAGGCCATTAGTAACTTCTTTAATGAATTCTTCTTTGGTCATGTCTGCTCTTAGTGCATAGTTTATCTTTTTTTGATTCCCCAAGCTGTCTACGGTTTCCTTCATCATATTTTTACCACAGGCAGAACCCGCTCCATGGGCAGGGTAAACGGTTACGTCATCTGCCAAAGGCATTATTTTATTTCGTAAGCTATCATATAAAAAGCCAGCTAAATCCTCTTGAGTAAGGGTTTCTGCTTTTTGTGCTAAATCGGGTCTTCCTACATCACCAAGGAAGAGAGTGTCTCCACTAAAAATAGCTACATCTTTATCGTTTTTATCCTTTAATAAATAGGTGGTGCTTTCCATGGTATGCCCAGGAGTGTGAAGCGCAATGATCTTCAGTTCACCCAAAGGGAATATTTGCTCATCTTTAGCAATGATGACATCGAAATCAGGGTTTGCGTTGGGACCATATACAATAGGCGCGCCAGTTTCTTTGGACAGCGTAAGATGACCACTCACAAAATCTGCATGAAAATGTGTTTCAAAAATGTACTTGACCTTTGCTTTGTCTTTAGCCACACGATCTAAATAGGGCTTTACTTCTCTAAGTGGATCAATGATAGCGACTTCGCCTTGGCTTTCAATATAATAGGCTCCTTGTGAAAGACAGCCAGTATAAATTTGTTCTATAGTCATAAGCGTTTAAAATTATAAATTATTTCTTTGAGATGCGATCGATTTTTCTACGTCTGTAGGAGGGATTCCTTGAATTGCATTTAATGCAGACTCCAGAGAAGAGTAGACAAACACTTGATTGTTTTTTTGAAGTATTTCCCACTGGTGAAAACGGTCTCTCAGTGGGCCATTTAAGCCAGTCCAGTATACAGTGATATGTTTCTTATTTAATTCTTCGGTCCAATGAATAAGCATTTGAAAAGCAGTGGCATCTATATAGCTAATTGGCGCAGCAGCAAGAACCAAATGCTTCACCTTTATTTCTTGAAGGGATATCAGTTGAGAGATTTCGCTTTTAAAATAGGCTTGGTTTCCAAAGAATAGCTGTCCATCAAAACGAAGAATAAGTACTCCGGGGAAAGTGATTATATCTTGCGTAAAACGATTAATATTTTTAAAATAATGAGTGTTTTTAAGCTGCCCAAGTACAGCAATATGTGGCTGTGTGCTTTGAAACAACATATATAATAGGGCAGCAAAAACCCCTAGGAGAATACCCTCTTTAATTCCAACAAACAAGGTAATTAAGAAGGTGAATAGGAGGATATAAAATTCTTGACGACTATTTTTCCATAGTTGTTTAGGATATCGCCAATTGAACAGTTTACTTACAGCAACAACAATAACAGCCCCTAAAACAGCAGAGGGTAGAAAATAGAAAAAGGAGGTAAAAAAAGTAATGTTAAGCCAACAATTCCAGCACTAAACAAAGCAGATACCCCGGTTTTTGCACCACTATCGTAGTTTACAGCAGTTCTAGAGAACCCTCCTGTTGTGGGGTATGCTTGGAAAAGTGACCCAATGATATTGGCCATTCCCAATGCGATTAGCTCTTGGTTAGACCTTAGCCTGTTTGATTTTTCTTTTTCTTCTATTGCTTTTGCCACAGAAATAGCCTCCATGAATGCAATTAAAGCTAAGGTTAGGGCTAAAGGAGCTAATTCATAAATATGTCCAAAAGAAGCGGTAGGCCATTGAAATGAAGGCAGCCCTTGAGGAACATCTTTGATTAATTTTATGCCTAAACTTTCCCAGTTATAATAACTTGCAAAGAGGGTAGATAATAAAACAAGAAATAAAGCTCCAGGTATTTTAGGGAAGTATTTTTTTGTCAAAAAAAGAAAAGACACACCAAAGAAACTTAATAACAACGTGTAAGGATGTATCTGGTTACTGGCCTCTACTACAGAGAGAAAAAGATGATGGAATTGATTGGTCCGTGGAATAGATATACCAAGGAGATGGTTTACTTGGCTCAACCCAATAATTACCGCAGCAGCAGAAGTAAAGCCGCTTATCACAGGTTGAGATAAAAAGTTGACTAAAAAACCTAATTTAAGCCCTCCTAAGATAAGCTGTATAACCCCCATAAAAAAGGCAAGAAATACGGCAAGAGAAATATACTGCTCCACAGACTGTAGTGAAAGAGCGCCTAGACCTGCCGCTACCATTAACGAATCCATCGCTACAGGCCCTACGGCGAGTTGACGAGAAGTTCCCATTACCGCATACACCAGTTGAGGAAATAAAGCAGCATAAAGGCCATATACCGGAGGCAGTCCTGCAATCATGGCATAAGCCATTCCCTGAGGAATAAGCATGATCCCAACAGTTAAACCTGCCGTTGCATCCCCTCTAAGGAAATCCATGTTATAGTTTTTTGCCCAATCTAAAATGGGGAAAAAGGTTTTTATTTTACTCATTGCTATGACAAAAGTACAATGGAGAGAACAATAATTGCGTAACTTATGTTACACTTCGGACAAAACTTGAATAGCGTTTCTTTCTAAAAGTATTTTTTGATCCATTTCCAATCGTTTTAACAAACGAGAAATGACTACCCTAGAACTGTTAATTTCTTGAGCAATCGTCTGGTGGGTGATCGCTAGGGTCTGTTGTTTTGTAACCCGTTTTTTTTCAAGTAAGTAGTTCCACAGTCTTTTTTCTAATTGGTTAAATGCAATGCTGTCAACAGTTTCTAGAAGCTCTTCCATGCGTTTATGATAGCTTTGAAACACAAAGTTGCGCCAAGAAGGATACTGGCTAGCCCATTGTTCTAATGCAGATAGAGGAACCATGATCAATTGGCAAGGAGTCTCTGTAACTGCACGGATTTTACTTTTATGTTCTCCCATATGCCAAGCCATTGTCATGGTACAAGACTCTCCTTGTTCTAAATAATAGAGCAACAATTCATCGCCATTTATATCTTCTCTTGAAATTTTAATCGCCCCACTAAGCATAAGAGGAAGTGCTTTAATAGGTTGACCTATATCCATCAATTCTACGCCTTGAGGTACATCTCTCAGCGCACCCACGCTTGCAATTTCGGATAAAAGGGGCTCTTCAAAGATATGTCCAAAATGTGATTTTAATTGAATATACATCTGTATTTAAACTTAAAGTAGAATAAAGATAACACCTTCTTTTTTAGGAAAGTTTAAAATACAAGCCTAAAAGGGAAGACTTTGTTTATTTTTGAATTAGAAAAAGCAATTCGTTTTCCACATGTATCGATTTACCAATTTGTTTTTGTTTTTTGTCTTTTCGACAGCACAACTGATGGCCCAAAGTCAGACCATAAGAAACGCTACATCCCAAGGGAATTTATACTTTTATTGGGGGTGGAATGTAAGTGGGTATACCGACACTGATATGAAATTTACAGGCCCAACGCACAATTTTGAATTAAAAAGTGTGCATGCAGTGGATCGTCCTACTCCATTTAACCCGAAAGATTATTTTCATCCTTTATATATTACCCAACCTCAATACAATGCCCGCGTTGGCTATTTTTTTGCGGATCAATGGGATGTATCCATAGGAGTAGATCATATGAAATATGTGGTTAAAGACAAACAACAGGTAGCTATAGAAGGATCTATTTATAATACCGGAACCGATTTTGATGGTGTTTACCAGGGAGAAAAAATAGAAATCACCCCTCCTTTTTTGAGACTAGAACACACCGATGGGTTAAATTATGTTAATCTTGAATTGAAGAGACACCTTCAATTAAAAAATATTTACCCTCTTCATATAAACGCACTTTTAGGAGGAGGTTTTGGGCGTTATATTCCTAGAACAGATGTACAACTAATGAATTTACCAGGAAATAACGAATGGCATTGGGCGGGCTACGGAACACACCTTGTTACCGGACTTAATTTAACCTTTTACAATCGGTTTTTTATACAATCTGAATGGCGAGGAGGTTATGTAAATTTAAATGATGTAAGATCAACAAGCTCCCCTTTAGACAAAGCTCAGCAAAAGTTTTTATTTTCTCAGCTAAACCTTTTGTTTGGGTATACTTTCCCTTTAATAAAGAGGAAAAAGCCAGCACATGAAAATTTAGAAATTAATCTTGATTAAAGAAAAAAAAGGTTTTTAGTTTTAATTTATTCTTTTGTCTTATTTTTGCCCAAACAAAAGAAGGTGTAAATACTTACCCCTTTTTTTTAGGTCCTATAGCTCAGTTGGTTAGAGTAGCTGACTCATAATCAGTTGGTCCCTGGTTCGAGCCCAGGTGGGACCACCAACAAAAAACCTCAACTTGTTGATTTACAACTTGTTGAGGTTTTTTTCTGCATAATAATGGTTTGAATATCAAAGAACAGAACCACAGTTTAATTATGTTATAACTTGAGGATTACATAGCGTTTATTTATAAAATAGAAGTAAAAAGTAGAAGAGTCGTCTTAAATAAAACAGTTCTGTGAAGAAAAAAAAAGGGAATAGATGTTCTGAAAAAGGAGATTATTTTATCATCGTGTTTACTAATGTGTATCTTACTTAAAAATTTACAACCCATCTCTTATGAAATTATTTTTGGGTCTCTTATTAATTAGCTCCTTTCTTTTTGGACAATCCCCTACGTTAACCGCAGAACAATTGCTAGAGAAAAGCATTGGCTATCACGATCCTGGCGGAAAATGGGCCAGTTTTAAAGGGGAGTTTACGGTAGTAATGGAAAGCCCAAACAGGCCCCTTAGAACGACTAAAATCAACTTAGACTTCCCTAAACAATTGTTTAAAACCCAGGTTAACTTAGGCGATGTAAACACAAGTTCTCAGTGGCTTGCAGGAAAGTGTTCTCACACCCATGAAGGAAGTGATACTTACTCAGATGAACTTGCTAAAAAGCATGGACTTAATTGTGAGCGAACAACAAAGATGAAAAACTACTACACCTATCTTTATGGTTTGCCTATGAAATTAAAAGATAAGGGAACAATTTTGGACCCTCAAGTTAAGATTAGAACGCTAAATGGAGCGTCTTATTGGACGATTAAGGTCACTTATGAGGCAGCTATTGGTGGAGATAGTTGGTACTTTTATTTTGATCCAATTACTTATCAGCTGCGTCATTATCAATTCTATCACAACGAATCGAAGAATGATGGCGAGTATATTTTACTCTCAGAAGAAATAGAAATCGAAGGAATAAAAATGCCCAAAAACCGTGCTTGGTATATGAACCAAGATCACAGTTATTTGGGCACAGATTATTTAAATCGCTCCTAGTTAATTTACTTTTGTAAGGGCGTTTTTAATTAAAGTATTTAAGTGGTTTTTATGGGCTATACTTCCTACACTTCCTCTTGGACTTTTGGTCATTTTTTGAATTTGTTTCAAGTTATACAGCGCCATTGATTTTGCAGGAACTTTAAATTTAGCAGAGGATTTTCCGTTCAGCATTTCAATAAGTCTTGATACATAAACAGCCTGCAGGTTTTGTCGAAATTTATTAACCTCCCCTTTAATATCGGCTTTAAACATAGCATCATTTAGATCAGTCATATAGGCGTCTAAGGTATATTGATTCCCATACAGCTCAGAATCCATTATCCTTTGTAGTGTGTTTGGGTGGAGTAAATGTGCTAGCACCCTTGTTTGGTATCCTAAAATAAGGTCATGTATTTTTGGGTCCTCTGGACCGCTAAAGAAATTAAATCCTCGTCTTTGTCTTGCTAAATAGTTAAATAGATCTTTTGGCGCTTGGAAAGCACTTGGTGCAAAAACATATTGTTCAATTGCCTTAAATGCCCTTTTTTGGTCATAAAGGGAAACCGGAGTATAAGGTTGTGTACCTCCTTTTTGTCCATGTAGCGAACGGTTCACATAAACACCCCCAATAAATCTGGAAAGGATATCTCCTGCACGAGCTGATTGTGCATTTAGACTATAATAACCGCGACGAAGGTCCTCGTAATTTTCCCCTTCTTTAATTAGTTTTGACTTTAATTCTTTCACGGAATTATTGACCAACTTAATTCGATTGATAGAATATGTAATTTGATCTCCAGATAAGTCCCCTGTCATTACTCTTGGATCAATGGCTTTTCCTGGTGAGCGCATGTCATCTGCATCATTTCCAAAGATGAGCTGTGGTTCTGTTGAACGTGCGAGTAAATTCATTTTTTCTTCTTCAGAAGCGAAAGGTGTATACCCATACTGAATGGCCCATATATCGTAAGGTCCAACGGCCATATCGTAATATTGTCCTTGATCTTGTGAGTTAAGGGTAAGGTTAATTCCTGCATAATCCATAACAGAACCCGTTAAAGCTTTTCCATTAATAAATGATGCATCAGCTAATTCTTCAGGAGAAAAAATAACACTGGCTTTCATGTTGTGATTTAGCCCTAAGGTATGGCCAACTTCGTGCATGATTAGGGATTTCATTCCCTCTTTGGTTAGCTGTCCTAGTTCTTCTTCTGAAGCATTACTTAACTCAAGAAGCGTTTTTCCAAACAGATTATTTTCATGCATAATATATCCCATTGAACAATAATGTTCTTGCCCAGAGGTGTTTTCTTCATTTTCACTTAAGGACATATTGGTTTGGGCATTAGAAAAAGTTTTTCATAAAAAACCCGATTGGTAAAGTGAACATACTCTAACATAATATCCGCACCTATAATTTCTCCAGTCCTGGGGTTGGTCATGCTTGGTCCATAGCCTCCAAAGGGAGGTCTAGGAGAAGAGGTCCAGCGCAATACATTATAACGGATATCGCCGGCATCCCAATCAGCATTATCCGGTTGTATTTATACTTCCAAAGCATTTTTGAAACCAGCTTTTTCAAAAGCCTCGTTCCATGCTAAGACCCCTTCAGCGATGGTTTCCCTCCAAGCTTGAGGGGTACTATTTTCTATCCACCAAGTAATTGGTTTTACCGGTTCAGAGATCGTTGCCTCAGGATTCTTTTTGACTAATCGCCAGCGGTTTATAAAATCCCTATAATTGGTTGTTTCTTTAGAGGTCATATCATTGGTCTCTGTCGTAAAATACCCTACTCTTGCATCGTCAAAACGATGATTATAGTTGCTCTCAGGCATTTGCATAATACTGTGGAAAACCTTGATAGAGACATTTCGTCCATCCTTAATCGCCGAAGAACCACCATTAAGCACATTCGGGTTTTTGTAAACGTATTCTGTTTTAAAGTTGGTATTTTCAGGGTAGTTTTTAATGCTTTCAATTTTTGATTTTTCTTTATCAAAACTTCCTAATCTAAAGGCTCTTGGAGAACTGTTAGGCCTTTTGGGTTGTTTAATTCTTGTCAACATTTCTGAGATAATTAGACCGTTGGCATCAATTAAATATTCTCCTTTTTCCTTATCATGGGCTAGGATTTTTCCAGAAAAAATAAGCGCATCAGAAATGTTAGCTTCTTGTGACCGAGAGAGTTCATTGTTTTCATCAAAGTAAAAGTTAGTGTTGGGGGCGAGAAGTTCAATTTTATTGAAGTATTTCTTCCATTGAATAATGGAAGATCCTCTATAAGACCCGCGGAAAGCTCCTGCTTCAGTAACGCCATCGGCTATTTGTGAAAAGTAGATAAAGTCTTGTCCTAATTGACTTTCTTTAATAACCATTTTAATTTTTCCAGATACACTATCTTGGAAAATGGTAAATAAGCCATCCATTTTTGAACTAGATTTTGTTAGTTCGGCAATACTTTTTTCCTTTTTTTTCTTATTCTCGTTATCTTCTTTTTTTTGTGCGTTAAGCCCAAAAGATATGATTAGGGCTAGTGAGATTAAAATTTTTTTCATCATGATGGTATTAATGTCTACAATTTACCTCTTTTATGCCATATTTCGTGCATTGGAGCCCCTTTACTGTTGTTGCCTTTATGGTACCAGTCGTCTTCTTTTTGAGAAAATTCAAAAGGAAGAATCTTGCCCACTTTGCTATTGTCTCTAGAAAAGTATTCAATGGTTTCCACATAAACACCTTCTTTGGCTGTATAGGTTCCACCTCCAGATCCCATAAATCGCATAGAAGCAGTATCAAAAGCGGTCCACTGATAATATCCATCGAGTAATAGTTTCATGGTTTTTCTTGTTCGAGTTAAATCTCGGCGTTGTTCTCCTTCCGGTTTTACACGTCCAGCCATTAACCATTTTCCTTCAAGAGCTTGATCCGGTTTAGAGGCTTTTACCCATTTTTTTGAAAGGTAGGAACGGTTTTTTAAACTGTCTTTTTTATAGTTAGAATTGAACTCAAAAATCACATTGATATCCTCATCGCCTTTTTTATAAAAGCCTCCACGGGTATAGGCAAATGTTCCATCTTCTTGGTGATAGGCTGTTTCTATAAGATAAGCTTCATCCATTAGAATTCGATGGTTTAATCCGGCTTCATTAAAGTTAAAAACCTGTGCAAAAAGGCCAACTGGGATGAATAAAATAAAGGATAGTTTTTGGAGTGTTTTCATAATGATTAATTTATAGTAAAGGTAATTTCGTTTATTCCAACCCCTTTTAGAGTCAGAGATTTCCAAGCTTTAGGTAGTTTTGTAGGGAATTGTTTAACTCCATCAGGCTGAATGTCTAGGCCACCTAATCCAAAAAGCGCTGCTTGTAACATTCCTCCGGCTCCTGTTGCAAAATAGGGGTTGCTGCCTCCTGCTGTTTCGGCGATTACATTAAAAGGGGGAAGCTCATTGGGTTGATAACTTTTCTGAAACATTTGATAGGCCCGTTCTGGATTGTCTGTTCGAGCAGCTAAAACAGACAAAATGGCTCCTCCCATAGCGGGACCATTTGGAGAAAGGCGTGGTTCATAATAGTTTAGATCGCGAACAATGTCTTCTTTTTTGGTAATCACTTTTAACGGATAAGCCAATAAATTGACATCTGCTTGTTTAATAATTTGACCGGCATAGGTTTCATTTTCTTTAGTGGTGCCATCCGGAAATTTCAGGATAGGAATGTTGGCTGCTACATGACGCCAGTCTGTTGGCGCAACTTCTCCTAGGGCTTCTGCCGCCAGGCTAGCATATTCCAAAACAGTTTTAACCATTCCGTTTGTAAAAGCATTGTTGTTAATATTCTCTTCCCACTCATTTGCCCCGATCACATTATTTATTTCGTAACGTCCAGAACCGTTTCGTTCTACTCTACTTGACCAAAATGCGGCTACTTCCTTTAAGACGGGATATCCTCTTTTTGCCAGCCATTGTTTATCTTGGGTAACTTCATAATATTTCCAAAACGCCCATCCAATGGTGGCGGTTATATGTTGTTGAAAAGGCCCTGTTAATGCCCAGACAGGGGTGTCTTCAGACCCGTCTTCTGCAGATTCCCAAGGGAACATGGCACCGTCATATCCATGTGAAAAAGCATTCTCTTTAGCGGCTTCTAAACGTTGAAAACGATATTCAAGGAGGGAACGAGCGATTTCTGGCTGTAAAACAAGCAGGGGAGGATACATCCATAATTCTGTATCCCAAAAGACATGACCATTGTATCCTAAGCCCGAGAGCCCCATAGGAGAAAGAGAATATGAAGTGCCCTTACGGGCAAAAGAATATAGATGGTAGATGGCAGAGCGAACGGCACGCTGTGAACGTAAGTCCCCTTCTATAATAATATCACTTTTCCACAATTCTTTCCATGCTTTTCGATGAGAAGAAGCCAAGCGTTCGATTCCTTCAAGTTTTGCATAGAGGGTTAACCGTTCGGCTTCATTATGAGGGTCCTTATTCTGAACAGAAGAGAGGGTAGACCCTACGAGTGCAAAACGATAGGTTTCCCCTTTTCTGAGCGTTTTTTTAAACTTCATTAAATGCATGTTATAGTCCCAGTCTTCATGAATAATTTTAGGTTCATGCCCATGTTTTTCTGGAAAAATAAAAGAGGTTGAGGTCGCTAGTTTTTTATTCCCTGGACTGAATCCTACAGAACTCATTAATGGAATCAATACATGTGGGCGATCAATTTCTGCATATAGATTACGCACATCGGAGATGTGATTAGGGGTTTCTATATAATTAATAGGAATAATTTCTACATCGTCTAAAGCAGTGATTTCCACCACACTCATTGCAGTGTAAGGCAAATTGCGTAAAGACATTAAACGATGTTTTACTTTTATTTTTTAGGCACATCAAAGGTCGTAAGAAGTGACGCATTATGCATGTCTAATGTTTGCGTATAATCACTAATTAGCTTGCGATCTATCCGCTTACCATCAACCTCTAAATGCATGTTCATATGGTTAAACGTTTTTAGAATATTACTTACTCTACCACGCTGGTAATAATCATACACCCCATTTAGCACCACGTCGTTTACTTTAAGAGGATCTGGAGAAGAGGTCATCCCTACCACACCATTAGCAACGGTTACTCCATAATAGTTGTCTGGATTAATTTGATCTGCAACAATATGCCAAGGGGAGTTTTTGAGACTTTGAGCCTGCAATATCCCTGTAATAAACATAAATAAAAGAAAAATAGACCTGTTCATTTCTAGGAGATTAAAATCTAAAAATAACCATTCTAAATGAATTACATACGGGTCTGATAGGTATAGAGCTCGAAATAACGTCCTTGTTTTGCCAAAAGCTCTTCGTGTTTTCCTTGTTCTACAATTTTGCCTTCTTCAATTACTAATATTTGATCGGCTTTTTGAATGGTACTTAATCTATGTGCGATAACTAAAGTCGTTCTATTATTCATAAGTACGTCTAAACTATCTTGAATATATCGTTCACTTTCTGTATCTAAATTTGAGGTAGCCTCATCAAGAATTACAATTTCTGGCTTAGCCAAAAGCGCGCGCGCTATGGAAATACGTTGGCGTTGTCCACCAGAGAGTTTTACACCACGCTCACCAATAAGGGTGTTTAAACCATTATCAAAACGATCAGTGAATTCTGTTACATAGGCGCCTTTAGCCGCAATTAGCACTTCCTTATCAGTAGCATCGGGTCGAGGGAATAGAATATTTTCTTTTATAGTACCCTCATATAAGAAGTCGTCTTGTAAAACAACACCCAGGTGTTTTCTAAAGCTTCGAAGATTTACCTTACCTAAGTCCTGCCCATCAATTTTTACTTGTCCTTCCATGGGGTTTAAAAAGCCGGAAGCGAGCCCTGCGATGGTAGATTTTCCAGAACCCGAAGATCCCACTAACGCTATAACCTCTCCTTTTTTAGCACGGAAAGAAACACGATGGAGTACGGCTTTATTTTCTTCATAAGCAAAAGAAACCTCCTCAAAATCAATCGAACCCGCTACCTTATCGAGGTGTTTTGTGCGAATTTTAGGGTCATCTTCTTCTGGGGTACCCATGAGTTCTTGTGTGCGGTCGAGCCCTGCAAAAGCCTCGGTTAATTGACTTCCTATATTGCTCATTTGAACGATAGGAGCGATCATAAAACCTAGAAATAAAGTAAAAGAAACAAACTCTCCATAGGTCATACTCCCCTGCATAATAAAGAAACCACCAATTCCCATAATTCCTGCAGAAGCAGTCCCTAAAAGAAAAGTTGATGCGCTTGTCATAAAAGCCGTAGCAGTTAAGCTTTTTTTAACGTTAAGAAAGAGTCGTTCTACCCCTCGTTCAAAAGTCTTTTGTTCTTGCTCCTCCGCATTAAATCCTTTAATAACACGAATCCCATTGAGGGTTTCTGTTAAGCGACCGGTTACTTCAGCATTAATTTTTCCTCTGTCTCGAAAAATAGGACGGATATAACCAAAGGCTTTTAAAGCAATCACAGCAAAAATTCCAACAGGGAGCAATACAAAAAGGGTCATCCAGCCATTTATATTAATTAAAATGACCAATGAAATTACTGCCGTTATGGACCCTCCAATAAGCTGCACTAATCCTGTACCTACTAGATTGCGTACGCCTTCTACATCGGTCATTACCCTAGAGACAAGTGCGCCAGACTTTTGATTATCAAAAAAACTAATGGGTAGTTTTAACAATTTCTTTTGGACATTGGCCCTAAGTAAAGAGATCAGGTGTTGTGCTTCTACACTAAGCAGTCGCGTAAGCGAAAAAGAACTGATGGATTGAAGCAAAAGCGAAACCCCTACAGCAATTAACAAATAACTTAACTCATGGGTGTTTTTTGAGGGGATTACATCGTCAATTAAAGCTTTACTGGCATAAGGAAGAACAAGCCCAGAAAGACTTCTAATAATGATTAAAAACAATCCAACGGATACTATTTTTCTTCGGGGCCAGATATACTCTTTAAAAGCCCATTTAAAGGATACTTTTTTCTTTTCTTGCATGGGCGCAAAGTACAATAATCAGATTAAAGCAAAAAGGAGTTAATCACCCAGATGATTGATAAGAAAGTTGGATAGGAATAAAAACAAAGGAAATAAGTACCTTTACTTTAAATATCTTCGGTGAAAACAAAATTAGGGTCTATACTAATTGCATTTATTCTATTAGGAGTACTTACTCTTCCTACAGCGAATCAATGGATTCATTTATCGGAAGGGCATTATCTTGAAGAACATTGTACCGAATCAAGCACCCATTTTCATAAAAAAGAATTGGCTTGTGAATTAATAGCCACTTTCACATCTCCTTATGCGCCTTATTGGTTTCAGCCTACAGAATATTTTGTTAACTCCCCGAAGAAGGAGTTAATTCAATCGAGTTTTGAAAACCTTATCTATCGCTATACAACCACTTTATATTTACGTGGCCCCCCAGATTTATTGTTTTTCGTTTAAAATTATATCGTTAACAATAAATTAAATACAATGAAATTATCTATTTATACCCCTAGCGTTATACGCGCTATTTTTGCTTTTCTATTGACAACTGTTTTTGTACAATGTTCAAAAGAGAATGACACTCCAGAAGAAATTAATGAAGAAGAAGTTATTAACCGGGTTACTCTCGCCATTACAGACTCAGCGGGCTCCTCAACTTCTTACACTTGGAATGAAGGCGAAACGATTCCTACCTTAAATTTAACTGCCAACACTACTTATCAAGTAAGCGTTCATTTTCTTGATGCCTCAGACCCTGCAAATGTATCGGACATTACAGAGGAAGTTATCGAAGAAGCCGATGAACATTTTGTTTTTTATGAAGTTATAGGTGCAGCAGTGAGTATTTCTGCAGCAAGTAATGATGTGGTTGATACAGAGGGACTCTCTATTAATTTAAAAACCACCTGGATTACTGAAGAAGCTGCTAGCGGAACCATTCGTACTTTTCTAATTCACGAACCTTCATCAAAAACAGAAAGTACTAGAGCAGCCTTAGGCGGATCATCTGATGTGGAATTAGACTTCCCCATTAGTATTCAATAATTCAAAAGGGCCGTTTTATGATTTAAAACGGCCTTTTTAATTGTTTTTTAAGTGTTGGTTAGAAAGATAATTATATCGTGTTTTATAATTGTAGGCGCTTTTGCCTATGCACAGGAGTGCGATAAATCTATCTATGGAGTGGTTTATGATCTTCACGACAAGGTAGCCTTAGAAGGTGTAAGGGTGACACTGGTTGAAGAGGGTAGGCATATTGAAACAACGGTTAATGGAAAATTTGTCTTCCCAACTTTGTGTAAGCAACCCTATACTTTATTATTAGAACATCCAGATTGTATGCCAATTACGGTTAAGGTTAATACCCCTTCAGATATTTTAAAACGTTTTTATTTAGAACATCACTTAACCGCCTTAGAAGAAATAATTGTCACTGATTTAATTCAAAAAAACACCACAAAAACAGGGATTGAAAGTACTTTAGGAAAGGATGAAATTAATCGGTTTCGTTCGCAAAGTCTCGGAGACGCCCTAGCAAAACTATCGGGAGTATCGAGTATAAAAACGGGGAATGCGATAGTAAAGCCTGTTGTTCATGGAGTATCTGGCTCTCGGTTGACTATCGTTAATAACGGAATTCGACTTCAAGACCATGAGTGGGGTGCAGACCACGCACCAAGCATAGACATTAATGGAGCAAATGAGCTTAGGCTAATTAAAGGCGCAACAGCACTTAAGTTTGGAGGAGATGCTATAGGAGGAGTATTGCAGCTTAGTCCTCAAAAGTACGTGCTTAAAGACAGCCTGTTGGGTGTGGTTTCTACAGGCGTGCAGCAACAAGGGAAGGGAGGTTTTTTTGTGGCCGACTTTGCAAAGACGTATTTTAATGGAATTTATTACGGAGGAACGGTCTCTTTAAAAAACGCAGGAGATTTAGAAAATCCAAATTATGTTTTATCTAATACAGGAAATAGAGAACAGCACGCAAAACTATTCTTTGGCCGCAATACAATTACAAAAGAATGGAAAATCAACTATAGTTTTTTTGAGAAGCGCGCAGGAATATTGGCAGCGGCTCACCTAGGGACTGTCGGTGACTTGGGAAGGGGTATAAAAAGCGATTTCCCGTTGGTTATTTCCCCATGGACAAGAGACATAAACAACCCCCAACAACAGACAACACATCACAGTTTTAGCGGACAATATAGCCAGCGAATAAGTTCTGTTTTTAAATGGGATATTCTTTATGGTTTTCAATCTAATCTGAGAAAAGAGTTCGATTTGCGCAGGGGAGATTTGAAATTTGGACCTGCGCTAGATATTCACTTACAGTCTCATGACTTGGTCATGGATCTAGAGGGAGAACCCAATGATTACTTTCGATGGAAAACCGGCGTTTCAGTACAAGCACAAGAAAACTTTTCTAATCCAGCGACAGGTGTTAGGCGATTAATTCCAGATTATAGCTATTTCAAATTTGGAGGCTATTGGATAAGTGAATATTTACCTTCGAATGATTTTAATGCAGAATTAGGTGTTCGTTATGATTACAATCATATGGATGCCTATAAATATTATAGAATTAATGATTGGGATACACGTGGGTATAACCTAGATTTTTCTTCTACAATCATCAGTACTTCTAACTTAGGCCAGCACCTAACCCGACAAATTAAAAAATTTGGAAATCTTTCTGCCTCTTTTGGATTAAAGCAGTTTCTAGGAGCCAACACGTATTTTCTTGCCAATATTGGCTACATAACCCGTTCTCCTAATCCTGCAGAATTATTTAGTGATGGGTTGCACCATGCGAATGCTCGATATGAGACAGGGGATCTTAGGCTAGTGCAAGAAAAAGCAATTAAATCGTTGGTGTCATTTGAAAAACAACAAGGAAAACTAACCTATTCTCTTTCTTCCTACAGGACTTCGGTTAGAAATTACTTGTATTTACAGCCTATGGGTATTAGGCAAGTACGCAGTATCTCAGTAATACAAGCGAATTATCAACAAATAGATAAAGTACTATTATACGGAATAGATGTTGACCTTAGCTATAAGTTTAGTCAAGCGCTATTATTTAAAGGAACAGCTAGTTGGGTTGAGGCTTCCACAGGAGAGGGAGATCCCATTGTTGACATTCCGCCATTTAATCTGTTAAATGAGTTTTTTTATAGTCCCTCTAAAGCACCAGCGCTTAAATTTAGGTTAACGAGTGAATTTGTAGGAAGACAAAATCGTTATCCCAATTTTAATTTTGAATATAACTTCATCGAAGATGGAGAAATTGCAAGAGAAACAGTCGATATTAGTACACCGCCAGAAGCGTATAATTTAATTCATTCTGAGGTGACTTATTTGGCCAACAGCCGCTGGGAAATCCGCTTGGGAGTAGATAATATTTTCAATGTAGATTATAGAAATTATTTAAATAGATTACGCTATTTTGCGGGAGAAACGGGACGCAATATTCGTTTAGAATTATCTTATTCCTTTTAATAAAGAATGATTTATATAGGCTTAGCTGTTAGTGTTGTTGTTGGTGCTATTGGCGCATATTTAGCAGAGACAAAGGGTCGACCTCATTTAGAGGGTTTTTTATTGGGTTTTTTCTTGGGGTTAATAGGAATTCTAATCATTTTTATACTTCCGAAAAGAACTCCAAAAGATTAAGTTTTTTTTCTTATCGTCCACTTTGAAGTAACAAAAGCCAGAGCAAATCCACTTAAAACAGTTATTAATCCAAGCAAGGAGAATCCACGTAAAAGAAGTGTATTAAAATTATCTCGTCCCTTATAGTCCATGGTGTGTGTCATCCACAAAAAATCAAACCAGCGCCATTGACGATGTCTTATACGCTGAAATTCTCCACTAGTCGCATCTACATAAGCGACTGGGTTTCCTTCTCCTGAGAGAGGTACACGAAACGCTGGCAGTGGCCTTCCTCTGTATTCATCATGTGCACCTACTTCTGAAATGCGTTCTGCGCTTTTGGGTTTAAAGGCCGGAAGAATATGTTCTTTAACGACCGCAATGGCTTGATTTTCTGAAATTTCGTGCAGGGGTAAACCACTTTTTGGATCTATTAAAATAGAATCATTTACCCACAGAAAATTTTCCTTACCAAGGTTTTTTATTTTTAAGCTATGGAGTGCAAAAGGCAATTTTTGTAAAGTAGAATCAATTATGTAGGGCTGAATTACCGGGGAGATGTTCACTTCCTTTTTGTAATGATCTCCATGAATTTCATTGATGTCTGTCCAGCTAAAGTATAAACCAGAAATGGTCCAAAACAAAAATTGAATCCCAATAAAAACACCTAAGAATCGATGGGTTTTTCTAAATTTATTGATGGTTTTATATTTCATTTTTTAATAACTAATCGAATTTGAGATAAGATTACATAAAGCATAATCCCTACTGGACCTAGCATAAAAGTACAAAGAAGGGGAATTAAAATTAAAAAATGTGGAACCGCTTTCTGTTGCGCGTCACGCAACATCCAACACCCTATCCAATAGTCAAAAGCTAGGTAATGCATCCATCCAGCAGCAGCAGCTTCTGGAGTAGCGTTTCTATATAGTGCTAGTATGCCTTCTAAACTAGAAAAATCTGCCTCAGCTAGCCCTCCATCGTTAATTAAAAAGAAAAGATAAAAAAAACTGAGTAAAAAAGGAACATAGGGGGCTTGGATCATTCGTTGTGTAAAATGCCATTTTGGAGCAACTAACAGCGGTATCCATAGGATTAAAATGAGGGAATTAGCGATTGAAAAAAGAATATAAGTGAGTTCCATAATCTATTTTTTAAGCCCTAATTCAATAAGGCGTTCGTTTAGAAATTCTCCTGCAGTACAGTCTTCATATGCTTTTGGATGATCTACAGAAATACAGTTAGACAAACAGTTTAAGGGCATTTCTGGATGAGGGTGCATAAAGAACGGAATTGAATACCTGGAGCTCCCCAAGCTTCTTTGGGCGGGTTGGTTACCCGGTGTAGCGTCGACTTTAAACGGCCGTTCGTTAATCGTTCCATCATATCTCCTAAGTTAATAATGATTTCATTTTCCTGGGCGATAGCATCTATCCATTCATCATCTTTGGTTAGCACCTGTAATCCTTTCCCTTGTGCTCCCATTAGTAGGGTTATCAGATTTATGTCTCCGTGGGCAGCAGCACGTTCAGCATTTTTGGGCCCTTCAAAAATAGGAGGGTAATGGATGGGGCGAAGAATGGAGTTACCATCACTTACATATTCATCAAAATAATTTTCATTTAATCCAAGGTGAAGGGCTATTGCTTGAAGAATAGCTTGTCCTGTTTTTTCTAATAATTGAAAAACTTCTTTTCCAGAAGTGTTAAATGTGTCAATCTCTGAAACAATGACATTTTCTGGATAAACAATTCCGTTTTTTGGTTGTCTATACTGCCCAAAATGCCAAAACTCTTTTAAATCTCCTTCTTTTCTTCCCTTTGCACTTTCTTTACCAAAAGAAGTATATCCTCTCTGCCCTCCTAAACCCGAAATTTCATAAGACTTTTTAATTTCCTCTGGTAAAGCAAAAAAACGTCGAATAGCTTTATATAATTGTTCGGTTTGTTCTGGTGACAGAAAATGTCCTTCTAAAATGACAAATCCAATAGATTCGAACGCATTCCCTATGGTATTTACAAAGGAATTTTTTTTGAGGGTGTTCGTTGTTATAAAGTCGTTGAGGTCTACCCTTGGAATATTTTTCATAGTATTAAATAAAGTAGTTTAAAAATACAAGAAATTAAAAAAGGTAACCCCATCGGGTTACCTTTTATACTAAATAGATAAGGAGTAGGATTAATAAGCGCCTATAAAAGGCACCTTTTGTCCGTTACTCCCTAAATGTTGTTCATAAGACATAAGACACCTCCTTTCTACATTAAATTAAACATCACTGTTGTCACAGCGCGATAAACTCAAAAACAAATTTAAAAGATTTGTCTGCTTAGTCAATTTATTTTACAATTTTTTTAAGTGTAAGTCCTTGTACTAGGATGGTAAATAAAACAACGGCATAGGTTAGGAATAAAATGAGTCCTTTGCCCTCCCCAAGTTCATTAGGTAGATTTAATGCAAGGGCAATGCTTAGCCCCCCTCTAAGACCTCCCCAAGTGATGATTAAAGCTGTTTTAGGCTCAAATTTTTTCTTAAAAGAAAGAATTTTTATGGGAATACTAACCCCAATCCAGCGAGACCCAACAACGAGTACAACCACAAGAAGCGCAATAAGGATATAGTTGATTTTAAAATCACTAAAAAGAGGAATAATTTCTAACCCAATTAAAATAAATAATATAGCGTTGAGTGTTTCGTCTAACAGATGCCAGAATTTATAAACATAATCGCCCATGGCTCTTTGAATACCATCAGTTTCTTTGTCTACATCAATGTTTTGATTTAAGAATAACCCCATCACAACAACTCCTAAGACCGCCGAAAAATGAAAACGATGAGAAATTATAGGCAATAAAAGAACCATCGATAATGTGACCAAAACTTCTAATTCTAGGTGTTCATTTTCAATATATTCTAACAATTTAAGTCCAAAATATCCCATAAGTGCTCCTAGCGCTACTCCGCCAACGACTTCTGTTACAAAAAGAGAAGCGACACTTGATGCGGTTATATTTTCGACTCCCCCCATTTTAATGTTTAATAATGTTAGAAAAACAACCACACCAATACCATCGTTGAATAACGATTCTCCCGCTATTCGAGTTTCGGTAATCGATGAAAGGTTCATTTTTTTAACCATGGCCAAAACCGCAATAGGATCAGTGGGCGCTATTAACGAACCAAAAAGCAGACAATCTACATAACTAAGCCCTAAAGAATCAAGGCCAAAAAAGGCAATTGAATTAGCCAATGAAGTCCAGTACCTACCGTAAAAGTGGAGAAGATTACGCCAAAACTAGCTAAAAACAATATAGTAATACGGTCTTTGAGTAATTCGTGAACTTTGACACTTATTGCTCCAGCAAAAAGGAGAAATGGGAGCATGACATCTACCAAAAGGTCACTAAAATCAAATTTCTTAGTCATTGAAGTAGCCGCTTCCAAAAAGCTGGGGAAGACCAATCCAATTCCTAATACAATCACAGATAATGCAATAGCCAAGACCATTAAGCCTATGGTGGTAGGTAGCTTTAAAATTCTGAGGTTAATCAACGAAAAAATAGAGGCAAGAATAAGTAATAAGGTAGTTAATTCAAGAATTTCCATAAATAGTAGTTTGTAACAAGATAGGAATTTTATTCCTTATGAATTTGTTGCATTTTACTTATGTATTTCCCTACAACATCAAATTCAAGATTGACCATACTTCCAATTTCAAGTGTATGAAAATTGGTGTGCTCATAGGTATAGGGGATAATGGCTACAGAAAACCTATTAATCCCAGAGTTAATAACGGTTAGGCTTGTTCCATTAACGGTAATAGAGCCTTTTTCAATGGTGATATTTCGGCTTGAAAAGTCATATTCAAAATCAAACACCCAGCTTCCTCCTTCTTCAGTAATACCGATACAGGTTCCTACTTGGTCTACGTGACCTTGTACAATATGACCGTCTAGTCGGGCTCCCAATTTCATAGCTCTTTCTAAATTGACTTTAGTTCCCACCTCCCATGTTTTAAGGTTTGTTTTATCAATAGTTTCTTTGATGGCTGTCACCGTGTAGATATCGTCTTCAATTTTTACAACGGTTAAGCAAACACCGTTATGAGCAACACTTTGATCAATTTTAAGCTCTGGAGTTAAATCACTTTTTATGGATACATGAATATTTTCATTTTCTTTTTCCAATTGAGTAATCTTTCCAAAATCTTCTATTATTCCTGTAAACATAAGCTCGTTGATATTGTTTAACTTTGTTTTCAAAAGTAGCAAAATAATCGGGCAATGGACGGACGTGATCGCAAAATAAAACTAGGGATTTCCATAGGTGATCCAAATGGTGTTGGTATAGAAATTATATTAAAGTTATTTGAAGACAAACGGATGTATGATTTTTTTTCCCCTTTTGTTTTTGCATCTACACAACTTTTGAGTTTACAACGTAAACATTTTAAATCTACCACTTCGTTTACCCCATATACTTTAGGGAAAAAGCCAAGTAATCAACAGCTCAATGTGGTAGAGTGCTTGCCAAAGGGTTTTGAAGTTGATTTTGGAAAAGAAACCCAAGAAGCGGGTAAAATTGCGCTTAAATCCCTTCAATCAGCTACTAAAGCGCTAAAAGGAGGAGATGTTGATGTACTTGTTACCGCACCGATTAACAAACACAACATACAAACGAAAGATTTTGACTTTCCTGGACATACAGATTATTTAGCGAATGCCTTAAAAGGAGAAAGTTTAATGTTTATGGTAAGCAATGAACTAAAGGTGGGTCTGTTAACCGATCATATACCGGTAAGCGAAGTCGCAAGTGCTATTTCACCCGATTTAATTAAGAAGAAAGTGGCAAAAATGAAACGATCACTAGAAATAGATTTCGGGAAAAGCCACCCAAAAATTGCTGTTTTAGGAATAAACCCACATACGGGGGATAATGGGGTTATAGGAAAAGAAGATGATGAGGTTCTCCGCCCTACACTTAAAGAAATCTATGATCAAGGCACACTAATATATGGGCCTTATGCTGCCGATAGTTTTTTTGGGACAACTTTGCCTCAACAATTTGATGCTGTTTTAGCTACTTATCACGACCAAGGGTTAATCCCATTTAAGACATTAACATTTGGTAATGGGGTTAATTTTACTGCGGGCCTTTCAAAAGTAAGGACTTCGCCAGATCATGGAACAGCTTTTGATATTGCAGGAAAAGGTGTGGTTTCAACAGATTCTTTTGAAGAAGCCATGTTCATGGCCAGGAAAATATTTTTTAATCGTCAGTCATTGGAAGAGGCCACCCATCAAGATTCCTAATAAAATCTTGAAATAAAGTTATTTCGGAAAATATTTTTTGTAAATTTGCCCCCTCAATGACAATACTATGGAAGCATTGAAAGACTTTCTTATTCCTTTTGTGGGTTTAAAAGAAGGTTCTCATACTTTTAAATTTGACATTGATACCACGTTCTTTAACGAATTTGAGTTTAGTGATTTTAGTTCGGCTAATTTTAAAATAGACCTAGTCTTTGAAAAAAAACCGAGCTTAATGAATTTAAAATTTACAGTGAATGGGAGTGCAGAATTAACCTGCGATGTCTCCAACGAAACCTTTCTACAACCAGTGGAAAGCAGTTTAGATTTAATTGTAAAATTTGGAGATTCATTCAACGATGATCACGATGAGTTTATCATTCTTCCACATGGAAGTTATGAGGTAAATGTAGCGCAACCTATCTATGAAATGATAGTCTTGTCTCTACCGATTAAAAGAATTCATCCTGGAGTTATTGACGGAACACTAGATTCTATATTATTAAAAAAATTAGAAGAATTACAACCCAAAGCGGAGCAAAAAATTGATGATGATCCACGATGGGATAAATTAAAAGATTTATTATAACCTAAAACAGGACGAAAATGGCACATCCTAAACGGAAAATATCGAAAACTAGAAGAGATAAAAGAAGAACGCACGTAAAAGCGGCTCCTTCTCAAATTGCTGTAGATAAAACCACTGGAGAAGCACACCTATATCACCGTGCTCACTGGCATGAAGGAAAACTTTATTACAAAGGAAAAGTTCTTATTGACAGTGCTGAAGAAGCAGCTGTTTAATTTCTTCTTTATAAATTTTATAATGCTCTCTTGTAAAGAGAGCATTTTTAATATAAAAGGTTTTGTTTCGAGCAAAAAACTTTTATCTTCACTTATCAATTAGTTCAGAGAAAATTAAATGAATCAATGAACAATGAAAGCTCTTCGTTAATAAAAGCAGCAATTACAGCTATAGGTAGTTACTTACCAGAAGAGAGATTGACTAATCAAGATCTTGAAAAAATAGTTGATACAGACGACACATGGATTCGATCACGAACAGGTATTTCTGAACGAAGAATTGCTAAAAATCCACTACACACAACGGGTTACCTAGCATTGAAAGCTGCTCAAGATTTATGTCATCAAAATGATATAGATCCGACGACTATTGATTTAGTTCTAGTTGCAACGATTACACCTGATCATCATGTATCATCAACGGCACCTTATGTCGCCACAGAGCTGGGTGCAACCAATGCTTTTGCATTTGACCTGCAAGCAGCATGCTCTGGTTTTTTATACGGTATGTCTACTGCGGCCTCATTTATTCAATCTAAACAGTACAAAAAGGTACTATTGATTGGTGCAGATAAAATGTCTTCTATTGTTGATTATACCGACAGAACCACCTGTATAATTTTTGGCGATGGAGCAGGAGCTGTGCTCTTTGAACCTTCTGATAATGAACATGGTTATGAGGGGGCAGAACATGGGAGCAACGGAATAGGAAGAAATTTTTTGAACATTCCAGAAGGAGGATCGCGTTATCCGATTAACGAGGATACTTTTAATAATGGGAAACATTATTTGCAACAGGAAGGAAGGACCGTTTTTAAATATGCTGTTAAGCATATGGCAAAGGCAGGTAAAAAAGTGATGGATACTTATCAACTTAGAGAAGAAGACATAGATTATGTTTTGCCTCACCAGGCAAATCAAAGAATAATTGACGCAACTGCTGAACAACTTAATATAAATAAGCAAAAGGTATTAAGCAATATTGGTCAATACGGGAATACTACTGCAGCAACCCTACCCTTATTACTCAGTGATTTTGAGTCTCAATTTAAAAAGGGAGATAAATTATTATTCACTGCTTTTGGAGGGGGATTTACATGGGGAGCTGTATATTTAACATGGAATTACGACTTTAAAAACAAAAAATAATAGGAACGATGGATATTAAAGAAATTCAAAATCTAATCAAGTTTGTTGCAAAATCTGGGGCTTCAGAGGTGAGCCTTGAAATGGATGATGTAAAAATTACAATTAAAACAGGCGATGAAAAATCGGCTGTTGAGCAGACCACAATTTTACAACAAGTACCCCAGGTAGTCGCTCAGCCAGCGATACAAGCGGCTCCATTAGCTGCCCCTGCAACAGCAGAAGCTCCTGTAGCTGAAACACCAGCTTCAGAAACAGATAAATACATCACCGTAAAATCTCCAATTATTGGTACCTTTTATAGAAAACCATCTCCAGAAAAAAGTCTTTTTGTAGAAGTAGGACAGCAAATAAAAGAAGGAGATGTTTTATGTGTTATAGAGGCAATGAAGCTTTTCAATGAAATTGAATCTGAAGTAAGCGGTAAGATTGTAAAAGTGTTGGTAGACGATTCTTCACCTGTAGAATTTGATCAGCCATTATTTTTAGTGGACCCTTCTTAAACAGAAACCAAGACAACAAGTATGTTTAAAAAAATATTGATTGCCAATCGAGGAGAAATCGCTATGCGAATTATCCGTACATGTAAAGAAATGGGAATTAAATCTGTGGCGGTTTATTCGACTGCAGATGCAGAAAGTTTGCATGTTAAATTTGCCGATGAAGCGGTGTGTATTGGCCCCCCTTCTAGTGCAGAGTCCTATTTAAAAATGGCAAATATCATTGCTGCTGCAGAAATCACTAATGCAGACGCCATTCACCCTGGATATGGATTTTTATCTGAGAATGCTAAGTTTTCTAAAATGTGCGCAGAGCATCAAATAAAGTTTATAGGAGCTTCCTCTGATATGATTAATAAAATGGGAGATAAAGCTTCTGCTAAAGCAACAATGAAAGCTGCGGGTGTTCCCACAATTCCTGGCTCTGAAGGGTTATTAGAAAATTTTGAAGAAACTCAAAAACTTGCCAAAGAAGTAGGCTATCCTGTAATGCTCAAAGCTACCGCAGGAGGAGGAGGAAAAGGAATGCGTGCTGTGTGGAAGGAAGATGAGCTTGAAAAAGCATGGGAAAGTGCACGACAAGAGGCTGCGGCATCCTTTGGAAATGACGGAATGTATATGGAGAAGCTCATTGAGGAGCCTAGGCATATAGAAATACAAGTCGTAGGAGACAGCTTTGGAAAAGCCTGTCACCTTTCAGAACGAGATTGCTCAGTTCAAAGACGTCATCAAAAGCTTACAGAAGAAACCCCTTCTCCATTTATGACCGACAAGCTAAGGGAAGAAATGGGAAATGCTGCTGTGAAAGCGGCAGAATTCATAAAATATGAAGGAGCTGGAACGGTAGAGTTTTTAGTAGACAAGCATCGTAACTTCTACTTTATGGAGATGAATACTCGTATCCAAGTAGAGCATCCAATAACGGAACAAGTCATAGATTTTGATCTGATTAGAGAACAAATTACTGTGGCTGCAGGAATTCCTATTTCGGGGAAACATTATTTACCTAAACTTCATTCTATAGAATGTAGAATAAATGCAGAAGATCCGTACAATGATTTCCGCCCTTCACCGGGTAAAATCACTAATCTTCATATGCCAGGAGGTCATGGAGTTCGACTAGACACCCACGTTTACTCAGGCTATATTATCCCTCCCTATTACGACTCTATGATTGCTAAGTTAATTACCACGGCACAAACTAGAGAAGAGGCAATTAACAAGATGAAAAGAGCGCTGGATGAGTTTATTATTGAAGGTATTAAAACAACCATTCCATTTCATCGACAGTTAATGGATGAACCAGATTACGTCAGTGGTAATTATACCACAAAATTCATGGAAAGCTTTAAAATGAATGATTAACCTAAAAGACCGCCCTAGGGCGGTCTTTATTTTTAAGCTGTTTTTGCGGATTTATTTATTACCTCAAAGAGACAAATACTTAGGCGTTGATTAACTTTTTTTCAACGATATATTCGGCAATTTGTACGGTGTTGGTGGCTGCTCCTTTACGGAGGTTGTCTGAAACAATCCACATATTGAAAGCGTTTTCCTGAGAAAAATCTTCTCGAATTCTTCCTACAAAAACATCGTCTTTCCCTTCTGCGTATATAGGCATTGGGTAGGTATTAGTTTCTGGATTATCTTGCACAACAACACCCGGACTTTGATGAAGTAATTGCCTAATTTCGTTTACGCTACTTGCGGCTTTAAGCTCTATGTTTACCGACTCACTATGTCCACCTACTACAGGAATACGAATGGCAGTAGCGGTTACACGAATTTGATCATCACCTAGTATTTTATGGGTTTCTTTAACAAGTTTCATTTCTTCTTTGGTATAACCATTATCTTGAAATACATCACAATGTGGTAAAGCATTCCTATGAATAGGGTAAGGGTAAGCCATGTCCCCTTTCTTTTGTTCATATTCATTTTCTAGCTGTTGTACAGCGGCTACTCCCGTACCTGTTATTGACTGATAAGTAGAGATAACAAGCCTGTTAATTCCATATTTATTCTGTAAAGGAGCGAGAGCCACTAGCATTTGAATAGTAGAACAATTTGGATTGGCAATAATTTTATCTTCCGCAGTTAAAAGATGCGCATTGATTTCTGGAATAATCAACTTTTTAGTATCGTCCATTCTCCAAGCAGAAGAATTATCTATTACGGTAGTTCCAACCTCAGCAAATTTAGGTGCCCACAAAAGGGAAGTTTCTCCTCCTGCTGAAAAAAGAGCAATATCAGGGCGCAACTCCACAGCCGTTTGTAAATTAACAACAGAATAGGCTTTGTCTTGATAGTTAATCTTTTTGCCTACCGATCGCTCCGAAGCTACTGGAATTAATTCTGTTAATGGAAAATTTCTTTCGCTTAATACTTTTAACATTACCTGGCCTACCATACCTGTAGCACCGACAATCGCAACTTTCATAATTATTAAATTTTGCGTAAAAGTAGCGATAAATCAACCATGTGACAACCCTTCCAAAAATAATACTCAACTATACAACAAAATGTTATACATACAACAAATAGTGGATTCTAACCCCTAAAATTAATAAGTTAAGTTGTAGTGCGTTCTATTCTTGAAGATAAGCCAGTAAGGATTTCATAAGAGATAGTCCCGGTTTTTTTAGCGAATTCTTCTGCGGTATGGGTGTCATCAAAAAGAATAGCCCGATCACCTTCTTTACACTTAATATGAGTGATATCAATCATAAACATATCCATACAAATATTTCCAACTGTTGGAGCGTATTGATTGTTTATCCAACAACCTCCTTTGCCTTGACCGTATTGTCTACTAATACCATCGGCGTGACCTAAGCTTAGTACCGCTATTTTACTCTCCTTAGGAGCAATCCATCCTCGATTATATCCTACGCCTTCTCCTTTTTTAGGGAATGAATCTGAACAATTTTACTACTTAGGGTTGCTATTGGTTTTAGTTCTCGATCCCACTTGGAACGATTAGCAAAACCATATAGAGCAATACCTACTCTTACAGCGTCTAATTCAAACTCGGGATAATTAAAAACACCTGAAGTATTGAGCAGGTGAAACATAGGAGGAGTAACGAAGTATTTCTTGGTAAGCTCTTTCAGTTGAGAAAACTTGTCTAGTTGTTGTTTTGTAAACATACAATCTTTGGGATTTTCGGAAGATGCCAGATGTGAATACACACTTTTAATTTCAAAAGGATAAAGATTTTTCTCTTCTAAAAATGTCGTTAACTCTTTTTTAGTTAGTCCTATTCTATTTAGCCCTGTATTGCATTTTAAATGTACAGGATAGTTTTCTTTTTTCAGTTCTTTTAGGGTAGAAGAGAATCGGTCTATTGATGAGGAAGAATAAAGTGCAGGTTCTAAATGATTGGTAATGATTTGTGAAAAATTCTCCAGTTGAGGATAGAATACTAAAATGGGACAATTAATCCCTGCCTTTCTTAATTCAATCCCTTCTTGGGTATAAGCAACGGCAAGCATATCAGCGCCTAAGGCCACTAATTCTTTAGCAATTCTTGAGGCTCCCATGCCATAGGCATTGGCCTTTACTACTGCGATTGTTTGTGTAGCTGGACTTAACTTTCCTTTTATAGTATTGAAGTTATGAGCCAACTGGCCTAAGTCGATTGTTAGTCGGGTCACTTTTTTTTTTTATTATGCGTTTTTTTTC
Organism: Flavobacteriaceae bacterium; assembly: GCA_038143595.1. Lineage (GTDB taxonomy): Bacteria > Bacteroidota > Bacteroidia > Flavobacteriales > Flavobacteriaceae > Arcticimaribacter. Next base: position 105,403 of record JAYQME010000003.1, on the reverse strand, counting down.
ATTGAAGTAAGCCGCTCGACTGAGTGGTTGATAGATTTCTTTTTCTCCTAATACGACCAAACTGTTGTCTTCAGATTTACGATGACTATAGTGAGCAAGGTTACCTGTTTGTGTACATACTGCATGTACTTTTGTCACATACTCTGCTGTCGCCATAAGCGCAGGCATTGGACCAAATGGGTTTCCTTTAAAATCCATGTCTAAACCAGCAACGATTACCCGGATTCCACGATTGGCTAAATCATTACATACTTGAACAATTTCTGCATCAAAAAATTGAGCTTCATCAATTCCAACCACATCACAATCATTGACTAACAAGGGAATATTTGCTGCTGCAGGGACAGGCGTTGAAAGAATCTGATTTTGATCATGTGAGGTGACCAGTTCATCATCGTAACGATTGTCAATCGTTGGTTTGAAAATCTCTACTTTCTGTTGGGCTATTTGAGCACGTTTTAGACGACGAATAAGCTCTTCTGTTTTTCCAGAAAACATAGAACCACAAATCACTTCGATCCAACCGAACTGTTCATTTTGATTTACCGTATTTTCTAAAAACATTTTTGTAATTTCACCGTGAAGGACAATTAACCATTGCCCGTTCAACAAAGGTATCAAAACAATTTGTTCTTAAGAATCGTTACATGCTTAATCCCACAAAAAAAGAGTTAATTCGACTAGCTCATCAAATTCTAGCGGAAGAAGAAATGCTTAATACCCAAGACTTACTAGATAAAACACAGCATCTTTATAATAAATTGGTCGTTTTACAATATCTAGAACAACAAGAACCTGACAAAGAGTTTGTTGCTCAAGAAGCCCCAAAAGTAAAAGAGAACATTAGTCAACCAACCACAACGCCACCCATAGAGCAAGAAAAGGAAGCTATAAATGAGTTATTTGCCTCTGTAACGGATCCTGTATTTGTTAAAAAAGAAGAAGAAGTTGTAGAAACGGAATTGTCTATTCCTGTCGCAGAAACAGTGACCGAAGTAGAGAGCAAAAAAAACCTAAACGATATTTTAGGGAAAGGAATACAAATTGGACTTAACGATCGATTGGCTTTTATAAAAAATTTATTTGAAGACAATAGTGATGACTATCACCGCGTCATTTCTCAGGTTCAAACTTTTCAAAGTTGGGAGGAAGTGCTAAATTTTATTGAACAGATAATTAAGCCAGAATATAATCATTGGCAAGGAAAGGAAGCTTTTGAAACACGATTTCTAAAGTGCCTAGAATCATCATTTTAAGCAGGTTTCTCAATAAGTTGTACATGAAGTAAATTGAAAAATTTTAAATGAGTTCAATTAATAAAAAGTTAGAATTTTATCCATTTAATTGTATTGTAAAGATTTCATAAGATCAAAATATGGCAAAGCTTTTCCTAGTCCCTACTCCAATTGGAAACTTAAAAGACATTACCCTTCGTGCACTTGAGGTTTTAAAGGAGGTTGATCTTATTCTAGCGGAAGATACCCGTACAAGCGGAAAACTACTTAAGCATTATGAGGTTACTACGCCATTGCAAAGTCATCATATGCATAATGAACATAGCACCCTTTCCAAAGTAATTTCACAATTAAAGAGTGGACTAAATATTGCGGTTATTTCCGATGCAGGAACACCGGCTATTTCAGATCCAGGTTTTTTATTAATTAGAGAAGCACTACAGCAGGGTATAGAGGTAGAATGTTTGCCAGGAGCTACTGCTTTTGTCCCCGCACTAGTTCAAAGCGGACTTCCAAATGATCGATTTATTTTTGAAGCATTCCTTCCTCCCAAAAAGGGGAGACAAACAAGGCTAGAGAAAATAGCGAAAGAAGAACGTACAGTTATTCTTTATGAATCTCCCCACAAACTAATCAAAACTTTAAACCAATTGAGTGAATTTTGTGGTCCAGATCGAAAGATTTCTATTTCACGGGAGCTCACCAAACTTCACGAAGAAACCTTTAGGGGTTCTTTATCAATGGCGATAGTACATTTTACCCAAAAAGCGCCAAAAGGAGAATTTGTATTGTGTTTAAGCGGGTATTCAAAATCATAGCTATGCGTTGGGAGGCAAAAGAATTACCGACTAAGTCAATCATCGAGAAATTACAAAAAGAGGTTCAAGTTTCTCAAGTAATTGCCACCCTTCTAGCGCAAAGGAGTATAGAAGATTTTGCATCTGCTAAGCAATTTTTTAGACCCCAGTGGGAAGATCTCCACGACCCTTTTCTTATGAAAGACATGGATAATGCGGTTAATCGCATATCCAAAGCTATAGAGAATCACGAAAAAATTATGGTATACGGAGACTATGATGTTGACGGTACAACTTCAGTTGCCTTAATGACTAGTTTTTTAAAAGAGCACACAGAGGAAGTTATTCCTTATATCCCAGATCGCTACCAAGAGGGTTATGGTGTCTCTTATGCTGGGATTGATGCAGCCTATGAACAAAACATTACACTTATTATTGCGCTAGATTGTGGAATAAAAGCCCATGAGAAAGTTACTTATGCCTTAGATAAAGGAATAGATTTTATTATTTGCGACCATCACTTGCCTGGTGCTTCTTTGCCCAACGCAAAGGCCGTTTTAGACCCTAAGAGAAAAGACTGCACCTATCCTTACGATGAATTATGTGGTTGTGGAGTTGGATTTAAACTCCTACAGGCATTATCAATAAGGTGGTCCTTAGAAGAAGCGACTTTATATCCTTATCTCGACTTAGTGGCAACGGCAATTGCTGCAGATATAGTACCTATCGATGGTGAAAATAGAACGCTGTGTTTTTTTGGGATTAATCAATTAAGAACTGCTCCACGTCATGGGATTGGGGTTTTTTTAAAGGAACTTAAATCAGAAGTCACCATCACAGACCTAGTGTTTAAAGTGGCACCAAGGATTAATGCGGCAGGGAGAATGGAGCATGCTTTAACTGCAGCTCATATGCTCATGAGTAACGAAAAGGAGGATATAAATAGACTCAGTGAAGCAATAGAGACCTTTAATACAGAACGCCGAACAACCGATCAAAGAATAACCCAAGAAGCTATAAATCAAATTGAGAATAATAATGAAGAAGATTGCTTCTCTACGGTCGTTTACAACGAAGATTGGCATAAGGGAGTGGTTGGGATTGTTGCCTCGCGTTTAATAGAAACCTATTATCGCCCTACGGTTGTGCTAACGCGTTCAGGAGACGATTATGTAGGTTCTGTACGCTCTGTTAAGGGATTTAATGTTTACGACGCGCTAAGCGCTTGTAAATCCTTTATGACTCAGTTTGGGGGACATAAATACGCAGCTGGTTTAACACTTCACAAAGATCAGTTAATCGCCTTTAAAAAAGCCTTTGAAGAAAAGGTGAGTCAGTCAATTTTACCCAATCAGAAGGAACCCGTTTTACAGTATGACTATAACTTAACCATTGATAACGTTGACACAAAACTTTTTCGAATCATTGAACAAATGGGTCCTTTTGGTCCTAATAACATGCGCCCTGTATTCTTAAGTGAAAACTGTATAGACAGCGGTCACACCAAAGTAGTAGGAAAAGACAATACTCATTTACGCTTATCTGTCCAGACAGAAAAGGGACCGCTAGTAGGGATTGGATTTGGACTAGCAGAGTTTTTTCCCGCAATCAAGAAGGGCAATGCTTTTGATTTACTTTACACCTTAGATAAAAATCAATGGAATGGAAAAACCACACTTCAACTTAAAATAAAAGACCTTAGGATTAGACCCTAAATAAACAGCTAATCTGTAGCTTTAAGGTGGTTTAACAAAGAAGTGGTGGAAGGGTCGTGAGCACTCATTTTTGAACTATTTAAGTCAGTGAGTACTGTATTAGCCAACTGTTTTCCAAGTTCAACACCCCATTGGTCGTAGCTAAAGATATTCCATAAGACCCCTTGAATAAATATTTTTTGTTCATAGAGAGAAATTAATTTCCCAATACTATTTGGGGTAAGCTTGTTAATTAAAAGCGTGTTTGTGGGTTTATTACCTTCAAAAACTTTAAAGGGCGCTAAAGAAGCTAAATCTTCAGTGGAAAGACCTTTTTGTTTAAGCTCTTCATTAACCTCATCCAAAGATTTCCCGCGCATTAGTGCTTCTGTTTGTGCAATAAAATTGGCAAGTAATTTATCTTGATGAGATTGTTCACCATACAAAGATTCTTTAAAGCCAATAAAATCTGCAGGTATTAATTTTGTTCCTTGGTGAATATGCTGAAAGAAGGCGTGCTGAGCATTGGTTCCAGATCCACCCCAAATGATGGTCCCGGTTTGGTAATTTACTTTTTCTCCATTTCGATCAACACCTTTACCATTACTTTCCATAATCCCTTGTTGAAGGTAAGCAGGGAGGTTTCTTAAATACTGGGTGTAAGGAATCACAGCCTCACTTTCTGCTTCCCAGAAGTTATTATACCAAATACTAATTAATGCTAATACCACAGGAATATTTTCTTTAAACGAACTTGTTCGAAAGTGTTCATCCATTTCATGTGCTCCTTCTAGAAGCTGATCAAAACGGTCTGGCCCTACCGCTAAAGCAATACTAAGTCCTACGGCACTCCATAACGAAAAGCGACCTCCAACCCAATCCTTCATAGGGAAGACGTTATCTGGATGGATACCAAAAGCCTTAATTTTTTCAATATTTGTTGAAACAGCCACAAAGTGTTGTTCAATAGCTGATTCTGAGGCGTGAGATAAAAACCACTCCCTAAGTGTATTGGCATTACTTAAGGTTTCTTGGGTGGTAAATGTTTTTGATACGATGACAAATAGCGTGGTTTCAGGATCTAAAGTTTTCATAACCTCTCTAACATGATCCCCTTCTACATTGGAAACAAACTGGACAGTGAGCTGATTTTTATAAAACTGCAGTGCTTCTGTGACCATTGCTGGTCCAAGGTCAGACCCACCGATTCCAATATTAACGACAGTTGTGATGGCTTTACCCGTATATCCTTTATGGTTTCCTGAGATTACATCATTACAAAATGATCTAATTTTTTCTTTCACTGCATGAACCTCAGGTATTATATCTAGTCCATCTACATAGATTTGAGATTTCTCAGGAGCCCGGAGTGCTGTATGGAGTACAGATCTGTTTTCAGTTTGATTAATTTTTTCTCCATCAAAATAGGCCTCCATCGCTTTCTTTAAACCCATTTCATTGGCAAATTCTTCTAATAGATCTAGGGTTTCTTCATCCATTCTATTTTTTGAAAAATCGACCAATAGATCTTCCCATTGAATAGAAAATTGATCAAAGCGATGGGGGTTTTTATCAAAATGATCAAGGATGGATATAGCTTTGATTTTTTCAAAATGTGCGTTTAACTTTTTCCAGCTTGCGGTAGTGGTTGGATTTATAGAGGGTAATGCCATAATTATTTCATTGCTAGGGTTGATGACTTATTTTCTTCTTCGAAAGAAAGACATCTTAATTGATTTTCTATCGAAGATATATGAGAAAAATATTGTTTTTTTAGTTTAGAAGAAATGGGTTTTGCTTCAGGTAATTTTTGTTTAAAAGGATCTACTTGACGTCCGTTTTTCCAAAAACGATAGCAAACATGTGGGCCCGACGTATTCCCTGTCATTCCAACCCAACCAATTACATCACCTTGTTTTACATATTGTCCTACCCGTACTTTTCTTCTTTTCATATGAAGGTATTGGGTGGCGTAAGTGTTATTGTGTTTGATCTTTACATAGTTTCCATTTCCGCGCGTATAACTAGCCTTAGTTACTCTTCCGTTAGCAGTAGCCATAATAGGTGTACCTACAGGGGCTGCATAATCTGTTCCTTTATGAGGTTTTACTCTCCCGTAGTAGGCAATACGCCTTTTAAGGTTATACCGAGAAGAGATTCTACTAAATTTGACAGGGGCTTTTAAGAATGCACGGCGTAAGTTTTTGGCATTTTCATCAAAGTAATCTATAATCCCCTTAATGCTATCTGTTTCAAACTCATATGCGTATAAGCCTTTTCCACGATGTTCAAAGTAGGCGGCTTTAATTTTTTCAATCCCTACGGAAATGCTATCATCTACGAACTTTTCTGTATAAATAACTTTAAATCGATCTCCTTTAGCAAGTCTTGTAAAATCAATGGTCCATGCATAGACATCTGCAAGAAAATAGGTTAACATATTATTATAACCACTTTTTTGCATGGTTTCGTAGAGGGAACTATTTATTACTCCGGTGGCTTGTAATTCTACTGTACGAATAGGTTTGCTTACCCTTTCCCCATAAATGCTATCTCTTAGCTGTATAACACTATAGCCTAAATTATCGGGATGATAAATAAATGCTTTTGGCGTTGAGACGCTATCTTTAGAGAAAAGCAAGGTATAGGGTTTGCCAATTTGCAGCTTTCTAACATTCACCTTTCCTTTAATCGCTTGTAGAATGGTGTAAACTTCTGGATAATCGATTCCATTTCTTTCTAAAATAGCCCCAAAGGAGTCACCTTTTTTAATTTTTAATTCTCTTGCGACATGTTTATTAAAATCATACCCATAGCGCATATCTGGACTAACAATAACTTCTGCAGGAACAGTTTGCTCTTTTTCACTTGGTTTTTCTGAGCAGGAAAACAAAACAAAACCCAGCAAAATATAAAGTAGATTGAATCTAAAAATCATGAATACAAATTTCGCAAACTTTTAATGTCCTTTAAAGGGATTCAAAGCTTTTATTAAAAAAGTTAACAACAGTTAATCAAACGCTAATTTAAATGGATGCTGCAAGTTTCGAAAATTTTCTAGATCACAATCTATGGAACCTACTCTAAGGCTGGCGCTCATTTTTATAGGAATTTTATTTGCATCATCACTTACCCATAATGTAACACTTTCTTGTTCGCTAAACACACGACCACTTTGTACGTAGGGACGGAACTTCAGACATCGAATCTTCCCAAATTTAGTATCAAGAACTTCTTTACCTAAAAATCTCAATTTAAATAGATAGTTCTCTTCATCAAAAAACATATTGAGTAATATGTCTTCTCCAAAAACTAATTGCGAGGTATCATAAAAATTGCGTAAATAATAAAAAGCAGAGATAAGGTCTTGGGCATTTTTCTGAATATCAAAACTTGCTTTACGTTTATTTTTTTTATCGTTTACTTCAGCTAAATCTTTGGTATGGTCAAATTTAATTTCTAAGTTTTTTGTGTATCCTCCCTCGTCAATATTGCGAATAAACCAAAGAGGTAAGCCGTCTTTTTGACCGAAGTAGGAGTCATAATAATCTTCAACCTTAAAAAATAATCGAGCTAATCCAGTTGTCTTTCCGTAACCTTTGGCATGAAAGACAGGGGTCTGGTTTAGGGTATCGGCTTCTAATTTTAAGGTTATTTGACTTGCATTAAATAGACCATAATGTACCCGAAACTCAAACCACTCTCCTGCTTTAAAAGCGTTTTGCGAACTTTCAGTTGGTATTCTATTTTGTGTTTGTGCAAATAAACTTCCCGCAAAAAGGAGAAAGCATAGACTAAAGAATGTTTTCATATATCTCATTACTTTAGCAATTTATGTAAACTGCCCAAAGTATCCAATCCTTTAAAGTTTAATTAACTCTCCTCTTTGGGGTGCAAGTAATTAAATAACTGTTCTCCTTTTTGTGGTCCTAAGGTTGCGATAAGGTTGGACAAAGGAGCTTCCTTAACTCGTTTTACAGATTTGAATTTTTTTAATAACAGTTCTTTTGTTTTAGGCCCTACTCCAGGAATCCGGTCAAGCTCCGATTGAATGGCACCTTTACTTCTTTTGTTTCTGTGTAAGGTGATTCCAAAACGATGCGCTTCGTTTCTTAAAAATTGAATCACTTTAAGGCTTTCAGATTTTTTGTCTAAGTAGAGTGGAATAGGATCCTCCGGGAAGTATATTTCTTCTAATCTTTTGGCGATACCTAAAATGGCAATTTTACCACGCAAACCCAAGAGGTCTAGACTTTTTAGTGCAGAAGAAAGCTGTCCTTTTCCTCCATCAATAATAATCAGTTGAGGAAGTGATTGTCCTTCTTCTTGTAAGCGTTTATAACGACGATAAACGACTTCTTCCATTGAAGCAAAATCATCTGGCCCTTCTACTGTTTTTATATTGTAATGCCGATAATCTTTTTTAAAAGGCTTTCCATTCCGAAATACGACACAAGCTGCAACTGGATTAGAACCCTGTAAGTTTGAGTTATCGAAACATTCAATATGACGAGGCTCTTCCGATAACCTTAAATCAGATTTCATTTGAATCATTAATCGATTGGTATGGCGGTCTGGATCCACAATTTGCATTTGCTTAAACCGTTCCATTCGAAAATATTTTGCGTTCCGTTCAGATAATTCAACCAATTGTTTTTTATCTCCAAATTGGGGTACAGTAACTTTAATTTTATTCCCTAAATCCACAGAAAAAGGAAGGTAAATTTCTGAAGACTGTGAATGAAACCGTTGACGAATTTCTATAATGGCTAAAGAAAGAAGCTCGGACGGGGTCTCGTCTAGCTTCTTTTTTATTTCTATGGTATGTGAACGAATGATAGATCCGTAGGAGAGTTGTAAAAAATTCACATACCCGTAGGCTTCATCCGTAATAATAGAAAACACATCTACATTGGAGATTTTAGGGTTTACTATGGTAGATTTTGCCTGATAATTCTGTAAGATTTCTAGTTTTTCTTTGATTTTTTGAGCCTCTTCAAAGTTCATGTTTTCAGCATGAGCTTGCATTTGTTCTTTAAAGTTCTGCAAAGAGTCTTTAAAGTTTCCTTTGATAATTGACCTAATGGCTTTAATATTATTATCGTAATCTTCTTGGGGTATTTTATCTACACAAGGGGCTAAGCAGTTACCCAAATGATATTCCAAACAAACTTTATATTTTTCAGCAGCAATTTTTTCGGCAGCTAAATCATATTTACAAGTACGAAGAGGGTAAAGACCTTTAATTAGGTCAAGTAAGGTCCTTACTGTTTTCATACTTGTATATGGTCCATAATATTCAGACCCATCCTTAATAATTTTTCGAGTAGCAAAAAGTCTTGGAAAACGTTCTTTTTTGATACAGATCCAGGGGTACGACTTATCGTCTTTTAATAAGACATTGTATCGTGGTTGATATTTTTTAATTAGGTTATTCTCTAGTAATAAAGCATCCATTTCACTACTTACGACAATGTGTTCAATACGAACAATATTACGGACGAGTATTCTTGTTCGGTGGTTATCGTGGTTTTTAGTAAAGTATGAATTGACCCTCTTTTTAAGGTTTTTAGCTTTTCCTACATAAATGATAGTTCCTTTTGCATCAAAGTATTGATAAACCCCTGGGCTGGCTGGGAGAGTTTTTAGTTGAATTGAAAGCGCTGGAGGTTCCATCTTAGTATACGTTCTAACCCAAAAATAATGCTTTTCTTTGTGAGCATAGCTTCTTCCTATGAACAAAAACACAGTTCGTCAACAATACCGACTTCTTAGGGCTAAGCTCTCTGAAGAAGAAAGGTTAGAAAAGAGTATACAAATAGCTAATCTGGCTTTAAAGTTACCCTGTTGGAATTTGACTTACTTCCATTTATTTCTTTCAAGCGAAAAGCTTATAGAGGTCGATACAGAGCCACTCATGTCTGTTTTACTAGGCAAAGACAAGCAGCTGATTGTCCCTAAAATGGAGAAAGAGAACAGACTTACGCATTACTTGCTTACAGATGCTACTCCTATTCAAAAAAACGCTTTTGGAATAGCAGAGCCACAAGGTGGAATAGCCGTTAAAGAGACACAGATTGAGGTTGTTTTTATACCGTTACTTGCATTTGATGAATCTGGTCATCGATTGGGATATGGAAAAGGTTATTACGATCGTTTTTTAGCGCGTTGTTCTTCTGAATGCATTAAAATAGGGCTTTCTTTTTTTAAACCAGAAAAGCAATTACCCTTTGAGGCGACAGATATTCCTTTGGATTTTTGTATTACTCCAACAAGAATTTACTCTTTTAATTAATTACACGTTTGTTAAAAAACAATATAATGACTACGCCAGTAGAGATGGCTGTATCTGCAATATTAAACACGTATTCGAAGAAGGTATAGGGTTGCCCCCCTATATAAGGAAGCCATTCTGGCCAGGTCCAGCTTACAAGGGGAAATTGAAGCATGTCTACCACATGGCCATAAAAAAACGGAGCATATCCTTCTGATGGGAAAAGTGTAGCGATTTGACCGTAACTATGCGAAAATATTACGCCATAGAATAAGGAATCAATTAAATTTCCGACAGCGCCAGCAAAAATTAGGCAAATGGCCAAACGGAGTAATTGAGAGTTTTTATTGATTAATAAATTACGAAGCCAAAACCCTAGAAACGCAATTGCAATTAATCGAAAAATTGTCAGAAATAGTTTTGCCACATCCTCACTTAAGAAAGGAATAATGTCATTGATCTTTGTTCCCCACGCCATTCCTTTATTTTCTATGAAAAGTAGTTTGAAAAACCCCCAGTCTACGATTGCCTTTTGTCCATAAATTGATAAAGGGTAATTTAGTTTAATATAAAACTTTGATGCTTGGTCAATGCCCAGAATCAGCAAGACAATGATTACAGCACTTTGTAGGGTGATTTTTGGCATGGAAACTTTCATGCGTTAAAAGTAATTAATTTCTATTGGATATGTTTGAAATATTTCCATCTCTAGAGCTAATTAATAAAGAAGCATTTTTTTCTACTTCAAAGGGACCTTTGACCTGTCCCTTCTTTGAAGATGCGAACACTTTATTTTGTACTCCCAATAGAAAAACATCTGCAGTAACAGTATTAATTATTCCTTTGATATAGGTTGCATTAATATCAATTTTTCCTTCTTTTACATCTATGGCTACCCTATTAAAATCACCATTTATTTTAACCTTACAGCTATATGCTTTGAGACTTACAATAATGTTTTGAGGGATATAAATGACTAACTGAGTGGCAAATACCTTGTGAGCGCTAAGTTTATCATGAAAAGCTTCATAGGTAGGTGCAATTTTCTCTAATAAATAAAGTCCAAAAGGATCTTTTACACCCTCTAAAATAATATTATTTTGGTATTCCCCTTCCGATGTATAATGTGTGGTTATTACCGATTCTTCAGTTGAAAAAATACTTACAGAAGACACCAGCGGTAGATCTAGGACGATTTCCTGCAATTCCTCAGCTTTCCAAATGCTTGATTTAACCTGCTGACTCCATAGAGTGTTTAGACTTAAAAGGCAGCCAATTATAAAAAGATAAGCGCTTATTTTTGCATGTTTTTAGCCTCTATGCTTAGGGTAGCGTGAGGGACCAATATAAGCCTTTGTTTTTGAATTAATTTACCTGTAACACGGCAAACGCCATAAGTTTTATTCTCTATTCTAATCAAAGCATTCTTTAGATCTCGAATAAATTTTTCTTGGCGAAGCGCCAATTGTGTGTTAGCTTCTTTAGACATTGTTTGGGATCCTTCTTCAAAGGCCTTAAATGTTGGAGAGGTATCTTCGGTACCATTATTCCCATTATTCATGTAAGAACTTTTAAGCAAGTTGAGGTCTTCCTTTGCTTTCACTATTTTTTCTTCTATTACTTGTTTGAACTCCTCTAGTTCTTTGTCTGAGTAACGATTTTTTACTACTGCCCCCATTTTTTTATAACTTTTCTAGGTTAACAATTGTTTTAATATGGTCAAACTCAACGTTTTCTCCATTTAACAATTCTTTTTCTATGACAATTTTTTCTGTGAGAGTTTCTTGTTTAATGTAGTTTAAATGAGTTTTAAATACATTTTCCAAGTTTACATCTTCTCTCAAATATAGAATAATTTTATCAGTCACCTCCAAACCAGAATCTTTTCTTAGGTTTTGAATTCGGTTAATTAGCTCTCTTGCAATACCTTCTTCGATTAATGAATCGTTTAGTTGAATATCAAGTGCTACGGTAAGTCCGTTACCATTGGCGACTAACCAACCCTCAATGTCCTTAGATTCTACGATAACATCATTAGGTTCTATGGTTGTTATTACTTCATCAATCTTAATTTCAATAGCTTGGTTGGCTTCTATTAGTTTTATTTGTTCTTCATTTAATTGATGAATTTGTGCAACGACAGCTTTCATGTTTTTACCAAAACGAGGCCCTAATGTCTTAAAATTAGGCTTGATCTCTTTAACAAGAATATCACTGGCATCATCTAGAAGTTCAACCGACTTTACATTAATTTCTGATTGAATTAATTCAGCCACCTTTTCAATAGCAATTCTTTCTTCTTCATTGCGAACAGGAATCATTATTTTCTGTAAAGGCTGTCTTACTTTAATTTGTTCTTTCTTTCTTAAGGAGAGCGCTATTGAAGCAATTGTTCTCGCTTTTCCCTTTCTGTCCTCTAGCGCTTGTTGTCTTAATTCTTTTTTGGCGATTGGAAAATCAGCTAAATGTACCGAAGCGTGACTCTCTTTATTTGTAGCCTTACAGAGGTCTCCGTACAGTTGGTCAGCATAAAATGGAGCTACAGGTGCCATTAGTTTACTAATGGCCAAGAGACAATCGAAAAGCGTTTGGTAGGCTGCAATTTTATCTTTTTGATAATCTCCTTTCCAGAACCTTCTTCTAGACAAACGAACATACCAGTTGCTTAATATCTCTTGAACAAATTCAGAGATTAATCGACATGCTTTTGTGGGTTCGTAATCATTGTAAGCCGTATCAACTTCGGCAATTAATCGATGGAGTTCTGATAGAATCCATTGATCCATTTCTGACCGATCAATTACAGGAATAGCTTTTTCTTGGTAGGTAAAGCCATCAATATTGGCATAGAGACTAAAGAAAGAGTAGGTGTTGTGTAGCGTTCCAAAAATTTTCTTGAAACCTCTGCAATTCCTTCTAAATCAAATTTTAAGTTATCCCAAGGGTTTGCATTTGAAATCATATACCAACGTGTGGCATCTGCTCCATATTGGTTAAGGGTTTCAAAAGGATCAGCAGCATTCCCTAAACGTTTAGACATCTTTTGTCCATTTTTGTCTAGAACAAGCCCATTAGAAACCACATTTTTATAGGCAATAGAGTCAAAAACAAGTGTTCCAATTGCATGAAGTGTATAAAACCAACCTCTTGTTTGATCTACCCCTTCAGCAATATAATCAGCAGGGAAGGCTTTATTCTGATCTATTTTTTCCTTGTTTTCAAAAGGATAGTGCCACTGAGCATACGGCATAGCGCCTGAGTCGAACCATACATCAATTAAGTCTTCTTCTCTTTTCATGGCTTTACCAGACGGACTACAAAGCACAATAGGATCTACGGTGTTTTTGTGTAAATCAATGAGGTTATAATTCTCTTCTGACATGTTGCCAACCTCAAACCCTTTGAAGGGGTTCTCTTCCATTAGACCAGCTTCAATCGCTTTTTCAATGGCTAAGATGAGTTCCTCTACGGAGCCTATGATTTGTGTTTCTTTTCCGTCTTCGGTTCTCCATATAGGTAAAGGGATACCCCAAAAGCGAGAGCGAGATAAGTTCCAGTCATTAGCATTCGATAACCAGTTCCCAAATCGTCCTTCTCCAGTTGAAGCAGGCTTCCAGTTTATTTCTTTATTATGGGCAACCATTTTTTCTCTAACATCGGTTACTTTTATAAACCAAGAGTCTAGAGGATAATATAAAATGGGCTTATCGGTACGCCAGCAATTGGGATAAGAGTGAACATATTTCTCTACCTTAAATGCTTTATTTTCTTCTTTAAGCTGAATAGCGATTTCAACATCTACAGACCTATCAGGAGCTTTTCCTTCAGGATAGTATTCGTTCTTTACATATTTCCCTCCAATGGTTTCAAGTCCGCTATAAAACTTTCCTTCTAAATCTACCAAAGGAACCAGTTGGTCGTTATCGTCTTTTACTAATAGTGGAGGAACCGGTGGAACAGCTTGTTTGGCAACAAGGGCATCATCTGCTCCAAAGGTTGGGGCAGTATGGACAATACCTGTTCCGTCTTCTGTGGTCACAAAATCTCCGGCAATTACACGAAAGGCATTTTCTGAAGATGTTAGAGGAAGAGGAGCATCATTCCATAACTGTTCGTATCGAATTCCAACCAATTCTTTTCCAACTATAGAATTTAATATCATAAAGGGTATTTTCTTATCTCCTTCACGATAATTTTCTAAGGTTTCTTTAGACGTAACCTCAGTATATTTTCCACTAAATTGTTTTCCAACCAAGGCTTTGGCCAACACAACTTGTATAGGTAAATGTGTATATTGGTTATATGTAGCAATTTGTACGTATTCTATTTTATCACCTACCGTAAGAGCAGTATTAGAAGGTAAGGTCCATGGTGTTGTTGTCCATGCTAAGATATATAGTTCAGCCGATGATTTTAATGATTCGGGTAGCGTTTCGGGGACTGTTTTAAACATGGCCGTTACCGTAGTGTCTGTCACATCACGATAGGTCCCTGGTTGATTCAGTTCATGAGAACTTAACCCCGTTCCAGCTTTTGGTGAGTAGGGCTGAATTGTATATCCTTTGTAAAGCAAATCTTTATCATAAATCTGCTTTAAAAGCCACCAAACCGATTCTATATATTTAGACTCATAGGTAACATAGGGGTTTTCCATATCTACCCAATACCCCATTTTTTGAGTTAACTGATTCCATACATCAGTATAGCGCATAACAGCATTTTTACACGCCTCATTATATTCTTCTACACTAATGGATTTACCAATGGCATCTTTGGTAATACCTAATTCTTTTTCAACCCCTAGTTCTACAGGAAGTCCGTGGGTATCCCAACCTGCTTTTCTTTTTACCTGGTAACCTTTTTGTGTTTTATAGCGACAAAAAATATCTTTTATTGCTCTGGCCATAACATGGTGAATACCAGGCATTCCGTTTGCCGACGGGGGCCCTTCATAAAACACAAAAGGGGGCTGTCCTTCTCGGGTACTGATACTTTTTTCAAAAATAGATTCTTCTTCCCAAAAAGAAAGTATGTCCTGCGCAGTAGCGGATAAATTTAGCTGTTTGTGTTCCTTAAAGCCCATAGGGTATTGTTCTAGAGCTGCGAAATTAAGCATTTTTATACATTTACACTTTATTGATCCCTTAACATCCAATATAATAATGACATTTGATCTAACACCACCCCTTATTTTGGAAAACAGTAGGGCGGAATTACGCCCTTTAACCGAGAATGACTATGGTGCGCTTTTCTCTTTTTCATCTTCTGAACCTCAATTATGGGATTTTTCGTTAATATCTGCTTCTGGATCCGAAAATTTAAAAAAATACATTCAAAAAGCAATGCTGGAAAAAAAGGAAAAACGGGCATATCCTTTTTTAGTTTATGATAAATTAACCAAGCAAGTAGCAGGGTCTACACGTTTTTACAACATAGACTTTCATCATCAAACCCTTAATATAGGATATACTTGGTATGGGAAGAAGTTTCAGCAGACAGGACTGAATAGAAACTGTAAACTTCTTCTGCTAAGTCATGCGTTCGAAGTATGGAATATGGAAAGAGTTGAGTTTAGAGCAGATGACAAGAATAGTAAAAGCATCGCAGCCATGCTGGCTATTGGGTGTACACACGAAGGAACTTTAAGAAATAATTGTCGTTCAATTTCTACTCGCAGAGACAGTGTGGTTTTAAGTATATTAAAAAGTGAGTGGGAAGGAGGCCTAAAAAAACAATTAGAAGGGAAAATCTATTAAAAAGTAACTTTCACGCCTATATTTAAGCTTCTACCGGGGGCGGAAATACCAGAAGCAAAGGTTCTATAGTGTAAATCAAAAAGATTCTCTATAGCTAAATTAACACTCAGATTCTTTTTTAGATAATAATTGCCATGAAAAGAGTAAATCATCCATTTTGGATTTCCTACATAGCCAATAGAATCCCCCTCACCTATGATTAGTGGAGTCTCTTCGAGTCCATCTTCACCTCCTAGGCTATAATCTTCAGGAGATTTTGCGGCATTAAAACGCATGCTAAACGAAAGTTGAAATTGGTCGGTTTGAAACCGAGCAGATCCTCCTCCAAAAAACGGGAGAATAGAGGGTAAAGGTCCAATGGATTCATTGTGTGGAGCGCGAGTGTAGGTTAAATTTCCTAACAATGAAAAATAAGAATTCCATTTCCAGAGGCCTTCAAAAGAAGCTCCATAAATAGACGCGTTTCCAATATTACTATTAGCTTGAGTTGTTACTAATTCTTCTCCAAATTGAATTGTTGTCATTTCTTCTGTTGAAGTGTCAGACAGAATATGGTAGGGTAATCTTCCGATATAGTCCCGAAGAGAAGAAACATAGAAGCGAGCATTCAATTCTAATTTATCATTCCTAGGGATGAAGGAAATTCCCCCATCTATGTTGTAAACGAATTCTGGCTTTAGGCCAGGATTAGGAACAAGTAACCAACCTCTATTTTCTCTTATTTTTCCAAGATCATCTATGTTAGGAGCACGAAATCCACTGGAGAAAAGTAAATTAATTCTCCAAGAATTATCTGGGCGATATGAAAATGCCAAACTTCCGGTTAATGCATTGTTTTTGATATTGACTTGTCCTAGGTCAGCATCAATCATCGCTGCTTCATTCCAGTTTGCATCGAGTTGGGTAGCGGTTAGTCGACCTCCCACCGAGACCGTCATTTTTGGAGTTAAATCTAGGCGATAGTTCCCATATAAGGCAGAGATCATATACGCACTACCATCACTAGGGTAACGTGTTGGGATTGGGTTTAAAAGGTTTGATCCAATGACTTCATTTTCTCGAATGAGAAGCTCTTGGGAAAAAGCATCTGAATTTATTTGATTGTAAATCCACTCAAAACCATAGGCCAAACTTACGTTCTTTTTTTTGGTGGTTTCAAAATCTCCATTAAGACTAAAGACATCCACTTTTTCCGCTTGTGTTTCTCTTGTAAACACATCGAATCTTCTTTTAATTCTCGATTCTTCTATGTGTTGAAAGGCGGCAGTAATCGTCCCTTTATACAGCCATTTCTTTTTAGGATAAAATTTGAGTTGCGGGGAAATTAATATCCTTTGTTGAGGTCCATAATTCCACTCGGCAAAACGCAGTTCTCCATCTCGCATTTCATTGAGCTTATCAAAACGCGGAATATCTGAAGAATTAGACCACTGTAGATTGAAGGTTAATTGGTTTTCTTTAGGAAGATTAATCACTAGCTTTTGGAGAAAGTCGATTTGTGAGTAACCGCTATTTTTTTGAATATTTGGATTTGGGTTTATGGTGGGTGATTCAAAATAAGCATGTTCAGTATTAGCGGAATAAGTAGGGACTAAGCCCCACTGGTTATAGCCATGCTGCCTATTAGCTCCCATTACAATATCTCCATAATTAGAGACTGTTAGACTAGAATAAACGGCCCACTTTTTAAAACTAGCCTCGTTTTCTAAATGATAGATGAATGTGTTTTGTGCAGATTTATATTGAGAATTAAATTGACTAGAAAAAGGTTTTGCGTTATTTATTTTGGGAGTTTTGGTAAAATAATGGACAACACCCCCTAGGGCATCAGACCCATATCCTACAGAAGAAGACCCATAGATTACTTCTACTCGTTCAATACTATTGGGGTCTACAGTAAGTGCATTTTGCAGGTGTCCAGAACGATAAATAGCGTTGTTGAGCCTAACACCATCCACAACCAATAGTACGCGGTTAGCCTCAAAACCCCTTAGGACTGGGCTCCCTCCTCCTCCTTGTGATTTTTGTAATCGAACACTAGGGGCCAATTCTAATAAATCTGCTCCAGTTGAGGGGGCAAAGTTTTGAATATTTGACTTATTGATTACAGCTACTTTTTCTGCAATTTTTTTTGATTGTGCCGCAGTTCTGGCTACCGAAAGAACAATTTCAGATAACTTTTTTTCATCTAAAAAAAGAGGAAGCGTATAGGCTCTTTCTTTTATTTCATCTGAGTTAAGCTCAATAGATTCATAACCTATCAATTGAAATAAAAGTCGGTCTTTTGGGTTAAAAAAGTCCAAATCAAACCTTCCTCTTTTATCACTGCTTAAAAACGTATCTTTCTTCTGGTTAATTACCAAAACCCCTTCTAAGGGTTCTTGGGTTAAAGCATCTATTAGCAGCACCTCTTGTGCTAAAGAAACTTGAACTAAAAATAACCCTATAAGTGATAATATCCCGGATTTAATCGAAAACTTCATTTAATACTTCTAAAGATTTGGGTGTAGAAAACCCGAGTAAATGTAATTTAAAATAGTTAACCAGTGCTTCGAGCAGTACACGTCTTTTCTGTTGATTTATTTTCAGGGAAAAACTAAGTGCAAAATTCATGCCTAATAATATTTTAAATAGCTGAGCGATTTCTCCCTCTAGATGAGGTCCCGTAGGAAGATGGTCGGTAAAACAACCACTCTCTAAATCAAAGAAAGCAAACTCGGGGTTTTCTTGGTAGGGGTAAAAACCTAAAAACTGTGTTAATTTGATTAAAAAAACAAGATGAAAATTAGCTATTTCTTCATGGGTGTCTAACCATTGAAATGCGGTTTCTAAAAACTCAAAAAGAAGGGGGTTTGTTTCTTCTTCTTTAAGGCTTTTATAGATGATTTCTGATAAAAACAGGACAATAGCATTTTTTTTAATATCGGTATAAAGGCTGTTGTAGGGGCGGAGTACTTTCACCTCTTTTATAAAGTTTAAGCCTCCTTGGTTTTTATGATTAAATAGGATTTCTAAAGGCATTAAAGGTTGAAAGTATGCTTTTCTAATCCCGCCTTTTTTGCTATTCAGTATGCCTTTAAGTAAAAAGGATTGTTTTCCTATTTTTTCTGTGTAACAGTGAGCAATAAGACTAGCATCATTATATTTAAACGTATGTAAAACAATCGCCTTGGTCTGTACCAGCATGAATTATTTTTTAGACGACCCCTTGGGCAAGCATGGCATCGGCCACTTTCACAAAACCAGCAATATTAGCGCCTTTTACATAGTTTATATATTCTTTTTCTTGGCCATATTCTAAACAAGACTGATGGATATCGATCATAATATTTTGCAATCGGCTATCGACTTCCTCCCTTGTCCAGCTATAACGTAAGGAATTTTGAGCCATTTCTAATCCAGAAACAGCTACTCCTCCAGCATTAGAAGCCTTTCCCGGAGCAAATAGGACTCTGTTTTTGGTAAAATGATGGATGGCCTCTGGTGTGGTGGGCATATTGGCACCTTCTCCTACACATTGACAGCCGTTAGCTACCAGGTGTTTAGCGTCTTCTAAGTGCAATTCATTTTGCGTTGCACAAGGGAGTGCTACGTCACAAGGGACTCCCCAGGGTGTCTTTTTTGGATGAAATTCTGCCTTTGGATATTTTTCTAGATAGCCACCAATTCTGGCACGATCTATATTTTTAAGATGCATGATGTAAGCTAATTTTTCTGCATCTATACCCTCTTTATCGTAAATAAACCCAGATGAATCTGAAAGTGTGAGAACCTTGCCTCCAAGCTGAATAACTTTTTCTGCAGCATATTGGGCAACATTTCCAGATCCGGAAATAACCACTTTTCTTCCTTTCAAACCACTGTTTACTGTTTTTAACATTTGTTGTGTAAAGTAAACCCCACCGTATCCACCAGCTTCAGGTCGGATTAGCGATCCACCCCAGCTAACCCCTTTACCGGTTAGTACTCCTGTGAATTCGTTTTTTAGTCTTTTATATTGCCCAAATAGATAGCCAATTTCTCGGCTTCCTACACCTATATCCCCTGCTGGGATATCTCTGTTAGGGCCTATGTGTCTAAATAATTCAGTCATAAAACTTTGGCAGAAGCGCATTACTTCAGTATCTGTTCTTCCTCTAGGGTTAAAGTCAGATCCTCCTTTTCCTCCACCCATAGGAAGGGTAGTTAAGCTATTCTTAAAGATCTGTTCGAAAGCCAAAAATTTAAGAATACTAAGATTCACAGAAGGATGAAAGCGTAACCCTCCCTTGTAAGGTCCAATGGCGGAATTCATTTCTATACGATAACCTCTATTGACTTGAATTTCTTCTTGATCATCTATCCAAGCTACCCTAAACGAGACGACTCGTTCGGGCTCTACCATTCGCATTAAGATGTTTTGCCCATAGTAAATGTCATGTTTAACAATGTAAGGGATCACTGTTTCAGCAACCTCTGTAACCGCCTGCATGAATTCGGGCTCGTTTTGATTACGTTGATTAACTTCTTTTAAAAAAGATTGAATTACTTTTTCCATAAGACACTAATTTTAGGTCTTTGTAAGTTACCTTTTTTACCCGAATAAATATTCAACAACCTCCTCAATTTTATTGAGCATAACGATTTTAATTCCTCCAGTCGTACTTATTTCTTGTTTAAATTTGGCTGTTATAATGCTTTCGAAACCTAATTTTTCTGCCTCTCTAATTCTGAGGTCTAGTTTCGGGACAGGTCTAAGTTCGCCCGATAGCCCAATTTCTGCAGCAAAACAGCTTTCTTTTTGGAGTGCAATATCATGATGACTAGATAAAATAGCTGCAATTACGGCTAAATCTAGCGCAGGGTCTTCACTGCTAATCCCTCCAGTAATGTTCAAAAACACATCTTTAGTTCCTAATTGGAATCCCGCCCTTTTTTCCAAAACGGCCAACAGCATATTAAGTCTTTTTGCATTAAATCCAGTGGTGCTTCTTTGGGGTGTTCCATATACAGCGGTACTTACCAAGGCTTGTACCTCTAGAAGTAATGGGCGTACACCTTCCATGGTGTTAGCTATAGCATGACCACTCATTTGGGTATTGTTTTGTGAAAGCAAGAGTTCACTGGGATTTGCTACACTTCTTAAACCGGTGGTGCGCATTTCGTAAAGGCCAATCTCTGCAGTAGAGCCAAATCGGTTTTTTTGTGCCCGCAAAAGACGATAGACGTGGTTCCGGTCTCCTTCAAAGTGCAGTACACAATCTACCATATGTTCCATTACTTTTGGTCCTGCAATAGCGCCTTCTTTCGTAATATGACCAACAAGTATAACAGGGGTATGTGTTTTTTTGGCAAATTGAATCAGTTCAGAAGTACATTCTCTAATCTGGGAAACACTCCCTGGACTACTGTCAATATACTGTGTAGAAAGCGTTTGTATGGAATCAATAATGACTACTTCTGGAACAACAGCTTCTATCTGTTTAAAAATTTTCTGTGTTTGGGTTTCACTCAATATATAGCAAGCATCGTTATTTCCTTCTATCCGATCTGCACGAAGCTTTATTTGGCGTTGACTTTCTTCGCCAGAAACATAGAGTATTTTCTTCTGTAGACTGAGAGAAATTTGAAGTAACAATGTAGATTTTCCTATCCCAGGTTCTCCGCCAAGAAGGATAACCGAACCTGGGACCAGCCCTCCGCCTAATACACGATTGAGTTCGCCATCTGAACAAATGATCCTTTCTTCATTCTGTGTCTCAATGTCAGAGATAATCACAGGTTTTGTTGATGAAGTGATAGCTGTTTTAGGAGTAGACCACCCTTTTGTTGTTTTTTCGATGACTTCTTCTACAAGCGTATTCCATTCTTTACAACTATTACATTGACCCTGCCATTGGGAGTGCTTGGTGCCACATTTTTGGCAAAAAAAGGCTTTGATTACTTTACTCATACCGAAATCATTTAAACTTTTTAATTTGCTAAAAAAATGATTGTTTTTTAGCCCTGTATTTGTCTTTTTTTCTTTTCGTAGTCCTGCTATACAATTTAATAAAGCCATTAACAGAACTAGAAACTTCTAATTTTCGCTTGAACTCAAAAAAGGTTAATGAGTTCACCCTAAAATTAGTGAAGCGAACCTGTGCTTCAAAACTTTTTTCTATTTACTAAGGGTAACAAAAAGAAAGAGAGGCTTCCAAATAGTATAACCATAACTGTTTGGGCTGTCCACATAATCCATCCAAAAGCAAGACTAGATTCTTTTGAAATACCATAGGCGATTAAAACCAATGAAACAGAAAAGGGATAAATACCTATACCGCCATTGGTGGCAGAAATTGCGAGTGCACCTACAATAAAACCAATTAGAATCGCTTCAAAAGCCAAAATTTCGGTTTCCGGAAGGGAAAACTTGATTACGTAAAACATAGCGATGTAAAGTCCCCATATTAATAGCGTATGGAAGAGATACGCCCATTTTTTTTCCATACGGATAAGGGTTAAAAAACCTTCCGACAATCCTTCTAAAAGCGAAATTAATTTTAAGGCGACAGGGTGAGAAAATTTCTTTAGCTGAATGAAAATGAATGTAACAGCAAGTCCCCCAGCTACCAGTACAATTAGTATTGACCATGGATTGATAGAATACTCTTCTAAAAGGGAAGAAATAAGATCAAATTCTAGCAGTAATGCTACACCAATAGTAACAAAAAGCATAATTAGATCTACGGTTCTTTCGGCGATGATTGTTCCAAAGCTTTTTTCGAAAGGGATTTTTTCATAAGTCTGCATTACTGTGGCCCTAAATAGCTCTCCCGATCTTGGTACACCTAAGTTAGCAATGTAGGTAATAAAAATCGACAATATATTATTGATTAGCCTGGGATGGTAACCCATTGGATTCAACATAAAATTCCACCGATAAGCTCTTGAAAAGTGACTAATTAACCCTAAAATTAAGGATAAGAAGATATACCCATAATGTGCATCTTTAATAGAACTATAAATCGTTTGTCTGTCTTCTTCAGTGGTATTTGATACAGAAAGATAAATAAATAGCAAGCCAATCAATAAGGGAATGATTGTTTTTGCATAATTTGTCTTTATGTTTTTTTCCACAATTAGTTTAGTAAATTATTTTCCTCGTTAGGAAATACCAATTGAGGTTTAAATGTTTTTGCATCTTCAAATGCAAGGGAGCAGTAACTTATGATTATGATTAAGTCACCTTTTTGGACTTTACGAGCAGCTGGACCATTAAGTGTAATATCTCCAGAATTAAGAGCTCCTTCAATCACGTAAGTTTCTAGGCGTTCTCCATTATTGATATTTACAATCTGAACTTTTTCTCCAGCGGTTAAATTTGCAGCATCCATTAATGCTTTGTCAATGGTGATACTTCCTATATAATTTAAATCTGCACCAGTAACGGTTACTCGATGTATTTTAGATTTTAGTACTTCAATATGCATGGCGCAAAGATATTAAAAATTGACATTGTCGATCAATCTTACACGTCCCAATTTAACAGCAATAAAAGCACGAAGTTTTTGAGAATTAGAAACTTGTTCAACAGGAGAAAGGGTTTCTCCGTCTGCAATACAAAAATAGTCGAGCTCAAAGCTAGGATGTTCATTAAAAATACGATTAACCCATGCAGTAATTTCTGGTATAGACCGTGTTTTTTTTAATTCCTTTAATTGTATTAAAGTGTTATAAATAAAAGGAGCGTCAGCTCTTTCTTGAGTTGTTAAAAGCGTATTTCTAGAACTCATTGCTAATCCATCTTCTTCTCTGACTGTGGGGCAATCTACAATTTGGATAGGAAGTTTTTTTTGTTGGACAAGCTGATGAATAATTCGCAACTGTTGGAAATCTTTTTCACCAAAATAGGCATGTGTTGGCTTAATTTTTTTTAGTAAACGATGAACAATGGTAGCAACCCCTTGAAAATGTCCTTCTCTATAAGCACCTTCCATATTCGTTTCTAACGAGCCTAAATCATAATAATCTGCCTTTGTATTAGAGGGGTAAAGATCTGCCACATCGGGAGCATAAACCATTACGCTATCCCCAAAGTGGGCAAGTTTTTGAAGATCTTCTGTCAAGGTCTTCGGATAAGCATTAAGATCTTTAGGATCATTAAATTGGGTCGGATTAACAAAGATTGACACAATGGTTAGCGGGTTATCTTGGGTAGAACTTTCTACCAAAGTAAGATGCCCTTTATGAAGAGCCCCCATCGTGGGGACCAGGCCCAGACTAGGAGGATTTATTTTCTCAATTAAGTCACTTAAATCAAGATGGTGTTTAAAAACCTTCATTTATGAAAAGATTAACAGGCTAAAAGTACTGTTTTTTCTAATGGTAGGAAGATTTTTTGTAATTTTGCTAAACTTTCCTAAACGAAGGCAAAACCGACTTTATGCAAAATAAAAAAGTGCTTATAATTTCTTCTGAGGTTATCCCGTATCTTCCTCAGACAAAAAGATCCATAAATTCCTTTAAAATACCTAAGTCGATTAATGATGCTGGTGGTCAAATCCGCATATTTATGCCCCGCTATGGATTGATTAATGAAAGACGTCATCAACTCCATGAAGTAATTCGATTATCAGGGATGAACATGGTCATAAATGACATGGATATGCCTTTAATTATTAAGGTTGCCTCTATTCCTAAAGAACGTATGCAAGTCTATTTTATAGACAATGAAGAATATTTTAAGCGTAAAGAAATATTACATGATGCGGATGGAAATCTTTTCCCAGATAACGATGAAAGGATGTTGTTTTTTACAAAAGGGGTCATTGAAACGGTCAAAAAATTAAACTGGTCACCTGACATTATTCATTTACATGGGTGGTTTACTTCGCTTTTCCCTGTCTATATGAAAACTTATTTTGCGCAAGATCCTATATTCGAACAAAGCAAAATAGTGACCTCTATCTATCCAGATGATTTAAATGGGACGCTCAATAAAGCATTAAAAGACAAAATGGCTTTTGATCAAATCGATGAGGATTTATCAAAACTTTCTACCCCAGGGTATGATGAATTAATGGAAATTGCAATCGCCCATTCTGATGGTTTAGTTTTAGAAGACGAAGCCATTTCTGATAAAGTTAAATCCCTAATAGAGGCAAGCAAAAAGCCTACTTTGACTTACGAGGAGGGCCAAGAGGAACAGGCTCATGTCAATTTTTTTAATTCGAATTTTCTTGACTAAGCACATGACAAACTTTAAAAAGCTATTCCTTTTAGGAGCATTTTTGTTGTTTTTTTCGGCATGTAATCCCGAGTTTAATACTGTAGGTTTAGATCTAATTGCTAACAATCAATTTGAAACCCAAACCGCAGAAATTCCTGTTTATGTAGATGTTGAGCCTTTAGAAAAAGTCCAATCAGACCAACTGGATATTGTTCAGTTTGGGACTTATGACTTTCCGAACTTTGGACGCACCAACGCTAATATTACGGCGCAGTTATCTATTTCAAATAACCCAAGTTTTGGACTATATTCTCAAGCATTAGAGACGGCAGGGGACCAAGGCAATGTCAAAGTGATCGAAGAAAATGAACGTTTAATTTCCGCCTACTTGGAGATTCCTTTCATTACCAATCAAAATGATCAAGATTTTGATGGTGTGATCGATGTGTTTGATGTAGATCCTTCCTCTGCAGACAGCGATTCAGATGGAGATGGCGTTTCAGATGTTATAGAAACAGAAGGCAATACTAACCCACTTAGTAACGATACGGATGGTGATGGCATTCTAGATGACGTAGATGAAGATAATAGCAGCTACGACCCAGATAACAGTCAAAAGCAGTATGAGGTTGAATCTATACTAGGAGACCGCAGTACAAGTTTTCATATTCGAGTAACAGAATTAACTCGTTATTTAAGTCTTTTAGACCCTGGTAATAACTTTGAAACAGCGAATCAATATTATTCAGATCAAGATTTTTATGAGCAAGGGTTTGTGGGTCGTACACTTTACAATGACACCTATCGATTAAACCTGAACGAAGTTTTACTCTACTATGCAGAGGATGACCCAGAGACCGAAGACGTAGATGAAACAACCCGTGTAGAAACCCGATTAACTCCAAGACTTAGAGTTCCTCTGGACGTAGATTATTTTCAGGAGAAAATTATGGATCAGGAAGGTGAGTTTGTATTGGCAGACAACAATAATTTTATTGACCACATCAAGGGGATTAACATCCGGATGGAGAATGCCAATGCGGACTTATATATGTCTTTAAATTTTTCACACGCACCCATTAAGCTAAATTACGAGTACAGCAGGTACAATGACCACGGAACGATAGACGACACCAATGACGACACCATTGAACAGGTAGAAAAGGCTTACAATGTGACCATGAGTGGAATTAAGATTAATAATATGGAAAACATAGCTCCATCTCCAATAGCCACACAAGCCAACCCAAGTGAGCGAATTGCGCTAAAAGGAGGGCTAGGTAGCCGAGGTATTATTCGCTTATTTGATCATGACGAGACCACGCAGGTTTTAGCGTCGTTTAAGGGAACCGAGAAACTAATTAACGAGGCCAATTTAATTTTTTATGTAGACCCAATCATTACAGAAAATTGGACAGAAGGGGATTATATTGCGGAACGTTTATTTTTATATAGCCTAGAGGATAACATTCCCTTACAAGATTATTTTTCGGATCCTGTGACCGATCCTTCCGAAGGGTTAGGGATTAAATATATCCATGGGGGAATTTTGGAATATGAAAATGGGGTACCCTATCGGTATAAATTTAGAATTACCGAACACGTTTCAGATTTAGTCCGGGCAACAGAAGACAACCCATTTGAAAACATAGCCCTTGGGGTGACTGTTACCAATAACATTAATAACTTATTATTTAAAAACGGAGTAATTGCGCCGGAAACGGAAATTCTGTTTCCTTATGCGGCATTAACCTATCCGTTAGGGACTATTCTAGTGGGTCCCTCTCCCTCAGACGAATTGATGGATAAAAGATTAAAGCTAGAAATTATCTACACCGATTTTTCTAATTAAACCCCCCAGCTTATGTGTGGAATTGTTGCTTATCTTGGAAATCAACAGGCAGAGCCTATAGTAATTAAAGGACTTAGGCGCTTGGAGTATAGAGGTTATGATTCCACTGGAATCTCTCTTTTTGATGAAAATCAATTACACACCACAAAAACAGCAGGGAAAGTAAGTGACTTAACAGCCATTTTAGATAAGGAACCAAAAAATTCAGCTACCATTGGTTTGGGTCATACTCGTTGGGCAACCCATGGTGTTCCTAATGATCAAAACGCACACCCACAAACATCAAATTCTGGAGATTTAGTTATTGTACATAATGGAATTATAGAAAACTATGCCTCTTTAAAAGAAGAGTTAGTTTATCGTGGGTATCAATTTAGCTCCGATACCGATACCGAGGTATTGGTAAATCTTATAGAAGACGTTCAACGCAAAGAAGGCTTAAAGCTAGGAAAGGCTGTTCAAATTGCTTTATCTCAAGTGATTGGAGCTTATGCGATCGTTGTTTTTGATCGTAAAAAACCCAATGAGTTAATTGCTGCCAGACTAGGAAGTCCTTTGGCTATTGGGGTGGGAGATGATGAGTTTTTTGTGGCTTCTGACGCTACACCTTTTATAGAATATACAAAAAACGCGATTTATCTAGAGGAAGAAAATTTAGCTATAATTCGCCGCGGTAAAGAAGTAAAAATCCGAAAGATTAAAGATGATAGTGAAATAGAGCCCTATGTGGAGAAGCTTCAAATGAGTTTGGAGAATATTCAAAAAGGAGGTTTTGATCATTTTATGTTAAAAGAGATTTTTGAGCAACCCAAAGCCATAAAAGACACCCTAAGAGGGCGTTTGTTGTCAGAAGAGGGGGTAATTACCTTATCGAGTCTTCGGGAGTATGAAAACCGTTTTTTAAAGGCTAAGCGAATCATTATCGTTGCCTGTGGTACTTCGTGGCATGCAGGTTTAGTGGCAGAATATTTATTTGAAGAGTTTACAAGAATACCTGTCGAGGTTGAATATGCATCTGAATTCAGATATAGAGACCCCATTCTTTTCTCCGATGATGTGGTTATTGCCATTTCTCAATCAGGAGAAACAGCAGACACCATTGCAGCCATCAATATAGCCAAAGAAAAGGGAGCTTTTGTATATGGTATTTGTAATGTGGTAGGATCTACCATATCTCGGATTACCGATACCGGTTGTTATACCCATGCAGGACCAGAAATTGGTGTGGCCTCTACCAAAGCATTCACTACACAAATTACGGTTATTTCCCTTATTGGCCTTTATCTTGGAAGAGCGAATGGTACCTTGTCTAGGTCACAATACCAAGAATATGTTACTGAGCTAGATACCCTACCAAAAAGGGTAGAGCATATTTTAGAATCTCAATCATTTATTGAGGAAGTTGCCACTTCTTTTAAAACAGCTCATAATTGTATTTATTTAGGAAGGGGTTATAATTTCCCTGTTGCTTTGGAAGGAGCACTAAAACTAAAAGAAATCTCTTATATTCATGCAGAAGGATACCCCGCTGCAGAGATGAAACACGGACCAATTGCTTTAATTGACAAAGAAATGCCGGTGGTGGTTATTGCAACAAAAAAGGGCTACTACGAAAAAGTGGTGAGTAATATTCAAGAAATTAAATCTAGAGAAGGCCGAATTATTGCATTGGTGAGTGAAGGAGATACACAAGTAAAAGAATTAGCAGATTATTGTCTAGAAATTCCTGATGCTGCAGAACCTTTTGTACCCATTTTGTCAACGATTCCCTTACAATTACTCTCTTATTATATTGCCGTACAACGTGGCTGTAATGTAGATCAACCCAGAAATTTAGCGAAGTCGGTTACGGTAGAGTAATCCTTTCATACAGTCCTCTTTTCTGAGTGTATTTAATTTTAGTGAATTCTTTTTTAATAGGTTGAGGTAACCTATCATAATAGACATGATCAGCAATAAGATAGAAAGGGCGATCTTTATTTAGCTTCTCATTTAATTCCTCATAGCTAAGAACAATTACTTTTCCTTTTGAATAAAATTGACTTGAATATGTTTTTTCTACAAGACTAAAGATAGGAGAAGTAGAATGCGCTATTTTATCAACCAATTCTTTGTCTGAGTTATTTGAAAACACAGGATCCATAAACCCACTTAGATAGGTAATTGAAATTAGAACAGGAAGTGTACAAGCCATTACAAAGCTTGTTTTTTTAGAGGATTTATCATCCCAATAATGAATAATTAACAATGCAAAAGGAATCATTACAGGTAGAGTGTAGGGATGAATGAGACTTTTGGATGAGGTAAAAAAGAAAGGGGTCCAGAATAACCATAGTAGTAGATAAAGGCTCCATTGATCTTTAAAAACACCAAGTCCATTTGTCTTCATTTTTTTAGTAAAACTAACTATCCAAGGGAGGACAGCACCCATTAAGAAAAGCCAAACCATTCCTAAGGGCTGCTGTTTAGGAAACCCATATTTATCTCCACTCCAACTTGAATCAAGAAAGCGCTTAAAATGTTCTCCTACAATAAAGTAATCAATAAAGCCAGGAGATCGTAATTCTGCCCAAAGATACCAAGGGAGGGCTATTCCTATAGAAATAAGGGCTCCTAAAACAATAGGAAATCGCAACAAAACTTTCCATTTAAAATCACTTAGTGTGCACCACAATAAAATAGGAGGAATAGTTAAAACACCCACAATAGGTCCTTTTGCCAAAAGGCCTAATCCCATTCCTACGAAGAGAAGATAGCGCCAGTAGGCTTTTCCTTGTTTTTGTATTCCTTCCCAAAAGGAGAGCATTACCAATGCAACTGAAAGACTTAAAAAAGTATCGGTAGAGACGACTCCTGCATGCAAGAAAAACTCTGGCAAGCTCATTAATACTAGCCCTGGTAAATAAAAAGACATTTTATTAGAGGGACGGTATTTACCCACCATCAACACCATAGCCAAACATGCTAAAAGATAGGGTAGTCGCACAAAGAATTCATTTTCACCAAAAACAGAAATACTGGCTGCAGAGGACCAGGTCGATAAGGGTGGTTTAGCCCAAAAGGGCAGTCCGTAATCAATTTGTAAAACAATCCATTCTCCGGTTTCTGCCATTATACGTGCAATTTCTGCATAACGCGCTTCGGTTTTATCCATCAAGGGGAGCGCATTGTTAAAAAAGCCACGGATTAAAAATAAGAGGAGCAGCAGATAACCTGTGATGGTATTTGAATTAATTGGAGGAAAAAGTTTTTTCATTGTTTATAACGACGATAAATAATGGCCAAATCTAACCACAATTGAAACATATAGGAGAATTTAACTCGAGAATCTTCCGTATCTAACCATTGATTTAAAGGGACTTCTTTTGCTTGGGAGACCATTTCTTCTTTCCCTAAGGTATTGATCAGGCGAAAGAAAATTTCCACGTCAAATAGCCAGCGAGAACTAAAGCTATCGTCAAAGGAAATGGGTATAAGTTTGCGATCGATAATTTTACAACCACACTGAGTATCATAAACACTAATCCCCAGCATTTTTGAAATGACGGTTGCTACTACTCTTCCGATCAGAAATCGGTACCATTTTCTTTCAATTCGGTTATCGGTTTTAAGTATACGAGATCCATAAACAAAGCAAGTTTTCTCATTGATTTCTTCTGCTAAAAGCGTACACTCTTCTAAAGAAGTAGAGAGGTCCGCATCTAGATAGGCAAAGCGGTTACAGCGCGTTGTTTTTAAGCCTAATTGCATACCTGCTTGTATAGCTCCTGCTTTGCCTTTATTTTTTGATAGTGCTAGTGTTTCAACCTGTTGAGGAAATGCTGTGGACAGCCCATTCAGTAGGGCCAAAGTATGGTCAGAGGAACCATCATCTACTAAGATGATTCGTACAGAAGGGTTTTTTGAAAGGAAACGTTTGAATTGTTCTTGCGGAAAGCGATTAGCTTCATTATAACAAGGAACGATAATGCAAAGTGGCATAGGTTAAAATATGTGCCAAGATAAGAATTATAGGGCAGTTTTAGTGAAAAATATAATGAAGTAAAAGCAAACTAAATGCTAATGCCCACCCCCAATTACGACTTTGTTTGGTTGCAGGCTGGAACAAACTCACTAAATTATTTAGCTTCCCTTTACTTGCAATCACCCCAAGGATAAGACCACTAAAGATGACCCAGAATGCACGAACAAAGTAATTCATTTCTGGAAAGATGAGTGCTAATCCAATATTAATAGGTAAAGTAATTACAAACGCAAACAACACTATTTTAATATTGGGTTTAGCCAAAAGAACGGCACTACAGATTAACACGACAATTCCACAATTAATGTAATAGCGTAAATTATTAAGGGAATGGGTAAAGGCGGAATTTGGATTATCGAACTTGAGATACAATAGTACTAAGCCCATGATTAATGCGGTTCCAAGGCTAAATATAATGGCTCTTCTGCCTGCATAAATTTTTTGTTTATCTGTCGCTTTTTTATTCAGGTATGTAGCATAAATATCAGTTGACCAAAGGGTGGCAAGGGAGTTGAAAGTAGAATCAACCGTACTCATTAAAGAGGCAAATAAGCCACATAAAATGATTCCTTTCACGCCTACAGGTAAATAGGTTTTTACTAAATAGGGGAATGCTAAATCTGGTTCTCCAAGGCCATCTCCTAATATTCCATAAAGTGCAATTCCAGGAATAACAATAATTACAGCCATCAAGTATTTGATGAGGCCACCTACCATTAAACCCGTTTGGGCATGTGCCACATTTTTTGCTGCAAGTGCACGCTGCATAACGGTTTGATTGGCACACCAATAATTGATATTTAGAAAGAAAAGCCCAAATAAATGTGTCCATGGCAAAGTAGGATGGTCAGCGGATAAATGCAGGTGCATTTTTTGTGGCGTTTTGATATACAATTGTTCCCATCCACCAAGGTGGTAGACCGCTGTTAGGCAAACGACTATTCCACCAATTAGCAGAACACTAAACTGAATAATATCTGTGTTTACCACAGCGCTTAGACCACCATAATAGGTATAGGTGGCAGAAAATAGACCCAGTATTAGAATTAAAATGGAAATCCGAATTAACCGATCTTCATGTAAAAAAGACAATTGTTCTCCAAAAACCATATCGGCGGCATAGGCTCCCCAAAAAAGGGCTGCTCCTAGGGTAACCGTTGCAAATAATGAAATATTTGCCAGGGAGTAAAATAGCGCTATGCGTTGCCCTAATTTTTTAGCAATAAATTGTGTAATTGTAGTGATTTTCTCTTTTAAAAATAGCGGTACAAAAACAAAGGCACCCAATAAAATTCCTTGTACAGCATTAATTTCAAGGTTGGCTTGCGCTAAACCGAAAAGATAGGCAGACCCCATCATTCCTAAAAACTGATACCCTTGGATGTTTGTTGCAATGGTAGAAAGTGCAATGGAATACCAAGGTAAGTTTCTATCGCTTAAAAAATATTCATCGGCAGAACTATTGGCACTTATTTTACCACGAAGTGCAACTATTAATACAACGACAAAATAAGTTAATACAATAATAAGGTCAATCATGTTTTATTTTCTAGGGCCATTTGCTAATGGACTATTAGGTGTTTTTTGGGGTATTCGGCCAAACACTTCTGGGAGAGAAACGGTTTTTATCCTTGGAAGAACATGTTTAGCAAAAAGTTCACATTCTTGCTTAAGGGGATAACCCGAAAGGATAAATGACCGAATTCCCATCTCCATATAGCGTTCTAATTTTGCAACGACCTGATCGGGATTTCCTACAATAGCAGCACCACATCCTGATCTAGCCAACCCAATTCCTGTCCATAAATGAGGTTCTACATAGTATTTCTCATCGGCTTCGTCTCTTAGTTGTGATTGCCTCATAACGCCCAAAGAAGCTGCGTCTTGTGCCCGATTTCGAATGTCTGTTCCTAGATCTAGATCTAATTTAGAAAGTAGGCCATCAGCATACGCTCGGGCTTCTTCTTCAGTTTCTCTAACGATCACATGTACCCTTAAACCAAATTGGATAGTTCTATTATACCCAGCCGCTTTTTGGGTCATGTTCTCCATTAACGACTGCAATTTTGTTTCGGTTTCAGGCCACATTAAATACACATCGCAATGTGCTGCACAAAGATCAACACCCTCTGGGGAATAACCACCAAAATAAAGTAAAGGTCCGCCATTTTGCTGATAAGGCTTTACGGGTTCTGTAGGTAAATCAAGTTGATAATACTTTCCCTTAAATTCAATACGATCCTTGGTCCAAGCTTGTTTTAAGATTTCAATAACTTCTCTAGATCGCGCATACCGTTCTTGAGACGATATTTTTGTCCCGGGTAAATCGGATGAAATAATATTAATCGTTAAACGGCCTTTTAGCATATGGTCTAGCGTGGCAATATTGCGTGCTAACATGGGAGGATGTACCTCACCACAACGTATAGCTGCTAAGAGATTAATTTGTTTTGTAAGCGGGGCCATCCCTGCTACAAAAGACAGGGTGTCTTGTCCTACCTGATAAGAAGAAGGGCATAGCACATTGCGAAAACCTAAAGCATCTGCTTTTTTTACAATTTCTGAAGTATTCTCCCAACTGCTTTTAAAATTAGGATTCCGGTGTCCTAGAAAATCATCGTCTCCATCGCAAATAGGAGCAAACCAAGAAATTTCTGCACCCTCTATTAGGTGTGGGGGAGTATTGTTCATTTTCACAAGTTAAGAGAAAAAATAGGGTTTTTAAAATGCCTTAGCCAAAGATTAGAGTGCTGATCCAGTGTCCTAGAAGTACTAATACAATCCCTAGTGTTCCTTGTAGAAAGGTTCCAAAGGTATGGTGTCGATAAGCGGTTTTTATATCTAATCCACCCATTTGAGTCACAATCCAAAAGTAAGAATCATTCGCATGGGAAACGGTCATAGCTCCTACACCAATAGCAAGAATCACCCACACTTTACCCATCTCACTGTCAAGTCCCAATACTGAAAGAAGGGGAAATACAATAGAGCTAGCTGTTATAATAGCTACGGTTGATGAACCTTGAGCGGTTTTTAGAATAGCCGCAATAAGGAAGGGGATAAGTAAGCCCCATCCAGAATAGTTTAGGTTGTTTTCTACAAATTCGGTTAAAGGCAGTTGTTGAATGATTAAGCCGAGTGTTCCTCCCATTCCTGTAATTACTAGAATAGGGGCTGCAAAAGTGATTCCTTTTTGTACTAAATCGTTGATTGATTGAGTACCGTTTTTGAGTAAACGAAAAGAAAGAAGCATACCAATTCCTAAGGCAAAAGTTGGGCCGCAAACAACAGCAATAATTTGTTTAATAAAAAAAAGTGATGAAGTAAAGGGCAGAAAGGAGAGGGAAGTTCCCATAGCCATCAGGGCAACGGGTACTATAATTGGCGCAAGGGCGGTGGAAAGAGGTGGGGCTATGGGTTTTTCTTTTTCATCTTCTAGGTTTATTGTAGAAGTGTTTGCACGATAGGGTATTTTTTTTGATAACAAATGTGCGTAAACTGCTCCAGCAAGGATAAGGATAAAGGCTAAAAGACCCCCTGAAATAATTAGTAAAAATAGATTTTCTAACGCTAGATTTGCCGCTGCTGCTAGGGGGCCGGGAGTAGGAGGCACCAATACATGGGGAGCAAATAGACCAGTAGAAAGCGCTACGGTTAGGGCAACAAGGGGAGTTTTCGTTTGTTTAGATAAAGTTTTATTTAAAGAGGACAATATCACAAAGGCAGAATCGCAAAAAACAGGTATGGACACTATATAGCCAATACAGCTTACTGCATAGGGTAAAGGAAGTTTTTTCAGCCCGTTCAAAAGTGCTACTGCTAGGGTTTGAGTAGCGTTAGAAACCTCTAAAACAACTCCAATTATGGTGCCAAATAAAATAAGTAATCCAATACTCTGAGTGGTTTTACCAAATCCTTTCCCTAAGATAAGAGGTATTTCTTCTAAAGGAATCCCTGTGGTTATGGCTAAAAAAATACTGGCGCTTAATAAGACCAAAAAGGGGTGTATTTTGTAACGTGTTGAACCAAAAATAATCCAACAAATAGTTAACATTAAAGCAAGAAAAGAAAGCGTCATAATGATTTTATATTTTGGTAATAGGCAAATACACGTGCTGTTGTTTCTTCCAATAAATAGGCCGTATTTGACATTGATTCTTCTAAGCTTATGGGGCCATTTTGGATATTGAAAACACCACTAAACCCTTCTTGATATAACTTTTCCAGGGGTCCTTCAATAGATCCTGTTAAACCAATACACGGTCTGTAATGTTTTTTGGCCAATCGCGCCACACTAACCGTTGCTTTCCCTTGAAGTGATTGCCAATCAATTTTTCCTTCAGCTGTAAATATTAGGTCTGCCTCCTCAAAGTGTTTTTCTAAATCTATATGTTGGGCTAAAAGCTTAAACCCCGAGAAGAGTTTTGCATTAAAAAAGGCGAGCATTCCTGCAGCAGTTCCGCCAGCGGCTCCACCTCCTGGAACTTGGTCAATGGAACAGTGCCATTCCTTTTGTACATAGTTAGCAAAGTGACTTAAACTCGCTTCTAGAACGTCTATTTCTTTAGGTGTAGCCCCTTTTTGTGGAGCATAAACAGTAGACGCACCGTTTAACCCCAAAAGAGGATTGTCTACATCACAACCGATTTGCCATTGTATTTCTTTCCATTTTTTGGGTAGAATTATTTTGTCTAATGTTCCAAGTGCCTCACCTCCTTTTTTTAGGTTGTTTCCTTTTTTATCTTTTAGTTTTCCTCCTAATGCTTCTAGAATCCCTGCACCAGCATCGTTGGTTGCACTACCTCCAATCCCTAAAACAATTTTGTTACAACCTCGTTCAAGGGCGTCTTTGATTTGAAGTCCAGTCCCATAGGTTGAAGTGACCAAAGGGTTTCTTTCATTTTTGCTTAACAACGCTAAGCCAGATGCTTGAGAGAGTTCTATCCATGCCGTAGAACGGTCTTCGAATAAAAAATAATCGGCCTTAATAGGGCGTCCAATAGGATTTACAGTCGTACAGGAAATTCGTTTTCCTCTACCAAAATTTTCTAAAACGGTGATTGCTCCCTCTCCACCATCCGAAAAGGGGATGGATTTTATTTTTATGGTTTGATCGATTCTTTTTATTCCCTTTTCAATAGCTAGGGCGGTCTTAGATGAAGATAGACTTTCTTTAAATGAGTCTGGAACAATGAGTACCTGCATAATACTAAATTAAGTAATCTGTTTTTCTTTTCCGATTTTATGTACTTTTAAACAAAGTTTATTTATGGAAACCCAACTGGCTATTCAACTTCACAACCGAAAAATCTTTCATTATTATCTTAAACAACTGAGTTTGGATAAGCTTAATAAAATCCCAGAGGACTTTAATAATAATATCATTTGGAATATCGCCCATACAATGGTTACCCATCAACTATTAATGTATAAGATATCTGGACATCAAATGCATATTCCCATAGAATGGGTGAAGCTTTTTGCCAAAGACACGAAGCCAGAACGTTACTTTAAAGCAGATGAAGTAAAGTTAATTGATGCAGCATTATTTTCAACCTACGACCAGTTCGAAAAAGACTTGGCTAATGGTCTTTTTAATGATTTTAAGTCTTATCAAACATCTACAAATATGGTATTAGATTCGGTAGAAACTACCCAAAGTTTTCTTCTCTTTCATGACGGGATTCATTTAGGATCTGTTCTTGCGTTGGCAAAACTGGTTTAGTCCTTACAAATGTCATCCATAATTATCGGTGCGTGAATTCTTGAGTTTTCTATAAACCATTTATTGGTTTTTAACCCTCCACAGACTACTCCCGCAAGGTAGACGCCTTTCTGGCTAGATTCCATGGTGTTTTCATTATAGATTGGGGTCTTATATTCATCATCATGAAAATGAACACCCAAAGATTTTAACAGAGAAAAATCGGGTTGATATCCTGTCATTGCTAACACAAAATCATTTTTTATTTCTAAATGATCTTTAGGTGTTTTTAATTGAATTGTTTTCGGGGTAATGGCGGTTATTTCGGTTTCAAAATAGGCTTTAATACTCCCTTCTTTAATGCGATTTACAATATCTGGTCTAGCCCAATATTTTACCTTTTGCCCAACCTCCTTTTCTCTTATCACTAGGGTGACACTTTTTGCTCCTTTCCGATAGGTTTCTAATGCCACGTCTACTGCCGAGTTTGCAGCACCCACCACCACGATATCCATTCCAAAATAGGGGTGTGGCTCTTTGTAATAGTGGGTGACCTTTGGCAAGTTCTCTCCTGGGACATTAAGCAAGTATGGTAAGTCATAAAAGCCTGTAGACATCACAATGTTTTTTGTTGCGTATTTCCCTTTTTTTGAGTGTACGATAAATCCATCAGATGTTTTTTCAAACCTTTCTACACCTTCATAAAGGCCCACGTTTAGCTCCCAAGCTGATGTCACCCTTCGGTAGTATTCTAGTGCCTCGGCTCTTGTAGGCTTTGGGTTGTGAGAAATAAAGGGGATCTCACCAATTTCTAAACGATCAGAGGTGGAGAAAAAGGTCATGTTTTGTGGATAATGGTATAATGAATTAACCAAGACTCCCTTATCCAAGATTAGATAATCCAGCTTTCTTTTTTGTGCAGCAATCCCGCACGCTAAACCGATGGGTCCAGCTCCTATGATAATCACATCTTTCATGGGTTAAAGATATTTTATTTTAATAAAACCATTCCAATTTTAATTGACCGCCTTTGTTTATAAGTTATAATTATAATTTTTTATATAAAATCATTAATTCTTATCATTATATTAATGTAATTAAAAAAACGCATTGTTGTTGGCTAATTAATATTTTAAAATCATAAAAACTAATATTTAAACTCGCTTTGATAGTTTATTCTTATTATGTGTGTAATCAAAGAAAGAATAAAAAACCCAAGTCCCCAAAAAGTGGTTAAAGTAAAACAGAGAACAAAAAAACTTATTAACCACCACAATGGAAACAAAATTAATCCCCCTAGGTAGTTTACGGTTCCGTGAAATACATGGTCATCAAATTTTTTCATTCCTTTTTTTATCGCTAGATAAACAGGAAAGTTAATTAAGCCTAAACTCCAAATAATTAGTTTTTGATGTTTAGAAGATGTTTTATTTGGGATTAATTGAATTGGATCTTGGTTTAATTCCTTTTTAAATTGAATAAAAGGTAATCGGGTATTGTGTTTATTAATAAAATTCTTTTTGAGATTGTAATTGGCTTCATTTTTAGGAATCCATAAACAATCTTCCATAGCAAGCTGTAGCACTTCTCTTAATTGATTAATGGTTTTGGGTTTATTAATTTTATAAGAAGTTAAGTAATTACTGACATTGATCGGTTTTCCATAGACTACTTTACAATGGTGACCGGCTTTTGTAAAATGACCGTAATTAATTCCTACCGGTTGAAGATATATGGTATGACTGGCACGTGTTTGTGCCTCCAAAACCAACCGACTACTACCTTTAGAAAGACGCAATAGATAGTATTGGTCATGATGTTTACCTTCGGAAAACATCATCATATGTTTTTTGTTTTTTAAGAGGGAGTAGCATTGCTCAAAAATGGCGTCGTTTTTTTTTAATTGTTCAAATCCATCCCTGATTCTGTAAATAGGTAAAGTTTGCATTGCACTAAGCAACCATTTTAATGGACCATTAAATACGTCGCTTCTTGTGAGTGAGTAGACAGATTTTTGGCAAGTTGTTCCAACTAATATAGGGTCAAGTAACGCGTTTTGATGGTTAGGAGAGAAAAGAATTGCCCCATTGTCTGGGATGTTTTCTCGCCCAATTATTTCAATATTTTTAAAATATAAACGGTTGTAAACCTTTAAAATTAACCGGATAATTTTGTTTACAATTTTCTTCATGTTGACTTGAATCACCTAAAGATAGAATTATCCTAAAAAAACCCTTGAAAAATACCATTAATTTATCGGCTAATATATTGGGAAAGATTATATTTGCACCCATAATATTACTAAAGCATAAAACATTCCATATGGCAACAAGTACAGGAAAAATTTCGCAAATTATCGGACCTGTCGTAGACGTAGTTTTTGAAGGAAAAGATAATCCCCTTCCACGTATTTATGATTCGTTAGAAGTTAAAACCTCTGGAGGAATCCTTGTTTTAGAAGTACAGTCTCACATTGGTGAAGATACGGTTAGAACAATTTCAATGGATTCTACGGACGGTATTAGTAGAGGAACTGAGGTTCTAGGTACAGGAAACCCTATACAAATGCCTATAGGAGATGATGTATACGGACGTTTATTTAATGTAATCGGAGATGCAATTGACGGTTTGGGAGACTTACCTAAAACGGGTGATGAAGGTCTTTCTATTCACCGAGAAGCTCCTGCTTTTGAAGAATTATCTACTTCTACCGAGGTCTTATTCACCGGAATCAAAGTAATTGACTTAATTGAACCATATGCAAAAGGAGGTAAAATTGGGTTATTCGGAGGTGCAGGTGTAGGGAAAACAGTACTTATCCAAGAACTTATTAATAATATCGCTAAAGGACACGGAGGACTTTCTGTGTTTGCAGGTGTAGGAGAACGTACTCGAGAAGGGAACGACCTTTTACGTGAAATGTTAGAATCCGGAATTATAAAATACGGAGATGATTTTCTTCATTCTATGGAAGAAGGAGGATGGGATTTATCTAAAGTAGACAAGTCTGCCATGAAAGATTCTAAAGCAACCTTTGTTTTTGGACAGATGAATGAACCTCCTGGAGCACGTGCTAGGGTAGCTCTTTCTGGGCTTACTATTGCAGAATATTTTAGAGATGGTGCAGGAGATGGACAAGGAAAAGATGTGCTTTTCTTCGTAGATAACATTTTCCGATTCACACAAGCGGGATCTGAGGTGTCTGCCTTATTGGGTCGTATGCCCTCTGCTGTAGGGTATCAACCTACACTAGCAACAGAAATGGGGGCCATGCAAGAAAGAATTACATCTACTAAAAAAGGATCTATTACTTCTGTGCAAGCAGTTTACGTACCCGCAGATGATTTAACAGATCCAGCACCAGCAACTACATTTGCTCACTTAGATGCCACTACGGTACTTTCTCGTAAGATTGCAGAATTAGGAATTTACCCAGCGGTAGATCCTTTAGATTCTACTTCTAGAATTCTTACTGCAGACATCCTAGGAGACGATCATTATGATTGTGCCCAAAGAGTAAAAGAGCTTTTACAGCGTTATAAGGAATTGCAAGACATTATTGCTATTTTGGGAATGGAAGAATTATCCGAGGAAGATAAGTTAGCTGTTTCTCGTGCAAGACGAGTACAACGTTTCTTATCTCAACCTTTTCATGTAGCAGAACAGTTTACGGGAATCCCAGGAGTTCTAGTTGATATTAAAGAAACCATTAAAGGTTTTAATATGATTATGGATGGTGAATTAGACCATATTCCAGAAGCAGCTTTCAACCTAAAAGGGTCAATTGAAGAAGCCATCGAAGCAGGTGAAAAAATGTTAGCGGAAGAATAATATGTACCTAGAAATTATTTCACCAGAAGCCACCCTATTTACGGGGGAAGTTGAGTCACTTAGCCTCCCTGGCACTAATGGTAGTTTCCAAATACTAGAAAACCACGCTCCTATTGTTTCTACCTTACAGTCTGGTAAGGTAAAAATTAAAGGAGCTATTCGATTATCCGAACAGGTAAAATCTTATTTCGAGACAGTTTCTAAAGAAGAAACCTTATTTCCTATTTCTTCAGGAACTATAGAAATGCGTGATAATAAGATTATCCTACTAAGCGACTAATCTTACAAGATTAGGCCAATTTATTTCATTAAGATTTCTCTATGGAAAAACGTTTTCTTTCGTCGTTATTCTTTGTATTAACGATTGGCTTCGCTCAGCAGAGCAAAGACACTCTGCAGGTAAAACAATTAGAAGAAGTGGTGATTAGCTCTAGTAGAATAGCTCTACCACTTCAAGAAAACACTAGGAGTATTGAAGTTGTTAGTAAAGAAATGATTCAGGCAACTGGATTAACAACAGTAGTTGATATTTTACAGCTTATTGCAGGAGTAGATATCCGTCGAAGAGGAATCGCTGGAATGCAAGCAGATTTATACATTCGAGGGGGAAGTTTTGACCAAACCTTATTACTTGTAGATGGAATTAAATTAGACGATGCTCAAACGGGTCATCATACCCTTAATTTTGCTCTCCCACTAGAGGTAATAGAACGAATAGAAATTATCAAAGGACCAGCCGCTAGGGTTTTTGGTCAGAATGCATTTACAGGAGCAATTAATATTGTTACTAAAAATGAATTATCTTCTAACAGAACAATAGAATTGAATACGGGCTCCTACGAGCAATATACAGGTAAAGCAACTTTGGGGGCGACTGTAAAAGAGACTTCTGTGATTGCTCATTATTCTTATAATGAATCTGAAGGATATCGTTACAATACAGATTTCCAAAATAACAATGCATTTGTAAAAGCAAGATTTAATCAAGCAACTACACCAATTCAGTTTTTGGCCCCTTTTTCTGACAGAAAATTTGGTGCAAACGGGTTTTATGCCAGTCCTAGTAATACCGACCAATACGAAGAAACCCAAGCGAGTTTACTTGCACTTTCTTCTACAATTGAAAAAGGTGATTGGCAAATTA
The DNA here is from genome assembly GCA_038143595.1 of Flavobacteriaceae bacterium. GTDB lineage: Bacteria > Bacteroidota > Bacteroidia > Flavobacteriales > Flavobacteriaceae > Arcticimaribacter. The sequence goes on along the minus strand of JAYQME010000003.1, from coordinate 63,902 downwards.
AGCCTCGCTTATATTGGCGAAGAGGCCAGGACGAATATATATTTATCCGAAACAACCCTTCCATCTATCGCAATTTACATATTACGCATAAGGTAGGTTTATCACTAGATGCAAACAGACAATCTAATTTGGGAACCACAGGTGTGGGTATAGACTTGTCAAGAATAAGTATTTCAAGTAATAATTTGGGCGATAGGGATCGTTTTGTGTCTACCCTATTTTTAGAGCATCGTTTTGTTTTACTGAATGAAAAACTCTCTTTAACTCCGGGAATTGCAGTTACAAATTACACCGACTTTGGCACACAGTTTTTTCCAGGTGTCGACCTAGGGTATGCCTTATCTGAAAAAGTTCAATGGTATGGAAATATAGGTTACACCTATAGAATACCTACGTTTACAGATCTGTATTATAGCGACCCATCAACCCTTGGGAATGAAAACCTTAAAGTTGAGGAAGCTTTAACAGAAGAAATAGGGATTAGATATGTTCATCATAAATTTAAAGGATCTGTAGCGATATTTAATCGCGATGCAAGTAACCTTATAGATTATGTTAGACAAACAGAGGAAGCGCGATTCGAAGCCACCAATATCCGTAAAGTAAACACCTTTGGTGTTGAGTTTACAGCCTCACAGAGATTCAATTTTGGAGCTTTTCCACAAAGTGTAAGTCTGGGTTATACTTACCTAGAAGATGATGTAAAGCAGGCCAATGTGAACTTTTCTCGCTATTCCATTAATTCATTAAAGCACCACCTGACGCTTAACTACCAGGGAACAATAGCTAAAAATTTAACGACTTCAATAGCCTATAAATTAGGACAACGAACTCATTTACCAAGTTACGAGGTAATTGACCTTAACTTGCAATGGCATTTAAAGCAATTTCGTCTGAGCTTATCGGCGAATAATATCTTCAATGAGCACTACAGTGAAAGTAATTTAGTGCCTATGCCTTCAGGGAATGGATTATTCGGTGTCGCTTTTACTTTTTAATTTTTGAATGGCGTCATAAATTAAATGAGATTCCCAACCACGATAGAGTAACGCATCGACAACTTTTTTATTTTGAATAGCTTTTTCTCGGTGGGCATGTGTATTCCAGAACTTTTTGGTAAGTTCCTCTAAAGTAATTAAGTAGTCTTCTTCTTCAATTTCACTCAGGGCAATTTTTATATTAAAAGGGCTAATATCGCGCATTTTAAGTTCGCGTAAAATACGATTTCTACCCCATTTTTTTTGGGTAAACTTCCCCCGTGTATAAGCTTGTGCAAATCGGGTTTCGTTGAGGTAATTATGTTCGATTAGATGCCCAATCACTTCTTCAATGACAAGGGGAATCATATTCATTTGACGAAGCTTATGAACAACTTCTTGATGACAACGCTCCTGGTATGCACAGTAATATTCAAGTTTTTTTATAGCCTCATCAACGGTAAAAACTTCTCTTTTCTGCATGCGATAAAGTTAAGTCAAAAAAAAAAGCGGTACTCAATTGAGTACCGCTTTATATTAATTACGTAACGCTTTATTGTTTTTGTCACTAAAGCGATAGTGTAAATACTGATAAGCATCTCTGGGGACAATTTTAATCCACTTTTTATGCTTTATCCACCATTGTATTCGGATGGAATAAATACCTTGGTTTAGATAAGCAGCAATAAAAGGATGTACATGTAACTGTATTCTTTTTTTGCGATGCTTAGCATGCTTAACAATTTTGTTAAGGTCTGCGTTGATTTTATCAAGTAAAACAATAGGAGCTTCGACTTCTCCATTTTTATTAGGGTTGGGTTCTTTGGTTTTGATATTCATCTCCGGTCGAACCCGTTGACGAGTGATTTGAATGAGACCAAACTTGGAAGGGGGTAAAATCTTGTGTTTTGTTCGGTCACTATTCATCTCATCACGAAGATGTTCAAATAGTTTACGTCTGTTTTCACTTGAGGCAAGATCAATGAAATCTACCACAATAATTCCTCCCATATCACGTAATCGTAATTGTCTGGCAATTTCTGTAGCTGAAATCATATTGACTTCCATTGCAGTGTCTTCTTGACTTTTTGCTTTATTGGAACGGTTTCCACTATTCACATCAATGACGTGCAGAGCTTCTGTGTGTTCTATGACTAAATAAGCTCCTTTTTGCATAGAGACTGTTTTTCCAAAAGAAGTTTTAATTTGTCTTTCAATCCCAAACTTCTCAAAAATGGGGAGAGAATTTGAATATTGTTTTACGATATTTTTCTTTTTAGGAGCTATGGTCTCTATGTAGTCCTGGACTTCTTCCAATAGGCCTTTGTCGTCTACATGAATTCCGGTAAAGGAATCATCAAAAATATCTCTAAGTATAGAAGATGATCGATTGATTTCACTCAATACTTTGGTTGGATATTTATTGATTTTAGACAGACTAGCGCACATTTTTTCCCAACGAGTTAGTAATTGTTGAAGATCAGCGTCTAGTTCGGCCACTTTTTTATCACAAGCCACTGTTCTAAATATCACACCAAAATTTTTTGGGCGAATGCTTTGAACGAGTCGCTTTAATCTGTTTTTTTCTTCTCGGTCTTCAATTTTCTGAGAAATAGAAATACGATCTGAAAATGGAACGAGCACCATGTAACGGCCTGCCAACGATAGTTCTGAACTAATGCGGGGACCCTTAGTCGAAATGGGCTCTTTAACAACCTGCACAAGAATGTGTTGATTCGAGTTTAGGATGTCACTAACTTTTCCTGTTTTTTCGATATCTGCGTCGAATTTTAAATTCTTTAGCAAATAATCTTTTGTTTTACCTGTACTTACTTGTTTAATAAATTTCAATAAAGAAGGCAATTTAGGTCCCAAGTCGTGATAGTGTAAAAAACCATCTTTTTCGTGACCTACATTGACAAAAGAGGCATTTAGCCCAGAAACAGATTTTCTGACTTTGGCGAAAAAAATATCGCCGACAGAAAACTTGTTGTCTTCTACTTCTTTATTAAGCTCAATTAGCTTTCCATCCTTGAGTAATGCAAAATCAACAGCAGTGGAATTTGATCTTATAATCAATTCTTTATTCATGCTGTTTGAATTTATGGCAAGGCAAAATTATACCTTACCGATTAAACAATATTTTCAGGATTTTAACCTGTAAAATGAGCAGACGTTCTGCCCATTTCATGTCAAAGAACATTGAATTTTTAAAGTGAATTCAAATCACTATTTCTTTTTGTGGCGATTCGCTCTACGTCTCTTTTTGCGTTTGTGCGTCGCTACCTTGTGTCTTTTACGTTTTTTACCACTTGGCATAATTAAAAATAATTAGGGTTAATACTATTTGACGGCTACTTTTGATTTGACACCGTTCATAAATACTTTTGCAGGTTTAAATGATGGGATATTGTGGGCAGGTATAATTACGGCTGTGTTTTTAGAAATATTTCTTCCCGTTTTTTTAGCTCTGGTTTTGATTACAAAGCTTCCGAAACCACGTAAGTATACATTTTCACCATTTTCTAGAGAACCTTTTACTTCCTCCATAAATTTTTCAACAGTTGCTTGAACATCTCCTTTATCGATTCCTAATTGATCTGAAATGTTAGAAACAATCTCTGCTTTTGTCATCTTGTGTACATTTAAAAAATTAAACAATAACCTCTTACAGATTGAGGTTCGCAAATATATAAATTAAATATTATAAACTTCCTTCCCTAAATCATTAATATTTATGAATTTAATGGCAAAGAACTTGTATTTTTATTGCGAATGAACTGGACAAAAACGTTGATGGGTTGGTATGATGAAAATAAGCGTGACTTTCCGTGGAGTAAAACACTAAACCCCTATAAAGTATGGCTTTCTGAAATCATTCTCCAGCAAACCCGTATTGCACAAGGAAAGCCTTATTACCATCGTTTTGTAAGCAAATATCCAAGTGTTTTAGACTTAGCAAATGCCCCTGAAGAAGATGTTTTAAAATTGTGGCAAGGCTTAGGATATTATTCACGAGCACGAAATTTGTTGAACTCTGCCAAGTGGGTTGCAGAACAAAATGGGGGTAAATTCCCCAATAATTATAAAGATTTATTAAAGCTAAAAGGCGTCGGCGATTATACCGCGAGTGCAATTTCTTCTATTTGCTTTGGTGAAAAGCAAGCAGTTGTAGATGGCAATGTTTATAGGTTTTTATCCCGTTTTTTTGGGATTGACACCCCCATAGATCATAGTTCTGCACATCGTATTTTTAAAGCTAAAGCCACCGAATAAATGCAAAAAGAAAGTCCTGGCGATTTTAATCAGGCACTCATGGAGTTTGGGGCATTACAGTGTACTCCAAAAAAACCCTTTGCTCTTCTTGTCCGTTTAGCTCAAAATGTTTCGCCTATCAACAAGGAAAAGTAGCTTTATATCCCTTTAAGTCTAAAAGAGTGAAAATTAAATCGCGTTATTTTAATTATTTAGTGATCAAAACCCCTTTAGGAAAAACATTAGTCCATCAAAGGAAAGAGAAAGACATTTGGCAAAATTTATTTGAATTTCCACTTATTGAATGCAACGAAAATGTATCCCAAGATTTATTGTTGGAAAGTTTAGCATTATCTGACTGGGAGTTTGGAGCAGTTAAAAAAATCGACTCGTTGGTTTCTAAGCCAATAAAACATCTCCTAACCCACCAACATTTATACATACAATTTTGGTCCCTTGAATTGGACGAGGAACATCCCGGTGCCATCTCTCAAGATCAATTGAATAAACTAGCAGTACCCATTGTGATTCAAGACTTTATAGAAAAATACTATTGTGGTTAAACATACTTTATTATATTTGATTTAATATATAACCCTTAAAATCTAACACTATGAGTGGAACACTAAATAAAGTTATGTTAATTGGGCATCTTGGCGACAACGTTAAATTGCATTATTTCGAAGGAGGTGGAAGTATTGGACGTTTTCCGCTGGCCACTAATGAATCTTACACCAAAAAAGATACGGGAGAAAAGGTAACCCAAACAGAATGGCACAATATCGTACTTAGGAATAAAGCTGCAGAAATTTGCGAGAAGTACCTAAGTAAAGGCGATAGGGTATATTTAGAAGGAAAAATAAAAACACGTAAATGGCAAGATGAAAGTGGTAATGATCGTTACAGTACAGAGATTAATGTAGACGATTTCACATTTTTAACCACAAAAGGAAATGCATCTCCAAAACCTTCACAACCCTCTGACAACGGAACGGAGGCAAAAAAAGACGATTTACCTTTTTAATTTCATATTGAATCTTTGGATCTACTACCCTTATTTCACTTGATGATTACATTACCCACGGCAACTTTAATTAAATGGGTTTTAATGATTATTCTTTTAATTGCTTCTGGACTTATTTCTGGAGCAGAGGTTGCCTTCTTTTCTTTAACCACATCAGCACTTGATAAAGCAAGGGATCAAAAGTTAAAACAAGTAGATCTCATTGTTCGGCTTTTGCGAAAACCTAAACGGTTGCTTGCAACTATTTTAGTAGTCAATAACTTCATTAATATCGCGATTGTTTTACTATTTGCGAATTTAGGAACTTCACTTTTTGCAGGGTTAGAGAGTTCATACCTTAAGTTGTTCATAGATATTGTAGTCATCACTTTTGTGATTTTACTTTTTGGAGAAATCTTACCTAAGATTTACGCCAACAGGAATAATTTGTTTTTTGCAAATATTATGGCGAGCACCTTACATAGAATAGACACTTATTTTCTGTTTTATTTGACTATCCCCATGAGTAAGCTTACTCTTTTTTTAGAAGAAAGGTTGGGGCAACGTTCAAAAACATTTTCTGTTGATGAATTGTCAGAAGCCTTAGCGATGACAGAGCAAAGCGATACAACAAAAGAAGAAGATAAGATACTTAAAGGAATTGTATCTTTTGGAAATACAGAAACCAAGCAAGTGATGTGTCCTAGGGTTTCCGTTTTTGCCTTATCAGCAGAAATGTCATTAAAGGAAATTTTGCCTCAAATTATTGATAAAGGTTTTTCAAGAATTCCCGTTTACAAAGAAGGCTTAGATAATATTGTGGGTATTTTATACACCAAAGATTTAATGCCTAATATTGAAAAAAAAATTTAATTGGACCAGTCTACTTAGAGGTCCATACATAATTCCTGAAAACAAGAAGTTAGACGATTTACTCAAAGAATTTCAACACCTAAAAACACATATTGCCATTGTTGTAGACGAATATGGAGGTACTTCCGGAGTAGTCACCCTTGAAGATCTAATTGAAGAAATTGTGGGGGATATTGTCGATGAATTTGATGATGAAGACATCGAATATTCAAGATTAGACGAAAAAAATTATGTTTTTGAAGCAATGGTAAGTCTCAAAGATTTTTATCGAATTACAGAATTCAATGATTCCGAATTAATTGAAAAAAATAAGGGAGAAGCAGAAACCTTAGGAGGTTTTATTTTAGAAATAATACATAAGCTACCTACATCTAAACAAATAATAGAGTTTGAAACGATGAAGTTTACAATTGAATCGGTCGATAAAAAAAGAATAAAACAAATTAAAGTAACCCTTCCTTAAAATGAGAATTCCCTCCCTTTGTTTACTTTTTTGTTTTTTTATGGCTTGTGATCATTCACCGTTATTGCCAAAACCTAAAGCAGCATTAAGTCTTCGTTATGCAAGTCCAAAGTACAGTCAAGTTCGATCAGATTGTCCTTATCAGTTTGAAATTAACGCTGATGCTTCCTTTAATCCTCTTGCCGCTTGTGAGAGTAAAATTGTGTATCCAAAAATGAAAGCTACCATTTATTTGTCTTATAGAAGTGTAAAGGATAATTTAGACTCTTTGCTTTCAGATGCTTATCAAATGCCTAGTAAACACATAATAAAGGCGACGGAAATACCAGAAAAACTTTTTATCAATCCAGAGAATAAAACCTATGGAACTTTATTTAGAATTGTAGGGGAGGCAGCCTCTCAAGTACAATTTTTTTTAACTGATAGCACAAAACACTTTTTGGTGGGATCGCTCTACTTTTATACTCGACCAAATTACGATTCTATCCTCCCTGCTGCTAGGTATATAGAGCAGGATATGATTAAAATGATGGAAACGATGGAATGGAAGGAATAATTCTATTTTTGAACGCTATATCCACTAACGGTGTAGGGGTCTCCTATAGCTTGAATGATCTCGGTAATCTTAGTAGGATTTAAAAACGTTTTATCGTACCGAATAACGGCTTTTTTACTATCAAAGTTTACTTGGGCCTCCTCGATTCCTTCACTATTAATAAGTTTTTTTTCTATCCTTGCTGCACACCCAATTGCACACATCATACCTTCTATAGTCATTTCAACTGTTTCAGGCTCAAGCGCTACTTCCTTCGCTGGAGTTAAAACGGGAGGAGTAATCGTTTTTGGCGGGGTGTCAGAGCAACTTAAAATAACAAGTAAGCTAACTATAAATCCAAGACTATTTTTCATGTGGCTAATTTTAAGGTTCCCAGAATTGTAAAATTAATTAATTATAGAAAAGACATTCCTAATAAAAGATGCATTTTTGTAAAAAATGTCTGTAAAAATTAAGAAGTGGGTCTATCTAATAATACTTTCCCTGATTTGGGGAAGTTCTTATATATTAATCAAAAAGGGTTTAGTAGGCTTAACTCCTATTCAAGTAGGATCTTTCCGAATATTAATGACAACAATTATTTTATTGTTGGTAGGCTACAAAAGCCTTAGCGGATGGTCTAAAGATCAATGGAAATGGTTGGTGTTTACAGGCTTTTTCGGTACGTTTTTCCCTTCCTTTTTATTTGCCTTTTCAGAAACAGAGATTAATAGCTCTGTTGTGGCGGTCTTAAATGGACTCACTCCTATGTTTACCTTATTTATTGCGTTTATGTTATTTAAACAGCAGGTAAAAAACAAACAGATTGTTGGAGTAGCTGTTGGTTCTTTAGGGACATTTTTAATTGTTTTTCAAGAGATTACAGGAGTTTCCACAGGTGATGCTCGTTATGCCTTTTTGGTTGTTTTGGCAGCCCTATGCTATGGGATTAATGTCAATGTAATTAAACATAAATTGGCAGATGTTGCTCCAATGGCGATTGCATTAGCCAATTTTATAGCCATTGCCATACCTGCCTTACTTTTACTTTTACTTTCTGATTTTCCTTGGAATAGCTTTTATAAGCAAACGAAAATTACCACTTCTTTGGGTTATATTTTTATTCTTTCTTTGTTTGGAACTGCATTTGCCAAAGTACTTTTTAACGAGTTACTTACTTTTTCTTCTGCCGTATTTTCAATTTCTATTACTTATTTACTCCCCATTGTAGCAATTGGTTGGGGGTCTTAGATGGCGAATACTTTGGGGGATACAGTGGGTAGCCTGTGGTTTGATCTTAGGAGGGATATACTTAGTTACAGAAACAAAAAAAGCGCCTTAAATCAATTTAAGACGCTTAACCTTAGTTTTTGATATTAATTTATTCAAAATCTTTTTCTCCAAATTCAATATTTAATTCAATGGATGAGGTGATAAAATCAATTTTTTGTGGACCAAAGGATTGGGTGATTTTATGTGGAAAAAGAAGACCATTTACTTCTTTATAATCGCCAACAAGGGTTTCTTGTGTGATGATATTTCCTTGCATTTCTTGGGTTTCTGAAATTTTCACTTTCAAAAAGTTTTCGGTGTCGTAAAAGAAAGATTTGGTCTCGTTTATTTTTACTTCATAAGCTGGTTTACCATTTACTTCTACAGTTCCTGCAAGACTTATCTTATTTGGATCAAGGGCTAATTCGGCGAATATAGCTGTTTCTTGAATTGCATTAGATAAGGCCTCTCCTTCCATTTCAATTCGTTGCCCTTGGGCTTCATTATAGCCTTTGTCTTTATTAACCACTTGCTTTTGCATAGTATTGCCCATCATATTTACGGCAAGAAAAGATTGTTTTGAGTTTGTTTTCTTAGAGATGATTTCTAAGCTCATCCCCTGCATTGAAGCACTGGCTACTTCCTTTTTAGTTTTCACAGCTAAAGCTTTTTCTTTACCTCCAATGGCATCAAAGTAATTAGCGACTATTTTAGATACATTTATACCTTCAGGCACCGTTACTTCAAAATTGGGGCGGTCGATATTTTCCCCGTACTTATCGTAAAAGTTTATCTTTAGCGTTTTCCCTAGCGGTGTCATTTTCTCTAAATTTTCAAGAACTTCACTCCCCTTTCCAGTGACATAAATTCTTGCATTTTCTAGATGAAAATATTGCTGTGTGACACGTTGAATATCATCAATTGAAACTGCGTTTATATTTTGTAAATAGGTGTTATAGAAATCCTCAGGTAATCCTTCGGTGAGGATAGCCATGGCATATTGAGCTATGGTTGACGGTCTTTCTAAGGCAATCACAAAATCTCCTACATATTTTGCTTTTGCTTGGTCTAACTCCTCTTGGGAAACAGGGGTTGTTTTTATTTTATGGAATTCTTTTACCAGCTCAACCACAGAACTATCAGTCACGGCATTTCTTACACTGGCAAAAGCACGGAGCCTAGATCGAGTGTATTTGTTGGTGCTAAAAGAAGCGTAGGAACCATAGGTATATCCTTTGTCTTCGCGAAGGTTCAAAAATAATCTTGCTTGTGCCCCGCCTCCTAAAATGCGATTAGCTAAAAGCATCGAAAAGTAGTCCGCATCAGTTTTCTTTACCTCTGTAGTAAAATCTAAGGAGATCTCTGATTGAACAGCATTAGGCATATCCACAAAGTTCACCGTTAACTCTTCAGCATTTTGTGCTTTGTTAAAGGGTTCAGCTTTTGCCTCTTTTCCTTTCCAATCTCCATAAAGATCGGTGACCTGTTTTTTAACCGCTTCGAATTCAACATCACCAATCACAATTAAATATGCATTTATTGGCGTAAAATTCTTTTGATAATAAGCTTTTACATCTTCTAGCGTAACATTCTCTACGGTTTCCTCTTTTAGAAATTCACCTGAGGGATGTTTTTTCCCATAAGTGATTAGGTTTTCTACCCTTCTAGCAACAGCAGAAACAGAATTCTTATCAGATCTAATTCCTTCTAAAATTTTTTCTTTTTCCTTTTCAAACTCCTCTGCCAAGAAATTAGGATTTAGTGCAGCATCAGACATAAGCGTTAACACCCGCGGAAAGTAGCGCGAAAGTGAAGAAGCGAAGGCAGAAGAAGAACCAAAATTAATTTGGGCTCCTAAGTAGTCAACTTCTTCTTCAAAATCATCTTTAGCAATAGCGACAGAACCTTTTCCTAGCATACTAGAAAGCAATACATTAACGCCGGCTAATTCTCCTTCATAAACGGGCGGAAGGTCAATCGTTAAATTAGCCGAAGCTCTAGGTAGTTTGTGGTTTTCTACCACAAGAAGGCGTAATCCATTGGGCAAAGTAAACTCTTGAGGTTTGTCTAGTTTTATTTCAGGAGCAGGTCCTGGCTTAGGTTGAACACTTCGATCTATTTGTGCATTTGTTGAAGAGATACATCCAACAAGGGCGATTAAAAACAATATTTTTTTCATGTGTGAATTATTTTTTTTCTGACTCAGGAAGGTAATCCAATATGAGGCGTTGATTTTTGTTTAAATATTTTTTAGCGACTGCTTGAATTTCTTCTCTTGTAATCGATCGGTAAACACCAATTTGGGTATTAATTCTATTTGTATCACCATAAAAAGTATAATATTCAGCTAATGAGTTAGCAATTCCTTCTATAGAGGCATTGGCGTTCACGAAATCTGATTCAAATTTATTCTGCAGTTTTTGAAAATCTTTTTCAGAAATCAAATTAGATTTAATTTTTTCAACTTCTTTATCCATGGCTTCTACCAGGCTTTCAAGACTATTTTCACCTAGGGGTAAACCAAAAATAAGGTACATGCCATAGTCTTCTTGACTAAAGTTGAGTGCGCCAACTTGTAAAGCCATTTTTTTCTCGTCCACCATTTTCTTGTAAAGTTTAGAGCTGTTTCCATCGCTTAAATAGGTAGAAATCATATCTAATACCTTAGAGTCTCTGGTTTTAAGAGACGGCATTCTATATCCCGTAATAACTGCAGGGATTTGAATATTTGGGTCATAAGCAACCGCTTTTATTGGTTGCTCAATGGGTTCCTCTTTTATGTTCACGCGCGGAACTTCTTCCCCTCTAGGAATATCTTCAAAATATTCGGTAATCATTTTTTTTGTGGAAGGAATATCGATATCTCCTGCAACGACCAAAACAGCATTGTTAGGCACGTAATACTTTTTATTAAAAGCCAAAAATTCTTCAAGGGAAGCAGCATCTAAATGCTCCATTTCTCCAATTGTAGTGTGTTTATAAGGATGATTTACAAAGAGATTTTTTTTAACATTCTCTAAGAATTTTCCATAGGGAGAATTGTCTACGCGTAATCTTTTTTCTTCTTTTACTACTTCATTTTGAGTGTCTACACCAATTTGATTAATGATTGGGTGAAGCATTCTTTCAGACTCTAACCAGAGCCCGAGTTGAAGATTATTAGATGGGAACACCTCGTAGTAATAGGTGAAATCATCATTGGTATAAGCATTGTTTTTTCCACCGTTAGAAGAAACGATACTAAACCATTTTCCTCGTTCAATATTCTTAGTACCCTCAAACAATAAGTGTTCAAAAAAGTGTGCAAACCCTGTGCGTTGAGGTTCTTCATCTTTTGCACCTACATGGTAAAGAACAGAGGTGGTTACCAAAGGGGCTGTGTTATCTTGGTGTAAAATAACATGTAATCCATTAGACAGGTCGTACTCTTCAAATTGTATTTCCTGAGAATAGACAACAGATATTCCAATAAGTAAGAATAGAGTTAAGGTAATTTTTTTCATAAGGTACATTTTATGTTCATCATAATAAGACGTCAAATTAGGAAAGATGTTACAAATAGCTTAAAATAGGGCAATAATTTTTTCAAAAAAAAGTATCAATTTAATAGCAGGTTATGTTTACTAAATTTTTCCCACTTTGGGTCAGTGCTTGTGCTATGTTAGCACTTGTTTATCCTCCTTTGTTTACCTGGTTTTCGGGTCCGTTGATTACCTATGGTTTAGGAGGTATTATGCTAGGGATGGGTTTAACTTTAAAATGGAATGATTTTTCCACAGTGATACAGACCCCAAAATGGATCATTGTAGGGATGGTCTTACAGTTTACAATTATGCCTTTTTTAGGTTGGGTTTTAGCAGACTTATTTAAACTACCTCCTTTTTTTGCGGTGGGTCTTATCTTGGTATCTTGTTGTCCTGGTGGTACCGCTTCTAATGTAATGGCCTATTTGGCGAAAGCTAATGTGGCCTTATCAGTTGCGATGACTAGTTTTTCAACCATGGCAGCAATCGTTCTAACGCCTATTTTAACCGCTAAATTATCGGGTAATTATTTAGAAGTAGATGCCATGGGATTATTTTACAGCACAATAAAAGTAGTCCTAGCCCCTGTAGTCTTTGGGATTCTTTTTAATCAGTTCTTGCCAAAGTTTACTAAAAAAATTGTTCCGTTTTCTCCTCCTTTAGCGGTCGTTTTAATTGTATTGATCGTAGCAAGTATAATTGGACAAGGTAAAACGATGATTTTGACTTCTGGCCTTCAATTAGTTGGAGCAATTATGACCCTTCATTTTTTTGGTTTTTTTGTAGGTTATGTGGTCAGTCGGATTTTGTTAAGAAACCATGCGGTAAGTAAAACAATTTCTTTAGAAGTGGGGATGCAAAATTCTGGTTTAGGTGCAGTTTTAGCACGGGAAAATTTCGCTAATCCAGCTACTGCGATTCCATCGGCCATATCAAGTTTGGTACATTCCATTTACGGAAGTATCTTTGTTTCAATTTTTAAAGAAAAAAACAGTAAAAAATGGACACTCAAAGGGTAGTCATTGTATCGGCTAAAAGAACTCCTTTAGGAAAGTTTTTGGGCGGATTATCTACCCTTCCTGCCCCTACCCTTGGGGCCATTGCAATTAAAGGTGCGTTGGCAGCTATTGATCTTCTTCCCTCAGAAGTAGAGGAGGTATTTATGGGTAATGTATTACAGGCTGGTTTAGGGCAAGCTCCCGCTAGACAAGCAGCTATGGAGGCAGGTATTCCAGATACAGTTCCTTGTACCACAATAAATAAAGTATGTTCTTCTGGTATGAAGACCATTAGTATGGCTGCCCAGGCGATAGCACTTGGCGATATATCTGTTGCTGTTGCGGGAGGAATGGAGAATATGAGCCTGGCTCCTCATATTGCCCCTATGAGGAAGGGGATTAAATTTGGAGGAGCACAAATGGAAGATGTCCTCCAGAAAGACGGTCTCTTAGATGCTTTTGATCAGGTGCCCATGGGGGTTTTTGCAGATGCCACAGCGGTTAAATATAACATCTCTAGAGAAGAGCAAGATGCTTTTGCAATCACTTCTTACCAAAAAAGTGCTGCTGCTTGGGCCTCTGGGGTTATGGAACAAGAAGTAGTTCCTGTAGCTATTCCCCAAAGAAAAGGAGACGATTTACTGATTACTGAGGATGAAGAATTTACGAATGTAATTTTAGAAAAGATACCAAAACTTCGTCCTGCTTTTTCTAAGGAAGGAACGGTTACTGCAGCCAATGCGTCTACAATTAATGACGGGGCAGCCGCACTTATTTTAATGTCTGAATCAAAAGCAAAGGAGTTAAATTTATCTCCTCTAGCCTATATTGAAGCTTATGCAGATGCGGCACATGATCCCCAATGGTTTACAACTGCACCGGCCAAAGCGTTGCCTAAAGCGCTAGCCAAAGCAGGGGTTAAACAAGAGGAGATAGGTTTATTTGAATTTAACGAAGCTTTCTCTGTGGTGGGCTTGGCAAATATCAAGTTATTAGGCCTAGACCCTGCTCAAGTTAATGTTCACGGAGGGGCTGTTTCTCTAGGTCATCCTTTGGGCTGTTCGGGAGCTAGAATTGTTGTAACATTACTCAACGCTATGCAAGTTAAAAATATTAATCTAGGAGCTGCTGCTATTTGTAATGGTGGAGGAGGCGCTTCTTCAATTATCCTTCGTCGTTAGATTTTGAAATACCTATCTATACTATTTGTTTTTGCAACCAGTTTTGCATTTGGTCAAGAAGCTCATGTTTTATTTAATCGATTGAATATGGGCGTTTATAATCCTGCCTTTACAGGAGTTAATGGTTCATTTGTATCGTTGAGTAACAGAAGCCAGTGGGCCAGTGTTGCAGATGCTCCTCAAACGAATTATCTTATTTATCAATTGCCTCAAAAAAAGAATGTTCTTTTAGGCTTTACTGCTCAAAATGATCGTGTTTTTATTGAAAACAAAACCCATATTACTATTGACTATAATTATCAACTTAAATTAAAAGAAGACCATTTTCTTTATTTAGGACTTAAAGGAGGAGGTTTCTATAATAATATTGATGTTAATCGTTTACAACGTATTTATACCACTTATAACCCGGCATTAGCACCGGTAAAAAGTTATTTCACACCTGTTTTAGGGGTTGGAATACACTATCGAGCTCCTAATTTTTTCTTAGGAGTAGGAGTACCTAGCGTGTTTGATAATAAGCGATATCAGGACAATGGTGGTTGGCAAACCACTGCCACAGACGTTGCTTACCTTTATTTGTCTGGAGGGTATAGTTATTCGATCAACGATGCTTTTTCCATAGAACCTATGATAGTGTATAGGGCATTACCCGACAATCCCAATTTATTCTCAGGCACCTTAGCCATTAATTATAAAGACCAATTGGCCTTAGGAACGGGTTATGCGAATAACAATAATCTTGCTTTTTTTATTACCTCTAAAAATATTAAGGGCATTGAGTGGGGATATGGATATGAGTTTATGAATCGCGATAATGCTTCAGCCATTCAAGGAGGAACACATGAATTAATTTTAAGATTCATGCTTGGATCAAAAAGGAATGAAAACCGCAATAATGAATTAACATCAAAACAAGCTAATGATGAGGGTAACTAAAAACGTTAGAATATTTATTTTAATTACGTTAAGTTCAATCGTTTTAGGGCGAGCCCAGACAGCGAGTAGTGCCCCTTCCCAAGTTAACGGAGTATATCAAATAGGTACATTAGCCGAACTTCTTTGGGTTGCTGAAAATAGTAGCTCTTGGACATCTACTTTTGTCCTTACTGCAGATATAGATGCCTCTGAAACACAATATTGGGATGATGCGGACGCAAATTCGGATGGAAACCTTTACAATGACCCTGCCGATATAACCCCAACAGGTAATGATGAGGGTTGGCTTCCTATAGGAAACATAACCAATCAATTTAGAGGGCATTTCGATGGAAAAAATTACGAAATAACAAGCCTTAAGATTAAGAGAGATGATTCGACCAGTCCTCGGGTTGATGCACTTGGTCTATTTGGGGTTTTGGGAAATGGTGCTGTCATCAAAAATGTAAATCTTGATTCAGCATATTATTCCTATGTTGGAAGTGATGATGATACTCCTATGGGAGGAATTGCTGGTATGGCACAAGCAGGTTCCGTATTTATCTCCAACTCAAATGTTAATACCTCAACCATTAATGGTAAAAATAATACTGGAAAGATCGGTGGAATCATAGGGTCAATGCAAAATTCTGGAGGGGAAATTTCAGGATGTAATGTATTTGGAAACGTGACTGGATCTGAATATGTTGGTGGTATTGTGGGTTATATGAATAAGAATATAGATGGGGTAAAGGCTTGTCTTGTTCGTGGGGTTGTTTATTCCAATTCAAATTATGCAGGAGGGATTATAGGAATCATTCCAGCAGTCGGATCGGGGAGCCCTGTTGTAGAAATAACAAGTAATATTGTATATGCTTCTATATCCACTAAAGCAGATGATTCTATTAGTGATGATTATGCAGGAGGAATCATTGGTGCCATTAACGATACAAGTGTATCCATCTCTTTTTTTTACAATGTGGTCCATTCAGAAGAAATTACTGCGGCTTATGGAGTAGGTGGGCTAATTGGAGCTGCAGAGAATTGGACGTATACAACTTCTAATTTCAATTATAACATTGTATCTTCTTCAGGTGCCGAAATTAGCTCTGCAGGCACACCCTCTGCACTTGTGGGTTTTTCTCCTGTGGGATGCTCACAAAGTAATTCCCAAAACATTGCGATAACAGGTTCTGTAAGCAATTCTGGACAATGTCTTGCCTTTTCCTATATTTCTGCATCTGAATTTCCTGATCGAACAAAATTCTATCCTTATATTAATCAAAGTATTTATGATATTTATTTTGGTAATGAGCCTAAATTAGAGTCGAGATATCCATACTCTAAAGTAAACAGTGAATTCTTATTTGGCTCTGGTTATCATTACATAGAATCAATAAGGGGTGTTGATGGGACTTACGGACAAAATGATACCGTAACCTTAACGGTTGAATTTTCTGCTCCAGTGACTGTATTGTCAGGTACTCCTAGAATTCAGTTAGATTTAACAAGTACGGGGAATCGTTTTGCAGATTATGTTTCTGGATCTGGCAGCGATACGCTAATTTTCACCTATACAGTTGAGGCAGGAGATAATTCTGGTGATCTCGATACCCAAGAAGATTATTCAATTGAGGGTGGAAGTAATATAGTAGATACCAATTCGGATGAGATTTATGAAAATACTCCCTTAAGAAGTTATGGAAACACATTAGCGGAAATAAGTGAAATAGTGATCGATACTGCTGTTCCAACGGTCACTCTTACAAGCAGCGATAGCGACAATATCATTAACCTTACTCAAACGGTCTCCATTACCGCAACATTTAACAAAGACATGCAGTCTAGTCCTACCATTACCATCCCAGGGGAGGGTACTTTTAATATGGCGTTGACTACTGCGTCTTCCACCTGGTATTATGATTGGGATACAACCGGTGTAGCTACAGGAACTTATGCAATTAGTGTAGCAGGGACAGCTACAAATGGAGAATCTTATGCCGGGACAGATACCCTTTCTTTGGATGTTCAACAACGTATTTATTTAGACACCAATGGCGTGACCATAAAATGTCCTACAGCGAATGTTTCCGAAACAGCAGTTATTGGAGGGAAACAATACATTGTTGTGGATGAAACGGCACTTCGCACGCGTGAAAACAACGGTGATGATATGACGTGTGTTTGTACTTCTAAAGTGACAAACATGAACGAATTATTTCGCGGTAATACAACATTTAATGAAGACATTGGTTCTTGGGATACTTCAAATGTAACTGATACCTCACATATGTTTAATGCAGCCAATGCATTTAATCAAGACATTGGGGACTGGGATGTTTCTTCGGTTACAGATATGGAAGGCTTATTCAAACAAGCATTTGATTTTAATCAAGATATTGGAAGCTGGGTGGTTTCGAATGTGACAACCCTAGAAGAAACATTCTCGGCAGCGTACGATTTTAACCAGGATATAAGTAGTTGGAAAACTGGAAATGTAACTACTTTAAGGGCAATTTTTTCTGGAGCTACAGCTTTCAATCAGGATATAGGAAGTTGGGATACCTCTAATGTGACTAATTTCGTTCAGGCATTTAGTACAGCTTCTTCATTTAATCAAAATCTAAGTAGTTGGGACACTTCTAGATTAACAGAATGTTTCTCAATGTTCGAGGGTGCATCAGCATATAATAATGGGGGGGATGATGGAATAAAAAATTGGGATTTAAGCCGAGTTTCTGACTTTTCATATATGTTTGATTCTGCTTCTGCATTTAACCAAGATATTGGAGATTGGGATGTATCAAGTGTAGCAGCCGGAAATATGGATAGTATGTTTTCTTCTGCAACTGTATTTAATCAAGATTTGTCAGAATGGTGTGTAACCTCAATTACAACAACGCCTACGTCTTTTAGTACAGGAAGTGCTTTAACATCTGCGAATCATCCTGTGTGGGGAGAATGTACTTCATTGGCCAATATGTATATGTATGCCGATGGTGATCTCGTCATAGATTATGAGGAAGTCATTACCATTACCGCAAGTTTTAGCATAGATATGGCAGCTTCTCCGCTGCTTACAGTTTCTGGTACATCTGTGGTTAATGCGGCTATGACACAAGGGAGTTCACCCACCCTGTGGACTTATATTTGGAATGTCTCTTCTAGTTTATCTTCAGGAACCTATACTGCTACCGTAGCAGCAACTGATTCACTCTCTAGATCGGTCTCTTCTAATGCAAGCCTTACGTTTGTAACCGAAACGGTTCCACCTACGGTAACGCATGCGTTAAGCCAGGCAACATTGTACTTGAATTCTACAGATATTGTAACCTATACGGCCACCTTCTCAGAACCAATGACCGTGACACCAACCGTGGATGTCAATGGGCAAGGTTATGAAACCCTTTCAATGGTAAGTTCAGATACGATATGGAGTTATTATATCGATATGTCTACCTATACAGGTGCCCAAGGTGCTTTAACGGTTACGGTATCAGGAACTGATAAATTTAGCAATCCTTATAATGCGGGCTCAGAAACCCTTTCGGTTACTGTAGATACTGTTTTACCCAACCTAGTTAAAGCCACCTCTTCTAATACGGCCACAACGACTTATTCGGTTGGACAGACTTTTGACATCATTCTAGTCTATGACGAAGCGGTATATTTAACGATGGGAACTTCTTCTCCCACTTTTGAAATTGAAACAAATAATACCTCGGCTCCAGTCACTTATTCAGACATCACCTATGTATCAGGTTCTGGTTCTACCAGTCTCACGTTTGAATATACGGTTAAAAGCGGTGATAATATATCAGGTTCTGCTGAGGTCACCATGAAAAACCCAGATTCCATCAACCTTTATGGAGGAACGCTAGAAGATTTAGCGGGGAACTCAGCTAGAACAGCGTTGGCAGGATCAGGATCTCCAACTTTGTGGGGCACAGGTGATCCCAGTGCATTGGATACCAATGCGACCATAAAAATCGATGGAGTAGGCGCTGAGTTAAATGTAGTGCGTTCCCAGATAACCTCCACAACGGTGACTTCGGGGACCTTTAAAATAGGGGATGTGATTAAAATTCAGGTAGAGTACGCCAATGACGGTGTAGGCCCGGTTACCGGGACACCTACCCTAGAATTAGACACCAATAGCTGTAATTCTGGAGCAGTTGATCAAGTCATTGAGTTTTCAAGAATAACGACCATTACCCCTGGAATTTCACTTCCAGTACTAGAATTTGATTATATAGTCCAAGAAGGAGATTGTGCCGATGATTTAAATTATACGAGTATCAATGCTTTTGATCTTAATGGAGCTACTATTTATGACGAATACAGTAATTTATTAACCGACACTACTTTAGCAATTGCTCCACCCGCTAATGGGGTAAACCTTTCACCCAATAAAATTATTGTCGATGGAATTCGCCCACAAATTTCCAATTTGCAAGTGACTAGTTCCAATGCTTCTCCCGCCTATGCAGTCCTTAACGATACAGTCACTTTAACCTTTGATGTAAGCGAAACGGTTACTGGTGTCACTGCAGATGATATACAATTCTTCTATACCAATGGAGCGGCTACTTCAACCTTAATCAATGCAGATTCGGTAAGTATGGTCGGCACAAGCACTGTACAAGCGGTTTACCAATTAGTATCAACAGACACCACCTATAGTGGTGGATTTGTAAGTTGGATGATTAATCTAGGTGGATTTACGGATTTGATTGGGAATCCTGCGGCCAATAATATGGGGCTTCCAAATGACTATTCAGACTTTGATGGGGATAATATTATTTATGATATTGAAGGTCCAGAATTAAATGTTGTGCAAATCAATTCAGATAATGCATTTAATGGGGCTTATGCTAAGGATGGAAATATCATTACGATAGATGTTGTTGCTAATGAAAATATAAACCTAAATACCAGCAGTATTACCATCATGGGAACGAATGCCAATCAGGTGATTCTTAGCCCATCTAATCCAGCCGGTCAACGAACTCAATGGACGATTGAGTCATTTCCGGTAGGCGCTGCTACTCCTTCAGGTACTGTAACCTTTAGTATTAATTTTGCCGATTTATTGGGGAATGTAACTTCAGAAATAGTTACTACAACAACCGATTCTTCTTCCGTAGAAATTGATCGGGCTCCCCAGTAATTTCTCCTATTGATATGTATTCAAACAATGCATCTACAACACTAGCCAAAGTAGGGGATACGGTTTATGTTCGATTTACAACCAATGAAAGCTTAGCGAGTGATAGCTTAACAAGTATTGCCTCTGGAACCACAACCAGTTTTACTGTCGTAGGGACAAATACCATTGTCTATAGCTATGTAATGCAATCGTCAGATCCTGAAGGTTATATTGCTTTTTCTTTTAATGCGACAGACACTGCAGGTAACGATAATTTAAATGTTTCTGCGGTTACTTCTGGAACTGCCGTTTATTTTGACAACTCTATTCCATCAGTTACTACCGTAAGAGCCTCTAATACTTCCGGTCTTTATACAGATGACGACACAACCCCATCAAATAGTGATGTAATTGAAATTGAGGTTAATTTTACGGAAGCCATGTTGGTCGATACTTCTGGAGGAGTTCCAACCCTAAACTTAGAAACAGGAGACACGGATTACGATGCTACCTATGCGTCTACCAACTCGAATACGTTAATATTTAATTATACCATCGATGATGGGATTACCATTAGCCCTTTAGAATATTCATCTACTTCAGCCTTAGTGTTAAATGGAGGGATAATTTCAGATACTTCAGGGAATACGGCGAATCTAACCTTGCCTTCAACAACATCCTCTAGTAGCATGTCTGGAGGAAATGCAATACAAATAGATTCTCAGGATCCTACACTAAATCCTACAGCCGAAACTAATGCTACTTCTTCAACCACAGGAGGAACAGATGGAGACATCATTACGTTTAGACTAAACCCCGATGAACCTATAGACGTCTCGTCTATTTCCTTTAACTCTAGTGTTTTAACAGGCACACCTTCGGCTTTTGCTGAAACCTCTCCTGGTTCAAATGTTTACGAAGCGACCTATACCATTTTAGCAGCCGATCCAGAAGGAGTGGTTAACTGGAGGATTTCTGCTTCGGATTCATCAACAAGCACCTCGATCGCTACAGGAAACCCATCTGGGACCTATGGAACCACAGGTTATTCTCCCGCATTCACCATTGGATCTACAATTACTATAGATCGTACAGTACCCTCTATATCTTCTACCAATTCTGCAAGCATCAATGAAAATGGAACTGCTGCATTAAGTGTGGTTGCAAGTGAACAAGCTTATGTGTTTATAAGCGGTGGTGCAGATGCTGCTTTATTTGCCATAGGGCCGAATACATCATTCAATGCACCTTATACAGCAAATCTTGTTTTTAATAGCGCACCGGATTTTGAAACTCCTTTAGATGCAGACACCAACAACATCTATAATGTTATTGTTACGGTAGAAGATTTTGTTTCAAACGCTACATCACAAACCATTAGTATTACAATATTAGATGTGGATGAGTCTGATCCCGATTCAGATGGCGATGGTGTTCCAGATAGCACAGATGTTTTCCCATTAGACCCTACAGAATCTGTAGATACGGATGGAGACGGAATTGGTAACAATGCCGATACCGACGATGATAACGATGGTGTACCCGACACGCAAGAAGCCACCGATGGCACCGATGCCTTAGATGCCGATAGTGATGACGATGGTTTAAACGATGGGCAAGAACAAGCTGTAGGCACCGATCCACTTAACGCAGATACCGATGGGGATGGCGTTCCAGATGGTTCAGATGCCTTCCCATTAGACCCTCCAGAATCTGTAGATACCGATGGCGATGGAATTGGGAACAATGCCGATACGGACGATGACAACGATGGCATACCCGATACGCAAGAAGCGACCGATGGTACCGATCCTTTAGATACTGATAGCGATGACGATGGTTTAAACGATGGGCAAGAACAAGCTGTAGGAACCGATCCATTTAATCCAGATACGGATGGCGATGGCGTTCCAGATGGTTCAGATGCCTTCCCATTAGACCCTGCAGAATCGGTAGATACCGATGGCGATGGAATTGGGAACAATGCCGATACGGACGATGACAACGATGGCATACCCGATACGCAAGAAGCGACCGATGGTACCAATCCTTTAGATACTGATAGCGATGACGATGGTTTAAACGATGGGCAAGAACAAGCTGTAGGCACCGATCCACTTAACGCAGATACCGATGGGGATGGCGTTCCAGATGGTTCAGATGCCTTCCCATTAGATCCTACAGAATCGGTAGATACCGATGGCGATGGAATTGGTAACAATGCCGATACAGACGATGACAACGATGGTGTACCTGATACGCAAGAAGCCACTGATGGGACCGATCCTTTAGATGCTGATAGCGATGACGATGATCTCAATGATGGTGAAGAGCAAGCTGAAGGGACCGATCCACTTAATGCAGACACGGATGGCGATGGCGTTCCAGATGGTTCAGATGCCTTCCCATTAGATCCTACAGAATCGGTAGATACCGATGGCGATGGAATTGGGAACAATGCCGATACAGATGATGATAACGACGGCATACCTGATACGCAAGAAGCCACTGATGGCACCGATCCTTTAGATGCTGATAGCGATGACGATGGTCTCAACGATGGTGAAGAGCAAACTGCAGGGACTGATCCACTTAATGCAGATACCGATGGCGATGGCGTTCCAGATGGTTCAGATGCCTTCCCATTAGACCCTACAGAATCTGTAGATACCGATGGCGATGGAATTGGGAATAATGCCGATCCAGATGATGACAACGATGGTGTACCTGATACGCAAGAAGCCACCGATGGTACCGATCCCTTAGATGCTGATAGCGATGACGATGGTCTCAACGATGGTGAAGAGCAAACTGCAGGCACCGATCCACTTAATGCAGATACGGATGGCGATGGCTTTCCAGATGGTTCAGATGCTTTCCCATTAGATCCTACAGAATCGGTGGATACCGATGGCGATGGAATCGGGAACAGTGCCGATACAGATGATGATAACGACGGCATACCTGATACGCAAGAAGCGACCGATGGAACCGATCCTTTAGATGCCGATAGCGATGACGATGGTCTCAACGATGGTGATGAGCAAACTGCAGGCACCGATCCACTTAACACAGATACCGATGGCGATGGCACCCCAGATGGTTCAGATGCTTTCCCATTAGACCCTACAGAATCGGTGGATACCGACGGCGATGGAATTGGGAACAATGCCGATACAGACGATGATAACGACGGTGTGACCGATACGCAAGAAGCGACTGACGGCACAAATCCTTTAGATGCCGATAGTGACGACGATGGAGTAAACGATGGCGATGAACAAACTGCAGGGACTGATCCCTTAGATGCCGACACCGATGACGATGGTCTCAATGATGGTGAAGAGCAAACTGCAGGAACCGATCCACTTAATGCAGATACGGATGGCGATGGCATTCCAGATGGTTCAGATGCTTTCCCATTAGATCCTACAGAATCGGTGGATACCGATGGCGATGGAATCGGGAACAATGCCGATACAGATGATGATAACGACGGCATACCTGATACGCAAGAAGCGACCGATGGAACCGATCCTTTAGATGCCGATAGCGATGACGATGGTCTCAACGATGGTGATGAGCAAACTGCAGGCACCGATCCACTTAACACAGATACCGATGGCGATGGCACCCCAGATGGTTCAGATGCCTTCCCATTAGACCCTACAGAATCGGTGGATACCGACGGCGATGGAATTGGGAACAATGCCGATACAGACGATGATAACGACGGTGTGACCGATACGCAAGAAGCGACTGACGGCACAAATCCTTTAGATGCCGATAGTGACGACGATGGAGTAAACGATGGCGATGAACAAACTGCAGGGACTGATCCCTTAGATGCCGACACCGATGACGATGGTCTCAATGATGGTGAAGAGCAAACTGCAGGAACCGATCCACTTAATGCAGATACGGATGGCGATGGCATTCCAGATGGTTCAGATGCTTTCCCATTAGATCCTACAGAATCGGTGGATACCGATGGCGATGGAATCGGGAACAATGCCGATACAGATGATGATAACGACGGCATACCTGATACGCAAGAAGCGACCGATGGAACCGATCCTTTAGATGCCGATAGCGATGACGATGGTCTCAACGATGGTGATGAGCAAACTGCAGGCACCGATCCACTTAACACAGATACCGATGGCGATGGCACCCCAGATGGTTCAGATGCCTTCCCATTAGACCCTACAGAATCGGTGGATACCGACGGCGATGGAATTGGGAACAATGCCGATACAGACGATGATAACGACGGTGTGACCGATACGCAAGAAGCGACTGACGGCACAAATCCTTTAGATGCCGATAGTGACGACGATGGAGTAAACGATGGCGATGAACAAACTGCAGGGACTGATCCCTTAGATGCCGACACCGATGACGATGGTCTCAATGATGGTGAAGAGCAAACTGCAGGAACCGATCCATTTAATCCAGATACGGATGGCGATGGCGTTCCAGATGGTTCAGATGCTTTCCCATTAGATCCTACAGAATCTGTAGATACCGATGGCGATGGAATCGGGAACAATGCCGATACCGACGATGATAACGACGGCATACCTGATACGCAAGAAGCGACCGATGGTACCGATCCTTTAGATGCCGATAGCGATGACGATGGTCTCAACGATGGTGAAGAGCAAACTGCAGGCACCGATCCACTTAACACAGATACCGATGGCGATGGCACCCCAGATGGTTCAGATGCTTTCCCATTAGACCCTACAGAATCGGTGGATACCGATGGCGATGGAATTGGGAACAATGCCGATACAGACGATGATAACGACGGTGTACCCGATACGCAAGAAGCGACCGACGGCACAAATCCTTTAGATGCCGATAGTGACGACGATGGAGTAAACGATGGCGATGAACAAACTGCAGGGACTGATCCCTTAGATGCCGACACCGATGACGATGGTCTCAATGATGGTGAAGAGCAAACTGCAGGAACCGATCCATTTAATCCAGATACGGATGGCGATGGCGTTCCAGATGGTTCAGATGCTTTCCCATTAGATCCTACAGAATCTGTAGATACCGATGGCGATGGAATCGGGAACAATGCCGATACCGACGATGATAACGACGGCATACCTGATACGCAAGAAGCGACCGATGGTACCGATCCTTTAGATGCCGATAGCGATGACGATGGTCTCAATGATGGTGAAGAGCAAACTGCAGGCACCGACCCACTTAACGCAGATACCGATGGGGATGGCACCCCAGATGGTTCAGATGCTTTCCCATAGACCCTACAGAATCGGTGGATACCGACGGCGATGGAATTGGGAACAATGCCGATACAGACGATGATAACGACGGTGTGACCGATACGCAAGAAGCGACCGACGGTACCGATCCTTTAGATGCCGATAGTGACGACGATGGAGTAAACGATGGCGATGAACAAACTGCAGGGACTGATCCCTTAGATGCCGACACCGATGACGATGGTCTCAATGATGGTGAAGAGCAAACTGCAGGAACCGATCCACTTAATGCAGATACGGATGGCGATGGCATTCCAGATGGTTCAGATGCTTTCCCATTAGATCCTACAGAATCGGTGGATACCGATGGCGATGGAATCGGGAACAATGCCGATACAGATGATTATAATGCCGGCATACCTGATACGCAAGAAGCGACCGATGGTACCGATCCTTTAGATGCCGATAGCGATGACGATGGTCTCAACGATGGTGATGAGCAAACTGCAGGCACCGATCCACTTAACACAGATACCGATGGCGATGGCACCCCAGATGGTTCAGATGCCTTCCCATTAGACCCTACAGAATCGGTGGATACCGACGGCGATGGAATTGGGAACAATGCCGATACAGACGATGATAACGACGGTGTGACCGATACGCAAGAAGCGACCGACGGCACAAATCCTTTAGATGCCGATAGTGACGACGATGGAGTAAACGATGGCGATGATGCTTTTCCTCTTGATACAACAGAAGCCTATGACACCGATGGCGATGGCGTTCCTAACGGGCTAGATAACGATGATGATAATGATGGTGTTGTAGATGACCAAGATAGCTTTCCGCTCGATGCAACAGAGTCGGTAGATACCGATGGAGATGGTATTGGAAATAACTTAGACCTTGATGATGATGGGGATGGGGTAGAAGACATTCAATTGACGGTTGAATTAGGATTAATTAATTCTGGACAAGTGACCCTCACCTTTGATGTATTTCCATTAGACCCCACAGAGCAATATGATTCTGACAATGACGGAGTAGGAAACAATGCGGATCTAGATGATGATAATGATGGTGTAGCTGATTCAGAAGACGCATTCCCTTATAATGCCAATGAGGCCATAGATACCGATGGTGACGGTGTTGGGAATACAGCAGATTTAGATGATGATGGGGATGGTTTCTCAGACGAAGTAGAAATTCAATTGGGAACAGATCCATTAGATGTAAACGATTCTCCTTCAGATTTTGATGGCGATGGACTTCCAGATACATTAGACAGAGACGCTAACGGTGATAGTTTTGTTGATGACACCTTGTTTGTTTCAGAAGTTTTAACGCCCACTGTAAACGGACCAGAATCAGTTTGGCAAATCATTAACCTTAATCTGTATCCATCTGCCGTGGTGAGTGTATATAACAGAAACGGTCTGTTGGTTTTCCAAGAGAGAAATTATCAAAATGATTGGGGAGGAATATATGAGAAAACAGGAGGCTTGTTGCCTGTAGGTTCTTATTATTATCGCATTGATTTAGGTAACGGTAACATTAAAGATGGTTGGATATACTTAAGCTATTAATTTGGGTACCGCTCACCTAGAATCTATCGGTAAAATTATTCAATGGGCGGCCAATCAGCAGGTTGATCTTCTTCTTTCTTATGAACGCGAATGGGGTTTTTCTTCAAAAGCACAAATTTGGAGTGCCTATGTTGACCTCATTAAGATAGAGTTGCCCAAACGGATAAGCAGGGATCATATTAGCCCTGAATTATTAGCACAGTTAATAGCATTCTTGTCAGATTTAGAGGAAGATTATCATTTAGAGATGAGCTTTGATGAGCTAGCCCATCAATTTTTAAATGCAATTGAAAAAGACTAGATTTGTTTGAGTTGAAATAAATTTTTCAAAGATGAAAAAGATCTTATTCGTTCTGTTTTTCCTTTCTATTCATGCTGTAAAAGCACAGATTAATTTTCTGCAGCCCTATGAAATGACACTTACTTCAGAATTAGTTTTTGAGGCCCCACAAAACGAAATAGAAGAAATTAAATTGAGTTTTGAAGTTCAAAAATGGCCTGTTGAAATACTTAAATACACCCTTTTTCGAATCCAACAAAACCCCTACTTAGTCACCCCTTTTTATATTAACCTAAGTATTGAGCATCCTAACGGAACAAAGCGGATACTTATCCCTGTACCTGTAAATGAGCGTTATTTAAAAGCGTTTAAATCTGAGGAGGGTTTTAATGAAAATTATATCGCTTTTTTATCGGATACTTACCAGTGGCTTTTGTCTAGGTTGTAAAATTAATTTCCTCTTTTAGATCAGCTGGGATAGTTTATACGGGTGCTAGCAGGTCCCTTTAGCTAAAAAGTAAAACTTAAGCGATTATTGACAGTATTCTTCCCCAATCGAAAACTGATTATAAACAGATTGACTGACCTCACCACTGAGCCTATTGTCCGGGACAAAAGAAGCGATATCATTGGAAGTAGAGACATCGTAACTAAAGTTCGCGTCGAATATAAAAAAGTAGCGTCCATTTCTGCTAATCTTATCATAGATTTCGCCGCACTTTTCATTTTCTCCACAAGCGCATAAAACAATAAAAAGGCAAATTAAAACAGTTCTCATTTTACTAAATTATAAAATCCCATGCTAATGAAAAGTTCAAATGGTAACTTTTAGAGAATTAATTAGGATCCTACCTGAGAAAAAATATAGTTCATTTCCGAGGCGATTTCTATCGATTTATCTAGATAACCTTGTGTTTCGTTAACGGTATCATCAAATATTTTAGGGTCTTTATATCTTATAGGAATCCTTTCATCAGCCCCGGGTATGAACGGACAGTTTTCATCTGCATGTCCACAGGTCATAATGGCAGCAAAATCTTCATTTGGGTTTTCCGGATGATCATATTTTTTAGAAAAAAACACACCATAGGCATGGTCTTTAATCCCTATAAGATAGCGAGGGTTTTCTTGGTCTTCATTGTTTTCAACAGAAAACCCTTGATTTTTTAGCGTTTTAATAACCCGCTCATTACACGCAGTAACCTCTACCCCTCCAGAAAAAGTAGCACAAGAAATCCCGTAATGATCAGCCATTACTTTGGCCCAAAATTGAGAGAATTGACTTCTTCTAGAGTTATGGGTACAAATGAAATTTAGCTGACTATTTTTCTGGTTAGTAACTTGTTTTTTAAGGTAACTGATCAGTGGCATTAACTCCATTTTACGTTTTTCTGAAATGGAAATACCTGATAAATCTTGTACGATGTTTGCCGTTATATTCATAAGATAAAGTTACTAACTTTACCTTTTACACACCTCATTTAAAAAACGATAAAATCTAAATTTTATAGCTGTTTGTGTAGTCTTTGAATCGTCAGACACATACCCAGCATAACGATGGCAGGCAGGCTTTTAATTAAAGGGTCAGCAATTTTTAAATGCATGATAATAGCACCAAGCATTAATAAGGCAATAAACTGCACGGCCAAAGGGACTAGTTTTCTGATTTTTATCCCAATAAGTAAAATTACCGCAGCGATTAGTTTCAGTCCTCCAATTAGGTAATAAAGGGTTTCGTTTAACCCATACGCTTCAAATTCTGCAACAAGTGAAGTAGCGTCTCCTCCTCTGTAAGGGGTTGCTTCGCCTAATCTAATAAGCCAAACATTAAAAATGGTTCCTGAAACCAAAAGGATTAGTAGTCTATAGATCCATATCATATGATTATTTATTTAATGGTTGTTTTTTTTCCGTTTTTATCGATGGCCACAAAAACAATATCACAAGCACAGTTGTCTTTCTTGATTTGTTCAATTAAATTTTCACTTGAAACCTCTACATGTATTCGCATCGAGGTATTGCCTACTTTAATTAATTCAGCGGTTAAATAAACTAAATCTCCGATATGAATCGCTTCTGAAAACGCAATATCATCTACAAACCTGGTCACACAATTTTTTCTTGCATAACGTACAGCCAACGCATAAGCTACCTCGTCAATCCATTTCATCACCTTTCCTCCATGAACATTACCGTGGTAATTAGCATCAGTGGTTTGAGCAAGAAATGACATTTTAAGGGTTTTGTTATCCATATCAACAAGTTAGCGTAATTTTTATAAAAGAGGAAGAAAAAAAAATTCATTTCATCAATGCTAAAATTACGCCTATCTTTAAGCATAGATATGGGTAGCGTTTAGAATAGCTCCCTTTAGAATAATTAAAGCAGATAGAAGTTGAAAAATATTGCTGTGATAGGAAGTGGAACGATGGGAAGCGGAATTGCTCATTGTTTTGCGCAATATGGATTTCAGGTAACGCTGGTCGATCTTAACAAAGGTGCCTTAGAAAAAGCGATCGGTTCCATTCAGTACAATTTAGAAAGGCAAGTAAAAAAAGAAATAATTACATCTCAAGAAAAAGCACTTTCTTTAAAAAGAATACAGGTATCTACAAATTTAGAAGAGGCCGTAGCTAAGATGGACTTAATTGTTGAGGCGGCCTCGGAAAATGAAGAAGTTAAGGCGTCTATTTTTAGACAGTTAGATCTTCATGCACCCAGCGCCTGTATATTGGCGACCAATACATCTTCATTGTCCATTACTCGTTTAGCGAGTTATACCCAACGTCCCGATCAGGTGATAGGCATGCATTTTATGAATCCAGTTCCTATGATGCGCTTGGTAGAAATTATTAAAGGACAAGCCACCAGCAAGGAAGTAATTGAGCAAATAGAAACCTTAACCCATCAAATTGAAAAAATTCCATTAGTTGTGGCAGACTTTCCTGGATTTATTGCCAATAGAATATTATTACCTATGATTAATGAGGCCATTGAAGCCTTATTTCAGGGAGTCGCAGATGTAGAAGCGATTGATGAAATCATGAAATTAGGCATGGGACATCCAATGGGTCCATTGAGGTTGGCAGATTTCATTGGACTAGACGTATGTTTGTCTATTTTGGAG
Organism: Flavobacteriaceae bacterium; assembly: GCA_038143595.1. Classification (GTDB taxonomy): domain Bacteria; phylum Bacteroidota; class Bacteroidia; order Flavobacteriales; family Flavobacteriaceae; genus Arcticimaribacter. The sequence continues at coordinate 33,515 of JAYQME010000003.1, read as the reverse complement.
GTTTTACATCAAGGTTTTGGAAAGGATAAATATGCTCCTTCCCCTTTACTAAGGAATTTAGTTGCTGCAGGTCACTTGGGGGTAAAATCTAAAAAAGGTTTTTACAACTATACCGACAATCTAAAAAACCCTAAGCCTATTCAGTTTTAATCTATATTAATTGAAGAAGATATTACCTTATAATTTATTTTGGTTAAATATTTCCTTTCTATTTATTGCGACATCGGGCGCATTAGGAAAATGGATTACCTTACCGCCAGAACTTGCTATTTTTTGGCGTAGTTTTTTAGCCATTCCCTTTTTGATTGCATTTCTTTTATTGGGAAAGCAAAATTTGCGACCCCTCTTTAAATGGAATTTTCCTGTGGTGCTGTCAAGTGTGTTCATGGGTATACATTGGGTGACCTATTTTTATGCGTTACAGTGGTCAAATGTGGCTATAGGAATGTTGTCTTTATTTACATTCCCAATAATGACCGCCTTTTTGGAGCCTATTTTTTTTAAGACCTCACTTAACAGAAAACATTTACTTTTAGGAGGCTTAACTTTCTTAGGCATATACTTTTTGGTTCCTTCATTTACGCTGGTGTCTTCTTATGGGTGGGCGCTGCTTTTAGGTTTATTTTCAGCGCTTTGTTACGCATTAAGAAACCTGATGATTAAAAAGTACATCCCGGCGGTAAACGGAAGTCAATTAATGCTTAAACAAGTGATCGTTATTTCCTTATTATTTACCCCTTTTTTATCAGTGGAAACAATAATTGAAAGCATGAACTACGGCTGGGCACTTCTATTTTTGGCACTTTTTACCACGGTCATTGGCCATAGTCTTTTCTTATACAGTTTAAACCATTTCTCTGTGACTACAGCAAGTATGATGGCTTGTATTCAGCCACTTTATGGCATTATTCTTGCTTATTTCTTTTTAAATGAAATCCCACATTGGGGAACTTATGTAGGAGGGGCTTTAATTTTGTTTGCTGTTTTTGTAGAAGCCCGAAGTTTGCGAAAAGAATAGTTGTAAATACAACATTATGTTTTATTTTATTTAACTATAAAAAAATAAACCCAAGTATTTTATTATGCAAGAATAATAGTTTACTTTTGAATAATGAATGGTAAAAGATTAACCCAAAACTAACTAATTATGAAAATACTTGTTTGTATTAGTCATGTACCCGACACCACCTCAAAAATTAATTTTGTAGAAAATGACACAAAATTTGATACCAACGGTGTTCAGTATATCATCAATCCGAATGATGAATTTGGATTAACACGTGCCATGTGGTTTAAAGAAAAACAAGGCGCAGAGGTAGATGTGATTAATGTGGGAGGTCAAGAAACAGAAACGACCCTAAGGAAATCATTAGCTATTGGTGCCGATGCGGCCATTAGAATTAATACAGCAGCGCTTGAGGCGAGTCAAGTAGCCAAAGAAATTGTAGCTGTCGTAAAAAACGGTGGATATGACCTTGTTATTGCCGGTCGAGAATCGATTGATTATAACGGAGGAATGGTTCCTGGAATGATCGCAGCTTTATTGGGTGCTAGCTATGTAAATAATTGTGTAGGATTAGAAATAGATGGAGATAAAGCCACAGCAATTAGAGAAATTGATGGTGGAAAAGAAACGGTCGCTACTTCATTGCCTTTGGTTATTGGAGGGCAAAAGGGTTTAGTAGAAGAGAGTGATCTTAAAATTCCTAATATGCGCGGGATTATGATGGCTAGAAAAAAGCCTTTAACTGTGCAAGAGCCTGTTGGTGCATCAGCACTTTCGCTAACTAATTCTTTCGAAAAGCCAGCGCCAAAAGGAGAAGTTAAATTAGTAGATGCAGATAATGTAGATGAACTAATCAATTTATTACACAACGAAGCTAAAGTTATATAACCTTTTAAACAGTAGAAAATATGTCAGTACTAGTTTACGCAGAAACAGAAGCTGGAAAATTAAAAAAAGCAGCCTTTGAAGTTGCCTCTTATGGAAAAGCAGTGGCCGACCAGCTTGGTGTGTCTGTCTTGGCTGTCACTTTTAACGCTACAGATGGAAGCGCTCTTGGGGAGTATGGCGTTTCACAAGTATTCAATATTTCTTATGAAGGAAGTTTTGACGCAAAAATTTACGCGAATGCAATTGAGCAAGTCGCTCAAAAACAAGGGGCACAGGTAGTTGTGGTTAGTTCTAGCGCAGATAGCAGATATTTAACTCCTTTATTGGCCATTGGTTTAGAGGCAGGTTATGCGACCAATGTAGTCGCTGCTCCTACGAATTTATCCCCTTTTACAGTTAAACGATCTGTATTTACCAACAAAGCATTCGCACAAACAGAGATCAATGCTGAAACTAAAATTATTGGTGTTTCTAACAATGCTTTTGGGATTATTGAGAATAAAACAGCTTGTGAAGTAGAAGACTTTTCAGCCACCCTAGCGGATTCTTCAGTTACGGTAGAATCAGTAGACAAAGCAACCGATAAAGTAACCATCGCCGATGCAGACGTTGTCGTTTCTGGAGGTCGTGGACTTAAAGGCCCAGAAAATTGGCACTTAATCGAAGACCTTGCTACGACTTTAGGAGCCGCAACTGCTTGCTCCAAGCCTGTATCCGATATGGGTTGGAGACCGCACAGTGAACACGTTGGACAAACAGGAAAACCTGTGGCCTCTAATTTGTATATTGCTATTGGTGTTTCTGGAGCAATTCAACATTTAGCGGGGATAAACTCTTCTAAAGTTAAAGTCGTCATAAACAATGATCCAGAAGCTCCTTTCTTTAAGGCAGCTGATTATGGAATCGTAGGTGATGCTTTTGAAGTAGTTCCTCAATTAATTGAAAAATTAAGAACCTTCAAAGCAAACGCTTAGAACTATTTAATATTCTTACAAAAGGCGATGAAACTTCATCGCCTTTTTTATTTTAATAAAGTAGTATATTAATTGCTTTAATAAAATAGCATCTATCCGATAAATTGCACCCTCCATGACCCTAGCACAGCGTATTTATGGACAACTACCTAATGGTCAAGAAGTAGAAGCCTATCTACTGAAAAATGAACAAGGGATGTCTGTTGAGTTTCTTAATTATGGTGGAATTATAACGAGAATACTTGTTCCAGATAAAGAGGAAAAAATTCAGAATATTGTTCTTGGACATCAATCTTTAGCCCCTTATTTAGCAGATAAAGCTTACCTAGGGGCCTTAATAGGACGATTTGCGAACCGTATCGGAAAGGGTAGTTTTTTTTTAGAGGGGAAGAAATATCAGTTAAGTGTTAATCATGGGAACCACCACTTGCATGGAGGGTTTATAGGATACGACAAAGTTATTTGGGATTGTGAACCCATAAAAGATTCAGCTTCTATTGCGGTTAAACTCACTTACTCAAGTCCTCATTTAGAAGAAGGTTTTCCAGGAAATTTAAAGCTATCGGTGACCTATCGATTAACCCATAATAATCAGTTTCATGTGAGTTATGAAGCACAGACCGATCGTGCTACTCCAGTTAATTTAACTCAGCATACTTATTTTAATTTATCGGGAAATGTAAACGAAACTATTTTTGATCATCGCCTAGCAATTTTTGCAGACCTTTATTTAGAAACAGATAAAGCACTTATCCCTACAGGAAAATTATTAACGGTAGACAACACAGCCTATGACTTTAGGGTTCCTAGGGATATATGGGCATCGATCATTAGGAACAATTCAGCGGAGGAGAAGATAAGAGGATATGATCTCTGTTATGCGTTAACCCCTTCAAAAGGGGATCTTCAGCTGGCAGCAAGATTAGTTCACCCCAACTCGGGTAGAGTTTTAGAGGTAAAGACAAACACCCCAGGAATACAATTCTATACCCCATCTCACTTAGCTGCTCCTTTTGTTAATTATGGCGGGCTGTGTTTAGAAACGCAATTTTTTCCAGACAGCCCTAATCAACCAAATTTTCCCTCTACGATTTTAATGCCCGGGGAGATATTTTTATCAGAAACACAGTTTAATTTTTTAGTTCTTTAAAATTTAAAGATCTTGGAGTAAAACAAAAACAACATGAAACAACCCCTTGTTAATCCTTTAGATAGAAACGCAACTTCTCAAGCCAAAGAGATGGCAGATTTTTATGAAGAAACCCTTGGCTTTACTCCCAATAGTTTGTTTACCATGATGCATCGTCCACGTATAGCGAAAGCTTTTTTAGAGATGAACCAAGCCGTGATGGAGAATCAAGCTGGGGTGACCAGTGCAATGAAAAGAGAAGTGGCTTATCTTTCGAGCATGACCACAGGTTGTCGTTATTGTGAAGCTCATGCGATTCGTGCAGCAGAGCGATACGGTTCTACAGAAGAAAGAATGAAACATTTATGGGATTATAAAACCCATCCTCTCTTTTCTGAAGCAGACCGCGCCATGTTTGATTTGACCATTGCTGCCTCTCAAGTCCCTAATGGTTTAACCGATGAATTAGCCGAAAGCGTTAGGAAATATTGGAATGAAGGAGAAATTGTAGAAATTATGGGGGTAATTGCCCTATTTGGTTACTTAAATCGATGGAATGACAGTATGGGAACTGAACTCGAAGAACCTGCCGCAGAGACTGCAAAAGCGCGTTTAGAGCATAAAGGTTGGCACCGAGGAAAGCATGCCTACTAACACGTAAAAAAAGCACTAGATCGCAAAGCAGTATTTGTCCACTAAGAATTAACTATATTTATGAAAAAGAAAAATTACTGTGAAAAAATTGCTAGCACTATTGGCTTTACTTATTCTAAGTTGCCAATCAGATCAAGAAGCTCCAATCATTTATTATGATTTAAATGTGATTATTAATCCAACAGAAGCTGGAAGAGTAACACCATTTGATGGCCAATTCCAAGAAGGGCAGACCATTACACTTAACGTTTCTGCCAAACCCAATTATGTATTTAGCTCATGGAGCGGTGGAGCAAGTGGATCGGATAATCCATTAAGCCTAGTCATGGATTCCAATAAATCCATCACAGCTCAATTCATACTAGCAGATGATGATGGAGACGGGGTAACCAATACACTTGATTTATGTAGTGGAACCCCTACAGGCGAAGTTGTAGATGAAAATGGATGTGCGGTTTCTCAAGTTGATACAGATGGAGACGGTGTAACGGATGTTAATGATCAGGACAACAATACTAGGGCAGGAGTTCCTGTAGATGAAAATGGTGTAATGTTGAACCCAATCTATTTAGATGAAAATGGACTTACCATTAAAGCCTATAACTGGTCCGTTGGAGGAGACGTGGGCGTGCTCAACGGAGTTGAATATACGGTAGTAAATGGCGCTCAATTAGCCGATAAAATAGCAAATGAAGAAGATTTGACCAGGGTATGTACCTCAAAAATAACGTCTATGGAAGCCTTATTTAGAGGAAGCACCACCTTTAATCAACCCATAGGGCATTGGGATCTAGCCAATGTGACAAGCATGGCCTCCATGTTCGAAGATGCCACTATTTTTAATCAAGATATTAGTCAATGGAACACGGTAAATGTCATTGATATGTCACAGCTTTTTGATGGAGCCTTGGCCTTTGATCAACCGATTGGAGCATGGAATACAGCAAACGTAGAGGACATGGGTCAATTATTCGATGGCGCAACGTCATTTAATCAAGACTTAAACCTATGGAATACCTCTGGGGTTCGTTTTATGAATAGTATGTTTTCTGGGGCCAGTGTTTTTAATCAGCCTGTTGATAATTGGAATACTTCGAATGTAATTAGGATGAGTACCATGTTTAGCGAGCCATCACTATTAAATCAGCCTTAAGCTAGCTGGGATATATCAAGCGTAACAGATATTCGCAGGATGTTTAATGGGGCCAGTGTTTTTAATCAAGATATAGGAGGTTGGGATACATCCAGTGTAACCAATATGTCGGGAATGTTTTGGTTAGCCACTGTTTTTAATCAAGACTTAAGTTCATGGAACGTTTCGCAGGTGACCGATATGTCCCTTATGTTTTATGGGGCAGAAAATTTTAATCAAGATATTGGCCAATGGAATACAAGCCAGGTAACTAACATGGCCTGGATGTTTTTAAATGCACTTTCTTTCAATCAAGACTTAACAGGTTGGTGTGTAACGAATGTCACCTCAGAAAGTCAAACATTTTCAGACAACTCTGCAATTACAGAAGCAAATAAACCCATATGGGGAACTTGCCCAGGGAATTAATATAAAAAAAACCCTCCGAAAGGAGGGTTTTAACTTTTATTGCATGACTAGTTGATTGTTTTTATCTAAATACATGGCATTGTACCAAATCATAGATTTCCAAAAACCATTCGGGTTAGCTCCATTTAATTTAGCTATTTCCTCTGGCCATTCAACCGCTTCGTTAAATGGGTTAAAAATATCCTCGAAATTCTCGTAAAAATCAATAGTCTGGGCGTTATAGGGATATGCATAGCCTCTTGGAGATAATACAATTGCAGTAGCCCATCCTTTCATTTTGGTTTTACCTTTCTTCATTAAAGAAGTAAAAAACGGTTTCATAATTCGGACTTCTTCCGCAATATACTCTCCCGCATTTTTAACTTTAGCATAATTGTGAACCAGGTATTTCCATTTCCCATCTTTTGCCCAAGTACTCTCTCCGCTTTGCATAATTAAATTGGCCATACTGTACTTGTCCATTTTTAAATCATCCTCAATTAACGCCCATTTTTCTGGGTCCATTTCTGCTTGGACTTGTGCTTCGGCAGCAGCGTAATTGGCTCCTAGGCTTTCCATTTTATCCCAAGAATTAACAGCAATTCTAGAATATACATTGGGCTCAGAGGCAAGGCCTCCACCTGCTCTAACGCAGATAGACCACCCATTAATTTGCCCTTTTTCTTTTAAGACAGCAGCTACTTTACTCCAATAGATTGCTTCATTTTGCATAAAGCTTTTCATTTGATCGGCAGGTACATTACGAAAATTTAGATTAGCAATGGTTTGTGCTTGAATTGAAAAGCACATCAATCCAATAAATAATAGAATATTTTTTTTCATCATAATAGTATTTTATTAAGGGACCTCTTTATCAAGTTGAGGTATAAAAAGATTAATTGTTAAAACGAGTAATAGTCACTGTTAGGGAAGGAAATGACCAAGCCTTTTTCCCCACCTTTAAGAAGTGGAATAATGCTAGCCAGCGTAGTGTCGTCTTCCTGACGGAATTTTAAGTAAGCTGCATATTTATCGTAAGATGTCCAATTTTCTACCAGGTGTAGGGTATTTGACTCTTCATTGTAAGTCATTTCTAGAGACAAGCAGCCGTCGAATTTTCTCGTAAAAGGGAGTCCCATATCACTATTCATAATCTCCATGATCTTTTCTTTATTTCCTTCTCCTATTTTAAGAGCAACAATGACCAGGTTCTTTGGATAAACGGCATTTAGCATCCCCGTTGCATCAAAAAAATCTCCAGCTCCATTAATTAATCCTTCCTTATTAAAGTTGAAATAATGATAACTACTTAGATTCAATTTTTTACCCGTTACAGCATGGGTGCCGGTCCATTTTCCGTAAGTTCGTACGCTTCCGTCTGGTTTACCAAGTGAATCTGTCCCTGGCAGCCAATTTAAAGCTGTAAACTGAATATCTTCAAAACTTTGGTGATACCCATTAAGAATGGCTCTAACTCCTTCATAACGGGATTGTGATCCGTTATAAAGAGGAGATTCATGGACAATATCTTTACTGATTAATGCCATTTGTTCCTCTAGCGATTCCTCCTCGTGGAGTGCAAAATATTTTTGCGCTATAGCTAGATTTTTTTGATAGTTGGGATGTTCTCCAGAAGAACAACTACACAACACTACCGCCAAGAAGGCGGTTGTAATTAAGTTTTTCATTAAAAATTAGTTTATGGTTATTACACAAGATACAATTTTTCTTAACAATGCAACTTGATGTTATTCTCATAAAATAATTTACTAGGAAAACTAAATAATAGTAGGGTAAGCTATCGTAAATGGGGGGGCCTTCAATTAATCTCTAACTGTTAGATTAGTTAGCGAAGATTAAGCAGCTTTTTAAAAAGTCTAATTTCACATTGATAGAATTGAATAAGGCGTTTTTTAAGAGAATCCATGGCTTATTTAAATATTTAGAAGGTTTATCCGAAAGGTAAATTTTTTATTTATGAATTGACTCAAGTATACCATTTATTTTCCTATGCTTTGGTTTCAAAAACGTATCACGAATTAGGGGGTGCAATTACTAAAGTTGGGTATTAGCAAACTACTGTCCACAGACGAAATTTTAAAAAAAGACCAAACTCCAACCTAGTAAAGGCAGAAGATGAGGTACTACGATTATTTTTTCTTTAAACCCTGATATATTGGATTAGCAAATAGGGAAACTCCTAAAAATCCATCAACAAAAGCATCTAACCATTCTTTTTTTACTAAAGCATCAAAGGCAAGATATCCAAAGGAAATGATCCCAATAATTGACAGATAAAAATAATATTTACTCAACCAAAAGGTGGTTTTCTTTTTTTTGTCAGTTGTTTCTTTTTTCATAATAATGAGTTTATGGTTAATCCTAATATATAAAATAATACCGAGACCCAAAGGAAGCTTAAACAAAGTAACAGCATAGGTTAAGCAACAATTACAAAAATGTAATTGATAAGCCTATTATAATAAATCTAACATGTAAATAAAAAGGCTATAGATTAGGAGTCATTGTAATTTGTTAAATTACATAAAACTATAAATCCAATTAAATGGCTAAAATTGAAAAACCTAAAAATTTATTTATAAGACTATTTACTTTGGGTAAAAATTTTAGTTCAAGGACTTTTTCAGATAATACAAAAAAATTCTTTTTGAATGGACTCGGACTATTCATAGTAGTTACATTCACTTTTTATGTTGAAAATCTTGGCGAAGAATATGAAACAAGAATGAAATACATAGATAATGTGAAAACAATTTCTGCAGGTTTAGAGTCGATAATATTATATTCTAATGAATACAAAGAAACGGTAGATTGGGTTGCAGAAATGTATCAAAAACAGTATGATAAGTGGGAAGTTGATAGCGATTCAATTTTCTTAGATTCTTCTGAAGACTCTGATGGACTTTATTACTATTCTCCTATGGCATTTTTCACGAATAGGGACCCGTTTAATCCACCCCAAATGGGTTTTGAAATCTTTGAGTCAGGGGACCAAGATTTTAAATTAGTAGACCCATTTGTCACATCCAAAATCTCTCAGATTACCAAAGGTATTGATTTAACATACCTTATAAAAAACACTAACGATGTAGAAGAAAAAATAATAAATCAATATTCTGAAATACTTATAAAATGGGCAAGAGAAAATGTAGATATAACTAATATATGGGATAATGAATTTTGGATTGAAAATAGAAAGTATATTCAAAAAGATTTGGAGTTAAAATATATTTTGCAAAAAAGAACTCAGCTATGGCAAGAAAATGTAATTTATCAATTGGATGAATATATAAACATAGTTGAACGAGATAAAACAATTCTTGATAGTGTAATTAACATATACAATCAGGATAAATATTTTCTTTATTGGAAGGTAAATTAATTAGATACCCATAAACAACAACAATCTATGCCAAGACCCAAAGGAAGCCAAAACAAACTAACCATAGAAGTAAAAGAACAGTTACAGAATTTAATAGATGGGCTTGTAAATCGTATACACGCAAATGCGATGACTACTGACCAAAAACGGGAACTATTCTTCTTTGTTTTTTTTGCCGAACTTTTGCCTTAAAACAATTTTGAAATAGAAAAAATTGTAAATGACGAATATCACAACGCCAATAATAAACATTGTTTTATTTTCCATCTTCATTATTTTTTGCATCTTTTCTCCTTTGTCTAAGCGCTATGGCGAACGCAAGAATAGTAACGGGCCATAACCCGACATATATTCCTTCTAATTGATTCCCCGAAAACCATAAATAATTTGAATAGGCTACACTAAAAGCCGCAAGAATTATTGGGTAGTATTTGTCTAACTTTTTCATAACCTTAATATACGAAAAAACTGTTAAATAGGACAGACCCCAATGAAAGCCCAAAAAAATTACAGCCCAAGTAAAAGAACAGTTACATAATTTAATAGATGAGGTTGTGAATCGTATAGATGTAGATTCAATGACTACTGAACAAAAACTAAAACTGTTACAACTCTCATTATATTATGTACTTCCTAAACTACGAAGTACAGAAATGATAGAGAAGATGCATGAAGATTTACTGTTTTTTATAGATTAGTGCCAAATAGGTGCCAAAAAATTAACTAACTTTATTAAACAATTAACTGTAAGAAAAAACCCCACACTTATCGTGCAGGGTTAAATGTTAATGTAGTGTAGCGGTTGCGCTAGCTCCCCCTGTTAACGAAAGTTGCAGCACAACTAAACAGAATTATGAATTTAGTTTTTACTCAGGCTAAGTATCCTGAAAGCTCCTTTAGAGACAATAAAGAATACAATTGTACCGATAATCAGGTCAGGCATGTTGGAGTTTAGCCAATATACCAGTATTCCCGCTAAAATCACCCCTAAATTAATTACGACATCATTTGAGGTGAAAATGAGACTTGCTTTCATATGTGCTTCTTCCTTGTCTCTTGACTTTTGGAGGAGATATAGGCAAATTCCATTTCCGATTAATGCAAAAATTGAGATTATGATCATTGTTAGATAATTTGGAAACTCTACGGGATAAATAATTCTTCTAATTACCTCGCCAAGCCCAATTAAAGCTAAAACGATTTGAAAATAACCAGCAATTTTGGCTATTGCTTTTTTATAGATCAAAGATTTTCCTACAGCGATTAAGCTGATTGCGTAAACAAAACTATCTGCGAGCATATCCAAGCTATCGGCTATTAAACCCATCGACTTTGATACAAGCCCATAACTCATTTCGAGAATGAAAAAAACAAGATTAATTATAAGAACTGACCAAAGTACCTTTTTCTGATTAGTCTTGTGGCTTTGATCAAAAGATTTTCGGTTAGTTATTTCCGTGTAAAGTTTTTTATGACCGAGATTTAGCGACCTTAGACTTTCCAAAACCGCTACACTATAACAGTATAACGGTTTTATCATTATAAGTTGCTCCCCCTATTATTCAAAGATGCAGCCAAGAATTTCTTAATTCACCTTCCTCGCTACATAGAAACCATACCCAAAGTAATCCTTAAACCTTTTGTATAGCTCTATTTCATCTTTGTAAGACTGAACAACTTCTTTTGTCTCTTCGTCTTTGGAAAGATCTTTCTTAAGAGTTGCGAGCTCCTTTTCTAAAGGACTATAGTAATTGCTGAGCCAACTTTCTTCAGATAGAATGAAATGATCAAGGAGTTGGTATCCGGATTTATGGAGTGTCCTGATCTTTCCTTGAGCATTGTCTATTTCGGGGTATTCGGTGTTCCAATACGTTTCTATCTCAGCCGGACGCTCGTTTGTTAACCAAGTGATTTCGCTTAGCGCTATGTTAGTGGCAAGGCTAAGACAACACAACCCGATAGACAAAATCGGGTTCTTTTTGATATTTTATATTTTAGTAGTTGCTTAAATAAACAAATTGACTATATTTTCAGTATGGACAACATTTCTTGTATAAGACAACAGGCGGACATTAAACAAATCAACCGTTGTAAAGACCGAGTTTCAGAACTGAACGGTTCGTTTGACTATTTATCGAACGGACTTGAATTGGCTGGTAATAATGTAAGACTGAAAATCCTGTTCTTACTTTACGAAGAGAAACAACTTTGCGTTTGCGACTTGAGCGACATTCTCGGAATGACCATTTCGGCAATTTCACAACACCTGCGAAAACTCAAAGACCGAAAACTCATTGAAACAGAAAGACAGGCACAAACCATTTTCTACTCATTGACAAAAGAGTATGGAAAAATGCTCAAACCGTTTTTCAAAATACTTCACGAAAATAAAATTTTGGAATCAATATGAAAACAGACAAAAAATTAATCGGCGCAGGACTTTTAACAGCATTTGCTGCTTCACTTTGTTGCATCACACCAGTTTTGGCTCTTGTTGCTGGGACAAGTGGGCTTGCTTCTAGTTTTTCGTGGCTCGAACCTGCAAGACCATATTTCATCGGTTTGACAATTTTGGTTCTTGGTTTTGCCTGGTATCAAATGCTAAAGCCTAAAAAGGAAATCGATTGTGAATGTGAGACAGACGAAAAACCAAAATTCACACAGTCCAAAACTTTTTTAGGAATTATAACTGTATTTGCAATAGTAATGTTGGCATTTCCATACTATTCAGGAATTTTTTACCCAGACACGGCAAAACACATTATCGTAGTAGATAAATCGGATATTAAAACAACTGAATTTAAAATTAGTGGAATGACCTGTGCGGGTTGTGAGGAACACGTAAACCACGAAGTAAATAAACTCAGCGGAATCGTGAGCTCAAAAGCATCATACGAAAGTGGAAATGCAATCATTGAATTTGATAAAACCAAGACCAATGAAGCGGAAATTGAGAAAGCAATTAATTCTACAGGTTATAACGTGACCGACAAAAAAGAAAAATAATGGAAACTATATTGACATCTGAAATAACTTGCCCAAACTGCGGACATAAAAAAGTAGAAGAAATGCCAACGGAATCTTGTCAATTCTTTTATGAATGTGAGAGTTGCAAAACTGTTCTAAAACCAAATGAAGGAGATTGTTGTGTTTATTGTTCTTACGGAACTGTGCCTTGTCCGCCGATTCAAGAAAACAAAAGTTGTTGCTGAAAAGACAATACTCTAAAAAATGATATATTAGGAAAATGCAAACGGAAGAAGAAATCCTAAAAATAAAAAAAGTAAAAAACACCGCAGTACGAACGGTTGTTCTGCGCCATCTTTTAAGCCTAGAAAAAGCTCAATCATTAAAGGATATTGTAAATGCGCTGCCCTATACGGATAGAAGTTCTATTTTCAGAACACTAAAAACATTTGAGGAAAACAAAGTTATCCACAGCATTGAAGATGGCTCTGGAATGACCAAATATGCAGTTTGTGCGGAAGGCTGTAACTGCGACCCAAAAGATTTGCACTATCATTTTTATTGTACTAACTGCGACAAAACGTTTTGTCTTTTCGACGTTCCTATTCCCAATATTCAACTTCCAAAAAATTTCAAGTTGCAACAAGCAAATATGGTCGTGAAAGGCCTGTGCGACAACTGCAACAGATAATCTTTGCAATCGAGTTGCGGTAAATGCTAAATACATTTGCAATATTCTTAAAAACCAGAATAAGCAAATGAAAAAAGTATTTTTAAACACATTATTTTTAATGTTATCAATTATATCATTCGCACAAACGAGTGATATTTCCATTTCTGTGAGCGATGCCGAAACAGATGGGCCATTATTGGGAGCGACTGTATATTTTGAAGAATTAGAGAAAGGAGCAGTAACAGATTTTGACGGAATTGCCACATTTACAGAAATCCCAAATGGAAACCAAACCGTAAAAATTTCATATGTAGGTTTTAAAACCATTGAAACCACTATTGAGGTTGGCACAAAAAAAGAGTTCTCTTTCAAGCTCGAATCGGGAGGAAATGAATTGGATGAAGTCGTTATACAATCTTCAAGAAGTACACGAACTGTTAAAAAAATACCCACGAGAATAGAATTTATAGGTGTGGAAGAATTAGGCGAAAAAGCAGTAATGAATCCGACTAATATTTCAATGGTGCTTCGTGAAAGTACCGGAATACAAATGCAACAAACCTCGTTAAGTAGTGGAAACACCAATATTAGAATTCAAGGTCTCGATGGACGTTATACACAACTTTTAAGAGACGGATTTCCTTTGTATGGTGGATTTTCAAGTGGTTTGAGTATTTTACAAATTCCGCCTCTAGACCTACAACAATTTGAGATAATAAAAGGAAGTTCTTCTACACTTTATGGAGGAGGGGCTATTGCGGGTTTAATAAATATGGTATCAAAAACACCTGATGAAGAACCATCTTTGGATATTATGCTAACTCAAACACAAGCGTTGGGTAGTACAGCAAATGTCTTTTATAGTAAGCGAAATGAAAAATTTGGAGTTTCATTATACAGTTCTGGTCATTACCAAAAAGCGTATGACCCAGAAGATGATGGTTTCAGCAATCTACCAAAAACAACTTCGTTATCTTTTAACCCCAAATTCTTTTATTATCCTTCAGAAAAAACAACTTTTTGGATAGGTTTAAATGGAACTTATGACGACAGAATTGGTGGAGACATTACAAAAATTGAAAGTGGCGAAAATGGGATTCATCAATATACCGAAGAAAATCTTTCTAAAAGATTGAGCAGTCAGGCTGTTTACGAAACACAGATAGATTCGGTCAGTTCATTGAACATCAAGAATAGCATCTCATTTTTCGATAGAAAACTATCTATTACCGATTTCAGTTTTGACGGCAAACAAACCAATACATTCACAGAAATCAACTATCAAAAGGCATCCAAAAAAACCGATTGGATTTTTGGTGCAAATTTATACACATCTAATTTTGATGAAAATGATAATGCGACATTACAACGAGACCAATCAGACGTTACTTATGGAGCATTTGTAAACAACATTTACGACGTTTCAGATAGTTGGATTTTAGAAACAGGATTAAGAGCAGACTACAATACAGATTTCGGTTTTTTTCCACTTCCAAGAGTTTCCTTGCTTTACAAGAACGACAGCGGATTTTCGAGCAGAATTGGTGGTGGATTAGGTTATAAAATTCCAGATATTTTCACCGAAGAGGCGGAATATATCAGTTTTGAAAATGTACTTGCTATAGATAAATCTGCTTTAAAGGCAGAACGTTCCTATGGTGTCAATTTTGATGTGAATTACCAAACAAGGTTATTCGATGTGGTAGGTTTTAGTGTTAACCAACTCTTCTACGTTTCAGCTATTAACAACGGGCTATTATTAAATTCAACAGACGATGGATTTTTTGTGTTTGAAAATGCAACCGATAAAATAATAAGCAAGGGAGCGGAAACCAATATTAAATTTACGTACAAGGATTTTAGATGGTTTTTAAACTATGCACTCATTGATACAAAGCTGAACTATTTGGCAGGAAATCCGCAAAAACCGCTCACAGCAAAACATAATGCAGGTAGCGTTTTAATGTACGAATCTGATAAATGGCGCATAGGTTATGAAACTTTTTACACAGGAAAGCAGTTTTTGTCTAATGGCACAGAAACCACGGATTTTATAACTATGGGATTGCTTTTAATGCGCAATTTCAAATGGGGAACAACCTTTGTAAATTTTGAAAACTTTACAGACAGAAGACAAAGTAGGTTTTCACCTTTGGTTTTGCCACCACACGACAATCCAGAATTTCCAGAAATTTATGCGCCTACGGACGGTTTTATTTTTAGTGTAGGAGTAATTATTAAACCTTTTGGTCAAAAAAGATGAAAGGTTTGCATTGTCCTGATTTTCGATTTTTTTTATGAGCGCAATTTTTATTTCCTCTATCAAAATTTCTGTTTCATCCTTTATGATTTCAAAACCGTGTTTGCTCAGCACTTTTTCTAATTCTAATGTTTGGATGCCTGTCTTTTTGTTTAGAACAATTTGTCCAAGCTCAACCGTTTTTATGTCACAACCCAATTCTTCCAACTCCCGTAATACAGTTGATTTGCATCTGTCACATACCATATTCTTTATGTTAAGGGTTTGTTTCATAATACTTTTTATAGTGCCTGAAATGGGAAGGGCTATTAACCAACCAACCAGTATTTCCTTCCCATATCAGGGCATTATTTTAATGTTTCTTTTAGGTTCTTCATATAATCAATAATCAAGGTCTTTTCAGAATTGGACAACTTAGCATCCTTGTGAATCAAGGTGTAAGATGCTAGTGGCATCTCATCATCTTTAACCTGACTAATTATTGACTTTAGTTTGCTGTTTTTTCTTCGGTTGGAATACGCATCCCATTCATTGAAATTCAATTCTTCCTTTCCTTCATTAATGTGGTCTTCTAAAAACCAAGCAACAGGTTGTACCTTATTGTACCAAGGGTATTCTGTGTTATTACTATGACAATCATAGCAGGACTCTTGTAATAATGCGCTTATGTTTTCTTGGGTGTTGTTTACCAACAAGAAGTCAGTTTTTGGCACAGTATCACTTTGATTGAGGTCTGTGGGCACAAACTGTATGCCCACAAATCCAACCAATAAAATCAGTGCTATGATTTTTACAATTTTCATTTAGTTAATTTCTCGCTGTACTTTACCACATTTCAACATCTGGCTTCCATAATATGGATTGCGTATTTCTTCCTTTATACTCAACCAAGCTGTACCGCCATCATACATTGGACAAAATTGCTCGTATAGTTTCACTTGTGTTCCCGTAATAGCTACCATATCAGTAACATCTTTGCTCAAAACTTTAAAATGTTCGCGTTGGTGTTTAATATCACTTTCACTGATATGTTCTGCGTGCTCGATAGCATCTTCCATAATGTCCTTTAATTCTGATTGCTGAGCATCCGTATATTTTGAAATGTCAAGCTTTCCTAATGATGTTGCGAGGGTTGCACCCAATTCTTTAGCTTTGGCATTATCATCTGCCACTAAGGCATCCTTTAAGTTGAAATAGTCATTTAATATTGTTTGGGAATTTCCATCTCCGTTCATTGCCATTTCCTTTTTATCCACATCGTGGTGACCATCGGAATTATCGTGGTTCATTTTTGAATGGTC
The DNA here is from genome assembly GCA_038143595.1 of Flavobacteriaceae bacterium. Taxonomy (GTDB): domain Bacteria; phylum Bacteroidota; class Bacteroidia; order Flavobacteriales; family Flavobacteriaceae; genus Arcticimaribacter. The sequence goes on along the minus strand of JAYQME010000003.1, from coordinate 16,720 downwards.
TTCCTCAGTAATCATTTCAGAATTGGTACTGTTTTCTGTTTTCGCATCTTTACAAGACATTGCTGATAAGCTTATAAATGCCATTACCATAATTGTTGTTAATCTTACTTTTTTCATTGTTTAAAATTTAATTGTTATTACTTGATTTATTATTCTATTACTTGTTTTACTTCTCCACAGGTTAGCATTGCGCTGCCAAAATATGGATTGATTACTTTTTCTTCTTTGCTCAACCAATATGCACCATTGTTGTTATCTGCCATAGGGCAAAATTCCACATAGACCTTTTCATTAACACCAAACAATTGAACAGCATTGATTAGATGTGATGATAAATATTTAAAATGGTCTCTTTGTGCTTTTATATCGGATGTTTCAGAAATTGAGGTCGCTGAAGGTTTTATTTCCTTTTCTAATGACATCCAATGGTTATGCGCCTTATTGTTTGATAACAATTTCATATCTACTCTGGTTAAATTGTTTAGTAAACTTATTACACTTTCAGAAGCGCCTTTTGAGTCTTCTTTCACTAAAGCATCTTTTAAATTGATATACGCATTGAAAACAGCTTTTAACTGCTCTTGAAATTTCGCTGATACTTTCAGACGCTCATTCATAATAGTGTGGTCACTTTCTGTGTTGGGTGAATTGTTATCCATACCTAAATGACCCTCGTGACCTGTCATTACTTTACCACCATCTTTATTCATCAAAGACTTTTTGCCTTGTAATTGTGCTGCTGCATCAACCGTAAATGTACCGTTAGTCACTATTTCATTTCCAACAAATAATCCTTCTAAAACTTCATATTCATTACCAATTTGATTGCCTAATTTAATTTCACGCATTTCAAAAATAGTTTGGTCTGGATTTGTTTTAAGGTACACCACAGAACGTTCACCTGTCCATAACACAGAAGATGAAGGAATTGTTAATACTTCGTCATTTTTAGCTGTACTGTCTTCAATATTTGCGATTACAAACATTCCTGGTTTAAATACATCGTCCTTATTGTTTAAAACAACACGCAAGGTAACAGTTCTTGTTTTGGTGTTTAAAACTGGGTCAATGAAATCAACTTTACCTTTAAATTCTTTATTAGGATAGGCATTGGTTGTTATCATCACTTCCTGTCCTTTTTTAAAGCGGTTAATCTGATTTTCATACACATCAAAATTTCCCCAAACTGTGTTGAGATTGGCAATTTTTAATATGGGTTGACCTTGTTTAATGTAATCGCCTTGCTCTACTAATTTTTCTGTAACAGTACCCGAAAAGGTTGCATACACAGGAAAGTTTTCTTTCACTTTTCCTGTTTCTTCAATCTTATTAATTTGATTTTCAGAGAGCTTCCATAATTTCAATTTATTACGGACTGCTTTGTATAAAGCAGGTTGTGATTCTTTTAAAGATGCTGCTGTAATTAATTCTTGTTGTGCTGCATAGAGTTCTGGCGAATAAATGGTTGCCAATAATTGACCTTTACGAACTTCTTCGCCTGTAAAACTCACATTCAAACGTTCAATTCTTCCAGCGAAATAACTTACCTGTACTGCATTTGCTTCTTCGTTTTCAGCAATTTTACCAGATAATTTGATAGTATTGCCTTCAACATTGCCTTTACCAACAATAGATGTTTGAATATTAGCTAAAGCAATTGCGTTTTCAGTCAATTTGAATTGGTCTGCTAATAAACCATCACTTACACCATCAGCAGGAATTAAATCCATACCACAAATAGGGCAATCTCCTGCTTCTGGTTGCATAATCTGTGGATGCATTGAACAGGTCCACATTTGATTGGTTTCTGTAACTGCATCGTGATTATGGTCTGTTTCTTCTTTTGGTGAGCCACCAAACAGTATCCACCCTAAAAGTAGACCAACAGCTAATATTCCGAGATAAACTATATACTTTTTCATTTCTTTATTTTTTTTCGTTTTAATAATTTCCTAATTGAAGGTGACGAGGTGTACCACAACAAAAACCCACTTAAAACGGTTATCAATCCTAAAAGTGAAAAGGCTCTCAAAACAATGGTATTAAAATTGTCTCTGCCTTCATAGTCCATGGTATGTGTCATCCATAAAAAATCAAACCAACGCCAAGAACGATGTCTTACGGTTTGAAATTTTCCGTCGCTTACAGAAACGTATGCTTTTAGTGCTTCATCTGTTTTATATGAGATAACATAAGCAGGTAGTAGTTTTTCTCGATACTCGTGGTGTTTTCCAGTTTCCGTAATTTGCTCAACAGATTCTACCTCTAAACCACTTTTCATATGGTTTTTGGCAATATAGAGTGCCTCTTTCTGCGTAATACTATTTTTTGGCATTCCATCTAAAGCATTATACAATTGCTCTTTATTTATCCAATAGTACGGTGCATTATCAATATCTCTTAATTCAATAGTCTTTATACCATTTGGAACATCCATTTCTGAAGGACTTATTAAACTATTAAATGCTTTGGGTTGATACTTCAAGTTTTTAAATTGGTCTCCGTGTATTTCATCGATGTTCGTCCAACTAAAGTATAAACCACTAATAGTCCAAAACAGGAATTGAATCCCTAAAAAGAGACCCAAATACCTGTGGGTTTTTCTAATTTTTAACGCAGTATGCCTATTTACCATAACAATTTAATTTATAAGCATTAATGTCGCCATTACAATCATAATAGCATTTTCAATAAAAGTGGCTTCTGTCATAGGTAATTTTAAAGCAGTACCTAAACACGCACATCGTATTGATTTTTTGTCCAATAATGTTTTTGTTACTCCAATTGTTGTTATCCCTAATACTATAAGTGTAATTATTAAAGCTATATTAATTTCAAACCGCAATAAAAACATCAGTCCTAAAGCTGTTTCAATAAATGGATAAACTTTCCCATAAAAAGGAACACGTTTAGCTAAAGGGTCGTACATACGAAAGGATTCAGGAAAGCCTTTTAAATCTAACATCTTGAAAAAACTAAACACGATGTAAAATAACCCCATAAAGTCGAGCATAAAAGCGCTCCAAGTCCAATTTTTATAATGTAATAATACACTTGCAGTTGCTATATAAAAAATGATAAGCAATAAAGGTTTTAGCTGTTGTAATTTACTTTTTTCTTCTTCCATAGGCATTGCCGACATACTTGAAGATGCAAACACATTCTTCTCTTTCTTTTCAGATAAAGTATACTTTTCTGGTAATGCTTTTTGTAGTATATCAGTTGAAATATGTTTATTCATTTTCACTTCTGCCTCACCTTTTTCAAGATTAACAGACACCTCTGATACGTGGTCTATTTTACTTAAATATTTCTCGACGGAAGCCTTACAGTTATTGCAAGTCATTCCCGCAATCTTATATGTGTGTTTCATTATTGCTGTGTTAAATAATTAATAATCGTTGATTGAACATAATAAGTTCTAATTGATTCTATTTGGTTCATTTGAAACTTTAGTTGTAGTTCTTGAATATCCAAAACATCATTAAAATCTATCGTTCCTGTTTCGTAGCTTTTGATTAAAATGTCTTCTGCATCTTTAGCTTGCTTTAAGTTTTTTGTTTGAGTAGCATAACTTATTCTTGCAGAAATGCGTTCGTTATTTGCTTTGTCTAAAAGCGTTTCCAATGCATTTAAACGTTCCTGTTTTTGAGCAGTAATTTCCTGCTGCTGCAAATCATTTTGTTTGGTTTGGGATTTATATTTCTTATTGAAAATTGGGATAGATACCGAAACCATTGGCATTACAATATCCTTTCCGTTATCGCTGAAATCCATATTTGGTCTTTCAGCAACATTGATATAATCTAATCCAAAACCAATCATTGGACTGCTTTCTTTTTGATTTAATAATTCTGATTGCTCTATGGATTTATAAAGTTTATCATATTTTAGTAATTCGGGATGTAATGCTAAATTTTCAGAAGTAATATCAAAGTCTTCAGAAGGTATCAGTAAACTATCTACCACATTCACGGTAACATCATTATCTCTATTCAATAGATTATTGAAGTTAGTTTGTTCTGCTAAAAATTGTTGTTGCAATACGTCTTTTAATTGTTGCATTTCGTTCTGACGCATTTGCAATCGCAACACATCTACTGCGGATGCTTTACCAACCTCAACAGATGTTAGTGCTAATGTTTCGTAAGTTTCTAATAGTTTGATGTTTTCAGTTAACACCTCTTGCTTTGCTTTGTTGGCGTATAGATTAAAATAGGATTGTGATACCGAAGCCATTAGTTTTCGCTTTGCGATAACAATGTCCTCGTATTTAGCATCTGCCAATGAACTTACATAGTTTTCTCTCGATGTAATGGTTCCGAACCACGGTAACATTTGTTTAGCAGATACTTTAAAGCGTTGTGCACCTGTTCTGGTTTCCGGTTCACTTACAAAGTAACCAACACCAAATTCGGTATTAGGAATGGTGTTAACCTCGTTTACTTTTTCAGAAGCTCTTTTGTATTGTAACTCAAACTTTTGAATTTCTGGATTTTTTGTTAAAGCTTCATCAATAAATATTTCTAATTGTTGAGCGTTTGTAAAGAAACTCAAGAAGCAAGAAACAAGAATCAAGACGAGTTTAATATTTATTATTTTATTTTTCATTTGATGTTCTTTTAAGTTGAACTTCTGCCTTCCAGCTATACAATACTGGTACAACAAACAAAGTGATTAAGGCAATGAGCATTCCGCCAAAACTTGGAATTGCCATCGGAATCATTATGTCGCTTCCTCGACCTACAGAGGTTAATACTGGTAATAATGCTAAAATGGTTGTAGCTGTAGTCATTAAACACGGTCTGATTCTTTTTTCACCAGCTTCTACAATAGATGCTCTAATTTCCTTTTTATTCTCTGGTATATTTCTATCAAAAGTTTGCGTTAAATAGGTTGCCATTACTACACCATCGTCTGTTGCTATACCGAAGAGTGCAATAAACCCAACCCAAACTGCTACACTTAAATTAATGGGATGCATCTGGAATAAGTCTCGCATATTTTCGCCAGCGACATTGAAGTTTAAAAACCAATCTTGACCATAGAGCCAAATCATTATAAAACCACCTGCAAAGGCTACTGCGATACCTGTGAATACCATTAAGGACGTACCAACCGAACGGAACTGAAAATACAGAATTAAGAAAATGATTGCCAATGCTAACGGTACAACAACCGATAAGGTTTTTTCTGCTCGTAACTGATTTTCATACGTTCCTGTGAATGCATAGTTGATTCCTTTTGGAACTATCAATTCACCAGAATCTATCTTTTCTTGAATTAATGCTTGTGCATTTTTAACAACGCTTACTTCTGCAAAGCCATCTAATTTATCAAACAATACATAGCCAACTAAAAAAGTATCTTCACTTTTAATGACTTGTGGACCTTGTTCGTATCTTATCGTTGCTAATTCGCTTAATGGCAAAGGACTGCCTTTTTCAACTGGCACATAAATCTGTTGTAAGTCTGTTGGGTTTGCTCGTAATTCTCTTGGGTATCGTACTCGAACACCATAGCGTTCTCGACCTTCAACGGTTTGGGTTAATACCATTCCGCCAACTGCTACTTTTAATACATCTTGAACATCTTGTATCGAAATGCCATAACGTGCAATTTTCTCTCTGTCAATATCAATGAGCAGATAAGGCTTACCAACAATTCGGTCTGCAAAAACAGCTTCTTGTTTCACACCTTCAGCTTCCTTGATGACGTTTTCTAATTGCACACCAAACGCTTCAATCTTCTTTAAGTCTTGACCTTTTACTTTAATTCCCATAGGTGCTCTCATTCCTGTTTGAAGCATTACCAATCGGGTTTCAATAGGTTGTAGCTTTGGTGCAGAGGTTACGCCTGGCAATTTGGTAACTTTTACAATTTCATTCCAAATATCGTCCGGTGACTGTATTTCTGGTCGCCAATTACGGTAGAACTCGCCATCATCGTCTGGAATGAGTTGTTCTTTTGCTTTAAGAGATTGCCACGCTTCACGCTGTTCCGCTCGCAATGACATTCCGTTTTTTAACACATATTCACCATCATCATTGACTTTATAGCGTTGGCGTACTCCGTTTTCATTCAGCATATATTCTGGTTTATACTGAATGATATTTTCATACATCGACAAAGGTGCTGGGTCTAACGCTGATTCTGTTCTACCTGCTTTACCAACTACGGTTTCAATCTCTGGAATACTGGCTACTGCCATATCCAATTGCTGTAAAACACGTTTATTTTCTTCCACGCCAGAATGAGGCATCGAGGTTGGCATTAGTAGAAATGAGCCTTCATTTAATGAGGGCATAAACTCTTTGCCTGTATTTTTCATAATGAAAAAACCTGCAATTACAATAGCCGTTGGTACAGATAAAAACAATAACTTATTATCTAAACACCACCTTAAAATACGTGTGTAGTATTTTATAAATAATGAGAAAACACCTAATAAACCAAAGCAAATAACACTCACAAAAATGAGATTCCAAAAAATGCTTTTATCAACGCCTAATGGTCTCCAATATTCGGCTAACAAGAATACAATAGCTGATACCGAAATAATGATATTGATAAGATTAGCTTGCTTGTCTGTTATCTTACTTTGAAGATTGAGAAATGCTGTAATCCCAAACGCAATTAAAATTAATCCTAACCAATATCCATAGACTATGGCTACGATTCCCAATGCTATTAAAACACCATTTAAAACATATTTAAAAGTGTTTTTGATGTTTTTCTTTCTGAATAAAAATGCAGCAAACGGTGGAATTAAAAACAACGCTACTATTATAGAAGCTGTTAATGCAAAAGTCTTTGTGAAGGCTAATGGTCTGAATAATTTTCCTTCCGCTCCAATCATTGTAAATACAGGAATGAAACTGATAATAGTTGTCATAACTGCGGTTACGATTGCACCAGACACTTCAGCTGTTGCGTTATAGACTACTGTGTTTATGGGTAACTTTTTATGAGATTCCTCGTCGCTCGTTCCTTGCTCTGTCGGAATGACATTTTCGTTTTCATCCAAATGCCTTATAATGTTTTCTGATAGTATGACACCTACGTCGACCATTGTACCAATAGCAATAGCAATACCTGATAATGCCACAATATTAGCATCAACACCAAAGAGTTTCATCGCAATAAACACCATTAAAACCGCTACTGGTAAAAGTCCAGAAATTAGTATGGAAGCTCGAAGATTAAATACCATAATGATAATTACCAGGATGGTAATTAAGATTTCTAAAGTCAATGCTTCATTGAGTGTACCTAAAGTTTCTTGTATCAGTTCTGTTCTGTCATAAAAAGGCACTATGGTAACTTGTGAGGTTCTACCATCCGCTAATACTTTTGAAGGTAATCCAGCACTTAATTCATTAATTTTTTCCTTTACGTTATTGATAACTTCCATTGGGTTTGCGCCATAACGAGCTACCACAACAGCACCAACAACCTCTGCGCCTTCTTTATCTAATAATCCACGTCTTGTTGCAGGACCTAATGAAACTTTACCAATATCCTTTATCCTAATTGAAGTATAATCTTCTGAAGTGACTACTGCATTTTCGATGTCTGAAATGGATTTCACATACCCCAAACCACGAACTAAATATTCGGCTTGGTTAATTTCCAAAGTCTGTGCACCAATATCCTTATTACTTTCCTTAACCGCTTTTACAACGTGATGCAATCCAATATTATACTGACGCATTAGTTCTGGATTTACGTCCACTTGATATTCTTGAACATAGCCACCAATAGAAGCAACCTCTGAAACACCACTTGCAGAAGATAGAGCATATTTTACATAGTAATCTTGAATACTTCGTAATTCCTGTAAATCCCAACCACCAGTTACATTTCCGTTTTCGTCACGACCTTCAAGCGTGTACCAAAATATTTGTCCTAATCCTGTAGCATCTGGACCTAATGCAGGATTAACACCTTCAGGTAATAAACCACTTGGTAAGGAATTAAGTTTTTCGAGAATACGACTTCTACTCCAGTAAAATTCTATGTCTTCTTCAAAAATGATATAGATACTTGAAAAACCGAACATAGAGGAACTACGAATGGTTTTTACACCTGGAATACCGAGTAAAGATGTTGTGAGTGGATAGGTGATTTGGTCTTCTATATCTTGTGGTGAGCGACCATCCCATTTTGTAAAAACGATTTGTTGGTTTTCGCCTATATCTGGTATGGCATCTACAGCAACTGGATTACTTGGTAAGAAACCTGTATCCCAATTAAAAGGTGCATTAACCGTTCCCCATCCTACAAAAAGGACGAGTAGCAGAACTGCAACGAGTTTGTTTTCTATTAAAAATTTGATGCTTTTATTGAGCATTGGCTTTGATTATTAAACAGTTAGACATTGATGTTACGACAACACCGAATACAACAAATTATCCTTACGACATTGCAGTCATAGGATAAAAAAGTCTATTGTTTAAAAATCAAATTAAATAAGTCTCGTCAATCTTGTAGAGTTGCCTTATGACGAGTGGTGGTTTGTATTCTTCAAAAGAAGATACATTGTTATCTAAACCTTCAAAAAGGTTACTATAAGTGTAAACAAGTGAAGCTATAAATACTTGTTGCTCAAACGTGATTTTGTCAACTTGCAATTGCAATTCGTCTTGACCTTCAATTGCTAATTGTTTATCATCACAACAATTTTTCTTGGTAATAGAACATCCTTCGGTTGAAGGCTTTTCCATTTCCATTCCGCACCCTTTGGCCTTATGAAAAATAGCAGTTTCTACTAACGTATCTCCGCAATAATGCATATTCACAGTAAATGACATTGTAGAGAATAACACTACAAAAGCCATTACTAATGCCATTATTTTATGGGAAAATTGTTTCATATCTATTTGCAAAGGTATAAAATTTTAATAACTCGTTATTTTGTTTAACAGAAGTTTAAACTACGCCACAACCTTTGTTTTCTCTTTTAAACTTTCAAGATGCTTTTGCATATTGCTTTTACACCACTCCTCACGAGCTAATTTAGGTGCGTTACCTATAGCTTTTGATAATTCCTCTTTCATTATAGCCTCAACAACATCTACATATTCTTCTGTGGTAGAAATACTATCGTGTATTGTAAATATTGGTGCATCTGGATATTCTATAGAAATACGTTTAGCTATAACATTTATCATTAAGTAACTCTCAATACTCTGTAACAATCTTGGAAGTAATGTTTTGTCTTTACTTTTAAGTTGTCTAAACACCTCATACACGTATGGGAACATCTTCTTAAACATCTTTTTTAGTTTTGCATGCTCTTGCCCCAAAAACCTATTATCTGTAAATAGCACTTGAAATACTGCTGTTTTAACCTCTTTACGGTTAACAAAGGTTTCACCTAATTCCACACCAAAACGGTGCTCTAAAAACTCATAAAGAGTACCACTCACCACAAGATTTATATACTGGCTAAACTCATTATTCATAAGGATTTTATCAATATCTCCTAACATAATGTAAGAATCAGTATCGTGTACTTTGATATGTGATATATTCAATCTATCATCAATCCTACCATCAACCTCATAATAATTATCATTTATATTATTAAAAGAAGAAATTAATGGGGGGTGAACCTTTAACAAAAGATCAGTTAAGAAAATATGTTTCAGATGGTGATAAATGGATAAAAACATTAGGACGGTTAAATCCAGAATTTTCAAAACTGATTTTTGAAAAAAATTGAAAAAATTTTTAAATCCAACTTTTAGACTTTTTGATCTGAATTTTATATCAATTTTTATAAAGGCAAAATTTTCAAACGACTTTAAACAGTTTAGGATGTTTTGATTCATATAATATTTATATAATTAAGGCAGGATGTCCCTGATTTTTAGGAGTTCTGGCCGGGGGGGCCATCATTCTTTTACCAATGTGCGGATAAAAATGATTATGATCAACCCGTGACAATGATCCTTCACCAATTTTAATCGGCAAAGAAAAGTGTATCAAAACAACTACTGTAGCAAAACTTTAGCATTTGTTATTCTGGCACCCTGATTTTTCGCGGTATAATAGCCTGGTAGAAATCCAAAGGATTAAAATGATACGGTATGATAAACGCAGTAATCTATTCTCGAGTGAGTTCAGAATCTGAACGGCAAGACACAGAAAGGCAAACCAATGAATTGATTGATTATGCCCATCGTATGGGGTATACAATAGTTGATGTATTTGAAGAAAAAGTAAGTGGATTTAAAAAGAATGAGCAATATTACCTGTCTTCTCACCAAAATGTTGGAAGACATATCAGATCAAAAATATAGATAAGGTATTGAAGATAAATGGGAATTAAGTCGAATTGGAAGACCAGTTCTTCAATCCCTTCAAAATTGATCCAAACTCTTTCATGATTTGAAAGTAGGGATCGTACATCAAGAATTTCAATCTTATTCATTAAACGAGGACAAAACCCCTAAACAGTCTATCTATGTTTATGGTTCAAATCTTGTTCGCAGTAGCAAATGGAGAGTAAAATGACGCTCTCGAGATTAAAATCTGGTTATAAGAACCACATCAAGAAACACGGATCCAAAAGTGTTGGCAGAAAAAAAGGCAGTGTTGACAGTGACGAAAAGATACTTGAACGTCATTCAGATGTTACACGACTATTAAAGAGGGGCCTATCCATCAGAAATATAAGTGCAATAACAAACAAGTCTTCCAATACTGTTTTGAAAGTTAAAAAGTTGATGTAATGGATACCTTTTTTACTATTTACTTTATTGTTGTTGGGGTATTATTCACTCTAAATCTGATATCTGTGCTAATTAAATTCTTGACAGGTGACGGTGAAGACTGGCAATTTCATTTGGCAGAGGATGTGTTGAACTGGTGTCTCTATGTTGTATCCAATTCGAAAACAAAAACCACTACTTACTTTAGTTGACGGGAAATCTAATCTCGCGGGAGAGTATTGTTTCTACAATAACACAATTACCATCTACAGGAACAACAATGTAATACGCAGAGAACTAATCAATACTGTTATCCATGAGTATTTCCATTACTATTTAATTACATCAGAATCTAAGTCTAAACTCTACCATGATCAATTGGAACAATTCTCATTGGCGCAACACCCGCAGGAAATTCTTTGCAACACTATGGGAGAAACTCTCACAAAGGTCTATTTGAAAAATAAATAAAAACAGAGGTTATTTCACAAAAGGTACAATACCCCAACAGTCACTGTGCCGATTAGATTTCAAAATAAATTCTGGTCCATCATACTAAAACCCAAACTTCAGATCTCAAGAACTAAAGTTCATCGATCCATTCCAGAATCTCTTTTTTACGACAAGATTTATCATTAATTCTGAACAGAGATCGATTAATTGATTCTCTAATAAATTGTGATTTAGATTTTTTCTCTTTTACTAATGTCTCCAGCAAAGTAACATATTGATTGGGTGTTAGCCGCAGTGAAATCATAACGTCTTTTTTCATATCTGAATAGGTTTATTATAAATAGTGTAATACACAGAAAAAGTTCCTCCAGAATTATAGGAAGTGAGAATTATTGTAAAATATTTGGCCAATTGTATGTCAATTTATATATTTGACACATGAAAAGACGAAAACCATCACTTCCATCAGTAATAAATTACGATGACCTTTCAGAAGTTTTCTCTGGTAAGATCACTACGTTTAAGAAATTTAAACATGCGGGGAATTCTCCTTTTGGATCAAAAGTCGAAAGCTGCAGAGAGGAATTAATGAACTGCCTTGACAGAAATAAAGAAGTGATTGAGGAAATAGAAGATAAGATCTTAGATTTCATTAAACATTCTATTGCTCATCGTCCTGATGTATATGTAGCTCGGACAAAGAACAAAGAAAATGACAAAGAATACTTTACTGCAAAAACATTTATGCCTCAAAAAGGAGGTAAGAAAAAGGAAGTAAAAGTTTATTTGGGAAAGGCTGAAGATTATGATTTCAATACCAAAAGCCCAAAAGCAAAACGTGATGCAGAACATAAAATGAGAACCACATTAATTCGCAGGCTTAATGAAGGTACAGTATAGTACCAATTAGATTTTTTTAATTTAAAAATATGTCAAATAAATAAGATAACATATGAAAGTAATAGAAACAAATAAATTATTAATCCATCCTAAACTGATTGATTTGAAGTCTCAAATTAACTTCAATAAAATGGTAGTTATTCTAAATGAGTTTGGATTTAGAACCAGAACCCCAATAATTGTAACAAAAGAGGATAACCAATTATTTATTATTGATGGGGTTCGTAGGTGGTATGCGGCTCAGCAACTCAATTTAGTTAAGGTGCCAATACAAATCGTATCTATTGATGAAGGTGATGTGTTCATTGAATCTATACTTAGGAACACAACCTCCAAAAGGTCATATAAAGAAATAATAGAATCTTTAAAGGTTGTTCTTGGGATACTAGGAACATCACAGGGTAAGAAAAGAGTGAATATTAATGAGCTATTCAAGGGTGATTTTGATAATTGTTTAGGAGATCGTTTTAAGCTTGCAGGTAAAATATTGGACATTGATATGTCGGCATCACTTATAAGAAATCTCTTGAAAATAGATGAGTTTGACTCTAACTCATCTAATGGGTTTCGTGGTTCTTTGTTAGATAAGATAGAAAATCAAGGGATGAAAATTTCAAAAGCGTTTGAAATTGTTGATAGGGTTAAAAAGAATCTACGGTTAATTCCGAATTAGTTCAAGAATTAACCGATCCCATTATCTCAAGCAACTATCAAATACACCACTTGGACAATAAACAAGCAGCGTCCGTCTTAGAACCAAACTCTATTGATTTACAATACTCCTCGCCAGATTATTTCGAAGCACGTAACTATCGAGGGGTAGCCAAAAAAGATCAAATTGGTCAACTTGATTTAGAAAGCTACATCGATAGTTTGGTCAACCTATCAATTCCATTTAGAGATCGAATATTGAAGGAATCAGGTGTCTTCATTTACAACGTATCGGACATAATAAGGGAGAATCAGTCTTTGGCAATTCCACAAAGACTTACCTTGGCTATGGTCGAAGCGGGATGGCACTTTATTCAAGAAGTGAAATGGGTAAAGGAAAACCCCACTCCCATTTTTAAATTTAACGGCTTCCGACCTTCAACAGAGTCAATATTAATTTTTACTAAAAACCCACTTAAGTTTCATTGGAGAGAGTTAAGAATTATGAATGATAACAAATCAATATCGGTTTCAAAATCAGGTTCAAAATTTGTAATTGATAGTCCAAACAAAAGATTAACGGATTATGTCAGTAATAAAAATGTTCTTGACCTCATTCAAACCCCCGTTTTCAATAGAAAGGAATTTGATGAAATAGATCCTAACTACAAGCACCAGGCACCTCAAAATGAATTGATCCCCTTAAATTTTATTCTTCATTACACAGACATGGGGATGACTGTTTGCGATCTCTTTGGAGGAAGCGGAACAACTGGCGCAGCAGCTCTTAAACACGGTCGAAATGTGATTACATTTGATTTAGATCAGACCAATATAGAGTTCATGTCCAAACGATTTAGTAGAATCACCAATGAAGAAGAAAAATATTCTAAAAACGTTATTAAAGAGGCTTTTTTATACTAAAAAAATATGTCAATTAATTAAAGTGTCATATAAGTTATGCACACCACAATATTTTACCCATCCAACATCAATTTTAAGAGACTTTTAGAAGGATTTAATCTAAGTGCTACTCGAGAGAAAAACCTTCGTTTAAAACTCATTAAAATGGTGTCTGCAGTATATCCTAATCCCTATAACCGATACGGTTTTAACGAGGACGGTTACCGCAGCATCAGCTCACGGTTCAAAAAGAAGATTTTAACAAGAGATTATAGACTAATAATGGATATCCTAACCACAGGAGATGATCCTATTATCGAAGTAATTGAAAGTTATGAGGTAGGTGTGAAACCAAAAAGATATAGGCTCAGGTCCAAGTATAGGAGCTCGAAGAGTGAGAGTATCCAAATTGAAAAGTCAAAAAGAGGTCAACATTTCTTTCTTGATGATCAATTTCATAATAACAAAATAAGTATTGATCCAAGTGCTGAGTTATACCTATTGAACTTATATAGTGTTCTACGTGATCAGTCTCAGACTAATAAGGAAATTACTCTTATAAAAAATTATTTAGGTAGGAATCTACAGATAATAAATGACATTAGAGGTGGATTACTTTTCTATAGTCGTTCACATTCCAATAATAGATATAATTCCTCTATTACCTCACTAAATAGAATTATACGTCCATTTCTTAAAGTCAATAATTCACCTTTAGTATCTATTGATATTAAGGCATCACAACCTTATGTTCTTGCTTCTATACTAGATATTGAATTCTATACTAATACTAATAGTATATATAATATTAATACTATAGGGGAGGTAGGTGGGTCTATATTGTTTCCGCAGTTATTAAAAAATAAACAAGCTGGTATTAGTCGATTCAGATCTATACCATTTAATAATGACTTTTATAGTCACATTCTCAAAACAGAGTTAAATCGAGTACCTGCAGCTGAAGAAAGAGAACGGATGAAAATGAAAACGATGCAGTTTCTTTTCTTCAATAACTCAGATGGACGAAAGAAGAAAGAATTAGGGTATATCGTTAGACAGCATCCTTCTGTAAACGCTTTTGTTACTCAATGTTTGAATTTAATTGGTCCTCGAAATTTTGCTCAATTTCTTCAAAAGGCAGAGAGTTACTTAGTCATAGACATCATTACGCGTGAATTCCAAATAAAGTACCCTAGTGCTCCCCTATTTACAATTCATGACTCCATTTTAACCACCGAAGAGTTCGCGAATGAAGTTCATGAGTTAATGCATGAGAGGTTAGTTGAATTAACGGGAATTGAGCCAGGACTATCAATGGAATTGTTTTCAATAAATACTAAACCAAAACCTAGCGATGTCGAGAGGGTCTTTTCAAAGGTGTCAACACAGGCAAAAAAATATAATCAATTTATCAATTCTGCTGAATTCAAAGAATCGTATGTGGGGTTAACTAATTCACTTTTAAATAGCCACACTTGTCTTATGTAAAACAAGCATGAATCAAACTAAAATTAATAATGTTAAAGTCAGGTATTAGATGATGTCAAAATCAAATGAAATAAAAGAACTGAAAATTGAGTTAAATAATATTTCTAACCAGGACATAGCGCGCATCCACAAACTATTGGAGACATTAGCATTAATTGAATATGAATCATATAAAATGCAGTCATGAGAACCATAATTTATAAACGCGTTAGTACTGATGATCAGGCAGATCGAGGGTACTCCCTGCAACACCAAGAAGATGTAATTAAACAATTTTGTAAACTACACAACTATCCAATATTAGATGTATATACTGAAGATTGTAGCTGCAAAAATTTTGATCGTCCTGAATGGAATAAAATTTTAAAATTTCTCAAAAAAAATCGTGGGAAAGTTGATCAAATTCTATGTCTTCGTTGGGACAGGTGGTCAAGAAATGTCTACTTGGCATTAAATGAAATAAATAAACTTTAGAAACTTGGAGTACTCATATCAACTGTAGAACAACCCATAGATCTTTCAAATCCTGATTCTAAGGTTCTTCTGAGTATTTATTTAACCCTTCCAGAAGTTGAGAATGATAAAAATTCCATCAGAACCATTGAAGGATCAAGAAGAGCGAGAATAGAAGGTTGCTGGACAGGTTCCGCTCCAAGAGGTTATGATAATTGTCGTGTTGAAGGTAAATCAACTCTTGAACCAAATGAAGCTGCACCATATATAAAAGAATGTTTTGAACGGATGGTGCTCGGGGTTTATTCTGCTAATGAAGTTAGAAAATATATTAATGAACAGAAATATCCTTACAAGGGTAAATCCTTCAATATCACCAAACAAACGTTTTATAATATCATTAGGAATGTTGTTTATACAGGAAAAATCAGGGTTAAAGAGTACAAAAAGGAAGAGGAACAGATTGTTATAGGATTACACCCTCCAATTGTTTCAGATGAACTTTTTAAGAGGGCTAATGATTACTTGGATGGTAGAGTTAGAAATTTCGATTTTAAGTCTGATAAAACTGATTTATACCCATTGAAAGGGTTTATGAAATGTACCGAACACGGTAGAACCATCACCGCATATAAGTGTCAAAGTGGTAACAAAAACTGGTATCATTACTATCTGTGTACCAAACCACGTTGCCAAAGATATAGAGTGGATTGGGCACATGAACAAATAAAAAAGTTATTAGATACAATTTCATTCACTGCTGGAATGGTAAAAGTTTATAAATCTCAACTCGAATCACTAATTGATAGAGACGATGTAACAAGAAAAACTGAAATTAAAAGAATTCAGGCTGAGATTGAAAAGTTTGTGACGCGACAAACCAACTTGCAAAACTTATTTCTTGACGGAGATATCACCTCTTCTGATTACAACGAAATGAAGAGTAGAATCGAGTCTGAGTTAAGTGATAAACAGGTTAAGTTGGAACGGTTGAAGTCCACGAAGAGTCCATTTAAAGTGTATTTGAATAAAACTCTCCCAATGATTGAAAACCTAAGTCATTATTGGGATAAGGCGGATGGAAAAACCAAAAAGAAGATTCTTGGTTGCATCTTTACTGAAAAATTCCAAAATTTTGATTTCGAGAGTTGCAA
>JAYQME010000002.1:0-422862 GCA_038143595.1 Flavobacteriaceae bacterium | reverse complement strand
GATTAATTTTTAACTAAACCTTATGGAAAGACTTAATTTACAAGATAATCTTCAAGTACTTTCTGAACATCATCCACTCTCCTAATAGAAGGCATGGGTGCATATGACAGCAGAGATCCTATATCGGTTGCTAGTACTATTTATGACAATTTGCAAAAGCATTGGAACAAAAAACCCCTTCAAAAACCCCTCATTCTTGTAACACAAGGAGATCCTTATGAGAGAGAGGTATCTCTGCAATAACACGTTGTTTGAGTGACCGTCTAGAAATTTCAAGGATTCTTGTTTTCCTCGAACCGTCTATCGCGTCATACCACTTTTCAAATGCAGATCGATACAAGGTTACTCACGAGATTCCATTGTCTCTGCTAACAAGCAAATTAAATGAAGAGGATGATAGGGTTATTTCGTCAATCAGCAGTCTGGTCGATACGTTTTTGCAAAACAAGATCGAAAAAAGACAAGCCGAGGGTAAGCAGCCTTTACCTGAATACTACCGAGAATTTGCAATGCTTCAGGAAGTTACGAAAGTTGCCTGTAAAGTTATCTGTGGTGCTTTGACTGTTGCACATACCAGTATTGATTTTAATGAATACTCAGTGTCTAGCTTTTTTCGTGTTGGGGTTGAATTAGGGATGATTGATCATTCCGACATTGTAGGCTTTTCCTCTGAGAGATAATGCTACCCCTGTGTTTGGAATAAAGGTTGCTTTATCAAAGGATTAGGAAAGGGCTTTTAAAGTCATTACTGAACTGGAAATTGACAACTCTGATTACACGATTTATGATTTTGACCGAAAATATAGGATTGCTTACAATCCAGTAAAACAAGATGTTTTTGCATTTTGGGATGAAATCATAGATGAACAAAAAAGATCGGGACGAATTGGAAATGCAAAAGTGATGTATGACGCACAAACCTCTGTGAAAATTTTCAATAAATTTCAAAGCTTGACATTTAGAGAACTCAACCCGACTTTCTTAAACAAGTATGAGGCATTTTTAAGGTCTAGGGGAGGGACCGATTGGGGAATAGGTGTCAAAATGAGAGCGATTAGGGCTATCTACAATATGGCTATCCAGCGAGGTATCACAAAAGAGAGCTATTATCCCTTCAGAGCATATAAGATTTCCAAGTTAAAGGGAAAAGCCGCTAAAAGAGCCCTGGATTTTAACGAGGTCATGTCCATTGTAAACCTTGACATGACCGATTATCCTAATTTAACCGATACAAAAAATTACTTCGTTTTTAGCTTTTATGCCAGGGGATGAATTTTAAGGATATGATGGAATTGGAATGGGAAAATATTCATTCGGGCTACATTTACTACACCCGATCAAAGACCAAAGGAAACTTTAGTGTCAAAATCGTACCACCCGTACAAGACATTTTAGATTATTGTAAACTATATGGTAGAAGTAAGAAGTACGTGTTTCCCATCCTTTTAAAGGAAGACCTCGACCCTGTACAAATAGCCAACCGAAAGCATAAGGTATTGGGTATTTACAATAAACAGTTAAAAGAGCTGGCAAAACTCTGTGGAATCAAAAAGAACATTAGCAGTTATGTTGCCCGACATAGTTTTGCCAATTGCCTAAAACAAAAAGGAGTCGCTACGGACATTATCAGTGAATCACTAGGGCATCAAAATTTGGCAATTACCCAAGCTTACCTCAAGGAACTGGATAATTCAGTTTTGGATAAAGCTGTAGAACTTCTCTTGTAAGCCAACTACATTGCTACATAACAAACTCTCGAAAATTCTCCCGATGAATCACGTCAATATCGGCATCGTAGGTTTCCATAAAGGATTTTGGAAATTTCGCTTTGGCCTTAGGATTCCATTTGAATTCATAACCCTTTATCGTTCCTGATATTTCCTCTACGCAATCAATTTCTTGTTGCTGTTTGGTTCTCCAGAAATAAGAATTGGCCAAAGAATTTTCATAGGCCAATTTTTTGATGCGCTCACTGATCAAAAAATTCTCCCAAAGCCCTCCAGTATCACTACGACTATCAAGAGCATTAAAATTTCCTATGATGGCATTTCGCACCCCGATATCATAGAAATAAATCTTTTGGTTGGTTTTTATTTCATTCCTTAAGTTTCTACTAAAGCTGGTCAGTCTGAAAATCACATAGCCTTTTTCAAGAATATCGATATAATTGCTTACCGTATTCTTGTCCACCCCAACCAATTGCGAAAGCTCATTGTAACTCACTTCATTCCCAATTTGCAAGGCCAATGCGCGCAATAGTTTCTCCAGTACTTGGGGTTTTCTAATACCACTGAACGCCAGAATATCTTTGTACAGGTAACTATTGGTCAGTTCTTTTAATACCTCAACCTCATCTCCCAGGTTATTGATGACATCTGGATACATGCCATACAACATCCGTAACTCAAGTTGCTGTTCAGACTTCACATAACCGATGCCGTTTTCCAACTCTTGCCACGAAATAGGAAATAGTTTGTACTCCCATTTCCGTCCGGTCAAAGGTTCACTGGTTTGACTGTTCAATTCGAAAGCTGATGAACCACTCACTAACAATTGCACTTGTTTGAATTGATCCGTGATTATCTTGAGGGTTATCCCAATATTTTCAATTCTTTGGGCTTCATCTATGAAAATAATCTTGTGATTCCCAATGATACTTTTGAGCTGTTCCGTATTGGGATTGGTCAATATGCTTCTTACGGTAGAATCATCTCCATCAAGAAACAGATGTTCTCTGTTTTCAAGAATTGAATTTATCAGGGTCGTCTTTCCTACTTGTCTGGGTCCAATTAGAATTATAGCTTTTCCTTTGCCTAATTTTTGAACAATTGTCTGCTCTAGAACTCTTTTAATCATTCCTATTAGTGAATTAACTCACCAAAAGTAATGTTTTTTTAGTGAAAATATTCACTTAATTAAATGCTCAAACTTGAAAAACAACTCTTTGTTACTACAATTTTCAAATAATCATGCTTGACTTGTAACTTGACATAAAACAACTTTCAGTTCCTGCGCCAAGCGCTTTGCAATACCGTTTTTATCTAGTGACATTGGAGGGTCTCTTTCTAACTGTTCTTTTTCTATCTTTTTTTGATAGGTTTTCCCTTCAAAAATTCTTTGAACAAAAATTCCTGGGACATGTATTTGATTAGGGTCCAGTGTTCCCACGGGGACCAACTCTTCAACTTCTACAACGGTAATTCTTGCGGCACCATACATCACCGCATTGAAATTACGTGCAGTGCCCTTAAAAATAAGATTGCCAGCTTCATCTCCTTTCCAAGCTTTTACAAAAGCAAAATCGGCATTGTACGCATGTTCGAGCACATGCATTTTACCATTGAACTCCCTTGCTTCTTTTCCTTCTGCAACTTCAGTTCTGTATCCTGCAGGTGTATAAAATGCTGGAATTCCAGCTTGGGCTGCCCTGCACTTTTCTGCCAATGTTCCTTGAGGTGTCAGTTCAACCTTCAATTCCCCACTAAGCATCTGATATTCAAATTCATAGTTCTCACCAACATATGATGACATCATCTTGTCTATCTGTCCGTTTTTTAATAATAGTCCTAATCCAAAATCATCTATCCCAGCATTATTAGAAATACAAGTAAGGCCTTTTATTGGTTTTTTTGCCAATTCGGCAATGGCATTTTCCGGTATTCCACATAGACCAAAACCACCAAACATAAATGTGCTGTAACTTGTAACCCCTTCTAGAGCTTTGGTCACTGTACCTACATTTTTTTTATCATTTTTTACTAATTGTTTTGGTTCTAATTTTTTCCCAGCAGGATGTAAATCAACAAGGTTATCACTGCTAATGCTATAGAAAGATGTTTGGTATACTTCCATTCCTTCATCTCTATGACATGTAAGTCCTCCATTTCAAACTTTTTAGTGGTTGGATAGAAATAAGAGACCAAAAACATAGTGGCTACGTTGAGCAGAAACTCTATCCCCCATATATGCACAAAATGAATATCAGATTTTAAAATAAAAGTGGTAGCAATATAGAAAGCCAAGCCAACAAACAAAGCAACTTTTTGCTCCTGCGGCCGATACTTTTTGAGAAAAAAACCGGCAATCATTATCGAGCCTATGGGAATGAAAAATATGCCGTTCAATTGCTGCAGCAATTGAAAAAGGCCATCTGGCGCATTTGCTACCATTGGAGCCGCTATTATTGAGAAAATAGCTAAGGTTGCTGAAGTAAGCTTACCCACGCGGACCAATTGCGTATCGGCACAATCTTTTCCAAAATATCTTTTATAAATATCGATACTAAAGATCGTTGCGGCACTGTTGATGAAACAACAAAGCAAAAGGTATATATAGGAGAAGGAGAGGATTGTTTTAAACGAATTAAATCTCACAATAGGAATAAAGAATTTTGGACACATTGTATTATCGTTACAACAAAGACAAATGAGTTTACAAAGACCGATGGAAAATTCTTAGAACACCATTGCTTAGAGCAAGCAGTAAAGTTTGGAAGGTATAATACTGAAAATGATACAGGGTCAAATAAACCTTCATTACCTGAAAGTAGAGAATATGATTTGCTTGATAACTTTGAAACTCTAAAGATTCTATTAGCAACATTAGGTTATCCTGTATTTGAGTCAATAAGGAAGAAAGAAAACAAGAAAGATGTTTTTATATGTAAGGGGAAAAAAGCATTTGCAGAAGGAGAAATCACGGATGATGGATTTGTTGTATATAAGGGAGGAAAATGTAATTTAAAAGAAGCACCCTCTCAAAATAAATATAGGAGAGATTTAAGAGAACGCCTTATAGAGGATGATATTTTAATTCAAGAAAATGATGTCCTTGTTTTTCAAACAGACCATATATTCTCTTCACCGAGTGCAGCTTCAACAATAATACTTGCAAGGAGTTCAAATGGATGGAATGATTGGAAAAATAAACAAGGTAAAACTTTGGACGAGCTGAAAAGGAAATTAGGATGACTCGGAAACCTATACACCTCTATCCTACCGAATAAAAAACAACAATTTATGAGTTGTAATTAGGACAATGCTTATCTAATTGCAACAAATAAAATTCCTCTGACATATCACCGTGTAAGTATTGGTTTTCAAGATGAATGAGCCATTGATGTTCTTTATCATTAGTACTTTTAATGAATTTTCCCATTTTAATAATCTTACCTAAAATTACAAATTAATGCCAAGACCCAAAGGAAGCGTAAACAAAGTAACAGCAGAAGTTAAGGAACAGTTACAGAATCTAATAGATGAGGTTGTAAATCGTATAGATGTAGATGCTATGACCACAGACAAAAAGTACGAAGATTTACCTCTCTTTGTGGATTAGTGCCAAATAGTTGCCAAAAAATTAATTAACTTTACTTTATACTTAACCATAAGAAAAAACCCCACACTCATCGTGCAGGGTTAAAATATTAATGTAGTGTAGCGGTTGCGCTAGCTCCCCTTATTATTCAAAGTTGCAGCACAACTTCATCTTTTTGTGACTTTAGTCTATCTCTTCTTACGATAGGGGATATAAATCTGACCAGTCAGAACAAATACTAAGGTCATGAACCATATTACAATTTCCCACCAACGACTTTCAAAATTGAATTCAGTGAAAATGAGATTGAAGGCAAGAGCAATTGTCCAAACAATCATAATGGTGTAAATAATTTGGTTACGTCGTTTCATGATACGGAGTTTTTCGGTTTTAAAATCAAATGATAAGATTTCAGAGATCTTGTTTAGCGAGTAAACAGAAGGTTCTACTTCATGATTTTCGATTCTTTGAATCGTACGTTCAGTGAGTCCTGTTTTTTCTGCCAATTCTTTTTGAGTGATACCCTTCTCGGTTCTGGCGGCCTTTATTTTATCTCCTAAATCCATGTTACAAAATTAGAATTGTTTTGAATTTTCGGCAGAAATGAGACACGTCATGGACACGACATTTGACTTTTATTCATAAAAAACGGCTACACTATAATAGTATAACCGTTTTAACATTATAAGTTGCTCCTCCTATTATTCAAAGTTGCAGCACAAAGGGTTATTTCGAAACCTTAAAAGTAGTATTATCTGAATTAAATAAAACGGAATCAACATGACCCATTACATTGCGGTCATCTGAGATGAAGTGAGCGTGAAGAAAACTATCGAGGTGAAAATCGCCTTGTGTTTTCGTGAAAAGAATCCAACAATTGATCCGCTGATATTTTTATAGTTGTATTGCGTCAATCCCTTGTGTGCCTGATCAGGCGAAGAAACAGAACTGCCATCGGGTAGATTAACACTATGGACCGTAATATCTTTAAATACTCCATCAATCCTAATCAATAATGGCTTGTCGTAGTCAAAATAGAGGGAGTCCATTAACTCTTCGGTGGATTTTAAAGAAAGTTCTGAAGGAACTACAGAGATGGCATTTAAATTACTCTCTTTTGAATAGACAAAAAATGGTGCTTTTATTGAATTAACCTGAGTCACTTGATGAGCAACGCTATCGATGACTTTCGAAATGAATGTCTGACCTTCAAATAATAAAACCTCACCTTTTAGATTTTCAATAGGCCCTAATCCATAGGCATTGGGACGATTCAAAGAATCCGTTGAAATTTTACCTACTAAATCCCCTTTCCACATCACATCGCGCATCTGACCAACAACCTCAATCGATGATGAGTTATGGAAGTTGACGCATGAAACGAACAACAGAGCTAATGATAGGACTAAAAATATTCTCATAGCACAAAAATAAAAAACCGTTACACTATAATAGTATAACGGTTATATCATTATAAGTTGCTCCCCTATTATTCAAAGTTGCAGCACAACTTCTTCTTTTAGTGAATTAAGTCTTACTTGATTATGTTAAGCTATTTTGATTAATTTTGGTCTATGTATAAAAATACAATGAGGAAATTTATTTTAAACTTCTGTATCCTGCTATTGATATTGTCTTGTGCTAAAGATGAACTCCCTCAGCAAATACAACCCCAAGGATACAACATGCTATTGATGGGGAATAGTTTTTTTAAACCATATGCAAATCATCTCAATACTCTCGCTAATGAAGCTAACGTTTTTGAACACAATAGTACTGTTGTAACCTGAGGCGGAGAAAATGGAAGACCAATTAATTTATGGAACGACTCAACTACTGAGGAACATCAACTGATAAAATCCACATTGGACCAGGGTAACATTGAAGTTTTTGGAATGACGGCTGGTTATGATATTGATTCTGACAACCCAACTGAAGGGCACAGTGCGTGGATAAACTATGCACTACAGAATAATCCAAATATTGTTATTTTCATAGCAATACCAACATTTGATTTTCCAAATGGAGATCCTAATGGTACACGACCTGACTGGGATACGTTCGCATCAGACAATGGTTTCAATTCTATTCAAGAATTTTACGATTACTACGTTAATGAACTTCGATTAGAATTCCCTTCTACAAAAACATTTACCATTCCAACAGGATGGGCTACTATAAATTTAGCACAGTTGAAACTCGATAATCAATTGTTAGATGATATAAGTATGTTTGGTCCAAAATCGAGTTCAATATTTACAGATCAAAAAGGACATCAAGGACAAATTGTTATAGAAACAGGTACAATGATATGGTTAAATAGTATTTACAATGTGGATTTATCTTCATTCATTTACGATACAGGATTTAATACAGACCTTCATGCTATAGCTCAAGACATTATAGATACTCATGATTCAAATTACAAACAATAAGTTTTCAAGGGTATTGAAGGGATGTGATATATTGGCAATAAAAAAACCGCTACACTATAACAGTACAACGGTTTTATCATTATCAGGTTGCTCCCCCTATTATTCAAAGTTGCAGCACAACTTCATCATTTAAAGGACTATTTATAAGAAAACAAGTCCTATGAAATCAAAGAAAAAGGTTGTTATCCTCACAGAGAGTCAAGTAAAGTCACTGATGGGGAATCTCAGAGTAGAAAGAGATAAGAGAATTCTATCTGAGATGAAAAATCAGATTCCGAAAGGGAAGTAGTCATCGGGGAACTTCACTTTCTCACCTCTAATACGTCTCTCCATATAATCAATAAGAGACTTCTCAGACATTCGATAGTTGGACCAGCCGCACTGAACAATATCCATTTCTCCTTCTTGAATAATATTGAGGTAACTTTTGTAAACTTCCTTTAATTTAGAAGGAAGTGAATCAATTAGTCCTTCTTTAGTATTCTGGTGTTCAAATATTGGGTGTTCACCATACCATTCCTCAAAAACCCATTTTCCTTTTTTAAACGTGAATTTGTAACCATAATCCTCTTCATAGTTTAACTCTAGTTGATCATTTTCAGATGGGCTGTAATCAAAGTCAAATGCATTGATTGTGTTTAACCTTCTTAAGACTTTTCTTCTCTCTATTTTATCAATGAGATTAATTGGTTTCATCAACCCGATAGTGACCACCACTTCTTCACCATCATTAGCGCTATTCATATGCAGAACCCAATGCGGCTTAGAGTAGTCTATATCAGCGCTACAGGTACAAAGTTTAAAAGGACCATTAAAATCACACATCAAAATATCTTTATATAAATGTAATAAAATATTGTGTATTAATTACAAAAATATTAGATTTGATTTTACACAAATTTTAGTGTCATGAATCGAATCAAACATGTTTTGGAAGAAAAAGGAATTAAACAAAAGTGGCTTGCTGAGAAGCTTGGTAAAAGTTTTAATTCCGTTAACAGTTATGTTCAAAATCGTCAACAACCAAGACTTGAAGTATTAAAAGAAATAGCTAACATTCTTCAAGTGAATATTAAAGATTTAATTGATTAATAATGAATTTTATTGATTTATTTGCTGGCGCAGGAGGACTATCAGAGGGGTTTATAAGGAGTGGATATATTCCTTTAGCTCATGTTGAGAAAGATGAGGCAGCATGTAACACCCTTAAGACTCGAATCGCGTATCACTACTTAAAAAATGAAAACAAATTAGATCACTATGTTCAATATTTAAAGGGTTCAATAGATAGAAAAACTTTATACTCTTTTATCCCACAAGAAAAACTTGATTCAGTCATTAATCTTGAAATTTCAGACAAAAACAACAAAAGGATACAAAAAGTTATTGATAAAAAATTAGATGGAAATGCAGTTGATTTAATAATTGGTGGTCCACCATGCCAAGCTTATTCAATTGCAGGAAGGTCAAGATCAAAATCAAAAATGAAAGGTGATCCTAGAAATTTTTTATTCAGAGAATATGCAAAATATCTAAGTAAGTATAAACCTAATGCATTGGTCTTTGAAAATGTAGTTGGTTTAAAATCAGCACAAGGAGGACAGTATCTAATTCAGATGAAAAACCTTTTTTGTCAAATAGGTTATGTAATTAAATTATATACACTTCATGCAAATGATTTTGGAGTTTTACAGAATAGAAAAAGGATAATAATTGTTGGTGTTAAAAAGAATACAGGGTTAGTCTTGCCTGCGCTTGAAAAAGTAAAAATTAAACATAATTTTTTAGTGAAGGATATTTTTGAAGATTTACCAAGTTTAAAAGCAGGAGAAGGGGAAAATAAATTTTTAAAATATCCAGTTAAAGCAAACAATTATTTAAAAAAATTTTCAATTAGAAATGATCTTGAGGTTCTAACACAACACGTAGCTAGGCCACACTCTGAAAATGATAAAAATATATATAGAATTGCTGTAAAAAAATGGGAAAAAGAAAGTTTAAGATTAAACTATAATGATTTACCAAAAAATCTCCAAACTCATAAAAACACTAAGTCATTTGTTGATAGATATAAGGTAGTTGCACAAAATTTAGAATATTCTCATACCGTTGTTGCTCACATTTCAAAAGACGGTCATTATTATATACACCCTGATATAGTTCAAAATAGGTCAATTTCAGTAAGAGAATCTGCAAGACTTCAATCTTTTCCTGACGATTATTACTTTGAAGGTCGAAAGGAAAATAATAATAGAACATCTGCATTTAAACAGATTGGTAATGCTGTGCCTCCATTAATGGCAGAAAAAATAGCCGCCTTAATGAGGCCCATTTTTAATCAAGAAATAACAAAAAATTAAGGATGTTTAAAAGTGAATTGATTCAACATATTAAATTAGATTATAAGGAATTAAATAATTTATCAATTAGAATTGATGAGGAAAATTTAGATGACACCTTATATAACCTCCTTACTCCTTATCTAGCTCATAAAAACACTATAGACAAGCAAAATAGGATTATTTGCTTTTACACAAGGGAGGGGAGTAAACAACAGAAACTTCTGCCATTTTACATTGGACTATCCAACTACTATAAGGCCTTTAATGAAATCAAATCTGAATTCTCTGAAAATGTATTAGATAATAAAGAATTGGAAATTTCTCTAAACTCGATTATTAATGAACTTCCAACAGAGTTCAAATTTTTAAATAAAAAATGGCATACTAAGGAACTTACTGTAGATATTGAAAAAAATAATAAAATACACCTTTTTATTGAGTCCGTAGAAAGTATATCAAATAGAATTGCCCCACAAATTCAAGATATTCTACCAAGTCTCAAGACATATATTAGAAACTACGCTGAATTAGAAAAAAAGTTCAAAGCACACAAATAGAGTTAAATAATTTTTTAGAGGAGAATGATGAATTCATAAAATTCAAACAAATCCGTGATTCCTCTGAATCTAAAATCGGAATAAAAGAAATCCTTCAACTTGGCAACACCATCGATCTTATACCCGCAGCTGGAGTCCTATTATTTACTAATAAAACCAAATATAGAAAGTTAATAGAAAGCACTCACATAAACGGAAAGCCCATAACAGAGATTTTTCCAATTGCTGAGGTCAAATTTAAAACTTCAGGTGAGATTGAAGTCATTAACAATAATAAACGGCCTCTAATATTTTATTGTTCGACTGACTATTATGCAGGCTGGGAAGAAATAATTGACGAAATAGGAGTTGATTACATTAACACTTTAATTATAGATGATTTTGATTTAATTTTTAATAAAGAAATAAGAAATGATTTTGAATTCTTTCGTGATTTTGCAGAATCTATTAAAGCTGCTCAGAAGGTAAACACACTCAAAGATGTTTATTTTCTTCACGAAGACTCAAATTTTCATAATTCAAAATATTTTCAAAAATTCAATATTGATTTCTACCCTTGGTTACTAAATTTTGAAGAGAGAAGATCATTAAGTGACAAAGGAATAGATGAAAATAGTCATAAAGTTTTTTCAATTTCGGATGAATTTGGTTCAAAATTTTGGTTTAGATATAAAAAAATTATTCTTCAGCTTAACTCGATATCTAAGACTGAATATAATTTAGAAAGAAAAGCTAAGATTTTGACCCTTTTAAAAAAGGGATATGATTTCCTTTATCGATCAACAAGTTTTTATCATCCTGATATAAAATTCGAGTTAAATGATTACCTGAAAGAACTTAAAATCTATAATCAATGGTTAGAATCTTCCTCATTGAAAGATAAAATTAAGGGACTCACTGAAATTATTGACTCTCAAATAATGACCAATAATAAGATTAGATGTATCTCATCAATTTTACTTCAAAACCCTCAAGGAAAATCCGTTATTATAAGCAAAAACAAAAACTCAATCGATAAAATAGAGGCGAAAAGAATTATATGGGAAGAAATCAATCAAGATGTTGATTTTTATGACTTGGATGAATTAAGACCTTTGGACTTTAAAAAATATGATAATGCTTTCTTTTTACACTTTTCAGGAAAGTATTCTCGAACTTTATTCTTGTCGAAATTCTGTAAAAATCAATATGTTATACTAAATAATGAATCTGAGACTGGATACTACAAAAAATGTTTTCATAACTATACTCCAACTATAATTGAATTATCTGATTTCGATAACAAGCTTCTTCTTTTAAATCTAGAGGCGCAAGAAGAATTAATTGAAAGAAATAAAATTGAATATCATTTTGAAGATTATGTTGAATACAGGATTGATGAATTAGAGGATTCTATAGGCAGTGATTCCGTGGATGTGATAGATGAGGAGGTTAAAGACATAGAGGAACAAGATTTCTCCTATGTGATTGAAAAAATGCTTCAATCTGATGATGGAGAAACATCAAATAATTCATCTGGAAATCAAGATTTCACTAACTATTTGATACTATTTGAAAAGTCCTTTATCAAAGCTCCAGAATGGAAGTATTTTCATGTAATGGAAGATTATGACTCCACTGACTCCAAGGCCCATAAGAAGAAAGTTTCTGAGCTAAATGTTGGAGACAAAGTATTTGTAATGGAAGGATTCAACAATGACTTTAATGAACTTCTGACATTCCTCAAAAATGAATATGGTGAGTTAGCTAAACATTTTGATGCCGCTAATAGTTGGCGTTTGGATTTGATAAACCAATACGAAGTAGAAGGAGGCTTTTACACCAAACTGAATTCATTTCTCAAAACCAATGGTGTTGTAGTTTCAAACCCAACTGTCGAAAAATGGGTATCTGGAAT
This sequence comes from Flavobacteriaceae bacterium, assembly GCA_038143595.1. Taxonomy (GTDB): domain Bacteria; phylum Bacteroidota; class Bacteroidia; order Flavobacteriales; family Flavobacteriaceae; genus Arcticimaribacter. The sequence goes on along the minus strand of JAYQME010000002.1, from coordinate 410,315 downwards.
AACAATAATGCCTGATAGTTTACCTCAGCTCATTGAAATCTTTAGGAAGCAAGATTTTTCTTACAGTTCAAGTTATCCTTCTGATGAGATAATTAACTCTACGCGCTGGCTAGCAAAGTTTAGGACTTCATTGCATAAGGAAATATTCCAATACCATGTCTATAAAAAATACGGGATGTATCAGCAAATCAAAAATCTAAAGCTGAAATCCTTAATTGAAAAAATGGAAGATATAGTTAGTGTTCAAGAAATTATAATGATACAAAAAAAATAGCATGCCGATATTACCCAAGCATAGAACAGAGTTTACAAATAACGCTGAAAAAGAGATATTTGAAAAGGCATCTGCCTCAAGTTATTTTGACAATTCAAAGAGGTACTTTATACATTCATTAAGAAACCATAATGCCAAAAACAAAATAGTTGGAGAGGTTGATTTTGTCTACTTAGATGACCAGTTCATAATATTTCTTGAATCTAAAGGAGGTGCTGTCAAGTATGATTCTACTAATGACGAATGGTGGGTTCTGGGTGGCACCAAAAAAGGCGACCCTTTTTATCAAGTCACTAATTACCTGTTTTATGTTAGAAACAAATTAATGCCAAAATATTTCCCAAACGAGAACTATCACAACCGACTAATATTTGGTTATGGTGTTATGTTTCCTGATGTTGAAAAAAAACTTTCATTCACAAAACAAAGTAAATTCTCAAGGACGTTTAAGCACGAGACAATAGAATATGACCCTGAAATTATTTACTCAGCATCAAATCATGCAAAAGAGAATGGTCTAATCAATTATATTGAGCACCTTAAGAGTTACTGGAGAAATCACGATAAGTATTCTAATAGTAGAAGGACATTTGGTGTAGGCTTGAAAGGGTTAGATTCGATAAGAAAAGTATTTAGAAAAGACTTGATATTTGAAATCCCAATGAGCAATGTTGTAGACTCTGAAGGTAAAAATATCAAGCAGTTTACTGAAGAGCAATTTACTGTTCTTGACACATTCGACTTAGTTAAAAACAGAGGCTTAGTAGTTATGGGAGGTCCTGGAACAGGCAAAACCATTCTCGCTAAAGAGTTGTTGATTCGTCAGAAGATTGAATCTAAAACATGTGCTTACTTCTGTTACAACAAAAATTTAGCAGGTTCTGTTCAAAGAGATTTGGATAATGTTAAAGCCTCTGCGATTGACGTATTTCATGTACATGGATTCATACATGATAGATTAAAGGAGAAAGATTTACTTCCATCAATGGGCGATAACGAAAGTGAATTTTGGAATCACAGTTTACCACAACAATTTAAAATGTGGTTTAATTCGTTTGAAATTGACAAATATGACTTCATTGTGATCGACGAGGCCCAAGATGTATTTCAAGAAGATTTGATTGATGCCATTTTTCTTTGCCTAAAGGGAGGCGTTGAATCTGGTAATTGGTCAATATTCATTGACTCAAAGTATCAAGGTTTCTATGGCGGGTTTGACAATGATTATTACAATCTATTTCTAAACACTTACCCATGTTTACCTCAGTTGCTTCCCCTTAATTGCAGGAATCACACTAATATTATTGAAGTTGCGAGCGTACATAGTGGGCTTGACACCATGCCCTGCAGAAGACTTAAGGTTCCTGTTAAAACTGAAACGAGGTTTTATAAAACTGAAGAGGAATTGGTCAAATCAATAGATTCTCAAATAAAAGAATGGTTATCCCAAGGCACACTACCCGAACAAGTTAGTGTGCTTGCAATGAGCAAGGAAACACTCCATTTTCTTAAATCGAAGCTGAGCATGGAAGTTCATCAAGTAGACCAACAGAATCAATCAATTAATGGGAAAGTATCAATATCTACTATTCATGGATTTAAGGGTCTAGAATCCGAATTTGTCTGTATCGCAGGAATAGACGATTACAACAGGAATAATAAAGAGTTGATGTCTCTTCTATTCGTTGGATATTCAAGAGCAAAGATTGGTCTTACAATATTCATGAATGAGGCCATAAAAGCACCATTGGCGCTTAGCATTACAAAAATTTAGAATATGTTAAAAACTAACGCTGAAATTAGAACCTAACTACATGAATGGCTCAATAGAACATACTTGGGGCCATTAAATTTGGATGATAAAGGAGAGCCAGACAACGAAGAAATTGTCGATTTTTCTCCTAAAGATTTATACACTACTGGAATCCTTTATCCACAACAAGAGTCAGGTGATGACATATTTATTGATACTGATGAAGACTTCATGGAAACCGAAATCGAAAATAACGTCTATGACGAAAAAGGTGACGATAATAAAGACGCATTTAAGAAACGAAAGCAGAAAGCTATTGACGATGAAGAGGAAGAACTGAGGCTAACTACAGAATTTAATCCTTCGTCAATTGCAATATCGTTTCTAGTTCCACAAAACAGTGTTTTCTCAATTCATGGTCATTTTGGAAAATACATGAATTTGAAAGAAACGAAATCTACATCTTTCAAGAGAGCTCATTACGAGATACATTCTTCAATTGAACTCCGACGTGAGTGGTTTAAAATTGCTGAAGGGCCATCAGAGGGTTGGAACAAAAGTGGTGGTGGAAAATATTTAGTTTTTAGTTCATCTGATTCAGGGGCGAAATTAAAAGTTGTAGCAAGGGCTGTAAACAATATCATTTCAGAAACTTCGTCTATTGTTACCGTAAGCTTAATTAATGACAGAAAGGTTACCAAGCGAGAAGTTAAAAAGGTTTCATCCTGTCTGTTTCAGCCAAAAATCAAAGTTTCAAGTGTTGAGGGTTTTGATTATTTACCAGATAACACCGATTTATCATCCCTCACTCAGGAAGAGGTAGAATTGAAGTTTTTATATAGAGGGTATAAAAATTATGGAATGGGGCATGGATGCTCTGTAAATTGGAAAAAGAAAATGAGAAAGTACTAAACATAGAGTCTGAAGTACTTCCAACTGAAGAAATAAAAGGAGTCGATTTTGACCCTCAGGAGCTGCATGGGATTGATAATGTTCTTTTCATGAAAAGTCTCACAGATTGTGACTCCGATTATTCTAAACAATCACTAAAAACCAAACTGCATGCATTCGTAGATGCTTACTCAGAATGGATTTCAGAACAAAAGGAGAGTTCATCAAATGAAGGATATAATTCTCACTTCAAGTCTGCGGCAGAAAGATTAATATCTAATTGTGAATCCTTAAGGGATAGAATGAAAAAAGGCATCGAGTTATTAGACAAGCCAGATGTTCTAAGAGCATTTTTAGACGCAAATAAAGCAATGTTCTACCAAAGAATAATGTCTGATTTTTCAAAGCATCGTCTTAGAGAAGGAAGAATACTTTCAAATGATGACTCAAAAGATGACGAGCTTCCAGACTTTGATTCCATCCCTTTCAACTCTAAGTCTAGCATCGTATGGAAGGATGGGAAATATAATCCACCAAAAAATGATGTAGAATCAAATTGGTTTATGGCTAAATGGCGACCATTCCAACTTGCATTTTTATTATCTCAAATAGAGGGCGTAATTGATGAAAAATCAGATGATAGAAACACTGTCGATTTGTTGTGGTTTGCGACGGGTGGTGGAAAAACTGAGGCTTATTTGGGACTTATTGCCTTCACAATATTCTACAACAGACAGAAACCTAACGCTGATGAACAAGGTGTAAATGTCATGATGAGATACACCCTTAGAATGCTTAATAAACAGCAATTCAGCCGAGCTAATATTTTGATTTGTTCATGTGAAATTATTAGAAGTCGAAACTCTGAGATTTATGGAAACATGAGAATTTCAAACGGTCTTTGGGTTGGGGGCTCACTGACTCCTAATAAGCATGATGGTTCGAAAGACTTCCCGGAAATATAGATTTACTGAGGACGTATAAGAATGATATTGAAAATAAGAAGCCTTCAATTGAAGGAGCCTATAGTCCTCCAGTTTTTTCATGTCCTTGTTGCGGAAACAAACTTGTAAAGGAGGTTCAGACTAGTGAAAATAAGAAGTTAGAAGTAGTTGGTAGATGGGGATACCAGCAAATTATAAACAAGTTTAAGAAGTACCCATTCCCTACAAATAACAATTCAACAAATCCCTTTTACATGCACTGCACTAATACCAAGTGCCATTTCTATATTGCCGATTCGGAATTTAAACTGACTTCTAACAATAATTCTGCATTCATTAGTAGGACACTCCCGATATATTATGTTGATGAAGAAATTTATGATGTCCGTCCGACTTTGTTGTTTTCAACGGTGGATAAGTATGCACAGTTAGCATGGAAGAAAGAATGCTTTAGATTATTCAACTTTGGTTCAGAGTTAGAGAGGATTGCGCCACCACCAAGTCTAATTGTTCAAGACGAGCTTCATTTGATAAGCTCTTCCCTTGGAACCATATATAGCTTGTTCGAATTTGTTATTGACGAATTGTGTATGGATAATGGAATTGGTCCTAAGGTAGTTGGTGCAACAGCAACTGTGAGAAATGCCAAGCAGCAATGTATCAATATATACAATCGTCCAAAATACTCTCAATTTCCTCCTTCAGGTATTTCGATTGATGACTCATTCTATTCTAGAAAAAAGAAAGAAGATGAAAAAGCTCGAATGTATGTCGGGGTAATGCCTACAGGATTCACGTCTACCACAGCAAAGTTGAGGCTTGATAGTATTCTTATTGAAGGTGCCAACATAATTGTTGATGCTCCTAATGATAAGCTTGACAACTACTATACACTGCTAGCATACTTCAACACAGTGAAGGAATTAGGAAAGTATAGAACTCTTTTGGAGGACGACATGGTAGCCTATAGAAAGTTTTTAAGCTCAACATTTAACACACTTTTTTCAGGTTATCATCCTGATAGAGTAATTGAACTTTCAAGTCAAATGAGTGCTGACCAAATCAATACAGGGTTGGAGGTGCTTGAAAAAGTGCGTTTACATAAAATAGATACTTCGAACGAGATAGTAAGGTTATTGAATTCTATTGGAGTACGAACATTAAAAGATTTAGAATTTACGAAATATAAAAATGGCTGGTCTTGGAGTTGGCTTCCAATTATATTATCGAATTGGGAATTCTTATCAAAAAATTGTGAGCTTAATGATGAAATGAAGGTTGATGGATTTCCTAATAAGGGAAATGAGGCAGAGGCGCTGAAAGTAAACCAACTAATTGACAAATGCTGTCAAATTTTCAAAGAAGCAATTGCGATTCAAATAAAAGAAGAAGGGAAAGACCCTGTTAAAGTAGCAATGGCGACCAATATGATTGCTGTTGGTGTTGACATTCCAAGACTTAATGTAATGTCAATTTCAGGACAGCCAAAGACTACAGCCGAGTACATACAAGCAAGTTCTAGAGTCGGACGTGAAGTGCCTGGAATAGTATTTACCCTCTATAACCAAGCAAAGAATCGAGATAGGTCACATTATGAAAGCTTCAAAGATTATCACCAAGCATATTATAGATATGTTGAATCGACCAGCGTAACTCCTTTTTCACTTCCTGCTTTGGAAAAGACAATAGATACGGTCGTAATTGCGCTTGCTCGAGCCAGATATTTTAAAGGTTCCAGCTCTGCGATTATGGACTCAAATGCAGAACAAGTAGTTCGGGACATTGGAAACGATCTCATTGACAGATATGAGTCGATTCAAGAAGCTTTGGATAATAATTCCTCTGATGAAAAAACTAGAAAAACTAATGCTATTTCAAACTTAATTGAGGAATTAATTGTGAGATGGAAAAAACAAGGCAACGTCAAGTTTACTTCATTCTATGACGTCATGAAAAGCAACAAATTAAGTGAGGAAAATTTAGGGTCGATTCTATTCATGGATGCTAAATATAGAGACCATCACTTGACCCAAGAAAAGCTCTTTGCAATGACTTCGCTTAGAGACGTCGACACATCATCAAAAGTTAAAATTAAATCATACATATAATGGACCAAGAAATTAGAACATCGCAGGCATTGCATACATATGGACCTGGAGCGATTGCAGATTTTCCAGAGTTGTCCGTAATTGTATTGTCTCACGACATTCCACAAAGCAAGAACAAAGTTGAGAATGGTCCTTACTGGGGTGAAGACTCAGAAAAACCCGCAAATAAACTAGAGGATGATAGATTATCATTAGCATTTAATGTTGAATGTTTCGTTTCTCCTCCTAACTCGGATTCTGCTCATAAGGCAGGGATTCAAACTACTAGATTTCCAACTGTTCTTCAATGTCCTATTACAGGAGAATTATATGATGTTAGAGAATTAGAAAAGGAGAAAAGTAATTATACTGATAAGAGCTCTCGAGAAGAAAGAACTGTAGATGAAACTTTTACAGGTTATCGGTCACCTTCTTACAAGTCGAGAAATCTCATTCCTGTGCGTTTTGTAATTGCGACTGAGGATGGTCATCTTGATAATTTTCCTTTTGATTGGTATGTTCATACTAAAAATAAGAAACCCGAACAAGTAGGTATAGGAAATCGCCTTTTTCTAAAAACTAAGGGAAGTACTGCTTCATTAAAAAACATTGTATTAGAAAGCAGAAAACAAAATGGAGATTTTGTTTGCAGCATCTCCCTTGAAAGAATTTTCGACCAAGAGGATACTTTCGTTGATCTAAAGGATGCTAGAAATGATTATCTACAATTCGTGAATGGTAAGATGCCTAAACCATGGCTAGGAAGGAGTGAAAAAACTAAGGATTTTTTCATGCACTCAATTGATGATGTTAAATGGCCTCCCTATTCAGATTCAACATCCCAAGAAGAAAAGAATATAATTCTTAAACGATATCCTCGAACACTACAACGTGGTGCTGGAAACTTGTATTTCCCTATAATTTATAAAGGTATTAGTATTCCAAAAAAGGTTATAAACCTGATGTTCCAGAAGATTTCGCATCAGTCATTCAAAAGCAAATAAGAAATATGGAGAGTGCTGGTTTTCTACAACATAATGAGACTAAGTGTGAGGACTTTATTAAGCAGTACCGTGAATATATTCACGTAAATTCTAGTCAATTGGGATACAGTATTGATGAAGGGGTAAAAATGATAAAGCTTATTTTCAGCCAAGAAGAAGAAGCAAAAGGTCAGTACACAATAACACAATTAAGGGAACAAGAATTCAATTGTTTTTTAAATGCGAAAATAGTTGCCGACAGAAAAGAATGGTATGATTCTAAAATTATTGATGGGAGCAATTATAATTTTGGACGCTCTGGATTAGTGAAAAAGGTAGTATTGCTCAACAAAATTAGAGAGCTGAAGATTTTCCGAGGATTTACCAGAATCAAACCACTTATGTTTGAGGATTTGATATTTGATAATAAGGATGGATTGTCTGGAAGAAAAAAAGAGAGTCATACAGAATACAGGACCCGCGATTTGACAAATACACAAGCACTTTACCAGCTACCGAAGTAAAAGGCGAGGGAATATTCATTCAATTTGATGATGAAGAATTATCAAGATGGGAGAATACTCTGGCGGTAAGTGAAAGGTTTGGAATAATTGCTAACAATTATGCCAACTACAGAACAGCATTTGAACTCGAAGACGATGAAATGCTTTCACCTCGTTACGTAGCTCTCCACACTTTTTGTCACCTTTTAATCAATGAACTTTCAATTGAATGTGGTTATGGTAGCTCATCCTTATCGGAAATAATCTATTGTAGTGGGCTGAATTCAGAAAACAAAATGAATGGTATTCTTATTTATACAAGTTCATCTGATAGTGAAGGAACTCTTGGAGGGCTTGTAGAAAAAGGTGACTCTATTATTCTTAATTCTGTGGTGGAAAAAGCATTATCAAAAGCAAGATGGTGTAGTTCAGACCCACTTTGCATTGAAGACAAGAATGGAAAAGGTTTTATGGGAGTCAATCTAGCAGCATGTCATTCATGTTCCTTATTGCCTGAAACTAGCTGCTGTAATATGAATAAATTTTTAGATAGAGGTCTTGTAGTTGGAACAATTGAAAACCCTCATCAGGGATTATTCATTCAATAAAAAAATTCTAAAAAATTTTCTGTGGACATTGACCCCCTTTAATGATTCAACCAAAATTTCAGTAAATAAGAGGGGATACGGCAGGGGGTGCTGCGGGGAGGTTCCCCACGGTATGATCCTTCGCTAATTTTAATCGGCAAAGAAAAGTGTCTCAAAATAATTACTGTAGCAAAACTTTAGCATTTATTATTCTGGCACCCTGATTTTTCGCGGTATAATAGCATGGTAGAAATCCAAAGGATTAAAATGATACGGTATGATAAACGCAGTGATCTATTCGCGAGTGAGTTCAGAATCTGAACGGCAAGATACAGAAAGACAAACCAATGAATTAATTGATTATGCTCACCGAATGGGTTATAATATTAATAAGGTTTATGAGGAAAAGGGCAGTGGTTATAAGAAGAATGAAGAAAGACCTGTATTCACCAAAATGTTAGAGGATATAAATGCCAATCAGATTGATAAGGTCTTGGTGTGGGAACTGAGTCGAATTGGAAGGTCGGTGCTGCAATCACTTCAAAATATCCAAACTCTACACGATATGAGAGTCGGAATTTACATCAAGAACTTCAACCTTGAGACACTCAATGATGATAAGACACCAAATAGTCTTTCCATGTTCATGGTTCAGATCTTATTCGCGGTTGCCAATATGGAAAGTAAGATGACATTGTCAAGATTGAAATCAGGCTACCAAAATCATATCAAAAAACATGGTTCTAAAAGCGTTGGTAGAAAAAAAGGTAGTATTGACAGTGACGAAAAGGTACTTGAGCGGCATTCTGATGTTGCACGGCTATTAAAGAGAGGGCTTTCCATTAGGAATATAAGCGCAATAACGAATAAGTCTTCCAATACTGTTTTGAAAGTAAAAAGGTTAATGTAATGGATACCTTTTTTACTATTTATTTTACTGTTGTTGGAGGGTTATTCATTTTAAACTTGATATACGAGCTAATTAAATTCTTTCTTGTTGACGGTGAAGACTGGCAATTTCATTTGGCAGAGGATGTATTGAACTGGTGTCTCTATTTATATCCAATTCGTAAACAAAAACCACTTCTTAGATTAGTTGATGGTGAATCTCATCTTGCGGGGGAGTATTGTTTCTACAATAACACAATTACCATCTACAGGAACAACAATGTAATACGCAGAGAACTAATCAATACCGTCATCCATGAGTATTTCCATTACTACCTAATTACATCAGAGTCGAAATCTAATCTCTACCATGATCAATTGGAACAATTCTCATTGGCGCAACACCCACAGGAAATTCTATGCAATACTATGGGTGAAACACTCACCAAGGTCTATTTGAAAAATAATTAAAAACTGTGGTTAGTTCTCAAAAGGCACAATACCCCAACAGTCATTGTGCCAATTAGATTGCAAAACAAATCCTGATCCATCATCTTAAGATCCAAACTTCGGGTCGTGAGACCTAAAGTTCATCGATCCATTCTAGAATCTCTTTTTTCCGACAAGATTTACCATTAATTTTAAAAAGAGAACGGTTAATCGATTCTCTTATAAATTGCGATTTGGATTTTTTCTCTTTACTAATGTCTCCAGCAAAGTAACATATTGATTGGGTGTTAGCCGCAGTGAAATCATATCGTCTTTTTTCATATCTGAATAGGTTTATTAATAAATAGTGTAATACACAGAAAAACACTATTTAAAATCTTTGAGTAGTTTCTCAATCAAATCATCAATATCAATTGGATCTAAATCATTGATGTAAATTCCAACTGTTTTTCGACTCACACCAGTCATTTTACTAATGGATGATACAGAATAATCCTGCTCCTTGTTAGAGAACTGATTGATAGCAGCGGCAATCACTGATTTGGTCTTATTTTTTCTAATACACCCATTAACCTTGTTGGCAATAATTGACTTCTGACCTGATGTTAATTTTGCATCAGGACTAATATGTATAGTCTTGTATCTATAATTTTGATACTCATAATGATCACTTTTGATATACCCATACTGCATATTGAATAAGGACAATAGGTCTTTATAACTCATCTTTGGGTCAGCACAATTTCGATTAACATTATAGATGTACCCCAATACCCATTTGGGTCCTACATCTGAATTTAAATGGAATAGTGAATGGATTAATCTGGTGTATATCCTTCTTTTACTGCCATCTTTAATAACTCTGGGGATTTTGATATCAGTCCATGGGATTGTTTCGATATCAATGTCCTTTTTGTTTGTGTACTTGGTTCTGGTAATCAGATGGGAATTGATATCAGAAATGGATAAATACATTATCTCTTTTTCAAGTGCGTAGAACAGTGTATTATTACCACCAACACTCTGGATAATACCTTGATCTACGCAGTTTAACCCTTCAGTTACATCGATACAAACCTCTGTATTTACAAACACATCTGGATCATAGGAAACAAACCACATCTGAGATAATTTATCTGATCCACTGTCAAATTCTACATCTCTGAAATATTGAGATTTCAAAAAGTCTATGATGCATTTATACTCATGTTTAGAAGTAATCAGATGGTTGATTTTCACTAAAACGGACAAACCACTACCACCGCTGGATAAACATACCATTGAAACCACCTCTTTATACTTTGAAATGAACTTTTTTTTAAATTCTAAAGGGTTGTCAAGATGGTCGATGTCTAAGTAGATGTACCCTGAACCTATTACATAGTTTTTTTCAAAATTTGGTCCACTAATTGAATTAAACCTGAGCACACAATTTGGGTGACACCGAACAAGTTCTTTTTTACCTTGATTGTAATCTATATCCCCTTTCTTATGGGTTCTAATGATGTTATAATCCCTATTGTAGGGATTGGTTTTAATAATATCAATTAAGTTGTTAAAATCGATTGTTTTCGTTGGAGTTCGATCTTGAATTTTTCCTTCATATAATGAAAACACAGGTTGAATACCCACCTCTTAAACTGTTGCAGCAGCCGCTTGAAAATGGTTTAAACTAATTTATACGATTGGAGTTCGCCTCTGCACCAGTCACTCCCGTATGAAAAATATATCCAACACAAACGTGATTGTAAACCCTAATTGTAAAACTTTGGGTCTTGAGACCTAAAGTTTGCTACTTGACTTTTTAAATTTTATTGTGTACTCTTTTATTGTTCCCTTTTTGGGAAAATAAACTTGTCGATTTTATCGACTCGATATAGTTAACAACGTTGACTATGAATAATAAAGTGGAGCTTGTAGAAATTGGCTCATTATCAATCCATCCCGAAATAGAAAAACAAGGGATAAAAAATGAAGAGGCTTATAAAAAACTTATTCCTTCAATTAAGTAATTTGGAGTTTTAGAGCCGATAAAAATTGTAAAGGAACATAAAAAACTGTTCGTCATTCATGGTTGTGCTCGTTTTAGAGCTGCTTGTTATATTGGAATAAAATCAGTTCCAGTAATTGAAACATCCGCTGTTGAATCTGATATTTTATTCGACTCTATTCTTCGTAACACGACTATAAAAAGATCATTCAAGGAGGTTGCAGTTGCAGCAACTTATGTTTTAGAAAGAATTGGAAACTCACAGGGTAAGAAAAGAATGAAGGTCCCTGGGATTGACGCTGTCGATAATTATAATGAGGCGGCAAAAGATCGATACGAACTGGCAAGAACTGTTCTTCATATTGATCTTTCAGTTTCCTCTCTTAAGCGTTTGCTTAAAATCCATGAGATCGATGAGACTCCAGAGGGGTCAAATCTTAGATTGTTTGAACAATTAGAGTATGGTAAAGGAATTCTGCCCGTTTATGAAATTGCGATTGAAACCGATGAGTCAAGAGATAGAAAATACAAAAGACGTCTTGAATTACAAGCTGAAAAAAGAGATGAAATCAAAAGAAAAGAGTCTCTTAAAGAACAAATATTAATAAGTACAATTCGCAGTGAACTTGAAGAAAAGTTTGAAAAGGAATATGAGCAGCGTTATGAAAAGGAATTTGGGTGTAAGCCAAAACCTAAATCAATTTTGGACCTGGAGTGGGAAGAAAAAATTAACAAGCTGCAGCACATACGTTATATGATTTCAATAGCGGATGAAGAAATCATCAATGATATTCTAAGTAGGTATTAGATGATGTCAAAATCAAATGAAATAAAAGAACTGAAAATTGAATTAAATAATATTTCTAACGAGGATATAGCGCGCATCCATAAACTATTGGAGACATTAGCATTAATTGAATATGAATCATATAAAATGCAGTCATGAGAACCATAATTTATAAACGCGTTAGTACTGATGATCAGGCAGATCGAGGGTACTCCCTGCAACACCAAGAAGATGTAATTAAACAATTTTGTAAACTACACAACTATCCAATATTGGACGTATATACTGAAGATTGCAGCGGCAAAAATTTTGATCGTCCTGAATGGAATAAAATTTTAAAATTTCTCAAAAAAAATCGTGGGAAAGTTGATCAAATTCTATGTCTTCGTTGGGACAGGTGGTCACGAAATGTCTACTTGGCATTAAATGAAATAAATAAACTCGAGAAACTTGGAGTACTCATATCAACTGTAGAACAACCCATAGATCTTTCAAATCCTGACAGTAAGGTTCTGCTGAGTATTTATTTAACCCTTCCAGAAGTTGAGAATGATAAAAATTCCATTAGAACCACAGAGGGATCAAGAAGAGCGAGAATAGAAGGTTGCTGGACAGGTTCCGCTCCAAGAGGTTATGATAATTGTCGTGTTGAAGGTAAATCAACTCTTAGACCTAATGAAGCAGCACCTTACATTAAAGAATGTTTTGATAGGTTGGTGTTGGGAGTTTATTCTGCTAATGAAGTTAGAAAATATATTAATGAACAGAAATATCCTTACAAGGGTAAATCGTTCAATATCACCAAACAAACGTTTTACAATATCATTAGAAATGTTGTTTACACAGGAAAGGTCAAGGTTAAAGCGTGGAAAAAGGAAGAGGAACAAATTGTAATTGGGTTACACCCTCCATTGGTGTCGGATGAACTTTTTAAGAGGGCTAATGACTACTTGGACGGCAGAGTTAGAAATTTCGATTTTAAGTCTGATAAAACAGACCTATACCCCTTAAAGGGGTTCATGAAGTGTAGAGAACATGGTAGAACGCTTACTGCCTACAAATCTCAAAGTAGAAACAAGGAATGGCATCACTATTATTTATGTACCAAACCCCGATGTCAAAGATTTCGTGTGGATTGGGCACACGAACAAATTAAGAAGTTACTAAACAAGATTTCTTTTACTGCTGGAATGGTTAAAGTATATAAATCTCAACTCGAATCATTAATCGATAGAGAAGACATCACAAGAAAAACTGAGATTAATAGAATGCAGACTGATATTGAGAAGTTTGTGACGCGACAAACCAACTTGCAAAACTCATTTCTTGATGGAGATATCACCTCTTCTGATTACAACGAAATGAAGAGTAGAATCGAATCTGAGTTACATGATAAACAGATAAAGTTGGAACGGTTGAAGGCTACGAAGAGTCCTTTTAAAGTGTATTTGAATAAAACTCTCCCAATGATTGAAAACCTAAGTCAGTATTGGGATAAGGCGGATGGAAAGACCAAACAGAAGATTCTTGGTTGCATCTTTACTGAAAAATTCGAAAATTTCGATTTTGAGAGTTGCAACCACATTTTCACTCCAGAGATTAAGTCTATTCTATTGGCAACCAATGTTTTAAAAAGTGGTAAAAATAAAAAAGAGGTCAAAAATGACCTCTTGTCTATGATGGCTCCCCCTCTAGGGCTCGAACCTAGGACCCTCTGATTAACAGTCAGATGCTCTAACCAACTGAGCTAAGGAGGATGGTTATTCGGTTGGCAAAGATAACTGAAAATCTTTTTTTGCCAAACTCCTATCGCTTTATTTTAAGTATTTATTGCTGCCGCTTCTTTTTCTACTTCTACCTCTTCAAAATCTTCGATCTCTTCGTTCCATTCAAAAGTTGCTTTCTATCTTGTCTGTATTGGGATTATACTTAACCTCTATGTATTTAAGACGGTCAACCTCTTCTACTTTTACTTGTACGATATAAGTGTGGTAGTGATAGCGATCAAATGGGCTTAAAAAGGTTTCATAACTATCCCAAATAATATTCCTAGTGTACTCAACATTGAGAAATTTTTCTTCGATAAAAAACTTAACTTTTTTATTGATTTCTTTATCGTTGATTGGATCAATTTCTCCCGCTTCATTTTCGTTCAATAAATTAAACTGGGCTTTTAAGTCAGGGATAGTAATTTTTTTATCTTGTGCATTTAAGCTTAAGCCAAAAAAGGCAATCGAAAGCAAGAGAATTTTTTTTTTCATTGTATTAAATTTAGTGTCTTGATTATCAAATATAAAAAGAGTAGTGGGAGGCTCAAAGATTTGAGGAAAAATCGTGCTAATTATGTAAATAACCATCTGTAAAGATCATTTCCATTCGCAAATAAGACCAAAGCTAATAGCAAGAAAAACCCAAACATTTGTGCATACTCCATAAACTTATCGTTGGGTTTGCGGCCACTAATCATTTCATACAACAAAAACATTACGTGCCCCCCGTCTAAAGCTGGGATAGGTAGTACATTCATAAACGCAAGAATAATTGAGATCAATGCTGTACTGCTCCAGAAACCTTGCCAATCCCATTGCGCTGGGAAAAGGTTCCCAATTGCTCCAAAGCCCCCTACTTGGGTTGCTCCTTTTTTTAGTAAATATATATTTGAATTGTGCGACATAGTCATGTAAGGTCCAGTATCCATAGGCAAAACCTTCTGTGATACTTTGGTCTAAATCCAGGTCAACATGGGTGGTGTTAAAATCGAATTCAGGTTTTAAATAAACCCTAAAAGTAGCTTTCTCTGTAGGAAAAACGGTTATCGTTTTGGCCTTTTCTTTCTCAGAATATTTAACACCACGCTATCTTGAGTTTTGAGATCCTCACTTCTTATGTCTCCTAAAGCATTGATGGGTTTTCCATCAAAAGAAACTTTATCCCCTCCTATTTGTAGTCCTGCTTTTTCTGCTGGGTTTCCTGGGATAGAGGCTATCGATGAAATCGAAGACGATTTTGATTAAGCGGAAAAATATTCTCCACTTTCAAACATTCTTGTCCCAAAATCTTCTGGGATAGCGATAATTTCCATGGCTCCATTTGCATGTCTAACTTCTACGGTTTTGGGGCTTCTAAGAAATAGTTGACGGTTAATATCCAAGACATATTCAAAGGTTGCTCCATCGACTCTTAAAATTTGATCTCCATCTTCAAAACCAATATTTTCTGCAATAGTCGATGCATTAAACCCATAGGACATATCCTCGGTAGGGAGTACCTCTTTTCCCCAAACAAACAAGATCATCATATAGATTAAAAATCCAAGAATAATATTTACAGTAACCCCTCCGAGCATAATAATGAGTCTTTGCCAAGCGGGCTTAGATCTAAACTCCCAAGGTTGTGGGGGTTGCTTCATTTGCTCGGTATCCATGCTTTCGTCGATCATACCGGCGATTTTTACATAACCTCCAAGAGGCAACCATCCGATTCCGTACTCTGTATCTCCAATTTTCTTTTTGAATAAAGAAAAATTAACATCAAAAAAGAGGTAGAATTTTTCAACTTTAGTTTTGAATAATTTTGCAGGAATAAAATGTCCTAGCTCGTGTAAAACGACTAGAATAGATAAACTCAGTAAGAGTTGAATGCCTTTGATAATCACTGGATCCATAGTAGGGTGTTTCAAAATAAAGCCCAAAAATAAGCATTTCTTAAAGTCCCCACATGGCACAAGTCCATTTATCTTTCTTTTAACATTTTTGGTAGGTATAAAAACCCCAGAAAAAGAATGTATTTTTGCAGGGACTATGAAAATGATTCTTTACCGATATCGCAAGTTCCTTTTTCTTCTTGGAGGAATCTCCATCATTATTTTGATCTTATTTTACCGCGCATTAACCCCCAATAAAGTGCTCCCAATTTATCAGCCCGCCGAGGTCAGTTTTGAACTTGTCGATAGCACCTTGCAGCATGTAAAAAAATATCATACCATAGCAGATTTTAGATTAACAAATCAGAATGGCAATATAATTACCCAGCGCGATTACAGCGGCAAGATTTATGTAGCCGATTTCTTTTTTACCACTTGTCCATCTATTTGCCCAATGATGACCAATAATATGGCAAAATTACAAGCTCATATTCTGGCAGACAACCAAGTTAAATTACTTTCCTTTAGCGTTACTCCAGAAATAGACTCTGTAGCACAGCTTAAAAAATATGCCCTAGAAAAAGGGGTTAATGACCGCAAGTGGAATTTAGTCACCGGAGATAAAAAGGAAATATACAGCCTGGCAAGGAAATCTTATTTTGTGGTGAAAGAAGATGGAGATGGGGGACCTTATGATATGATTCATACAGAAAATTTTGTCCTGGTCGATCCAGATAAAAGGATTCGCGGTTACTACGATGGCACAAAGTCAGAAGACATGGATAAAATTATAGCAGATATAGACCTATTAAAAAAGGAATATGAAGATTAACCGTTGGAGTAAAAAAGATTCCCTTGGGTATTTGGGAGGCCAACCATTTTCCGTTACTTATACTTCTTTAAAATCATTCTAAATAATGATCACCTTAGATCAGATCAAAAAAGACCAACGCGGAAAAATTGTCTCTATAGATACAGAGATGCTTCCACTAAAGTTAATTGAGATGGGATGTTTACCCGGCAACGAGGTTCATCTGGTTCAATTAGCACCGCTAAAGGATCCTCTTTATTTAGTGATAGATGGTTGCCACTTGGCTATTCGGAAAGAAACAGCACAATATATTACCATTGATTTAATCTTATGAGTACGGCCCTAAATGTTGCGCTAATCGGAAATCCGAATACAGGAAAAACTTCGGTATTTAATGCTTTAACAGGCCTCAATCAAAAGGTGGGAAATTATCCAGGAATTACGGTTGAAAAAAAGCAAGGAATCTGCCGTTTGAATAGGACAACCAAGGCCCATATTATCGATCTTCCAGGGACCTATAGCCTAAACGCTTCCTCTATGGACGAGAGTGTAGTCATCGAATTATTACTCAACAAAAATGACAAAGACTACCCAGATGTAGCTGTGGTGGTTTCAGACATAGAGAACCTGAAGCGGAATTTATTGCTTTTTACCCAAATCAAAGACCTAGAAATCCCCACGCTTTTGGTGATTAATATGTCTGACCGAATGAAGCGAAAAGGTATTTCGTTAGATATAGAAGCGCTAGAAGAAAAGCTAAAAACAAAAGTTGCCCTGATTAGTACAAGAGAAAACTCTGGGATTGATCAATTAAAGCAACATTTATTAGACTACCGTGCCCTTTCTACCGAGAGTATTACGGATATCCGTGGAATAGATCCCTCTTATTTCGAAAATTTAGAGAAGGTTTTTCCAGATCAATCGCTCTATAAGTTATGGTTGGTTATTACACAGGATGTTAACTTCACTCCTTTAGAGCGGAAAAAGGTGGAGGATGCTACTGCCTATAAAACACAACCCGAATATCACCTTAAAAGGTTGCAGCAAAAGGAAACCATAAAGCGTTACCAAATTATAAATCAAGCTTTAAAAGAAACCTACGCGGTCGATCTTAACAAGGCAACAGATTTTCGATCTCGACTAGACCGGGTATTAATCCATCGTATTTGGGGATATATTATTTTCTTTCTAATTCTACTCACCATTTTTCAGGTAATTTTTGAATGGAGTAGTGTGCCCATGGACCTCATTGATGAAACTTTTTCTAAATTAAGCGAAGCCACTAAGCGCTCACTTCCTCCTGGTTTGTTTACCAACTTATTGGCAGAGGGAATTATCTCTGGCCTGGGTGGAATAGTTATTTTTATTCCTCAGATTGCTTTTCTGTTCTTATTTATCGCTGTTTTAGAAGAAACAGGCTACATGAGTAGGGTCGTTTTTTTAATGGATCGTGGTCTTCGTAAATATGGATTAAGTGGTAAAAGTGTGATTCCACTTATTTCTGGGACAGCGTGTGCAATTCCTGCAGTAATGGCCACCCGAAATATTGAAAACTGGAAAGAACGTTTAATCACTATTTTAGTGACTCCATTTACCACCTGTTCTGCCCGTTTGCCTGTTTATCTCATTTTAATTTCTTTGGTTATTCCAGAAGGAAAAATTCTTGGAATGGGTTATCAAGGGTTAACCCTAATGGGATTATACCTTTTGGGTTTTGTTATGGCCATTGGGTCTGCAGCATTACTCAATAAATTATTAACCATTCCTTCTAAGACTTACTTTGTCATAGAGATGCCTAACTACAAGTTACCTCTTTTTGAAAAATGTTGGGATTACGGTGTTTGAAAAAACAAAATCCTTTGTCGTAGAAGCGGGGAAAGTCATCTTAGCCATTTCTGTTTTACTATGGTTAATGGCTTCTTTTGGACCTGGAGAAGCATTTAATAATGCAGAAGAGATTGTTAAAAACCAACCGCAAAACGTGTCGCTATCTACAGAAGAATTAAGTGCCGAAATAGCCGCTTATAAACTAGAGCATTCTTTTATTGGGGTTTTAGGAAAAAGCATTGAGCCCGCCATCGCTCCGTTAGGCTTTGATTGGAAAATCGGAATTGCGCTGATCAGTTCTTTTGCAGCCCGAGAGGTTTTTGTGGGAACATTAGCGACTATTTATAGTGTTGGAAGCGACCAAGAAGAAACGATTAAAAATAGAATGATGGCGGAGAAAAAAAGCCCGATGGGTCGCCCCTTTTTGATTTACCTACAGGGGTTTCTCTTATGCTCTTTTACGCATTTGCGTTGCAATGTATGAGTACATTAGCCATTGTTAAAAAAGAGACGAACGGGTGGCAATGGCCCATGATTCAGCTTGTTAGTATGACTTCAATCGCCTATTTATCGGCCCTAGTGGTTTATCAAATATTAGCCTAATGGATACACTACAAATACTTTTAGTTGCCGCAGCGGCTGTTTTTGCAGTAAGGGGTTTATACTTAAAATTCTTTAAGAAGAAAGATCAATCTTGTGGGACCGATTGTGGTTGCCACTAGGAGTTCATTAAACTTTCAATTTCTTCT
Source organism: Flavobacteriaceae bacterium (assembly GCA_038143595.1). Taxonomy (GTDB): domain Bacteria; phylum Bacteroidota; class Bacteroidia; order Flavobacteriales; family Flavobacteriaceae; genus Arcticimaribacter. The sequence continues at coordinate 391,148 of JAYQME010000002.1, read as the reverse complement.
ACTTCTATGGGAATGTTTTTCATTAGATTAAATGGAGCTCCCTCTGCCTGAATCACTACATCATCTTCTAATCGTATTCCAAATCCTTCTTCTGGAATATAAATTCCGGGCTCTACAGTAAACACCATTTGTGCCTCCATAGGTAAGTGCAATAAACCATAATCATGGGTGTCTAGACCCATATGATGAGAAGTACCATGCATAAAATATTTTTTATAGGCGGGTAAATCAGGGTTTTGATTGGCCACATCTGTTTTGTCTAAAAGCCCTAGTCCTAGTAATTCGGACGTCATTATTTTTCCTACTTCCACATGGTATTCTTTCCATAAGGTTCCGGGAACCAATAGTTGGGTCGCTTCTTTTTTTACCCTTAATACCGCTTCATAAACCGCTTTTTGTCGGTCGCTAAATTTCCCAGAAACAGGGATAGTTCGCGTTAAATCACTACTGTAATTACCATATTCTGCGGCCACGTCCATTAAGATTAAGTCACCAGCCTTACAGACTTGGTTGTTTTCTGTGTAGTGGAGTACATTGGCGTTGTTACCTGCGGCAATAATAGGGCTATAAGCAAAACCTTTAGATCGATGACGTAAAAACTCGTGGATTAATTCGGCTTCTATTTCATATTCCCAGACGCCTGGTTTTACAAAGTCTAAAACACGCCTAAACCCTTTTTCGGTGATGTGACAGGCGGTTTGTATTTGAGCGATTTCCTCCGTTGATTTTACTGCCCTAAGCTGTTGAAGAATTGGGTTGCTTTTGGCTACTCCATGGGCAGGGTAATTGGCTTTACATTGCTTTATAAAACGATCCTCTCGGGTTTGGGTTACTACATTTTGTCTGTAGTGTTCGTTGGTATTAAAGTAAAACGTATCGCATTGGGAAGATAACTCGCGAAAAATACGATCAAAATCACTAAGCCAGAAGACGGTATTAATCCCTGTTAATCGCGTGGCTTCTTCTTTAGATAATTTGGCTCCTTCCCAGACCGCAATATGGGGGTTGGTTTCCCTGACGAAGAGAATCTCGCGGTATTTTGCTTCTACCGCATCTGGGAACAGCAATAAAATGGTTTCTTCCTGATCTACTCCACAGAGGTAGAAAATATCTCTGTGTTGTGCAAAGGGTAAAGTAGAATCTGCGCTGATTGGATATACATCGTTGGAGTTGAATATTGCCAGGCTTTTGGCTTTCATTTGGGCCATAAATCGCGCCCGTGTTTGCTGGTAAAAGTTGGCAGGAAGAGGTTGATATCGCATACAGTTATTTTGGTTAAAAGTAGGAAAAAAAACAAGGCTGTAGTTTTACAAAATAGATGAAAAAATAAAAGTTGTATTTTCATCCAACTAAATAACTAAAAATGAAATTTTCGATCCGTTTATTTATTTTTTTACTAATGCCTGTAGCCACTGCACAAACTCCAGCAACTTCTGCCCAAGATTTGGGTACTTCGCTCGCTGCGTTTAAAACAATGCAGGAAAATTCTTTGGTAAAAAATGTACCCTTCAAAAATATAGGCCCAAAAGTAATGAGCGGTCGGGTTGTAGCCCTGGCTGTAAACCCAGAAGATCCTACCGAATTTTATGTGGCTTATGCCTCTGGAGGAATCTGGCATACCGCCACCAATGGAACCCATTTTATTCCGATTACAGAAAATGCGCCCACCCAAAACATTGGCGAAATGGCCATGCATTGGCCTACACGCACCCTATGGGTGGGTACGGGAGAAAATAATTCTTCTAGATCTTCTTATGCAGGGATAGGTATGCTAAAAACAACCGATAACGGAAAAACATGGGTGTCTGCAGGCTTAGCAGATAGTCATCATATTGGTAAAATTTTGGTTCACCCTAAAGACCCCGCACATTTAGTAGTTGGGGTAACCGGCCATTTATATTCCCCCAACAAGGAAAGAGGTATTTATGTGACCAAGGATGGTGGCCAAAGTTGGCGCCAACAATTATTCATCAATGATTCTACAGGGATTATTGATATGGCACACGATCCCGCGAATTTTGACATCCAATATGCTGCGGCTTGGGAAAAAGACAGAAAAGCATGGGATTTTAAAGGGAGTGGAGTTCATTCGGGTATTTATAAAAGTATAGATGGAGGAGAATCTTGGACCTTAATAACCACCCAAGACAGCGGTTTTCCTTCGGGGAAGGGCACAGGAAGAATTGGTCTTGCGGTCGTTGGAGCGGGGACCCTTTATGCGATTCACGATTCACAATTCCGGAGGCCTGAAGAAGGTAAGAACAGTCAAGGGGGTCTAACTAAAAATGACTTTAAGACCATGACCAAAAAAGAGTTTTTAAACTTGGGAGACAAGGAGCTTAATGTGTTTTTAAAACAGAATAATTTTCAGGAAAAATACCGTGCCCAAAACTTGAAGAATAGTGTGCGGGCAGGGTCTGTAGTCCCTAAAGATTTAGCTACCTACCTAGAAGATGCCAATGCCCTGTTGTTTGATACCCCAGTCATTGGAGCAGAAGTGTATAAAAGTATAGACGGCGGAAATACATGGAGCAAAACACACGACGGCTTTTTAGACGGACTCTATTACAGCTACGGTTATTATTTTGGCCACATACATGTACATCTTAAAAATGCCAATAAAATTTATATTTACGGAGTTCCTCTGCTGACTTCGGCTGATGGGGGAAAATCTTTTACTTCTATCGGAAAGTCAAATGTCCATGCAGATCACCATGCACTTTGGATTAACCCAGACAAGGAGGGGCATTTAATTAATGGGAACGACGGAGGAATCAATATCACCTATGACGATGGTGCGCACTGGATTAAGAATAATTCTACGACTGTCGGGCAATTTTATGCGATTAATGTAGATAATGAAACCCCCTATCAGGTCTATGGGGGCTTACAAGACAATGGGGTTTGGAAGGCTGCCCACAATGCGATTGAAGACGAGCGTTGGCAGGCCACAGGCCATAATCCGTGGACTTCTATTATGGGGGGAGACGGAATGAAGGTAGAGATCGATCAAAGAAATAGTCAGATTGTTTACACCGGTTTTCAATTTGGGAACTACTACCGATTAGACTTAGAAAACAACCAACGCAAGGCCATTCAGCCTAAGCATTCACTAGGAGAGGCTCCTTATCGATTTAATTGGCAAACCCCCATAAAATTATCTAGTCACAACCAAGATATTTTATATTTGGGAGGAAACAAACTACACCGATCGCTTAATCAAGGAAATGACTGGGAAACGATTTCCGATGATTTAACAAGAGGAGGAAGAAAAGGAAATGTAGCTTACGGAACATTAACCACCCTATCAGAATCGCCTTTTCAATTTGGGTTAATTTATACAGGTAGCGATGATGGATATGTATATAAAACGGCCAACGGAGGGGGGAGCTGGAAAAGAATCTCAGACTCATTTCCGGGAGAGCTTTGGGTAAGTCGGGTGGTCGCCTCCCAACATAAAAAAGAGCGGGTATACGTAACCCTCAATGGATATCGTTGGGATGATTTTACTCCTTACGTTTTTAGGAGTGATGACGGTGGACAAAACTGGATGGCCATTGAAGCGAATCTTCCCTTGTCTCCTGTGAATGTAATTATAGAGGACCCAAAAGACGAAAATCGTTTGTATGTTGGGAATGATCTTGGTGTATTTGTCTCTTTTGATAAAGGAGAAAAATGGCATCCTTTTGTAAAGGGCTTAACGACTGCGGCAGTTCATGATCTGGTGATACAAGAACGAGAAAATCATCTCTTGGTTGGCACCCACGGGCGGTCTATCTATCAAGCTGATTTAGGGGTTTTATTATCAGGGCACAAGTCGGAGCTAGCGCTGCTGCCAATTAAGAAGCAAAGACGTTCTTCTAGGTGGGGTAACGCTTATTCTCCATGGAGGAAAGCCTATGCCCCCAAGGTGGAATTAAAAGTTTATTCGCCGAGTGAGTCCATGTATGAACTTGAAATTAAGAACAAGGAGGGGGTGATGGTTTATGCCTCTTCTGGAGAACTTAATCAGGGGTATAATTTTATAAGTTATGATTTAAATGTTGATCAAAACGGGTTAAAAAACCTTAAAAAGAAGGACAAGAAAAAGGCCCTACTTACAGCTAAAAATGGAATAACTTATTTGCCAAAGGGGACTTTTACTGCCACGATTAGGGTTGGAAAAAAGAGTGATACGCAAGAACTCATCCTAGAGTAAGCAATAGTATTCCTAATTCTATGGGGGTTTTGTTTATTATTTAATAGAAAAACAGGCCAGAAAGATTATAAACTTAAAACAAAATATAACGAATTGTTTAGAGTAGTTATAAACTGCAAAAATCCAGTAGAATTATTTCATTCTGATGGCATTATGCTTTAATTTTGTGCTAATAATTTGAATTAAATGAGTGGAATAATTAAGACGTCCTTAGCCAGAAAGTTTGCTATGGCGCTATCTGGTTTATTTTTGGTATTTTTCCTACTACAGCATTTTACCATCAATTTAACCTCCGTATTTAGTGAATCTGTGTTCAACGAACTTTCCCATTTTATGGGGAATAACCCAATTGTTCAATTTGCTTTACAGCCCGTATTAATATTTGGTGTTGTTTTTCATTTTGTAATGGGGTTTGTATTAGAGTTACAGAACCGAAAGTCACGAACAAATAAATATGCAACAAATAATGGAGCAGCAAACTCATCTTGGATGTCACGTAACATGATTATATCTGGGGTGGTTGTTTTGTCTTTCCTGGCTTTGCACTTTTATGATTTCTGGATTCCAGAAATGAACTACAAATATGTGGAAGTTCTCCCAGAGAACCCCAACCGCTATTTCGAAGAAATGGTACATAAATTCGAAAATCCAGTAAGGGTAGGGTTATATGTTTTATCCTTTGGGTTTTTAGCTTTACACCTACTACACGGGTTTAGTTCTTCTTTTCAATCATTAGGAGCTAATAATAAGTACACCCGTGCGATTAAAGGTTTTACAACTGCTTTTGCCATTGGAATTCCTGTAGGATTTATTTTTATTGCTTTGTTTCACCACTTAACTGCATTTTAATATGGCGACCTTAGATTCAAAAATACCTCAAGGCCCTTTGGCCGATAAGTGGACCAATCACAAAAGCCACATTAACTTAGTAAGCCCCGCGAATAAGCGATTAATTGATGTAATTGTCGTGGGAACAGGACTTGCAGGTGCTTCTGCTTCTGCTACCTTAGCGGAGCTAGGATATAACGTAAAAACTTTTTGTTTTCAAGATTCACCAAGACGTGCGCACTCTATTGCAGCTCAAGGAGGCATCAATGCAGCAAAAAATTATCAAGGAGATGGCGATTCAACTTACCGTCTTTTTTACGATACCATTAAAGGAGGAGATTACCGTTCTCGAGAAGCAAATGTTCATCGATTAGCAGAGGTCTCTACCAATATTATCGACCAATGTGTAGCACAGGGAGTTCCTTTTGCGCGCGACTATGGTGGGTTGTTAGATAACCGTTCCTTTGGTGGGGTTTTGGTTTCTAGAACATTCTATGCCAAAGGACAAACAGGTCAACAATTACTATTAGGGGCCTATTCTGCCATGAATCGCCAAATAGGACGTGGAAAAATTAAAATGTACAATCGTCATGAGATGATGGATCTTGTGTTGGTTGATGGAAAAGCACGAGGGATTATTACCCGTAACCTAGTGAATGGACAAATTGAACGCCATGGAGCACATGCCGTGGTCATCGCTTCTGGAGGATATGGGAATGTTTTCTTTTTATCTACCAATGCCATGGGGAGTAATGTCTCTGCAGGCTGGAAAATTCATAAAAAAGGAGCACATTTTGCCAACCCGTGTTTTACACAGATTCACCCAACTTGTATTCCTGTATCTGGTGATCATCAATCCAAATTGACATTAATGTCAGAGTCTTTGCGTAATGATGGACGTATCTGGGTGCCTAAAAATATCGAAGATGTGAAAGCGATTCGTGAAGGTAAATTGAAACCGACAGCGATTGCAGAAGAAAACCGCGATTACTATTTAGAGCGTCGTTACCCAGCCTTTGGTAACTTAGTTCCACGCGATGTTGCCTCTAGAGCGGCCAAAGAACGTTGCGATGCAGGCTATGGCGTAAACAAAACAGGGGAGGCGGTTTACTTAGACTTTGCTTCTGCCATTATGCGTTATGGGAAAGAACAGGCCCATGTGAAAGGTCTAAATGAAAACGATGAAGCGCTTATAAAAAAATTAGGACAAGATGTTGTTCGTGCAAAATATGGAAACCTTTTCCAGATGTACGAAAAAATCGTTGACCAAAACCCTTACGAAACCCCGATGATGATTTATCCAGCAGTCCACTATACGATGGGCGGAGTATGGGTAGATTATAACTTAATGACCAGCATCCCGGGTTGTTATGCTATTGGAGAAGCCAACTTCTCTGATCATGGTGCAAACAGATTAGGTGCCTCTGCTTTAATGCAAGGTCTTGCAGATGGTTATTTTGTTCTGCCCTATACCATAGGTGATTATTTAGCCGATGATATACGAACCGGAGCCATTAATACCAACACACCAGAATTTGATGCAGCAGAAAAAGCGGTGAAGGATCAAATCGATGCATTTATCAATAACAAGGGTTCTAATTCTGTGGACTATTACCATAGAAAATTAGGAAAAATAATGTGGGATAAATGTGGAATGTCTAGAAACGAAACGGGATTAAAAGAAGCCATCGCCGAAATTAAAGCCCTACGTGAAGATTTCTACAAAAACGTTAATGTTCCTGGTACGGCAAGCGAATTCAACGAACAACTGGCAAAAGCTGGGCGAGTAGCAGACTTCCTAGAATTAGGAGAATTATTTGCAAAGGATGCACTAGAGCGAACAGAATCTTGTGGGGGTCACTTCCGCGAGGAGTCACAAACCCCAGAAGGTGAAGCTATGCGGGATGATAAAAACTTTACGTTTGTCTCTGCTTGGGAATATAAGGGAGAACCTTCGGAGGCTGTTTTAGTCAAAGAGGATTTGAATTATGAAGAAATTGAGGTAAAAACACGTTCATACAAATAGAATTATGAATTTAACTTTAAAAATTTGGCGTCAAGCAAACGCAGATGCTACAGGAAGTATAGAAACCTATCCCATAGAAAATGTATCTCCAGATATGTCTTTCTTAGAAATGATGGATGTTTTGAATGAAGAACTGATTGGTAAAGGAATAGATCCGGTCGCTTTTGATCACGATTGCCGTGAAGGAATTTGTGGAATGTGTTCCATGTATATCAACGGAGAGGCTCACGGTCCCGATCGTTTGGTTACCACCTGTCAATTACACATGCGAAAGTTTAAAGATGGAGATACCATTACCATAGAACCTTTCCGAGCGAATGCTTTTCCGGTGGTCAAAGATTTGGCTGTAGACCGTTCTGCTTTTGACCGTATTCAGCATGCAGGTGGGTTTGTGAGTGTTAATACTTCTGGAAACACACAAGATGCCAACGCCATTCCTATTGATAAGCACGATGCTGATAAAGCTTTTGATGCCGCTACTTGTATTGGATGTGGAGCCTGTGTAGCGAGTTGTAAGAATGCCTCTGCTATGTTGTTTGTCTCCGCAAAGGTATCTCAGTATGCACTGCTCCCTCAAGGAAAAGTTGAAGCGACAGATCGCGTACTTAACATGGTAAAACAAATGGATGAAGAAGGATTTGGAAATTGTACCAACACAGGAGCTTGTGAGGTAGAATGCCCAAAAGGAATTTCTTTAGAAAATATAGCTCGTATGAACAGAGAATATCTATCGGCGAGTCTCAAAGGATAAATTTAGATTACATTGCCTAATAGCCTATTCGCCTATGTGAATAGGCTATTTTTTTTGATAGTATTTTTGTAAAACATAATAAGCCGCTTTCTTTTCTCCTTTTTCCGAGATCAATCCTTTCCGATTAAAGTTATCTTGAATATCGGGGAGTACTCTTCTAGGGGATTTAAAATCCATTAATATCCAAGGGGACAAGCCAATAAGCTGATCAATTTGCGCTAGCATTTTTAGCGTTTCCTCGTATAAGTAAGCCTGGTATTCTTCTGTCCACCTATTATCTTTATCGCCATGTAAGCCATATTTTGCCCCCGCTCCAAACTCTGAAATGATCACGGGTTTGTTTTGAGTAATCTCCCAAGTGATTTGTTTGCATTTCTCAACATCACCGTCATACCAACCGATATATTGATTAAAACTTAGGAGATCTACTTGATCTGCAAAAGGGTCGCTTATGGTTCTGGTAAGGGGCTTACCCGCTAGGTGCTTTTGTTCTAGTGCTGCACTAATAAGCCTAGACGGATCTTTGCTTTTGGTAAAGGCAACCAGTTTTGAAAGAAAATGATTTCTGGCATCACTCCTAGGAGTTTCGTTAGCCATAGACCACACGATTACACTAGCTCGATTTTGATCTCTATCGATCATTGCACCCAGCTGATTTTCTGCATTTAGGTAAGTGACAGAATTTTCCCAATCTATGGTCCAGTAGACAGGAATTTCTTCCCATACTAAGATGCCCATTTCATCGGCCATTCTGATCATGTGTTCATTGTGTGGGTAGTGCGCTAAACGCACATAGTTACACCCCAAAGCTTTGGCCGAGCTGAGCAGCGCTTTCGCATCTTCTATAGTGTGGGCTCTACCCCCGCGTAGCGGACTTTCTTCATGGATAGAAATTCCTTTTAAGAAAACCGGCTCACCATTAAGTAAAATTTTATCTCCATTAGTTTTAATCGTTCGCCACCCAATATTATCAGCGACATAATCTGAAGAGGTGCTGAGCTGAACCTCGTAGAGTTTGGGAGTCTCTGGAGACCAGTAATCAATATCATTCGTGGAGATTTCAAAAGTAGCTTCGCCTAACGAATTAGTCTTAAACACCCGATTTATACCTAAGGCAGGTATTTGAATCTTAACCTCTTGTTTCTCTAGGTCCGCCCCGTGTAATAAAACATGACCTTGAATGATTTGGGGATTGTTAGGAGCTAATTGTAAACGGTAATTTCTGATATAAGTAGGAGGCGTTTCGATTAATTTGACCGAACGTGTAATTCCACCATAATTCCACCAATCTGTATTTAATGTAGGAACGCCTTCTCTTTTTCTTTGGTTATCAACTTTAACAATAAGAAAGTTGTCTTTTTCTTTTAGCAGTTTGGTGGTTTCAAATTGAAATGGAGTAAACCCTCCCAGATGTCGTCCTAATTTCTTTCCGTTGAGGTAAACATCTGTTTGGTAATTTGAAGCCCCGAAGTACAAAAACACCCGGTGATCTTTTTCTTTTTTTTGGTAGTCAAAAGATGTTTTATACCAAATCGATCCTTCGTAATAAAAGAGCTGATCTTTTTGAGAATTCCAATCTCCAGGAACGGACAACACATCCATTTTATCGAAGTTATATTCTACAAGGTCTGCTTTGTTTTTGCGTTTAGCGTTATTAAAAAAGGCCCCATTACTCGGATTTTCTTGGTTCTCAAAAGGTTCATAGCGATAATTATAGAAGCCATTTTCGTAGGGGTCTACAATATAATGCCATTCCCCATCTAGGGAAGTGCTATTTCTGTGATAAGCATTAGTCATTACGGCAGCTTGGCTGTAAGCGCCTTGTAGGGATAAAATGAAGCCAAAGAAAAAGAAGTGTAAGTTTTTCATAACTAAAGTTTACTTTTTTAAAGTAATATTCCAAATACATGGAAGCTAATCTTTTTTAAATCTCAATTAAACTAAATAAGTAGATAGCGAGTAATAAAATTAAAAATTGACCAAGAACCGATGTTAAGTTTAAGCCGTTTTTCTTCTTTCCTTTATAGATTAAAATAAGAAATCCAACGAATACGATAATGGTCCAGAAATAGATGGGTAGGCCCATGGCAATACTTATTTTCATTTCATCACTATTCGTTGCAATTCCTAACATAGCCGCAGCAAAACGGAGTGTAAAAGCAGCTAATAATAGCGTAAACCCCCATTGACTTTGGTTTTTTATAAATACTCGATAGCCGATCATTCCTTGTAAAAAAGTAAACAATACGCCACTTCCGTAAACGAAAACCCTATGGATAGGTGCAACGATAGGTTGAGGTTGATGGATTAGGATGTGGTTCATTTTAAAGGTAACACGATGACCCAATCCAAGATGGATAAATAAATGTGCCAACTCGTGTCCAAAATAAGTTAAACATCCAATGAAGAAGACTTGTAAAAAAGGGAATAATTTTTTTGGCATAAAAGGTCGTTTGGGGATTATTACTAAAAGTAATTAAACAGGCCGATACTTAGATGAGTCGAATAGAAGTATAGTCATCGATTGCAGCGACACAACCTAAGGCTTTTAATTCTTTGGTAGAAAACTGAGTGGCGATCCCTACGACTTGCATTCCTGCCGCCAAGGCGGAAGTAATACCCGATTGGGTATCTTCAAAAGCCAAACATTCGCTTGGTGATACGCCTATTTTTTTTGCTGCTAATAGAAAAATTTCAGGATCGGGTTTCCCTTTTTTTACTTGGTGCCCCCCTGTAGTACTATGAAAATAATTGCGAATGCCTAGGCCATCTAGGGTGAGATTAATATTGTTCTGATCTCCCATGGTGGCTAACCCCATCGGAATTCCTTGTTGTGCTAAGGTGATTAAAAAATCGATTAGCCCAGCTAAGGGTTGGATGTGGGGAGTAAAAATTTGTCTGTATAAAGCTTCTTTTTCGTTCCCTACGGCACGCAGCTCTTCATCAGTGGTTAAATCAGGGAAAAAGCGCTGCATGACCTCAATTAATGTTCCTTTGTGGTAATCTCTTTCAAAGGTTGTTGCGTCGATATTTAGTTCTTTTTCTTTAATAAACTCCATCCATGCTTGGTGGTGGATATGCATATTATCGACTAGGGTTCCGTCCATATCAAAAATGGCCGCTTTTGGAGGAGTTACTTTTATCATTGTACAGCGTTCAGAATAAGTTGCATAAAAGACACAAAGTTACTGGGCGCTAGCCATCGGGTAACGACCACCATATTTTCTTTAGGAAGGATTACAATAAAATTCCCCCCAAAACCCGCAGCATAATACATGTCTTCTCCAGCTTCTTCTATATAACGCACACCTGCTTTGCGATTGAGCCACCAAAGATATCCATAACTAGGGTTGGCGAAAGAGGATGTTGTGGCTTCATCAATCCAATCCTTACTAATGAGCTGCTGGTCTTTCCATTTTCCCTCATTAAGGAATAATAATCCAAATCTTGCATGATCTTCTGTAGAGATGAATAAACCTCCCCCCGAGTGCCCTCCACCAGAAACGGATTGAACACGGTGGCCATCGAGATCTATCCATGAGTTGTCATAGCCATACCATCTCCAAGTCGTTGAAGCACCGATAGGGTCCATGATATAAGTTTTTAGGACCTGAGGTAAAGGTTTTCTCCACACATTGAGTAGGGAGTAGGCTAATAAGTTCACCCTTACATCATTGTATTTAAAATGAGTGCCTGGTGTATGAAGAGTTCTATTTTTCCAGTCGTCTATACCGCCTTCTTTTGGAGGTCGATCTGCCCAATCGTGTCCTCCCCATAGTGTTCCGCTCCAATCGGAAGATTGGTTGAGTAGATGCTGCCAAGTAATTTTTTGGTTGTGTTGCCCCTCAAAAGTATGATCCCAAATACTTTGGTTAACCTTCTGGTTTGTTTGAAAAAGCTGACGGTCCGCAGCAAGTCCAGCTACGGTTGATAAATAACTTTTGGTCACAGAAAAGGTCATGTCTACCCGCTTTAGGTCACCCCACGAAGCCACCAAATATCCGTCTTTAAGGACCATACCGGCGGGGCCACCTCTTTTTTTAGTAGGTCCTACTATTTGGTGATAAGGTTCCCGAGCAAAACCTTTTAAGATCGCGATTCGTAAGTCTCTCGATCCACTGTATTCATTTTCTTTTGCATAGAGCACCGCTTTTTCTAATGCGGCTGGGTCTAAGTTCATTTCTTTTGCTGTACGTCGTTCCCAAGGGGCATTGGCTTCTGGGAAATAAGAAATTTGTGCATGTATAGATAGGGAGGTAAAAACAGTAAAAAGGAAAATTAAAATCTTGTTATGATCGTTCATTCTTTTGTTTTTTTGAGTGATAACTTACAAATAAATATTAATTTTAATAGCACAGTCATGGGTTATAGTAATGAGCCCTAAGTGTATACCTAAAGATATGGATTCTAACCTCTCCGTTACTGCTATTCAAACCAATATTTTCTGGGAAGACAAACACCAAAACTGGACCCACCTAGAAAAACATCTCACACAATTAGCTGACACAGATATTATTATTTTACCAGAAATGTTTACCACAGGTTTTACCATGGAAAGTCAAAAATTTTCTGAGGAGATGACCGGACCTACGGTAACATGGATGCAGAAATGGGCTAAAAAAACCCATGCGGCCCTAGCGGGAAGTTGCCCCATTACTGACCAAGGGAAATACTATAATCGGTTTTTGTTTGTTTCTCCATCGGGTGAAATTCAGTGGTATGATAAAAGGCATACATTTACCCTTTCTGGAGAAAATGAAGCTTATGAAACAGGACAAAATAACGGATTAATAAATTATAAAGGTTGGAAGATTTGTTTACGTGTGTGTTACGATTTACGTTTTCCGGTATGGGCCAGAAATACAGAAGATTACGATCTTTTAATCTTTACAGCCAATTGGCCACACAAGAGAATCGCTGCATGGGACACCTTACTTAAAGCTAGAAGTATTGAGAACATGGCCTATTGTGTGGGGGTTAATCGCATTGGCAAAGATGGGGCTGGGTTACATTACCCGGGGCACACTGCCATATATGATTTTATGGGAGAAGAAAAAGGACGAGTATCACCACATAAAGAAGGACAAACCACATGGATTATGGACAAAGAGTCGATGTATTTAGCCCGAAGAAAGCTCAATTTTTTAGAAGACAGAGATGACTTTACTATTCAATCGTAAAAGTCTCGTTTAAGTCCCAATTCGCTCTTAGATTCAAATATTCTTCTAGATAGAAAACTTCTTCTGGTTGTCTCTTCTGTAAATAATTCCCTGTATCCCAGCGCCCATTTCCGTTCCGATCGTTTATCATGCGTATTTGATAGTTTCCTGGCAACAAATATTCAAGGCTATAAAAGTTTGTTTGGTTTTTAAAAACCTTACGGACTACCTTGCCTCTTTCGTCTAATAATTCAAAAAAGTAGGACGTACTAGGATCTTTTTTGAGTGACCGTTAAAAATAGATTTCCATAGTCTTCTACAGCTTTTGTACGAACGCTATGTTTAAGGGTGTCATTGGTGGCTCCTAGAAAATCTGTGATGGCATTAGGGAGTAATTGTAAACGGTAGGTGTCGTTAGGGAGTTTATCAAAGTCAAAATAGATATAGTCTTTGTTTTCGTCAATCCAAGTTCGGAAAGAAACCTCTAGGGTATCTAGATCAAAAATTTGTATGTAGTCATTGTCTACAGAAACAATGGGTAAATTACTTTTGATTTTTAAAGTATCTAAAAAGTTAAGCGATTGATTGTTCCCAGGGACGATGGTAATCTCCAAAGAATCCTTTACCAATCTATAGGGCTTTACGGTAAAGGGTCTTAAAGAATCTTTTTCTTCAAATTGTAGGACCAATGAGTCTAGCTCTTCTTGGGGGTAAACCAATAGTGGAGTGTGTCTTTTTCTCGGTCACGTGTAAAGAAACCGTTTGATTTTGCCTGAAAAGTAGAATCTAAAATTACTTTTCGTCCGCTGGTATTTTCACCAAAAAAACTAACCTCTAGATGGTGGTCATTAATTAACCTGGCTTGCCCCCATTGAAAGTTCGGGATTTCTTTAAATAATAACGGGAATTTTAAGGAGTCTTGGGGTAATTCGATAGGCGAATTAAAGAAACCAATCTTATCTATATTCTGATCAAACACATAGTTTTTTGATACATCTTCTATGGCTAGAAATTCATATTTACCCGGCGCCAAACTTTGTAAATTGAAGTATACGCTATCTAAGGTGTTTCCTACATAAAGAGGCTTTTGAAGAAATATTGTGGAGTCTGTGTAAGTAGAGTCTATTGGGTAAAGATGAATTGAGATACGACTAGGAGCTTTATTTTCGAAAGCATTTTTAACGACGCCCGAAAGTTGTAAAGAATCTAAATAATCGCCTGTAGAAAAAGTATAACTAAAAAAGGGATAAGCGTTCCCCTCGTTATAATCTATAATTGAACCCCCAAAGTTAAAGGTATAGGTAGTGTTGTCTTTCGGCGGTTTATTAAAGCGGATTTCAACCTTTTTGCTAATGGTTCCTTCTGGGAAAATAGTATAATCACTTTTTTCTAAAGGAGGGGATACAATGAGTTGATTGGCAAGATCAATAAGCTGCATATATTCGTCGAATACCATAACCACTTTTTCGGCATCGAAATTAGTGTTATTCAAAGGGGGGTTGGCATTCACTAATACGGGGGGTAAAGAGTCTTTTAAACCTCCGGTTGGCGTTCCTCTTTTGGCACAATGACTTGTCGAAAGAATACAAATAATAACAGCAATACCTGCAAGTGTTTTTTTCATTGATGCGTGGTGTTTAAAATTAATAACAGGCATTGAACTTTTTAAACTTTTTAAACTTTTTCAATTTGCTAAAAAATGATTAGGTCAAAGATGAATTTAAGTTTTTTAGAACGAACTAATTTTTTACAAAGAAACATATAAATCTATTAATTTCGATAAGCAATTAGCCCAATACTTAGGCTAATCCCGGGTTGTTTGTTAAGAATTTTAATACAAGCGTTTAAAGTAGCTCCAGTAGTAAAAATATCATCAATGATTAGATAATGTCCTTTTTTTAAGCGTTGTTTTGTGTTTATTTGGAATGCATTGGACATTAGTTTTTGTCTATCCTGCCTGGTTTTGGATAGGGCTGGCGTGTTTTTTTAAGAATAGAGGGGTAGTAGGGGATTTTTAAAACTTCTCCTGCGCATTTTCCAATAAGATCTACTTGATTATATCCTCGATTAAACAAACGTAAAGGGTGTAAAGGGTGTAAAGGGACGCCAATAATTCCATCAAAATGAAGGGGAGATTCGGCGATAGTATCGGCTAATTTTTGTCCTAAGAAAGTACCTACCTTTCGATTCCCTTGGTATTTTAAGGCATAAAGCAAGGTTTCTATCCCTTGTTTTTCTTTAAAATAATACAGGTAAAATCCACAATCAATAGGCCAATTGTTCCTAGGGTCTGGAAAATGAAAACAATCCTTTTTTAAAGGCATGTAGTTCAAAGAGAGCCCTAGTTCACAGCTAAAACAAATAACTTGGGTGGTGTCTAAAAGTTCTTTTTGACAACCCAAACAAAGCTGTGGAAAGAACAATAAGAAAAGATCTTTGAAGAGTTGCTTCATTTCAATAAGATTTGGGATGACAAAATACGAAAAAGGATTATTTTTGTGCCATGACAGATTTTAAGAAGATCATTTCTCACGCAAAAGAATACGGATTTGTATTTCCCTCAAGTGAAATTTATGATGGGCTAAGCGCCGTTTATGATTATGCTCAAAATGGCGTAGCCCTAAAAAAAAAATATAAGAGACTATTGGTGGAAATCGATGGTGCAATTACACAGTAATATTGTAGGAATTGATGCTGCTATTTTTATGCATCCGACTACTTGGAAAGCTTCTGGGCATGTAGATGCTTTTAATGATCCTTTAATTGATAATAAAGATTCAAAGAAGAGATATCGTGCAGATGTTTTGGTAGAGGACTATTGTGGTAAGATTGAAACAAAAATTGAGAAGGAAGTTAAAAAGGCCGCTAAACGATTTGGAGACACTTTTGATAAAGATCAGTTTTTAGCAACTAATCCACGAGTGTTAGCCTACCAAGAAAAAATAGATGGCATACTTAAAAGACTAGGTCAGTCGCTAGAAAAAGAAGACTTAGCAGACGTTAAATTATTGATAGAAGAGTTGGAAATTGCTTGTCCAGAGTCTGGCTCTCGTAACTGGACAGACGTAAAGCAGTTTAACCTGATGTTTGGCACCAAACTAGGGGCTTCTGCCGATAGTGCCATGGATTTATATTTACGTCCAGAAACTGCACAGGGAATTTTTGTTAATTTCTTAAATGTACAGAAGACTGGGCGAATGAAAATTCCATTTGGAATTGCACAAACAGGGAAAGCTTTTCGCAATGAAATTGTCGCCCGACAATTTATTTTTAGAATGCGGGAGTTTGAACAGATGGAAATGCAATTCTTTGTGCCTCCGGGGACCCAAAAAGAGTGGTATGAGCAATGGAAACAAACAAGACTTAAATGGCACCTTTCTCTTGGAATGGGAGAAGAAAATTATCGTTTCCACGATCATGAAAAATTAGCACATTACGCAGATGCAGCAGCGGATATAGAATTTAAGTTTCCGTTCGGTTTTAAGGAATTAGAGGGGATTCACTCGAGAACAGATTTTGATTTATCTAGCCATGAAGAATTTTCAGGAAAAAAGCTTCAGTACTTTGACCCCGAGCAAAACGAAAATTATGTGCCCTATGTTGTAGAAACGTCCATTGGTTTAGACCGTATGTTTTTAGCTACTTTTTCTTGGGCGTTACGAGAAGAGACCCTAGAAGATGGAAGCCAAAGAACCGTTTTAAAATTACCGTCTGTACTTGCACCGACTAAGGTAGCCGTTTTACCATTGGTTAAAAAAGATGGTTTACCCGCTCTGGCAAAAGAGTTGGTAGACACCTTAAAATGGGAGCACGAAACGGCTTATGACGAAAAAGACGCAGTAGGTAGACGTTATCGTAGACAAGATGCATTGGGCACGCCTTATTGCATTACAGTAGACCATCAGTCTTTAGAGGATAAGACGGTTACAATTAGGGATCGAGATACCATGCTACAAGATCGTATAGCGATTGTAGACCTGCCTACTTTCTTAGATGAAAGGCTCAATGTAAAACATTGGCTACAGAAAATCTAAAAACGTTTTCCAACGGTAATTCCAACCCTAGGCATGGCGCCAGGTCCTTTGTCTGAAAGTAAGTTTCGGGCTAAACCTCCAATAACGCTAAGGCTGTATTTTTCTTTGGTGATAAACTTGCCGCCAATAGCGAAGCCTAGTCCGAATTCAGTAAACGATTGATTGTAGGAATAATCTGTTCTACTATAATCATAGTCTACTGGATAATAGTCATAATCGACATAATTATCATATTCCCCTACCGATAAGCTCCCAAATGCTTCAATAAAAAATCCTTTATTAGATTCCTTGCCAAAGTAGATTCGGTAAAAGGATGAAAGTGCGATATCCTCGTAATAAAAAGGGGCTGTGTCGTTAAACCTGTCTTTTCCAGCAAGGCTAATAAGTCCAGTAAACCCATAACTAGTTTCAGTATCTATATACTTTTCGTAGGAAATTTCTAAGGCTTGAAAAACCAATAAGTTAAAAGAATTTAATTTCCATTCTTTTGTATAGGTAGGAATACTGTCGTTTTTTTCTTGGCCTTTTAGTGAGGCAGAAAAGAGTAATGCCACAGTAAAAATGGCGAATAAATGAGGGCGGGTAAGTTTGAATAAAGTGTTCATAGATTATGGAATAAAAGATGAGGACCAAATCAAAAATAACAAACAAATCTGTATTTTAGAGCATATGAAAATTATTTCTTATAATGTGAACGGAATTCGTGCAGCATTAAAAAAAGATTTTGTGTCATGGCTTAAAGCCGCTAATCCAGATGTAGTTTGTTTACAAGAAACTAAGGCGATGGAAGAGCAGGTAGATATGACAGAGATTGAAGCTTTGGGGTACCAACATTACTGGTTTTCTGCCCAAAAAAAGGGGTACAGCGGGGTAGCTATTCTAAGCAAAAAGACACCAAAACATATCGAATTCGGGACAGGAGTCGATCATATGGATTTTGAAGGCCGGGTCATTCGGGTAGATTTTGAATCTTGTGCGGTAATGAGTTTATATCTTCCTTCTGGGACGAATACAAGTCGCCTGACCTATAAATTTAAATTCATGGATGATTTTAAGGCTTATATCGATGAGTTAAAGAAAACTTTTCCAAAGCTGGTTATTTGTGGGGACTATAATATTTGTCATCAGGCCATCGATATTCATGACCCTGTCCGAAATAAAAATGTATCAGGATTTTTACCCAACGAAAGAGCTTGGATAGATGATTTTATGAACAGTGGTTTTGTGGATTCATTTCGCAGTTTAAATCCAGATCCCCATCACTATAGTTGGTGGAGCTATAGAGCCAATGCACGCGCAAATAATAAAGGGTGGAGAATCGATTATGCTTTGGTAAGTGAGCCTTTAGCGTCTGCCATCGATCGGGCCTACATTTTGCCAGAGGCTAAGCATTCTGATCATTGCCCTGTAGTTGTTGAATTAAATTTTGATTAAAATAAAAGCTTAATAATTACCTTATGAAAAAAGTATATCTCTTATTTCTTGTTCCCCTAATGTATAGTTGTGTTTCTTCTAAAATGTTTAATGAGGTTGAATATAGGTACGCTGATTTAAAAGGAACCCACGCCAAGTTAGAAACGGATCATGAACAATTGATAAAAAATTATGATTCACTTCGTTACCATTATGGAGAGCTGGTTACACAATACGAAAAACAAAGTCAGCAATTAGCCACTACCTCGGGGACTTTATCAACCCTTCAGACCGATTATAAAGCGCTTGAAGAAAATAGTACAGAAGCCTTGCAAGCGAGTATTGAAACGAATAGAAGTTTACTAGAAGAGATTCAAATTAAAGAGGGAGAGTTGCAGAGTAAAAAAGAGCGTTTAGATTCTTTAACCCAAGAGCTATCATTACGTATGGCAAGGGTAGAAGAACTGGAAGGTCTTGTTTCTGAGAAAGAGGAGGCCATGAATACATTAAAAAATGTACTTACAGACGCTTTAGTTAGCTTTGAAGGTGATGGATTATCTGTAGAACAAAAAGGAGGCAAGGTCTATGTCTCTATGGAAAATAAACTATTGTTTAAATCGGGAAGCTGGTCTGTAGAAAGTAACGGAAAAAGAGCACTTAAGCAGTTAGGAGAAGTCCTTGCCAGCAATCCAGAAATTGCTGTTTTAATTGAAGGGCATACAGATTCTGACCCCTACATTGGGAATGATCAGCTGAGTGGAAACTGGGATTTATCTACCAAAAGGGCTACAGAAATTGTAAAATTACTTTTACAGAATGATACCATTAAACCCGAAAACCTTACTGCAGCCGGAAGAGGAGAACACCATCCTCTGGCTGATAATGATTCTGCCGCAGGAAAAGCAAAAAATAGACGTATAGAGGTGATCCTAACACCTAAACTTGATAAAATTGCAGCCCTTTTAGAAACGAGCAATTAGTCATTTATTTTAATATAATTTATGAAATACACCCATTTACCTAACACCAATATAAAAGTTAGTAAACTATGTTTAGGGACCATGACCTTTGGAAATCAGAATACCGAAGCCGAAGGGCACGCCCAAATGGATCTTGCCTTTGAGCGTGGTATAAATTTCTTTGATACTGCAGAATTATACCCCGTTCCAGCTACCGCTGCTACTTATGCAGATACCGAACGAATATTAGGCACCTGGTTTCAGAAAACAGGTTCAAGAGATAAAATTGTTTTAGCTTCAAAAATAGCAGGGTCAGGCGCGTATACCGCTCATATTAGAGACCATGATCATTTTAGCCCAAAGCACATCAGAGAAGCCATAGAGGGAAGTTTAAAGCGTCTGAAAACCGATTATCTCGATTTATATCAGTTACATTGGCCAGAGCGAAGAACCAATTTTTTCAGTGTGCGTGGATATAAAGGTCATCCGGATAAGGACCCCTGGGAAGATAATTTTGAGGAAATTTTAGGCACTTTAGCCGATCTTATCGATGAAGGGAAAATAAAACATATTGGGTTGTCTAATGAGACACCG
Organism: Flavobacteriaceae bacterium; assembly: GCA_038143595.1. Classification (GTDB taxonomy): domain Bacteria; phylum Bacteroidota; class Bacteroidia; order Flavobacteriales; family Flavobacteriaceae; genus Arcticimaribacter. Next base: position 371,186 of record JAYQME010000002.1, on the reverse strand, counting down.
TGGGGAATTATGCGCTGTCAAGAATTAGCCAAAAAAGGATATCCCAAAATGATTACGGTACAAAATCCTTATAGCTTACTTAATCGTTTATTTGAGGTAGGGAATTCGGAGGTTTGTCTACGAGAAAACATGGGTCTTTTGGCCTATTCGCCGCTAGGATTTGGAAGATTAACCGGTAAGTATCGAAAAGAGATGCCAGCAAATTCTAGGTTTAAACTATTTCCTAATTTGGCGCGTTTTAATGGCGAGAATAGCATTTTAGCTACTGAAGAATATTATCAATTATCGAAGGAATTTGGCCTTTCACTTACGCAAATGGCTCTTGCTTTTGTTACAGATCGACCCTTTGTTACCGCTAATATTATTGGAGCTACTAATCTTATTCAATTAGCAGAAAATATAGATTCTGTACAATTGGATTTATCCAAAGAGCTATTAAAAGCGATTGACGAAATCCAAGAGAAAATCCCTAATCCAGCACCCTAATTTTATTGGAGATCAATGGAGAATTCTTCGATCACAGCATATCCCTTTGAATTACCTACTTCTGTTCCAAATTCAATGGAACTTAAATAGCTATCTTCAGGCACTATATCATTCAAGACAAGATAATCGAGTAGCTCGTCTATGTCAACAATACCCTCGGTTCTGTTATTTTCCCGAACAAAAGCTAAATAGGTCCAGTTGGATCCAGCGGGTTCCCAATCGGGCTCACCCGTATATAACCGATAATTACCTTGACTGGTTGCTACCGTAGCCCTATAATCGCCAAACGGTCTAATTTCATGGGCATCTTCCCAAATCATGAATTCGAATTGGATATCCTCTGGGCGGCTGTTTGCAGAAGAACTGATCCAATTGTCAAAAGCCAGATTATATTCGCCTTGATTCCTAGAAATAGTCGCTTTATAGCGAACTTTAAGTCGTTCTATGGTAGCTATTTGTTTCGGAATATCTGAACTTGTAGAACGATTATGCCATGGTTTTTTTCCATAAATTAATTCTGGATAAGCGTTTATACCATGTGCATCGTCCGGATAAGACCATTGCCACCCCACTAGATCACGATTAGTAATAGATGCGGTATTGATACATTGACGATAACTATTTGAATTTAGGTTAGCAGCATTCCACGTGTTATTTTCTAAAGAAATTTCACCTAAATCAATTAGCGCAAAACTTTCGCAAGCTTCTTGTGTAGGTTCCGTAAAGAGCAACCTTAAGTCGGAAGGTAATTCTGCTAATTGCGGATCTAAAGGGCTATCTTAATTTGTGTCTACGGTATTTTCTATAGATGATTTTTCACAGCTTATTAATAGCGCAATCGAACACAGACAAATAAATAATTTCTTCATCCTTCTTTTAGACAATCGCATTCAATAATTTTTTGGTGTATGAACTTTTGGGTTCACTATACAGGGTATCTGCCTCATTTTCTTCTACAATTTCCCCTTCATGCATCACTAAAATACGATCAGCCATATGTTTAACTACCCCTAAATCATGGGAGATAAATAATAAGGAGAGCTTTAATTCTTTTTTTAGGCGGTTGAGTAAGTTTAGGACTTGTGCTTGTACGGATATATCTAGTGCAGCTACTGATTCGTCGCACAAGAGAACTTTAGGTTCAACTGCTAGAGCTCTTGCAATTACAACACGTTGACGTTGTCCTCCTGATAATTGATGAGGGAATCTTGAGTAAAAATTAGGCTCAAGTCCTACCTGAATAAGCAAGCTAGTGGCCCTTTCTTTTCGAGCTGATTGATGCTGTGTTGTATGAATACGTAATATTTCATCTAGGGCGTCTCCGATTGATTTTAAGGGATGAAGAGCGGCATAGGGATCCTGAAAAATAAATTGCACATCTTTGCGTAATTTTTTTATTTGAGCAGAATTCTTAGGATCAATCTTTTTTTCTTTCCAAAAAATATGGCCCTGAGTGGGTGGGTCTAAGAAAACCAAAGATTTAGCCAATGTAGATTTCCCACAGCCCGAAGCACCTACCAAACCTAAGGTATCTCCTGGGTATAAAGAAAATGAAACTTCTTTGATGGCTTTGGTCGCTAGTTTTTCGCCAAAAATATTTTTTCTTTACTCGTAGGTTTTTTGAAGTTGACTAACCTTTAAAATGGGCGATTGCGCATAGAGGAATTGGTGAGCTTCTTTTCTCTTAGCAGCTGAAATTAACTCAAGCTGAAAGTTTTTTGAGTTAAAATCTGCAAGGGTTGGAAGCTTAGAAAGACGTTTATCTATTGGAGGACGAGCATTTAAAAGGGCTTGGGTATAAGTGTGTTTTGGAGAATTCAATAAAATATTGGTGGTATTTTGTTCTACTATTTCTCCCTGTTTCATGACCATTATTCTATGCGCCAAATTAGTGACTAACGACAAATCGTGTGAGATAAATAACACACTCATCTTATGGTTTTTTTGAAGCTTCTTAATTAATTTAACAATGTCTTTCTGGACTAAAACGTCTAAGGCTGTAGTAGGTTCATCGGCAATAAGGAGTTGAGGTTTACAAAGTAGTGCCATGGCAATCATGACCCTTTGCTTTTGACCTCCACTAAGTTGGTGAGGGTAAGATTTATAAACACGCTCAGGGTCTAATAACTGAACTTCTTCAAAGGCCTTAATTATCTTTTGCTTATGATCTTTATTTTCTTTAGGCAGCTTTAGATGAAGTTTCCCCATTTCTTTTAATTGGTCTCCACATCTCATCGAGGGGTTTAAAGAGGATTGGGGTTCCTGAAAAATCATTCCTATTTCTCTTCCTCGGAGTTTTTGCCAAGCAGCATCTGATTGTGGAGGAATTGCGTTTCCATTAAAGAAGATATCGCCTTGCTTGATTAAAGCACTGTTTTTAGGCAATAGGCCCATGATGGATTGAGCAGTTATAGATTTTCCACTACCAGATTCTCCTACAAGTGCCACAATTTCGTTGGCATTGATGGTGAAATTTAGCTTAGATAAAATATCGCGCCCACCTATTGAAAGTGAGAATTGATTGAAAGATAACAAAGGATCTATTGGTTTACCCATATGATTTGATCGTCATTTAAAACAGGTTTTCTTATAAAGGTTAGAAAAACTTGTGCTAAGGTTAGCACATCTTTTTCACAATAGCGAACGATTCTCTTGAGATTTTTTTCTTGGTAATATACGCTTGCCACTTCACTACCATCAATATCATCCTTAGGCGATGGGATACCAAATACCTCTGCTAACAACTTCAGTGATGTATAGTGTTTGTAATCGCCAAATTTCCATAGTTGGAGGGTGTCTAGGTGTCTCACTTCCCAAGGCTTTTTCCCGTGTAATTGTAAAATGGTTGGTAATTCAATCCGATGGATGATCATTCTTCTAGAGATGAATGGAAAGTCAAACTCTTTTCCGTTATGGGCGCATAAGAGATGATGATTTAAAAAAAAGTATTCATCACATAAAGCTTTAAAATCCTTTAACAAGGATTCTTCCTCCCCATAAAAACTTTTAATTCTAAAGCTGTTTAAACTTCGGTCATTAGTATCAAAAAAACCTACAGAGATACAGACGATTTTTCCAAATTCCGCCCAGATTCCTGCACGTTCGTAAAAATCTGCTGCCGATATATCGTCTTTCCGTTGATAGGTTGTTTTTTGCTCCCATAGTTCTTTTCTGTATGGGGTTAACGCATCAAAGTCTTTCTCTTCAGGGACGGTTTCAATGTCTAAAAAAAGTAAGTTACCTAGGTTAAGATGTTGTAGCATTTTCCATCATTTCAAATCCTTCTTTTATGTAGTCATGAAAACTTTGGGTACCAAACCTATTTAATTTAGGTCCTTGTTGATGGCCTAAGCGAACAATGATTAAATCGGATGTAGGAAAAACAATAATATATTGCCCCAAGTGGCCACGCATGGCATAACCTTTTTCTCCCTCATAGTTTGTTAGCCACCACCCATAACCGTATTCTGGGCTTTCTTCAAATTTAGGGCGGGTGCTTAATGCGATAAATGCAGAGTCTAATAGTTGTTGGCCATCCCATTGACCATGATTTTTATATAATTTACCCATACGAGCAAAATCTTTGGCATTTGTAGCAAAGCAGCAATAGGCTTTTTCCATTCCATTTTTTTCGCTATCTAATTGCCATAGAGCATCTTCTTTAGCACCCATAGGTTGCCAAAACTCCTCTGAAAAGTAGGTGCTTAATGATTTTCCTGTGGCTTTCTTTAAAATCATAGCGAGCAATTGTGTATTTCCACTTAGGTAAAGGAAACTTTGACCAGGTTGACTTTTTATAGCTGTGTTTAGCATAAGCTTATCTAGGTCATCTGTAATATAGGCTTCCATCATTCCGTTGATTGACAAGTCATATTTTTCATTCCAATCTAAACCCGTTGACATTGAGGATAGGTCACCAATAGTCAATTCAGCAGCATAACCTTCACTAAACTGTGGGTAAAAGTCACTCACCTTTTGATCTAGACTTTTTATGTATCCTTGATCTATGGCTTTCCCTAGCATGGCAGACACAAAGCTTTTTGCAACGGAGAAAGAATTACTTTTAGAGGTAGCTGAATATCCCTCGTAATAAGATTCATGTAATAAGCTATCCTTATGAATTACTAAAAAAGCAACTGACCGGTAGGTCTGGTGTGTCTTTTCGATTTTTTCTGAGAGAGGTATTTGATTATATAGCTTGTGCTTTGGCCAAGGGGTTGGGTTTTCAGCCGCCTTAACTATTGCATTGTCAAAATAGGCATAGTCTTCTAAAAAAGCAGTGTCTCTTCCTGTTTTTATTGCTGTTTTTGCAGCTGTAAGAATAAAACGGTAAGGACTAAATTGTAGAAAAGTGAGCGATAGTAAAATTAGGGTGAACAGGGAAAGTGCAATTTTTTTCATAGCATAGCGTCATTGGAAAAAATAGTTAGATTAAAGTAACTTGAACGGGATATCCCTCTATTTCTAAGAGACGTTTCTTTCGTTCTAATCCCCCAGAGTAACCCACTAGAGTTCCATCGCTTCCAATGACACGATGACAAGGAATTGCTACTAAGATAGGATTTTTTCCTATAGCTGCAGCCACCGCCCTCACCGCTTTTGTGTTCCCATACAAATGGGCAATTTTTAAATAGGATAGTGTACTCCCGAAAGGGAGTTCGTGTAATAATGTCCAAATAGATTTTTGAAATTCTGTTCCTTGAGGGTTTTGTTTAAAGTCAAAAATACGTCTTTCTCCGGCAAAGTATTGCCGAAGTTGTTCCACACATGGAACTAAACTCTTGGGCACTGAATTAGTATCATTAAGAAGTCCTTCTTCGAAGAAAACCTCTTGTATCCCCCCTGCATCACCTTTTACCTTAATCGTACCCAATGGACTATTAAAGTAATGAATATCCAAGTCGGTGTATTTTAATTATTTAAAGTTAGAAAAAATAATTGAGGAAGTTGTATATTTTATTAGCATAATCGGCTGAGGCCAACTATTTAGTTATGGGCGATAAGAAATTCCAGAGGAAATAGCCATGGCTTTATAGATTAAACGACCCGAGATTGGAAGAGATCCGCTAATTAAAAAATCCCATTTCTCATTCAATGCATAAATTGTTTCTACTCCCCAGTTAGTTACTTCTACATTGTTGGCAAAGATACTTCCATTACTACTCAAAGCATTTAAATTTCCATTTTCAAAAGAATTGATTAGACTTAGTCTGTTAAGTACAAGCAATTTGTTTTTAAGTATTTTGGTTCCTGTTTCTATTGAAAATCTAAATTCATCCGAGAATCCTTTATTCCTTTGATTAAATCCAAGACTTGCTTTAGCATAAAAATGCTGTGTTCCTAATTGATAGGATTTCCCAAAGTGTAAGCGAATTAATTGATTAAATTCTCCATCTCCAGCTTGATAACTCCCATCACTCCCTCCCTTACTTTTTCCGGTGGGTAAACCTAAGGTTAGAGATGTTGAAATAGCCCATCCCTTTTTGGAGTACCATTGGTATTCGAGACCTAGATTAGTGTCTCCTATACTCGAAAACTTTTCGCCATCGATTGGAACAACGGTCCAGTTTAATGTTGGGTTGTCAACTTCAGTACCAGATTCATCAAAAAAGCGAACGATAAACTGATAGTTTCCACCTTCTCTGATTTCTAAAATAGGGTTAGTGAATCTTAGACTTGGCGTTACATAATCATTTTTAGCGCATCATCCATTAAGTAAACGGATAATGTCTTTGGCTGTGTAGGTTGCAATAAGTGAAGCTCCAGCACGTTTAAAAGCAATCATTTGTTCATAAACAACGGCGTCATAATCAATCCAACCTTTTGCAGCAGCAGCTTTTAACATTGCATATTCCCCGCTTACTTGGTAAGCTGCAATAGGCGTTTCTATTTGCTCGGCCAGATCACGTATGATATCTAAGTAAGCGATACCTGGCTTTACCATTACTATGTCGGCACCTTCTTCTATGTCCAAAAGTGTTTCGCTGATGGCTTCTTTACGGTTATGAAAATCCATTTGATAGGTTTTTTTATCTCCAAAACCTGGGGCAGAGTCAAGGGCATCTCTAAAAGGCCCATAAAAAGAAGAGGCATATTTGGCACTATAGCTCATTATCCCAGTATGATAAAACCCTTCTGCTTCCAATAATTCGCGGATATGTTCTACTCTTCCGTCCATCATATCACTTGGCGCCACAAAATCTGCTCCGGCTTGGGCGTGTGAAAGGGCCATTTTAGCCAGAACTTCTTTCGTTGGATCATTTAGAATTTCTCCTTTCTCTACAATGCCATCGTGGCCAAAAGAAGAGTAAGGATCTAAAGCGACATCTGTCATAACCACTAACGCTGGACATTTTGTTTTTACTGTTTCAATTGCACGCTGCATTAATCCTTTTGCATTAAGGGCCTCTGTGCCCTTATTGTCTTTAAGGATATCAGGAACTTTTACAAAGAGAAGAACACTTTTAATCCCATTTTGACTTAATTCTTTCACTTCTTGCGCAAGCTTATCTAAGCTCATACGATAGTAGTCTGGCATCGAAGGAATTTCTTCGCGAATGTTTTTCCCTTCGACTACAAATAAAGGAACGATAAGATCATCAACACTTAAGGTGTTTTCTTTAACCATTGCACGTATGGCAGCAGAGTTTCGGAGTCTTCGGTTGCGTTTTAAAGGATACATAAAATGTTAAGGATTGGATTCGTCTAGGTTATTTTCAGCAGCTATTTTTTCGTGAGTTAAGGGATCTAGATTTAGCTCAACTTCTTCAATTGTTTCTTCTGTTTGTTCTGTTTCTTTTGTTTGTTTTTTCATGGTCCCACGGGTCATTACGATCATGGAAGTTAAAATAACCACCAGCAAGACCCTCTCATCGATTAAGAGTTGGTCGGGATTTAAAAAAGAGACTTCTCTGATTTGTAAAAATAAAAGTATGCTAATTAAACCTCTTGGTGAAATAAATACAAGAGGAGAAGGGGTGATTCTGAAGTCAGTAAAGGTAAAATATAAATACCTTAGACCCAGCATTACACCAAAAATCAGTACACCGTAAATAAAGGGATCAGGAGAGTCAAAGGCTGTGATATCGATTGAAAATCCAAAAAACAAAAAGAAAAAAGTTTTTACCAGAAAGGTAGATTCGGCCGTTAAAATATGAAACTCGTGTAATTCGTTTTTTGTTTTTTCTAAATCGAGTTTGTTTAACATGAATTTAGGTAGAAGTGCATTCACGTTACTTAAAAACAGACCAAATATAAAAATGGTTACGAGGGCAGGAAGATGAAAATATTTACCAAAAGCATAAACGAGAATAAGAAGTGCTAGGATAAGGAAAAACTTAACATGATGTTCAATCTTTTGTAACAATTGAAACAAACAAAAAGTAATTAGAAGCGAAATTAAGATCACTCCCCCTATTTGAAGGCTAAGCGCTAAAATAGATTCTGCGCTCACCAATACTTGGTCAGTTTCAAACTGTCTAATGGCATAATTAAAGAGCATGATTCCTAAAATATCTGAAAAAGTAGATTCATAAACAACAAATTCTTTTTCCTGATTTCTCAAACTTGCACTTGAAGGAATTGCCACTGCACTGCTTATAATAGAAAGGGGTACGGCATAGATGACGGCTGCCTGATGAGACATATTGAGCAGATCTTCAAAAGCCCAGCTTATAGCGATTACATTGAGGGCCAAGATAATTCCTGCGGCAATCATCCCTTTTATAATAATGGGAAACTTTTCGGCAGTAATTTGAAGTTCTATTGCCCCTTCTAACACAATGAGGATAAGTCCTATGGTTCCTAATACAGGAATAAGGTTTTCTAAAAATCCAAATTCGTTAATTCCATAGTAAGTTGTACCCAACCGAAAAACAATGCCCGTAAACATAAGTAATATAACAGAGGGAAATTTTGTTTTACGCGCAATTAGATCAAATAGATAGGAGAAAATGATTAAAAGCGGTAGAACAATTAAGATGGACAGGGTATTCATTCACTTACTTTTGTCATAAGGTATTTAATCTTGTTCAAACCTCCACCCAGTTTCTGGGTTTTTTTAGCACCTCTAGTAATTTTGCTTCTTCGGTATTGTCTTCGGGCTGATGACTATACTTCCATTGTACTTTGGGCGGAAGACTCATTAAGATACTCTCTATTCTTCCATTTGTTTTGAGCCCAAAAAGAGTTCCTTTATCATGTACTAAATTGAATTCAACATAGCGTCCTCGTCTAATTTCTTGCCATGTTTGTTGGCTTTCAGAAAAGGGCAGGTCTTTTCTTAGATTAAGAATAGGTAAATAAGCTTCCAGAAAATGATCAGCTACATCGGTAACAAAATCATACCATTCTTTCATTGATTTTTGGTTAGGTTTAAGATAGTCAAAAAACAACCCTCCAACGCCTCGGGCTTCCCCTCGGTGGCTGTTCCAAAAATATTCGTCGCAGCGGGCCTTGAATTTTGAATAAAACGCTGGATCATGACGGTCACAAACTGTTTTACATGTTTGATGAAAGTGAGTGGCATCCTCATTAAATAAATAATAAGGGGTTAGATCTAAACCTCCTCCAAACCATTGATCTGCTATATTCCCTTCAGCATCATAAAGTTCAAAATACCGCCAGTTTGCGTGTACGGTAGGTGCCATTGGGTTTTTGGGATGTAAGACTAAGCTAAGGCCACAGGCATAAAACGAAGCTTCACTTACATTAAAATGCGATTGCATAGTGGCGGGAAGCATCCCGTGGACTCCAGAGATGTTTACTCCTCCTTTTTCAAAAACACTTCCATTTTCAATGACTCGAGTCCTGCCTCCACCTCCCTCAGGACGTACCCATAGGTCTTCTTTAAATTTTGCAGTTCCATCTACCTCTTCTAATGCAGAGGTAATGATATCTTGTAGGTGGCAGATGTAGTTATAGAATTGGGTTCTCATGATTTACACTTTATATTCTTTTACGGCATCCACAAATGCTTGTGCATGGTCGACAGGGATATTAGGTAATATTCCATGTCCAAGGTTAACAATATAACGGTCTTTACCAAAGGCATCAATCATTTTTTTAACATCTTTTTTGATCACAGGTATTGGTGAAAGCAAGCGTGAAGGATCATAATTCCCTTGTAATGTAATCTGACCTCCAGATAAATAGCGAGCGTTTCTTGCTGTACAAGTCCAATCTACCCCCAATGCACTTGCGCCTGATTTTGCCATATCATTTAAGGCAAACCAACAGCCTTTTCCAAAGACTATGACAGGGATATCATCTTTGAGAGCGGTCACAATTTGCTGAATATAAGGCCAAGAGAATATATTGTAATCATCTGGCGAGAGTAAGCCTCCCCACGAATCGAAAAGTTGGACAGCATCTACTCCAGCGGCTACTTTAGCTTTTAGATAGTCGATGGTTGTATCGGTAATCATTTGTAGAAGGCGATGTGCTAACTCGGGTTGGCTAAAACAAAAAGCCTTTGCTTTATCGAAATTTTTTGATCCCTGCCCTTGGACTGCATAGCAAAGTAATGTCCAGGGTGAACCCGCAAAACCAATTAACGGGACTCGATTGTCAAGGGTCTGTTTGGTCATTTTAATGGCTTGTATGACATAATCAAGTGCTACCTCAGCATCAGGGACAATGACTTCGGTTAATTCTTTTTCAGACCGAATTGGGGTAGGGATCCATGGACCAACTTCAGGTTTCATTTCTACCTCGATGTTCATTGCTTGTAGGACGACCAGGATATCGCTAAACAGAATCGCAGCATCAGTTCCTATTTGGTCAATAGGCATTACGGTAATCTCTGTGGCTAATTCTGGAGTTTGACAACGTGTAAAGAAATCATACTTCTCTTTTAATTTCATGAAGTCTGGCAAGTATCTTCCGGCTTGTCTCATCATCCATACAGGAGGGCGTTCTACAGTTTCTCCTTTTAGGGCACGTAAAAATAGATCGTTTTGTATCATACTAAAGTAGTTAGATGTTTTCTTACGGCAGAAATAAGGTGTTCTACCGTGGGTTTGTTGGCAGTGATTATTGATTCTGAATAAGGCCTTAATGCTTCTTCAGTAGTGGTTCCAATGGCAAAGCATTGACTTTTACCCAGTCTGTTTTTTTCTAAATAACTGGCTACACCAGATGGACTAAAAAAGAGAATACCATCGGGTTCTCCTACAGCTTTTGGGGTAAGGGAAGTCTGGTAGGTTTCAACAACAGTTAAGGGCAGTTGATGCTGTTTAAATTTTTTTTCAATTTCGGACATTCTAAGCGTTCCTGTAAAAAAAATGAAAGTTTCATTTTTTATGTTTTTGATGATAAAATCAGCTAAAAGTGATGCGTTTTTTGCGCTTTTTATTACTTTTTGCCCCATTTTTTCTAAAAGCGCCTTTGTTTTTTCTCCTACACAATAGCATTTATATGATTGAAAAGACTGTTGGCTTAGGGTAGCTTTTACAGCGTTTTGAGAAGTAAAAATCAAGGCTTGATCTTTCATTTCAACTGAAAATGACTTTGGAGTTACCTCAATAAAATTCCAACTAGATAGCGTAACTCCCGTCTGGATAAGTCTTTTTTGTAGATCAGAGGAGAGTATTTTAGTCGATAAAAGACGGAAATTATCCATGGTTCTCTCTAAATTCTTTCATCAAATTTGCCCCTCCTTGTTTTAACAATTGCTCTGCGATTTCTATACCCTTATTGCGCGATTCATTGATAGGGAAATGCGCGTGTATTTCTTGTGGGGGAGAGCCTTGAGATGAGTATAGTCCACCAGAAAAATGTATTTTATTTCCTTTACATTGAGCTAACGCCCCTATTGGTGCGGTACAACCTCCCTCTAGGCGGTGTAAAAAATCGCGTTCAATTTGTGTGCATTTTTCGCTTTCTGAATTATTAAGTAGGGTAATTTGCTGCGCCGTCTCCACATCTTCAATTCGGCAAACTACAAGCAAAGCCCCTTGTGCGGGTGCAGGTAAAAAATCTAACAAAGGTTCCACAATTTCGTCTGTAATTTCTAATCTAGACAAGGCAGCGGCAGCAAATATTGCACCCTCCCAGTTTTCAGATTTTAGTTTTGAAAGTCGTGTTTGAATATTTCCTCGAAGTGGAACTATCTGATCTTCTGGAAATTTAGAAAGCCACTGAGCTTTTCTCCTAAGGCTTCCGGTGGCAATGGTTCTTTTGGCTTTTTCTTTTGCGTCTTTATTTTTCCATACAATAACATCATGGACATGACCTCGGCTAAGGACAGCAGCCTGCACTATGCCTTTAGGGAGTTGCGTAGGTACATCCTTCATGCTATGGATGGCTAAATCGATTTGGTTATTGAGTAAAGCGGTGTCTAAGGTCTTCGTAAATATACCTGTAACCCCCATGGAGTACAAGGGCTGTGTAAGATTTAAATCCCCTTCACTTTTTATGGGTACAAGTTCCGAAAGGATGCCAATATCAAGTAAAGATTCTTGTAAGGTTTTGGCTTGCCATAAGGCAAGTGCACTGTCTCGGGTTCCAATTCTAAGTAACTTACTCATGGCGGGAAAGCTCTAGTTGAAAAACATCCTTAAAAATACTTAAAGCATCTTCTGCTTTGTTGGGGTTTTCTTTTAAGAAATTAGCCAGTTGACCTGTGATTTTTTGAATCATTTGATCGGAGACAATTGTGGCTTCCTCAGGTAAATTTTGCTTACGCTCTCTAGCTTTTATTTCTGCAGCTTGCTGTGCAGTTAGCTTGGCTTTAAGTGCTCTTAGGGTAGGCGCGTATTGGCGATCATGTAACCATTGTAAGAATTCATTTTCTACTTCGGTTAGAATTTCATTCGCATAAGGAAGATGTTTCTTTCTTTCTTCGAGCGTTTTATGGGTAATCTGAGAAAGGGTATCTAGATTAACTACCGTTACATGATCCAGTTCTTGAACATTTTCATGAACATTACTAGGGATAGAAAGATCCAAAATAAGCAAAGGTTTATCGCTATGTATAATATCTTTCGCAATGGTAGGTTGTTGCGCACCTGTGGCTACAATCATAACATCTGCCTTCCGAATTTCCGCGGGGAGTTCACCGTACTCTTTTACTAAAACATTGAATTTACCAGCAATATTTTTGGCTTTCTCATGCGTTCTATTGATTAAAACAATATGCTCATTAGAGGTGTGTTTAATTAAATTTTCGCAAGTATTTCTTCCTATTTTTCCAGTTCCAAATAGCAGAATATTTTTTTCTGAAATAGCGGAGATGTGTTGAATAATATATTGTACAGAAGCAAAAGCAACAGAGGTAGCCCCCGTAGATATTTTTGTTTCCGTCTTAATCCGTTTACTAGCTTGGATGACTGCATTTACCAGTCTTTCAGAAAATCCGTTGGCCAAACCTTGTTTCTTTGATCGATAAAACCCCTGCTTTAACTGCCCAATAATTTCGAAATCACCTAATATCTGAGACTCTAAGCCGGTACCGACCCTAAAAATGTGATGGATGGCCTCTTCTCCTTTAAGGATATAGCCGAGTTTTTCGAAAACAGCTAATTCACCGCCAGAGTATTTGCACAAGAGTTTTATGATTTGGTAGGGATGAGCCGCATATGCATAAATCTCTGTTCGATTACATGTGGTATTGATTAATATTTCTCTAATCCCTTTTTCTTTAGCCTCTTTAAGAAGCATAATGCATTGTTCGTTACTTAGGCTAAATTGACCCCTTGTAGTTAGGTCAGCAGTCTTGTAGCTGATTCCTATAACGTAAAAGTGATATGAGTTATTTTCAAAAGTCATTTATCTCGCCTAAATCCACCGCAAAAATACAAGACCCATCAATGAAAAAATAACGCTAAAAGTAGATAAAGTAACGCAAAGCGCTTATTTTTGAATATATTCAAGCAAAATAGGGTAACTTAACCCTTATTAAGAACGAATCTAAATAATATAACCTCTTTAGAATGCATAAAAATAACGATAAAAGTTTAGCAAAATTAACCCTTATTGAGGAAGGTTTTTTTGTGCTTCGTTTTCAGAATGATACCGAAAAAACCATTAGAGAATTAAGAGAGATAAATAGTCGTTTCATTCAATTTCATTTTTGTATGAAAGGTCATGCGGATTTTATTTTTAATGAGGGGAATTACGTTTTTCCGGTAGAAGAAGAGCACAATATTTTATTGTTTAATCCTCAAAGGGATTTGCCAATTGATTTAAAATTAGCACCTAGCACCTGGTTAGTCAGTGTAGTGATCTCAATAAAAAAATTTCACAGTCTTTTTTCTCAAGATGCAGATCATATTCATTTTTTGAGTCCCGATAATCTCAGCAAAAAATATTACGATACAGCTATAATTTCTCCTGGAATGGCGGTGGTGTTAAGTCAGATTTTAAATTTAAATATTCATGCCAGTATGCATGATCTTTACCTCAAGGGTAAAGTGTATGAATTACTAAGTTTATACTTTAACAAAAATGAGGATGCCAATAGTGAGCAATGTCCGTTTTTAGTCGATGAGGATAATGTCCGAAAAATAAGACAGGCCAAAGAAATTATTATGGCACAAATGGTAGAGCCACCATCTTTGTCCTCTTTGGCAGAAGAAATAGATCTTAGTCTGAGTAAGTTAAAAGAAGGATTTAAGCAACTATATGGTGATACGGTTTATGGTTATTTGTTAACTCACAAAATGGAAGAAGCTAGACGCATGTTAGAGTCTGGCAAGTATAATGTGAATGAAGTAGGGTTAAAAATTGGCTATTCAACAGCAAGTCATTTTATAGCAGCTTTTAAAAAGAAATATGGAACTACCCCAAAAAAATACCTGCTATCCTTATCTTCGTAAAAAAAAATGCGGGTGGATTTATCCACTAGAAAAGAAAAAATCTACAACTTATGAAAGGAGTCTTATTGATTAATTTAGGATCGCCAGACAGTCCTAATCCACCTGATGTAAAAAAGTATTTGGGAGAGTTTTTGATGGATGAACGAGTAATCGATGCACCTAAGTTACTCCGTATTTTATTGGTTAAAGGGATTATTTTAAATACACGTCCTAAGAAATCTGCAAAAGCTTATCAGAAGATATGGTGGGAGGAAGGCTCTCCTCTTATTGTCTTGTCGGAACGTCTGCAAGATAAAGTACAGGAAAAGGTAAGTATCCCGGTCAGTTTAGCCATGCGCTATGGAAGCCCATCTATAAAAACGGGCTTGCAAGAACTTGCAGACAAAGGAGTAACCGAAGTATTAATTGTTCCTTTATATCCGCAGTTTGCCATGGCAACTACAGAAACTATTTTAGTTTTAGCAGAAGAGTTAAGACAAGAGTTTTTTCCTCAAATGGAGTTTACCTCTTTACCTCCGTTTTATAATCATCCTGATTATGTTCGTGTGCTTTCAAATTCAATTCAGGAATATCTTAAAGATAAGGAATGGGAGCACTTATTATTTTCTTATCACGGGGTTCCTAAACGTCATATTCGAAAATCCGATGTAACGAAATCTCACTGTAAAATGGATGGGGAATGTTGTAAAACAGCCTCTCCTGCACACGCCTATTGTTATAGTCACCAATGCTACGAAACGACCAAACAGGTGGCCGAATATTTAGAATTAAAAGAAGGAACCTATTCTACCTCTTTTCAGTCTAGATTAGGTTTAGACCCCTGGCTACAGCCCTACACAGATAAGACCATTGAGGCTTTTGCAAAAAAAGGAACTAAAAAGATGGCGGTAGTTACCCCAGCCTTTGTTTCGGATTGCTTAGAAACCCTGGAAGAAATTGGAATGGAAGCCGTTGAGGATTTTGAAGACAACGGGGGAGAGCATTTGCATGTTGTTCCATGTATCAATGACAGAGAAGAATGGGTTAAGGTAATGAGTCGATGGATTGATGAATGGGCACATGCTCCAGTAAGAACTTAATGTCAGACCGATCAATTAAAATGGGGACAGATCCCATAGGAAAAATTTTGGTGCGCCAAGCTGTTCCTGCCTCAATAGGGATATTGGTGATGTCTCTTAATGTTTTAATTGATACCATTTTTGTAGGTCAATGGATAGGAGCAAATGCAATTGCAGCGATTAATGTAGTGCTTCCCGTTTCTTTTTTTATTGCTGCTCTAGGGATGTCAATTGGAATGGGGGTGGTTCTATTATTTCTCGTGCTTTAGGAAGTAATCAAAAAGCAAAAGCCAATAAAGTATTTGGGAATCAATTAACACTTACCTTATTATTTACCCTCTCATTTATGGCTTTGGGACTCTTTTTTATGGAAGAGATTATTCCTCTTTTTGGAGGAAAAGGAAGTCTTTATTCTTTGGCTAAAACATATTATATCATTGTTGTAATTGGAGTTCCTGTTTTAGGATTCTGTATGATGGGTAACAATACGATTCGTGCAGAAGGAAAACCTAAAAACGCCATGTATGCCATGGTTTTACCTTCCGTATCTAATTTATTGTTAGACTATTTGTTTATCTATGAGTTGGGTTGGGGAATGAGCGGTGCTGCTTGGGCTACCACGCTTTCCTATGTGATTTGTGGTATTTACATTTTATACTTTTTTCTTTCCAAAAAATCAGATCTAAGTCTACAATTAAATGATTTGATCTTGGACTTTTCATTGGTAAAAGAAATAGGGGGGTTAGGTTTTGTAACACTCTCAAGGCAAGCTGTGGTAAGCGTAACCGTATTGATTGTAAATAATATTTTATTTGATCTCGCAGGGGAAAGTATGATTGCTGTCTATGCCATTATTAGTCGCATGTTAATGTTTGCTCTCTTTCCTATATTGGGAATTACACAAGGGTTTGTTCCTATTGCGGGATTCAATTATGGAGCGAATCATAAAAAAAGGGTGGTTACTGTTATTAAGAAAGCAATTATTTATGCGTCTACTTTAGCCACTTTTGTATTCATTTTGATTGTTTTTTTTGCAGAATCTATCGCTGCCGTTTTCACCAAAGACCCTACCGTAGTTAAAATAACGGCAGAAGTTCTGACTTGGGTATTTTTAAGTACCCCCATAGTAGGAATACAGCTTATTGGATCGGCTTACTTTCAGGCAATTGGAAAGGCAATACCTGCTTTATTGCTTACTCTCACAAGACAAGGTTTCTTTTTTATTCCTTTACTGTTTATACTTCCTAATTACTATGGTTCCTTTGGGGTTTGGATTTCATTTCCAATAGCAGAGCTTTTAGCCACAGTGGTCACGGCGTATTTTCTCTACCGAGAGGTAAATAAATATATCAGAAGTAGCTAGCCCAATAACCCCATCCTTTTTTGTATTTTTAACCTAATCGATAAATTTTTTTCTGTGGAAGCCTATTATAACTACTTTAAAGCCCTTCATTTAATCTTTGTGATTACTTGGTTTGCCGGTCTTTTTTACATTCCACGATTATTTATTTATCATATAGAAGCCCAAGAAAAAGATCAGCCTGAACGAACAATTCTAAGCGAACAACTTAAAATGATGGCCAAACGGTTATGGTATATTATTACATGGCCCTCTGCTATTTTAGCCACACTTTTTGCAGGTGTATTGTTATATCTCTTACCGGCTTGGTTGGCACAGGACTGGATGATAATTAAGTTGTCTTTTGTCTTTCTGTTATTCATTTATCACTTAAAAACACATCAAATTTTTATTGCTTTTCAAAAAGATAAAATTCATTACTCTTCCTTCTTTATGCGCGTATGGAATGAAGGAGCTACTTTGTTGTTATTTGCTATAGTCTTCTTAGTCATTCTTAAAAGTAGTTTTCATTGGATTTTTGGAGTAATATCTCTTGTAGGGATAGCAGTTCTTCTGATGTTGGGAATAAAGTTATACCAGCGTGTACGAAAAAAATAGATTTAATTTCTAAACCATAGAGGTGCAAATAAAAGTAATATCATTACGGTTAAGAATATTTATTTCAATGATTGTATTGACCGTTTTTTCTTTGGTATTAATTATCATAGCTTCCTATTTTCAGTACGATTCTCAAAGTGAAGAATATAATTTAAGAAGATTATTAAGAAAGGAAACCCAAGTAAAAAATCACTTAAGTTATTTAAGAGATAAAGACGCCTCTTTGTACTTGAACGATAAGGACAAGCAGCATTCACAACAAGAATTCTCTTCTATTGCCACAATTCATAAAGTAGAATATGCATTATTTTCGCTAGAAGGGGCCGCTATATTTTATTCTTATTTAGATCCCAAAAAAGAAAGAGATACCCTAAAGATCGATCAAGCCATTATTGAACGGTTACTGAGTGCTGAACAGCTTAGAATTGCAGAACAGCTACTGAGTGAAAAAGGAAAATTTCAATCCTCTTATAGTGTATTACAAGACAATGAAGGAAGTCCTTATGCAATCTTATATTTTCCTTATTTTGAAGATATTTCATTTAGTACAACGGAACTAAACCTTTTTTTAAATCGTGTTTACCAAGTATCTTTTTTGATGTTAGTAATCACCCTTTCTTTTGCCTTTTTATTAGCAGGTTTTATAACAAGGCCTATTGAAACACTGCGCAAGAAAATTGAAAAAACAAGACTTTTTAAAGGCAATGAAAGGATTTATTTAAATTATGCGAGTACGGAAATAAATAGTTTGGTAAAAACCTATAATCAGATGCTAGATGCACTGGAGGAGAGTGCAGAAAAATTAGCCAAAAGTGAAAGAGAGCATGCTTGGCAAGAAATGGCTAAGCAAGTGGCGCACGAGATAAAAAACCCACTGACTCCTATGCGGCTTACCATTCAAAGTTTTCAACAGCGTTTTGACCCAAGTGCAGAGGACAGTTTTGATCGATTAAACGATTTTTCAAAAATATTAATTGAACAAGTAGATACCATGAGTAATGTAGCCAGTGCATTTTCGGACTTTGCTACTTTACCCGAACCTAATTTTGTCACAGAAAACATGGTAGAAATTACGAGATTGGCTATAGAAATCTTTGACACCAATAAGATTAAGTTAAACTTGCCATCCGAAAAGGTCTATTGGTCTATCGATAGAACCCAGTGGATTAGGGTGATGACTAACCTTATAAAAAACGCACTTCAGGCTATCCCAGAAGACGTAGAGCCCGAAATAAATGTGACCCTAATTCATCATCCAGATCATTTGTTGTTTACCATAGCAGATAATGGATCTGGAATAGCAGCCACCGATTTTGAAAAAATATTTGAACCAAAATTTACAACTAAAACTGGTGGAATGGGATTGGGACTTGCTATTGTTAAAAACATAATTCATTCTTTGAATGGGACAATTCGATTTGATTCTGCCCCAAAAGAAGGAACTACTTTCTACATAGAACTAACAAAAAGAAACTATGATATTTGATCATCTCTTAGTTGAAAAAGAAGAATTTATAGCTACAGTTACTATAAATCGTCCAAAAAAATTGAATGCACTTAATCTTCAGCTGTTAGAAGAGATTCACCATCTTTTTAAAGATCTTCAGGCAGATAAAAATGTCCGTGTAATTATTTTAACCGGTAGCGGCGATAAAGCTTTTGTTGCTGGGGCAGATATTTCTGAATTCTCCTCATTTGATTCTACTCAGGGGCAAGAGCTAGCCAGAAAAGGTCAATCACTTGTTTTTGATTTTATTGCAAATATGACCAAACCTGTGATTGCAGCGATCAATGGTTTTTCATTGGGAGGCGGGCTTGAATTAGCTTTATCTTGCCATCTTAGGGTGGCTGCTACACACGCAAAAATGGGGCTTCCAGAGACTTCTTTAGGCGTTATTCCTGGTTATGGAGGCACACAACGATTAGCCCAATTAATTGGGAGAGGGAGAGCTACGGAATTGATTCTAACTGGAGAAATGATCAGTGCAGAAAAAGCCCTTGCTTATGGATTAGTTTCGGCAATAGTCCCACAAGATGAATTGGATTTACTAGCTAAAAAAATAGCGGGTAAAATAAAAAATAATTCACCTAATGCCTTAAGTCATGCATTACAATCAATCGCTGATGGATACACCTTTGACAAAAACGGGTATGCTTCCGAAATTGATCATTTTGGTGCATGTTTTGGTCATCCTGAATTTATAGAGGGAACTACCGCTTTTATGGAAAAGCGTAAAGCTAATTTTTAACCCCTGCTTTAATGATTTGTTCTACCTCTTCTAAGGTTTGCTTTATAGAAGAATGGTCAGGCTCAACGGGACAATGAATATCAATCTTCATGTTTACCCCAAGTGGTATTGGGAAGTAATTCCATTTGGCTAGTTTCCATGAGTTGTTAATACTAATAGGAACAATTAATGCATCTGGAATCTCACTTAGGAGTCGTTGTAATCCATTTTGATGAAAATTCTTAGTTACTCCATTTCGCGATCTTGTTCCTTCAGGAAAAATAACTACCGACCACCTATTATTATATACATTCCTGCTAAACTCTTTAATAGCGTTGAGGGCGGCTGTAGAGTTTTTTCGGTTAATAAGGACATTTCCTCCTTTTCGTAAATGATAGGAGATACTGGGTAATCCTTTTCCCAATTCTTTTTTAGCCACAAATTTTGGCGCATACTTTCTTAAGTGCCAAATAAGAGGAGGAATGTCGTAAGTGCTTTGGTGGTTAGAGACAAAAATAAGGGTTCTGTCCTTGGGGAATGAATGGGTATTATTAAATTTTATTGATGTTCCAATCATCTTTAAAAGGAGGAGTAAAGTCCAATTTAAAACATCGACGGTTTTCTTCTGAGCATTTATGCCAAACAAGTGAAAGCACAAGACTTGAATGGGGTGAAATACCAATAAAGCACCACAAAAAAATGTGTAGTAAATGGTAGAAGATAAATAGGAAAAAAAGGTAGGCATTAGCCTAGGTTTAGTGCAGATGAATTAGCAATGCTCGTTATAAGCTTGGCGAAGATTTTCGGCAATCATATCAGCAGGGCGGCCTTCAATATGATGACGTTCTAACATGTGTACAAGTTCTCCGTTTTTAAACAAAGCCATGGATGGCGAAGAAGGAGGAAAAGGGACCATCATAGAACGTGCAGCGTCTGTGGCTTCACGATCGACACCAGCAAAAACAGTCACCAGGTGAGAAGGTACTTTTGAGTTGTCTAAAGAAAAACGAACACCAGGTCTTGCATTAGCTGCAGCACAGCCACATACAGAATTAACTACCACTAAAGTAGTTCCTTCCGCGTTAATGGCAGCTTCAACTTTTTCAACTTCATTGATTTGTTCAAAACCAACAGCAGTTAATTCATCACGCATTGGTTGTACTAATTCTTCTGGATACATAAGTCTATTTTTAATTGCACAAAGATAAGAATTTTTAAACCAACCCTTGCTTACAAAATAAAGTTAAAGTTATCTTTGACCCTATAATTTTCGCATATGATTAAGTGGATTACCGCTATACTTGGCTATACCTACCTTCGTTTTGGAGGGGCTATTTTAGGCTACTTTGTTGGGAGTATTTTAGAACAAATGCTCAATAAAGGGCAGCGTAATCCATTTGGAAGTGTTCAATTTCAACAAATGCGCGCAAATGAAGTACAGCTAAATTTACTGTCCTTAGCAGCCATAGTAATTAAGGCAGATGGAAAGGTAGATAAACGTGAATTGCAATTTGTACGCAATTATTTCATTGCCAATTACGGAAAGGATTATGCAGAAAACATTTTCGCTAGGTTCAATAGTGAAATCAATAAAGAGAATCAGAATTTAGAGGACTTAACGCGACTATTTGTACAAGGCGCCCGTTATGAAACTCGCTTACAGATTATACATTTTTTATATGGGATTGCGAACGCAGACGGACATATAGCAGAACAGGAGATAACAAAAATAGCTCAAATAGCGAAAGCATTACAATTGCGTTTAGTCGATGTAGAAAGCATAAAAGCCATGTTTGTTAAGTCTGCCGATAACGCGTATAAAATTTTAGAAATTTCTTCTACTGCCACAGATGCCGAAGTTAAAAAGGCCTACCGGAATATGGCAAAGAAATATCATCCAGATAAAATACAGACGGAAGATGCAGCCTTAAAAAAGGGAGCTCAAGAGAAGTTCCAGCAAGTGCAAGCAGCCTATGAAATGATACAAAAAGAAAGAGGGAATTAATGGATATGATCATTTTTTACACCAGTTTGGGTTTTTGGCATGTAATTGATTTAAATGGATTAGACCATCTTTATTTTATCATGGCTTTAAGTTTACCATTTAGTTTTTCTAAATGGAAAAAATTACTTTGGTGGGTTACACTATTTACCTTTGGACACACTTTATCACTGATAGGTAATTATTACCTATCCTTTGCCTTTTCTAGTTATTGGATAGAATTATTGATACCCATTACCATTGCCCTAAGTACACTTCCTCTGTTAAAATCTCAAGATCCAAAATCTGGTTTATTCATGAGTGGATTAACTTTCTTTTTTGGACTCGTTCATGGTCTTGGTTTTGGTCGTTATTTTGGAATGATGGTAAGTCCAGATGCTGCAGGGACAAGCCTACTTTCATTTGCCTTAGGGGTTGAATTTGCACAACTTTTTATCGTAGGCGCAGTGCTAAGCTTTCATTTTTTAATTCGTAAAAACGAATCAATTATCTTGCTTTGGCGTAAGGTATTCGGATGGATCATCTTCCTTTTAGCCTTGTATATGATTGTTGAAAGAATCTGAGTATCTTACCCTTTTATAAATAGAATATGGAAAAAATTGCTAGCTCATTCACCCTTCCAAATGGTTCTGTATTAAAAAACAGACTTGCAAAGTCAGCCATGAGCGAGAATATTGGTACCCTGGGAAATGCACCCACTAAAACCTTAATAAATGCTTACAGGGTTTGGGCTAAGGGTAACCCTGGGTTGCTGGTTACAGGAAATATAATGATTGATTCCAAAGCGTTGGGTGAGCCAAGGAATGTGGTAGTAGAGGACTATACTCATTTTGAATTGCTCAAAGAATGGGCAGATACGGTTAAAGGAACAGGAGTTCACTTATGGCCTCAGTTAAACCACCCAGGTAGACAAGCCTTTGGAGCAATAAATAAAGAAATCTTTGCCCCTTCGGCAGTGTCCCTTAGAATGGGGGGAG
Source organism: Flavobacteriaceae bacterium (assembly GCA_038143595.1). Classification (GTDB taxonomy): domain Bacteria; phylum Bacteroidota; class Bacteroidia; order Flavobacteriales; family Flavobacteriaceae; genus Arcticimaribacter. Next base: position 348,661 of record JAYQME010000002.1, on the reverse strand, counting down.
CCTCAAAAATGTTTAGGCTACCCAAGCCTCTTAATGAAGAACAAATTTGGGCGATTATAAAACGTTTTGGCCGTTCGGCAAGAATTCTAAAAGAAGCAGGTTTTACAGGTTGCCAAATACATGGGGCTCATGGGTATTTGGTCAGTCAATTTTTGTCTCCCATTTGTAATATTAGAACAGATCAATGGGGAGGGCCATTAGAGAATCGAGCTCGATTTGTGATTGAGGTGTATAGAGAGATTCGGCGGCAAGTTGGTGCGGATTATCCTGTGGGAATTAAAATAAATTCTGCAGATTTTCAACGGGGTGGATTCACCGAAGAAGAGTCTATGGAGGTGGTGCAAATTCTTTCTAGAGAGGGAATTGATCTTATAGAAATTTCTGGAGGCACCTACGAAAAGCCTGCCATGGTGAAGGGGAATAAAAAGAAGAGTACCCAAGAGAGGGAGGCTTACTTTTTAGAATACATAGAGAAAGCAAGAAATTTAACAGATAAACCATTGTTATTGACAGGAGGTTTTCGTTCCGTTGAGGTAATGGAAAAAGCGTTGGCTAGTGGAAAATTAGATATAATAGGATTAGGTCGTCCTTTTTGTTTGTACCCTAATTTGGCCCAAGACATTTTTGATAAAAAAGAAACCCGATTTAATGCGCCTATCCCAACCATTGGAATTCCCCTGTTAGATAAAATGGGTGGGGTTGAATTACCTTGGTATGAATTACAAATTCACCGATTAGGAAGAGGTAAAAAGCCAAAACCAACTTTAGGGGGTATTTGGGCTTTTTTATATTCTATGCGTTGGATGTTTATTAAGTCATTTCTAAAGAACTAGCCGTTTTTTATTCCCTAAAGATTCTTAACGGTTCAGAAGAATAAATCAAAAACAAAATCAATACCTTCGTAAATAAATGAACAAGCAAAAACAATACGATCGTGCTTATTTAAAAATGGCCCATACCTGGGGTCAACTGTCTTACTGCGAGAGAAAAAAGGTTGGGGCTCTGATTGTAAAAGATCGTATGATTATTTCTGATGGATACAATGGAACACCCTCAGGTTTTGAAAACATTTGCGAAGACGATCATTACGATACCAAATGGTACGTGCTTCATGCAGAAGCAAATGCAATTTTAAAAGTAGCAGCGTCTACACAATCTTGTAAAGGGGCTACCCTATATATCACTTTATCTCCTTGTAAAGAATGCTCTAAATTAATACATCAGTCTGGGATTAAAAGAGTGGTCTTTTCAACGGCCTACAAGGATTTGTCTGGTGTAGAGTTCTTAAGGAAAGCGGGTGTTGAGGTAGAACATTTTCTTGATCAAACATTGGCTTAATGAAAAAGTATAACCTGTATTTATGGGTAATAGTTTTGCTGTCAATGACCCTAGGTTTTTTGATAGGAAGCAACCAAGAGTTGGTCCAAAATGTAAGCAGAGGAAAGTCTTCTGGTAATCAAAAAATCAATCAATTTATAAATTATTTGGACCGTTATTACGTAGATCAAATTGACACAGATAGTTTGGCTACCTCTATCATTCAAACGATTATAAATAAATTAGACCCTCATTCTTTTTACATTTCTCCCAAGGAATTAACCAGAATAGCAGAAGATATGCAAGGTAATTTTGTAGGGATTGGAGTAAGTTTTTTTATGGTTCAGGATACGGTTAATGTGGTACGGGTATTAGAAGGAGGTCCCAGTAAAACGGCGGGTTTACTAGCTGGAGATCGTATTTTACTTGCAGACAATGACACCTTACACGGAAAAAAATTAGCTAGTGAAGACATCGTAAATCGTTTACGAGGTGAAAAGGAAAGTCCGGTGATTTTAGAAATTTATCGCCCTTCCACTCAATCGAAATTAACCGTTTCGTTAAATCGGGGAGCCGTACCCATTAGGTCTGTTAATCATTATCTATTAGCGCCTGAGGTGGGTTACATAAAGATTAATCGTTTTGGCCAAACTACTTCCCAAGAATTTAAACAAGCATTGGTTAGTTTAAAAACAGCAGGCATGACCCAATTGGTGCTGGATTTACGCGATAACCCTGGAGGATATTTAGATGCAGCAGAAGAAATTGCAGACAGCTTTCTTTCAGCAGGGAAAGCCATTGTGATGATAGAAAGTAATAAAGGTTCGCGAGAAGTGACCTATGCAACCGCTAACGGTGAATTTGAGACCGGACAAATCTACGTATTGATTAATGGAGAATCTGCTTCGGCTAGTGAAGTGGTAGCGGGTGCTTTACAAGATAACGACAGAGCTTGGATCATAGGACAAAGGAGTTTTGGAAAAGGATTGGTTCAGCAACAAATGCCCTTAGGAAGAAAAGAGGCTGTTCGTTTAACTACTGCCAGATATTATACCCCTACAGGACGTTCTATTCAGCGACCGTTTGGAGAAAATAAGAAAGCCTATTTTGATGAGGTTAACGAGCGATATGAATCTGGTGAATTGGCAGACAAGAGCAAAATACCTTTGAACGATTCTCTGGCTTTTAAAACTCCAAAAGGACGAACAGTCTATGGAGGTGGGGGGATTGTTCCCGATTTTTATTTGTCTATTGATGCTACACCAGATGAAGAGTGGAGTGATTATATTTTGCATTCTAATCTAATCAATCACTTTGTTTTTACAGAGTTGGATCAAAGAAGAAATGATTATGGGGATGCCGAAAGGAAACATTTTATCCAGTCAGAACTAGAGGATCAAGAAAAATGGCTTAAAGCTCTTAGGTCCTACATCGATAAGCAAGGGATTCCCTTGGTTCTTAAAGACACCGAATTAGCCGTTGTAACTATAAAAGCTTATTTAGGTTTACAGCTATTTGATGAAACAGCACGTTTAGAGATATTACATAAGCAAGATGCTTTTGTAAACGAAGCACTTATGCAGATAAATAAAAAACGGCTAGACTAACTAAAAGATTTTTCCGTTCTGTTTGGCACGAATCTTCAAAGAAATCAATAGAATCCACAATAAAAGCAAGGCAGATCCCGAGGCTAAAACACCTATGATGGCTACTAAACTATCCCCTTCTGTAGGTGTTTCCCAGTCTATCATTGTGGTATTAAACACCATCATTCCAATTGCAAGGATAGCCATTAGGCGTAAGAAATTCTTCATAAAATTTGATTTAAAATAGTTGTTTTACGTTGGTGGTAAAAAGTTTTACTGCAATCGCCAATAAAACAACACCAAACACTTTTCGAATAATGTTTATCCCAGAGCGACCCAAAAGATTTTCTATTCTTTTAGATGACTTTAGAATAGCATATACAATCATGCAATTAACAATAATGGCAATTATAATATTTACTACATGAAATTCAGCTCTTAACGAAAGTAATGAGGTAAGTGTTCCTGCACCCGCAATCATTGGGAAAGCCAAAGGCACAATAGAAGCAGTGTCGGGCTCATCGTTGTTGAATAAATTGATTCCTAAAACCATTTCAAGGGCTAAAAAAAAGATAATAAATGAACCAGCTATAGCGAAAGAGTTGGTATCTATCCCAATGAGTTTTAGTATCTCTTCCCCGACAAACAAAAAAGCAATCATGATAACTCCAGAAACAATAGAGGCTTTTTCGGATTGGATGTGTCCAACTTTTTCGCGTAAATTAATTACTAACGGGATGTTGCCAATAATATCAATGACGGCAAAAAGAATCATTCCTGCAGTAAAAATTTCTTTAATATCGAAGTGCATATCAAATTGATTTAATACAAAAATACACCAAATCTCTGTTCATTTATGACGGCTATTGTAAATAATTCTAAGTCAAAAAACTATCTTTGTTTAAATGATTCAGATTGGTAAAACTTTAGTTTCTGACGATCTTTTAGAAAAAGAATTCGTTTGTAACCTTCAGCAATGTAAGGGGGCTGTTGCGTTGAGGGTGAAGCAGGGGCGCCTTTATCCGAAGAAGAGCTGACAGAGTTAGAAAAGAATTTTGATGAGATTAAACCTTATCTAAACAAGAAAGGTTTAGCAGAAATTGATCAACAAGGCCTTTACGTAAAAGGTTGGGACGGAGAATGGGAAACCCCGATCATTGAGGGGAAAGAGTGTGTTTACACAATATTCGATGAGCAGGGTAAGGCTGCTTGTGGAATTGAAAAAGCTTATTTAGATGGAAAGATAAGCTGGAAAAAACCCATTTCTTGCCATTTGTATCCCATTCGTGTACAACAGTATTCCGAATTTGCTGCAGTAAATTATCACCAATGGCAAATATGTGATTCCGCTTGTTCACTCGGAGAAGAATTGTCTATTCCAGTCTATCAATTTGTCAAAGAAGCCTTGATTCGTAAGTTTGGAAGTCAGTGGTATGCCTCCTTGGAAAAACTAGCTCAAGAAAAACACAATTAGCGTTTTCAGCAATCACGGGGTCTAGCGAGAGTAATTACCCTACAAAAGACTGAAATACAGTCACTTAAAAACAATCCATTTTTGGAGGAATTTTAAAAAAAACACCGAATTTGTTAAAAACTAAGGGGCATTGTGAATAAGTATGACTTTCATTTCTTCTGACAATTTTAAATCTTTGTTAAAGACAAAAACACACCTAGAAATTCAAAATGACGATATTATGGCAGCAGTAGAACCGATTCTTCAAGAAAACAAAGACAGATTTGTAATATTTCCAATCAAACACCACGATATTTGGGAATGGTATAAGAAAATGGAGGCGAGTTTTTGGACTGCGGAAGAAATCGATTTACATCAAGATTTAACAGACTGGAATGATAAGCTTAGCGAGGATGAAAAATATTTCATTAAGCATATTTTAGCCTTTTTTGCTGCCTCTGACGGAATTGTAAACGAAAACCTTGCCGAAAATTTCGTTAATGAGGTGCAATATTCCGAAGCTAAATTCTTCTATGGTTTTCAGATCATGATGGAGAACATTCACTCAGAAACTTATTCTCTTTTAATCGATACTTATGTAAAAGATGAAAAAGAAAAAGATCAACTTTTCCGCGCGATTGAAGTTTTTCCTGCGATTAAAAAGAAAGCAGAGTGGGCGCTTAAGTGGATAGAGTCTGATTCTTTTGCAGAACGCTTAATTGCTTTTGCTGCAGTAGAAGGGATATTCTTTTCGGGTGCTTTTTGTTCTATATTTTGGTTAAAGAAGAGAGGTCTAATGCCAGGTTTAACTTTTTCTAACGAGTTAATTTCTCGCGATGAAGGAGTTCACTGTGACTTTGCTGTTCATTTACATAACCAACACCTTGTCAATAAAGTACCTACTGAGCGCATACAAGAAATTATTTTAGACGCCCTAAAAATTGAACGAGAGTTTGTTACAGAATCCTTACCTGTTAGTTTAATAGGAATGAATGCCAAATTAATGACACAGTACCTTGAGTTTGTAACCGACCGATTATTGGTTGAATTAAATTGTCCAAAAGAATTTAATGTAACCAACCCATTTGATTTTATGGATATGATTTCTTTACAAGGAAAAACTAATTTCTTTGAAAAGCGAGTGTCTGAATATCAAAAGGCAGGGGTATTAAACAAGGAGTCACAGGAAACTAAAATTAGTTTCGACGCCGATTTCTAGGAAATACTGAGTATCTATTTTAGAGTAATCAACATTTAATTACTCTACATATTTTTAAATTATTAAAACTGTAAATGCATGTTTGTAGTCAAAAGAGACGGGCGTAAAGAACCCGTTATGTTCGATAAAATTACCGCAAGAGTAAAGAAGTTATGTTATGATCTAAATCCATTGGTAGACCCTGTGCGTGTCGCCATGAGGGTAATTGAAGGTTTATATGATGGAGTGACTACCTCTGAATTAGATAACCTCGCATCAGAAATTGCTGCGACCATGACAACAACACACCCAGACTATGCTCAATTGGCGGCTCGTATTTCGGTTTCTAACTTACATAAAAACACCAAGAAGTCATTTTTCGATACAATGACAGATTTATACACTTATGTCAATCCAAGAACAGGAAAAGACGCACCTCTTCTGTCCGATGAAGTGTATGAAACAATCAAAAAACACAAAGACGTTTTAGATTCAAGTATTATTTATAACCGAGATTTTGGATACGATTTTTTTGGTTTTAAAACCTTAGAACGCTCTTATTTATTAAAACTTAATGGAGCTATAGTAGAGCGTCCACAACACATGCTAATGCGTGTATCTGTAGGGATTCATATGGATGATATTGATTCCGTTTTAGAAACCTATGAATTGATGTCAAAGCGTTATTTTACTCACGCAACTCCCACGCTCTTCAACTCAGGTACGCCTAAACCACAAATGTCCTCTTGTTTTCTGTTGACCATGCAAGACGATAGCATTGATGGAATTTATGATACGCTAAAGCAAACTGCTAAGATTTCACAATCGGCAGGAGGAATTGGACTTTCTATACATAATGTTCGCGCTACAGGTTCTTATATTTCTGGTACCAATGGAACATCTAATGGGATTGTCCCTATGTTACGTGTTTATAACGATACAGCGCGTTATGTAGATCAAGGTGGTGGAAAGAGAAAAGGTTCTTTTGCTATTTATATAGAACCATGGCATGCTGATATTTTTGATTTTCTAGATCTTAAGAAAAACCATGGGAAAGAAGAAATGCGAGCCCGTGATTTATTTTATGCGATGTGGGTGCCGGATTTATTTATGAAACGTGTAGAAGCGGATGGCGAGTGGACGCTAATGTGTCCAAACGAATGTCCAGATCTGTACAACTGTCATAGTGAAGAATTTGAGGCTTTATATGTACAATATGAAAGTCAAGGAAAAGGACGTAAGACGATCCGTGCACGAGAATTGTGGGAGAAGATTCTTGAGTCACAAATTGAGACCGGAACACCTTATATGCTATACAAAGATGCAGCAAATCGTAAATCTAATCAGAAGAATTTAGGAACCATCCGCTCTTCTAATCTTTGTACGGAGATTTTGGAGTATACTTCACCAGACGAGGTAGCGGTATGTAATTTAGCGTCCATTGCACTTCCTATGTTTGTAAAAGATGGGGCTTTTGATCATAACGAATTATATCGTGTAACCAAGCGAGTGACAAAGAATCTAAATCGTGTTATAGACCGTAATTATTATCCCGTAAAAGAAGCGGAGAACTCTAATTTACGTCATCGTCCTATTGGTTTAGGCGTGCAAGGTTTAGCCGATGCTTTTATCCAACTACGTTTGCCATTTACTTCGCAAGAAGCTAAGGACTTAAACCAAGAGATTTTTGAAACCCTCTATTTTGCCGCAGTCACTGCTTCTATGGAAGAGGCTGAAAAGGATGGACCTTATTCTACCTTCAAAGGCTCTCCAATGTCCAAAGGAGAGTTTCAACACAATATGTGGGGAATAAAAGACAACGAATTAAGTGGTCGTTGGGATTGGGTTGCTCTCCGTAAGCAAGTAAAGAAGCACGGGGTACGCAACTCATTATTAGTAGCGCCTATGCCAACAGCATCTACCTCTCAAATTCTTGGAAATAACGAGTGCTTTGAACCTTACACCTCCAATATTTATACCCGACGTGTTTTATCTGGAGAGTTTATTGTCGTTAACAAACATCTATTGGAAGACCTTGTCGAGTTAGGTTTATGGACAGAAGATATGAAGCAAGAATTAATGAGAGCAAATGGTTCGGTACAAAATATCGAAGGTATTCCTGCAGAAATTAAAGAGCTTTACAAAACGGTCTGGGAGCTAAGTATGAAGGACATCATAGATATGTCTCGCCATAGAGGATATTTTATTGATCAATCTCAGTCATTAAACCTCTTTATGGAAGGCGCCACAATGGCTAAATTAACGTCAATGCATTTTTATGCGTGGAAATCAGGTTTAAAAACAGGAATGTATTACTTGCGTACTAAATCTGCAGTTGATGCGATTAAATTTACTTTGAGTAATAAAGAAAAAGCGCAAGTTCCGGAAACAGCTGCATCAGTCGCAGCCCAAGCTCCTTTAAAAGCAAATAAAGGCATAAAGGCTGCAGCCGTACCGGTAGAACCTTTGACGCCAGAAGAGCTTAAAGCCATGTTACAACAGTCGAGAGAAAGTGAAGATGACGATTGCTTAATGTGTGGTTCTTAAATTAGAATGATCCTTATAAAGCCCCTTTTTGGGGCTTTTTTTATGGTTTTTTCTGCAATGTTAAATTAATGTTACGCAAATATTTCGATTATGTTAAATTAATGTTATATATTTGTGATGTAATCTTAATCAAATAGTTATGAAGACAATTTTATCATCTCTCTTATTTTTAGTTGGAAGTTTTGTTTACGCACAAGAAGTTCCAACCAATGTATCAACTAAAAAAGAAGGAAAGCTTATAAAAGTTTCTACATACCATGCTAATGGCCAATTAGCTCAAGAAGGTTACTTAAAGAATAACAGGTTACACGGTAAGTGGATAAAGTATTCCAATACAGGTGAAAAAGTATGTATCGGTAACTATAAAAAAGGGAAGAGAAATGGCACTTGGTTATTTTGGTCTTCTAATGATTTGACAGAAGTCGAATTTAGAAACAACGAAGTACTAAAAAAGGTAGCCTGGAAATCTGATACCCAAGTAGTATCAATCGAAAAATAATTTTACGCTTACATTTTTTCTTTTAACAATCTAGTACTTTTGTAAAACTCTTCTAGTAGCAATACTTTATGATAAATCAAATCTTTTGATTTAAGAAGTATGTTAAAATACAACGTAGTGTTTTTTGGACTAGTCTCTTGCTCACGAGTCCTGATGATTTGACTATTAACTTTCTCATCTAAGGAAATAAATATCATCTCCTTCTTTGCCAATAGTCCTTCTAGCTTAGTAAGAGAATTATCTTCAAAGGCATTGATAGAGCCTTTTAATAATAAGTCAATAAGCTCCGAAATATCATTTAAATCGCGAATTTGGCTTAACTTGAGTTTACTGTGATTGTTATTTAAGTGCTCATAGCTTATATTAACTAAATAGCCAATATCTTCAATGATATCCTGAAGATGGCTAAGTGTGTTAATATGAAAAGTACTTGCACTGAAATTTGAATCTTCTAGATTACGAATAAAAAAGAAAAGATTATTTCTTAATTCATGAATTCCTCTTTTTAAACGCTTCACTTCATCTTTTGCAAGTTTGAGTTTTTTCAAATTTTGTGTAGATAATCCCTCAATGAGTAAAGTGTAGGCGGAATCAGTACCAATGGCAACCTTTGTAATGTTTTCGTCAGCTTCTTTAATGACCCCAATTAAAGAACGACTATCAGAATTAAATAAGTTTGTTTCTTCTTTTGTATTCTTTTGCTTTTTCTGATGGTTCAGGAAGTTTTTTCCAATGATAATTACGATGGAGAAAAAGATGGACGCAATAGCCACAGGGCCTCCTATATGAAATAAATAAAGGATAATACCAGCGACAGTAAAAGCACTAAAGGCAGTAAAAAACCATCCTCCAATTACATTTAATACTCCAGCTACACGATATACAGCACTGTCTCTCCCCCATGCCTTATCTGAAAGGGAAGTACCCATAGCGACCATAAAAGTTACATAAGTAGTTGATAAAGGAAGTTTTAATGAAGTTGCAGCAGAAATTAAAACTGCAGCGACAACTAAATTTACGCTTGCACGCATCATATCAAAAGAAGGAGCTTCATCTGTCCATTCTTCTTTCGTATTTACTGCGGGTAGTGTGAATTTTTGATCTATTTGTTTTAGTGTTTTGGCTGGTATATTTTTGACCAATTTTGTTCCTATCCAACTAAATAGTCTAACAATCTCACGTGAAATTGCATTGGGTTTAAACCGCTCTTTCGTATTGTTTTGGTTAGATAAGTCTAAAGAAGTTTGCACGACATTTTTGGCCTTGGAAGAGAACCACAAGGTGATGATCATAATAATACCAGACCCAAATAAAAATAATGTGGGTGTAGCTACCTTTGCAGCCAAAACACTCATTTCATAGTTTTCAGCTGGAATTCCAGAAGCAACCCAAGCTTCATAAGACTGGAAAGCCGCAATAGGAACACCAATAAAGTTGACTAGATCATTCCCAGCAAAAGCTAGTGCAAGGGCAAACGTGCCTATTCCAATAATAAGTTTAAAAATATTAATTTTCGTATACTTTATAAAGAGATAAGATAGTGAGTACCAAAATAAAAGATTAATACCATTAACTAATATAGGTTCATTGGCTAAAAACTCACGAATGGTTTGACCTCCCAGTATATTAAATGAATAAGAGGCATATTCGGTTCCTTTTATTCCTTTTATCAAAATAAAATTAGATAATGCAGCCAAAGAAATTCCTCCAAATAATGCTTTTTTAAGTGGCGCGTTCTTGTGAATATAAAAAGACAAAAGATAACGAGATACCCACTGTACCAGTGCTCCTATACTAAAAGCAACCAATACCGAAAGTAAAATACCCAATACAATTTGACTAGCTTTTTCTGTATTGATAAAGTTTTCTAAATCTGCTAAACTGCCACCTGCTTCCATTATTTTAATAAGTGCCATAACAATAGCAGCTCCGAGAAGTTCAAACACAATTGAAACTGTGGTAGAGGTTGGCATTCCAAGGCTATTAAAAAAATCTAGCAATAATATATCTGTGATCATTACTGCCATGAAAATGAATATGATTTCTTGGAAATTAAAAGCGGATGGGTTAAAAATACCTTTTCGTGCAACCTCCATCATACCACTTGAAAAAATCGCTCCTAGAGCAATTCCAAAACTAGCTAATATCATGATGTTTCTAAACGAAATGGCTTTAGATCCAATCGCTGAGTTTAAAAAGTTGACGGCGTCATTACTGACGCCGACAATTAAATCTCCAATGGCTAGAATAGCCAATAATATAACAATATAAAAATATAGGGTTTCCATGATTTACTTCTGGCGTAAATCTACCTTTTTTTCATTGTATTATCAAGGTTAGAACTTAATATTGTAGCCTAAACTAATTGTTCTATCGAGATTATAGAATGAAAACGGTAATCTCTGTTCTCCAAAATAATCATAGTAACTTTCTCTACTATCGTTCAATATATTTTGAACTTTAAGGGTAAGCGTTTGATTATCGTTTTCCCCAAATTTCTTAATTACAGTTAAGTTTAAGTTATTGAAAGGATCTGTATAAACATCAGGAATATTTCCTACACCAACAACTTCTAGAGTTTTTCCTTGAACATTATAAAAGAGGCTAGCATCAATTTTTGAGTTAATTAAGGTATAGCTTAGTCCTGTATTTATTAAATAAGGAGATTGTCCTTGTAATTCACGATTAGGATCAATCACTCGGGTTGGTTCAGTAATTACTCTTCCTTCATATTCCCCATCACTCATACGTTGACTAGAATAAATGAAAGACGTATTTACATTTAGCGCCAATTTCCTTGTGTTGTTTTCAATCAAATTTTTTCTATACTCTACTTCTAAACCGATTACCATAGCAGACTCATTATTTCGTGCAATCAATTGATTAGCAGTGTTAAAGTCAAATGCTACAATTTCTATAGGGTCCGTTAGATGTTTAAAAAATGTACTTAAAGCAAAGAATTGATTTCCTTCCCCATATTTTTCATAACGTAGGTCTATGTTATTTATGTAGGAAGGGTTTAGGTCTGTATTTCCTATAAAAAAACGTTCTGTAATCGGATCAAATATACGGGCTGCAGAGTTTTCCTTAAAACTTGGACGTGCTGTAGTCCTAGCATACGAAAAACGAAGATTAGTGTCTTCGTCAAGTGATCTAATTATATTAAGTGAGGGAAAAAAGTCATTGACATTAATTAATTCTGTATCATCAAAAATATCTTGTTCAAGACTTTCTCCAGTATATTTTACGAGGTAATTTTCAAAACGAAGACCGATCACTGATTTCCAACTGTCATTAAATTTTAGCTCAGCTGATACAAAGGCAGCTATTGTTCTGCTATTTGCATCATATTGATTTGTTCTTTGAAAGTCACCAAGAATATATGCTCCCGTATTGTTTTGTGGAGTCCATAAATTATTTGGATTAAGAATATTATTAGGGTTTCCTAATAGGTTATCACTTCTGCCAATAAAATCAACAGAATAGTTAGATGTTCTGAAAGTTCTGTTTTTGGTAGACAAGGCAGCTCCTGTTTTAATTTTCCCTTCCATCTTTCCTCCTTCAAGTTCTTGTGAATATAAAAAATTACTAGCAAAAGCATTTTCTCTAAGTGTTCTCCATAAACGTTGAGGTAATTGTGTTGTTGCAGGAGAAAGCACAAAATATGATCTTTCTTCATCGGTTTCAAAAACAGTCTTTTTAAAGTCCTTATCAAATACCTCTGCAAAAGAAGGGGCTACTTTCCACTCAATAATGGATTTTCCGTCGTTCAAAACATGTTTGGCACTAAATGGAATAGAAACAATATTTCGTTCTGTATAAGTAAGAACATTTCCAATTCCAATGTAAGGGTTTTCTAGATAATCCTGATAAACCGCATTGATTGCAGTAGATTCAGCACTACGCAAGTTGAGTAAATTAACTTTATATTTAGCGTTTTCAGTTTTAAGAGAAACACCAATTAATCCACTTGCTAACTTGGTTATTTTACCTAACTCCCCATTTTGAGAAGTCTCTTGTGTAATTCCACTACTATTTTCTTTATTGGTTGTCCCTGTGGAATAGTTGTCATAAAACTCTGTATTACTTCTAAAACCAAGAGCAGCAATGAAGCCAATTGCCTTATCTCCCTCTAGTTTAAATTGATTACTTGCACTTCCTCCTAAATTATAATTCATTCCAGTGGTATAACGGTTTACGCCCATTTCAGGGGTAAAAACTTCAGTAATTTTAGTCAAAACTGATGATCGCTCTGGTTGAGAAACCTCTGGGGATGGTATTTGCTGTCTGGGATTAAGCCTTTGATCAAAGTAACCATTGTTAAAGCCAAATAAATTTGTTCCTTCAGGATTATTTTGAATTGCATTACCTACTAAATTCATCGATGGGTTGTAGGATCCTGAGACAGAAAAAGTGTATTCAGGTAAAGAAGAAAAGTCTTTTAATATAATATCAACCACACCTCCAGAAAAATCTGCATTTAAGTCAGCACTAGCTGACTTATTTACAATAATATTATCTAGTAGATTGGTTGGGAAAATATCTAGCTGTAGGGTATTTTTATCAGGATCTAATCCTGGTATTTCTAAACCACCTAAAAGGGTTTTAGAATAACGATCTCCTAATCCACGAACGTAAACAAATTTCCCATCTTGCAAAGAAACCCCCGGCACACGTTTGATCGCGGCTGCAAGGTTTGTATCACCAGATTTTTTGATGGATTGTGAAGATAAACCATCCAATAGATTGATTGATTTTTTTTGAATGGCAAGTACAGCTTGTTCTGAATTTTTTCTTGCTGAGGTGGTTACAACCACTTCTTCTAACGCATTGTCTAAGGCGTTAAGGGTAACATTGACAATAACTTCACCATCAGTGTTTACCTCGATATCTGAAATTATTTGAGTACCATAACCTACATAAGAAAATTCAAGGATATATTTTCCTTGGACAACATCGAAAGAGTATTTCCCGTCAAAATCAGAAGTACTTCCTCCTAAGGTTGTCTCTCCATCGGCTGATTTAAGGACCACATTTGCAAAAGGTAAAGGCTCGACAAATTCTCCATCGATTATCGTACCAGTAACAATGGATTGTGAATGAATGTAGGTTGAAAATAAAAGGGTAAATAAAATATAAAATTGTTTCATCTGTAAAAAGTGAAAATTTGCCTGGCTTTTTAGTCAGGCAAATTCTAAGATTAGTAATAAATATTAATTGGAAAGTACATTCCAAAGGGTCCATGAAAACACCGTTTCATCGGCACCAGTATTCGCTTGCTGTTCTGTTACAATCTCAGCCCAGTTTGAAAAATCTGTGACAGCAGTATTTGCAAAAATATCTGTAAGGGGTGTAGCGGTAATAAAATCAAAATTATTAAAGTTTAAATTTCCTAATGAAGCAGCGCTTGCTTGTCCTTCGTATGTATCAGCATCGATGTTTTTAATGGTCAAACCATCAATATTTTTGTAAACAACGTTGTTTGTTAATCCAGTAGCATCACTTTTCCAATCTCCTAAATTATTTTTTCCTGGCTCTGGTTCATCATCTCCATAAACCGTCACATTATTTATGGTAAAAACCCCATCAATTGAACCAGTAGAGTCCTCTGTGCCATCAATTTCAAATGGATTATCAGAGTTAGCTCTTAGGGCTAGTACCGCATTGGTAATGGTTCCGTTGTAGCCTTGATCTATGTCAAGAGCATCGTCACGTTGTCCAAAAATTACCACATTATCTACATTGACACTTCCGCCAAAGATTTCTATGCCATCATCATTACTCCCTACAATTTCAATGTGGTTAACGGTTGTTCCTGAACCAACTCCACCTAGGGTTAAGCCTTGAATTTCATCTCCACCAGCTAATTGTGTACCACTGTGGCGAATAGAGATATAACTCATTGAACCAGAAGAATCGCTATCGTCATCTCCTCCATAGGAGGTCCATTCAAATCCTGCAGCAATTCCTTCAATATCGTCAGTTCCACCATCTTGTCCAACAGTAGCGTTACCTAAAACAATAATTCCACCCCACTTTCCAGTATCTGTAGGGACGCGATTGGGACTGATTATACCATCGTTATAGTCGATATTATCATTAATATCTGTAAAGATAATTGGACTTTCAGCAGTCCCGTTAGCAATTATTCTAGCTCCATTGGCTACAATTAAAGCGGTAGCATCAACTCCTTGGGCATTTTCTGATTTGATGATGGTTCCGGCTTCAATAGTAAGTGAACCACCTGTTCTAACAACAACTTTTCCATTCATCAACCATATACGATCATTGGTCCATGTTACTGCATCATCAATGTAATAAATTCCACCTGCACCTACGGTCTCAGTTTCTGGAGTAGTCACGGGAACTGTAGTGGTAACCGTTACCGTTTCTGTTATTGTAATTGTTTCAAAGATTGTCTGTGGTTCACTTGTACATGAACTTAAACCAGCAATTAATAATAGGACTAATAAAAAATTTGTTATTTTCATTTTTTTCATTTTATGTTCCAAAACTAGATGATATTCAAATGAACAACCTTAGCCATATGTTAAACATGAGGTGATTTATTTTAAATTACGGCTACCTTACTTTTAAGCAAATGTTAAGTTGAGAAAAGGAGATTAACATTAATTTAATACAGCGGCATTTTATTACATTTACAAAAAAAAGAATGAACTGGGAACAACTCCTATCACTACAACGTTTTGGAGATACTACTAAGCGAATTAGAAAAGAGCAAGATGAAATTCGTTTAGGTTTTGAAGTTGACTATGATCGTATTGTCTTCTCTTCATACTTTAGGTCACTACAAGATAAAACACAGGTAATTCCTTTCTCAAAAACAGATTTTGTTCATACACGTTTGACCCATAGTATAGAAGTGTCTGTTGTAGCGAGAAGCTTGGGGCGTTTAGCTGGAAAAGAAATTTTAAAACGCCATCCCCATTTACAGGAAGTCCATGGATACCTTCCCAATGACTTTGGTGCTATTGTTGCTGCGGCAGCTTTAGCGCATGATATTGGGAATCCACCTTTTGGTCATAGCGGAGAAAAAGCGATTGGACATTACTTTGAAACTGGAGAGGGGAAGCAGTTTAAAGATGCTCTTACTCCAGAAGAGTATGCAGACCTTTGTCATTTTGAAGGGAATGCCAATGGTTTTAAGTTATTATCAGAATCTGTCTTAGGAGCACCAGGGGGTTTACGTATTAGTTTTGCTACACTTGGTGCCTATATGAAGTATCCTAAAGCCTCTTTACCCTTTCGACCTACATCCCATGTGGCCGATAAAAAATTTGGCTATTTTCAGTCAGAAAAAGATTTTTTTCAGAAGCTTTCCGAGGAAATGGGACTTAAGGATAAAAACAGAACTCATCGCCATCCCTTGGCTTTTTTAGTGGAAGCAGCTGATGATATTTGTTATACCATTATCGATTTTGAGGATGGGATCAATTTAGGTTGGATCTCAGAAGACTATGCCTTAGAATATTTAATCAAATTGGTTAAGGATCGTATGGATACAGAAAAGTATGCTAGTTTACAGTTTACCTCCCAAAGAATGAGCTACTTAAGGTCTTTAGCAATTAACAGCCTCATTATGGATGCGGTGGAAATGTTTCTTGCCCATGAAGAAGAAATATTAAACGGAACTTTTGGATATGCTCTTTTAGACAAAAGTAAATATAAAGCACAAATGGATGATATTATTGCCATTAGTGTGGATAAGGTTTATCATTCAGATGAAGTATTGCAAAAAGAGATTGTAGGTTATAAAGTCATTTCTACATTATTATCCGCTTTTTGTGCAGCAGCAGTGAATGAATTTAAAGGAGAGGCTAATGCATATGATAAATTAATCTTACGTTTGATTCCAGAAGGAATTCCTTTTGTTGAAAATACGCTTTATAAAACCCTACTGAATGCCAGTTGTTTTGTGGCGAGCTTATCAGATGGTAAAGCGATGGAATTGGCCAATAAAATGAAATAATATGCTTTTACGTTGGTTGTTTTTCATTTCCTTTTTTGGTTTATTACAATGGTATGCCTTTCAGGCACTAAAGACTATAGGCATTGGTAGATATGCCACAGTGAGCTATTTTTTAGTGGTGGCGCTTATCTTCGCAAATTTTATGTATTTCAGTATAGGATATGACCGTTCTACAGGATGGACCCATGGGATAAGTTTATCCTTAGGCTTATTTATGTCACTTATGGTATTTCAATTGTTATTGGTTTTATTTTTAGCCTTTGAAGATCTTGTGCGGCTTCCACTTACGCTATATAATTATTTTACTTTTAATGGAGAAGGATCTTATGTGCCTAGTCGAAGAAAATTTATTTCCCAAATTGCTTTAGGGATAGCGGCTATTCCTTTTGCTTCCCTTTTAATTGGAATGGTAAGGGGTAAATATAATTATAAGGTGTTGCATTATGAGCTAGCTTTTGATGATTTACCCAAAGCTTTTGATGGCTATTCTATTACCCAGATATCTGACATTCACTCAGGGAGTTTTGATAATTCAGAGAAGGTTAATTATGGAATTGACTTAATCAATAAGCAGGCTTCAAATCTTATTGTATTTACAGGAGACATGGTAAATAATAAAGCAGAAGAGCTAATTCCTTGGAAAGACTCCTTTGCTCGTTTAAGGGCAGAGGATGGCCTTTTTTCTGTTTTAGGGAATCACGACTATGGTGACTATGTAAACTGGGAAAAGCCAGAACAAAAAACTGCAAACTTGCAGCAACTACTTCAATTACAATCTGAAATAGGTTTTAGGGTGTTGCGCAATGAAACACATTTTATTGAAAAAGGAGGTGAACGACTTGCTTTAATAGGTGTAGAAAATTGGGGTAAAGGTGGATTCAAGAAAAAGGGGGACTTAGATAAAGCAGTATCCAATGTATTCGCCGATGATTTTAAAGTATTACTCTCTCATGATCCATCTCATTGGGAAGCCAAGGTATTACCTCATATATTTCCATTTCAACTAACTATGAGTGGACATACTCACGGAATGCAATTTGGCATTGAGATTCCGGGTTGGTTTAAATGGAGTCCTGTAAAGTGGCGTTATAAACAATGGGCGGGCTTGTATACAGAGCAAAATCAATGGATTAATGTCAATAGAGGTTTTGGTTTTCTTGGTTATCCAGGACGAGTAGGAATCTGGCCCGAAATCACGGTAATTACCTTAAAGCGCTCAAATAAAGTTGTTTAATTAAAATACCCTAACTTAGCAAATGTTAATAACGTTTAAAAGGAACAACCGATGTCTAAATTTGGTGAGCTAATTGACGGACCCCATCCTCTTTTATTGGTCTTTTTTGAAGAGATTCAAACCTTAAGTCAGGAACTGCATCCCACTTTAAGGGATGTGGCAGCTGCCATAGGAGATCAAGGCAAGGTAATTAAAATTGAAATTGCCAAGAATCCTAAATTAGTTGAGGCACTTCGAGTAAAGGCCATCCCTACTTTAATGATTTATAAGATGGGTGAAATGGTTTGGCGTCAAAGTGGAGAGCAAGATGCCAACACTTTGATTAGTTTGATGAGTGATTATATAAACTAGTTTTCTATAAGTGTTTCAAAGACAGCTAGCTCACGAATACGCTCATACACTTGGTTTTCTAAACTATCTCTATGTTCTTTACTATCATAGAGATTTACATATAATAAAATGCGGCGATAGCCATTAATTTCTTCCATAATACGCTCCTCTAGTTCCATTTGTCTTTGTGCCGAAAAGGAACTGATTATTTCTAATCGTTCATCATAAACCCTAGCTATATTAAGCGCCAATGAACGAGCAGCTTCTGTTTCACCTCCTAGATAAAGACCTTCTACAAACTCTTCCATTGCCGTAAAGTAATCATACTCGCCATAAAGGAATGAAAAGTTTCGGCTATACTTTCTAAACAATTGAATGTATTCGCCAAGTTTTTCTTCATCCTTATTATTTAAGACAGCTTCTACTAGGGCTCTATATCGTTCAATTTCTGTAAGAATCTCTTCCCCTAGATCATATTTGTGATTTAAGGAAAGGCTATTGAAATAATCTAATTGACTTTGATGCTTGCTAGCCACATGTTCAAATACTTTTCTAGCTTGTTCTTTTTCACCAATAAGGTAGTAGCTATTTACAAAAGGGGTAAGTAGGCTATAATATCCAAAATAATCGATAGGCATTTTTTCAAGAGCTAAATCTAAAACCTCCTTGGCTTTATCATTTTTTCCTTCATCGATTAATACTTCTGCTAGTCGTGCCATATTACTGCGATACGAAATACTATTCTTTCTAGTTTCCGGATCGTGATAAATAGATGAACTATTGGCATTTCCCCATTCCCATTGCATTACAATGTTATACATTAAATCACTATCTAAACGCCCCATCAAGTAAGGGTTTATTGGGTTTAAAGGGGTTTTTATAGGAACTAATTTGTACACCAGTCCCTCCAGCTGAAGGTACTCTTTCATCCACATATATTCTGAATCAGAATAGCTACCCCCAGTAAAGTAAATAGGACGCTCCCAGTCATTATTAGCCAAAATGTCTAGCATCATTAATTGATTTTTATATAGACCGCTTTCAGGGAGATCAATATCAATGTAGGGCACTATCAGGTCACGATCTTTTTCTTTGACCACGCCACTTTTAATTACATTGTCAATATTAACGGGTACTCTTATTTTATTTGTAGGATAATAAATCATTTCTTGGGTGCCAATCGGATACCTACTAGGGTCTACCCCTGATCTTTTAAGTAAACTTTTGTATTTGGTCCTTTCATCGTCACTTCCTACCCAATTAATGAAATCTTTAATGTCCCAACGCGGAGCATCTTCTGCACCTTCGTGTTTGATATAATCGCGAACTCCATAGGCGTATTGACTATGAATTAATTGAGAAGGTATAGGTTCACTATTGTACGTTTTTCGTTTCATTTGATCGATGTACCAATCCGTGGCCAGAAGACTTGTATTAATGGGTCTTACATCGGTTCTATAGCCTTCAATATCTTGTGCATACCACAAAGCAAAAGTATCGTTGTCTCCAATAGTAAAAATCATAGCTCCTTTGTCTTCTTGTATAGAAGTTAAATAGGACTTTGCAACAGATTGAGCTGTATAACGGTCAGATCGATCATGGTCGTCCCAGTTTTCAAAAGCCATTAGAAAAGGGACTAAAATCATACATAGGCCAACAGCCAACGGTTTGGCCAATGTATTATTCCATATTTTTCTAATTTCAAGAGCTAAATAATAAGCTCCAAGGCCTATCCATATGGCAAATACATAAAATGACCCCACGAGTGCATAATCACGCTCTCTAGGCTCAAAAGGACGTTCGTTTAGGTAAACCTTTAGTGCAAGTCCCGTAAAAAGAAAGAAAAGAAGTAATACCCAAAAGCGTTTTTTGTCTTGCTGGTATAGGAAAAAGACCCCCATTAAACCAAGGATAAGAGGAAGAAAATAATACGTGTTCCGAGCTTTGTTATTTGTTGCGTCTTCACTTATTTTAGATTGATTTCCTAATCGTATTTCATCTATAAATGGGATACCACTGATCCAATTTCCATGCAGAATATTATAATTTCCTTGGACATCATCTTGTCTTCCTGCAAAATTCCACAGGAAATATCTGACATACATATAATCCACTTGGTAGGTAAAAAAGTAATAAAGGTTAGACCAAAAAGTAGGCTTTTCAATTTCTAGGTAGCGTGCCATTGTTTTGTAAAAACGGTGATATTCTTCTCCGCTGAGTTGACCTTCTGCAGCTTCTTGACGAAATTCTGCTACCCGATCTCTTAATTCTTGACTACCACGGTATTCTGGGCGAATAGAAAATGCTAAAGGTTGGGTAAAATTAATATAGTTTTCTGCATGCTCTGTACTCCATAATCGAGGTAAAATTCCTTTGTGCTTTCCATTGGCATTAATACGTGCGTTTTACCAATTATTGACAATTACATAGCGACCTGTTTTATCGTTTCTTTCGTATTTAGGTTTATCATCTATGTAGGGTTCACTTTCATCTTGTCCTGCATACATATCAGAAAACATTGGACCATAAAAAAGTTTAGTTTCTGGGTACTGTTCAAGGTTGTAGTAGGCTAATAATTGTCTTGCATCAGAAGGTGAATTTTCATTGATTACTGTGTTGGCATTGGCACGAATAGGAAGCATGATCCAAGAGGAAAAACCAAGTAATACAAAAAGTACACAAAGTATACCAGTATTTAGGTTAACATAGTTTCTGGCTTTAGAAAATCGTAAACCGTAGTAAAAAAACAAGATAAATAATATCCCTGTAATTAGGGTTCCACTATTAAAAGGAAGATTTACTTGATTCACAAAAAAGACTTCCATTTTTCCAAATAGTGCAAGGGTAGAGGGCAGTAAAAGTTTGAAAATAAAAAGTAAAATAGCGACCGATATTGCATTGGCCACAATAAAACCTTTGAAAGTAACTTTTTCATTATTTTTAAAATAATAAAGCATTCCTATGGCAGGGATAGTTAGTAAACCCATAAAGTGAACCCCAAATGATAGCCCTATAACAAAGGAGATTAGTAATAGCCAGCGGTCTCCCCGTGGAGAATTCATTTCCTTTTCCCAGCGCAGGGCCATCCAAAACAATGCCGAGAGTATACAGGTAGCCATCGCATAAACTTCGGCTTCCACCGCATTAAACCAAAAGCTATCTGAAAAACAAAAAGCTAAAGCGCCAATGGATGCACTACCAAAAAAGGTGATGGCTTCTGTCGTTGAATCAATTTTAATAAAACTGGGAAGTTTCCTTAATAAAAGTGTTAGTGTAAGGTATAAAAACAAGATGGTGAATGCGCTTGAAAAAACGGACATTAAATTGACCATCAAAGCAATTTTCTCTGGACCAGTTGCAAAAAGAGCAAAAAATGCACCCATCATTTGGAACAATGGTGCACCGGGTGGGTGTCCTACTTGTAATTTTGCAGAAGTAGCAATGTATTCTCCTGCATCCCAAAAACTAGCAGTAGGTTCAACGGTTAAGCCAAAAGTGATTAAGGCGATACTGAAGACTACTCCAGCAATAATCCGATTCCAAAAGATAAGTTGTTCCGTTGTCATAAATTAGGACTTAATGCTCACGAAAATACGGATATTCCAGCTAATTTATAGGGCATTTAACAAAAGCTATTATTCTGTATTAGATCTTGCTTAAAATCGCTTCATTTAAGCTTCAGCCCTGAGCGTAGGAGTAAAAAAAGGGTTTTTAAATTAGATTTAGAAAATAAAATTATAGCGAATTGTAGTACTAATAAAAACTTTGTTTTAAATTTGCACCGCAATTGGCCCATGGTGTAACTGGCAACACGTCTGATTTTGGTTCAGAAGAGTCTAGGTTCGAGCCCTAGTGGGCCAACAAAACCGCCGTTTTTACGGCGGTTTTTTTTTTTACTACAGGTTAAGGGACATATAAACTAAAATAATCCCTGCATAAATGGGCATTAAAATCTGTTTATTCTCCTTTATTTGAGGAATAGCTAGTAAAGAAACTAAGCTCAAAAACGTATTTTCCCAAGTGGCAATAGGAACAAAAAGGACAAATAAAAGTAAAAAAACATGCCCCATTTTGTGAATTCGTGTCCAAAATATAAAACAAAGAACGAATTCAACAATTAAAATAAGCCAAGCATAGACCATAAATAAGCCGATCAATACGGGAGGCCCCTTCTTTAGTTCAACTGTAGAAAGGGAAAAATCTTGATTTAATTGTTCAAGAAGCTGATTGTTTTCCTGTACCATTTGAACATAGTTTTCCATTAAATAGGAAGAAATGTTTTTGAACATGCCGCCAGTCGCCCACATTAAGTGATAAACGGACCCATCTAAAACTTGAACGGAAAATATTTTATAGCCAAAAGCCAACCCCATTAAAATAGAAAAAATGAGTTTAAATATTTTTTCTATATAGGCTTGTTCCAAGTTGTAGTATGATTGTATTAGAAAAGTGAATGTTATATAAACTTCTAAAAAATGATGATTTGCAGCCAAAAAATAGCCTTCTTTAGCTAATGCTAAAAATAAAATCATACCTGACCAATACCAATGATTATTCAAACAGAATTTTGGGGCTAAAAAACCTATAAAGCATATAAAAGTTACGAAGAATGTAAAAAACTTATTTGGATCATCGTAAACATCAGCCAATACGATGATTAGAAACAATGTCTTGCACCAGTTTAACCATTCATCAGTGTTCTGAGCAATAAACTTATTCATTTGACCAAGTATATATGTGGGATGCGATCATTTTTTTTTCTAATTCTAATCCTTTTCCTGTTAATACAGGCTCATATAAATCTAATTTTAATGAATCAGGTTTGAGAATAAGATTTGGGTTAACAGGCTTACCTAATTCTGTCACAGAGATTTGATTTCTTTCATAATTACTGTAAACCCACTGGAGTTCTTTAATTTTAAGCCTTAATTCATTGAAATTGGACAGGGATGGCAATATTTTTGTTTTAAATCCGATCACTCCCCATTCACCTTTGTAAGAAGTAAATGAAAAGGTCTCGTTATCAGGTAAAATAAATGAAACACGGATAAATCGGTTAGAAGGATGAAAAGCACTATACATGCCAAATCCTCCTCCTCGCCAATTACTCAAATGAACAGTATTTTTATTATAAACTTGGGCACAAAACACAGTAATTAACATAACCACCGGTAATAAGAGGATAATTTTTTTTAAACGATTTTTCATTTTTTGAATTAAGAATGCTATTTCAATTCAGATAAATTCTTTTTTTTTAGTAAATTTACTTACTAAATTTAAAATAAATGAAATATTTACTGTCCTTCCTCTTTTTGTTTGGATTAGGCCTTACTTCTTATGGCCAAGCACATGTGAGTTCTTCTGGTATATCTATTCAAGGAATAGCAAGAGATGCCAATAATGCAGCACAAACTAATATTAGCCAATTAAGTTTAGATTTTAAAATTTATTATTTAGGTGCAGGAAACAGTGAAGAGCTTATCCATCAAGAGTCTGGAAATGTATCTACCGATGATTTTGGTGTTTTTTCCTATGTCATTGATATTTCTAACGACAAATATGTTCGTATTGCAAATAAAGAAGCTTATCTTAAAGTGGAACAAGGAGGTGTTGTTTTTTCAAATGAAAAACTACAAACAGTTCCCTATGCTATTCATGCCCAAAATGGGGTCCCTACAGGTTCTATAATGCCCTTCATTGGGGGTTCAAGTGATGTACCTCCAGGCTGGTTGCTATGTAATGGATCAAGTTTTCCTGACGATGTATATCATGCAAAGCTAAAAGCCCTATTGGGTTCTAACAGCACTCCTAATTTAGCCGGAGCTTATTTAAGGGGCGTAGGTACTTCTGGATCCCATGCTGGTCCTAGCTTAAAAGGGTTTCAACAAGATCAAGTAAAACAACACAGACACTCGGTTTCTCTATCTGGAAACACCAATAATGATGGGGCACACAGACATAATCTCCCAATGGATTCACAAGGAGGTGGTGGAACAAGGCAGACTTTATACGATTCCAGTGGATATGATGAACGTTGGGTAGATCAGGGTTCAGAAATAGAAGCTCAATCTAATCACAGGCATTCTTTAACTATAAGCGGGAATACAAATAATACAGGTAGTTCAGAAGCCCGCGTATATGGTTATGGGGTCAATTATATTATAAAAATTTAACTCCCCTTTTTCTAGATGAAAAAGTATTATGCAGTCACCTTATTAGGATTATTAAGCTTTTCTATTTTTGGACAGATCCAAGAAAATGATGGAGTTAAAACAATAGTTTCTGCTTCAGCATCTCGATCAGAAAACCTTAATCATTCTGTTGTCGTCCAAGATTCATCGGGTTCAACGCAGACCATTACTATTGGTTCGATATCACTTATTTCGGGTTTGCCTTATATGGGAATAAATCAAGCGCCTTATCAACCCAATAATCCTTCTAATTATACACAAAATTATCAGAAAGATTTAGGATTCCCATGGGGAGTGATCTATGCGTATAATACTTTTGAACAACGAACGCTCAAAATCTCTAAAGGATATTATAGTGATCGTGTAGATATAAATTGGGATGTTTTAAACAACCAAGATAAAATTACAGGCTATGTAATTTACAGAACCGATGATTTGACTAGCGATAATCCAGACTGGGGCAATCCTATTCGTACGCTTTCTTCAATAGAAAAATCTTATGAAGATAGAGATGTGGAAGGAGCTAAATTATACCGGTATAAAATCAAAGCCAAAGGGGTAATGACTAATGATCCCGATGTGGAATATGTGACCTACATAACCGGGATAGGCTTTAGAAATCCTGCTGCCGTGATAACCGGAAATGTGAGTTTTGAAGGAGGAAACCCGGTAGAAGATGTAACCATTGCGGCTGTACCAGATGGTGGATTTGATGATTTTGGCAGTGGACTATCTATTCCTCCAAATGGGTACGCTAAGATTGCAGAGTTTCATGAGTCTTTAAATACAAGTATTACATTACAAGCTTGGATAAAACCTCAAAACTCCTTTATAAATGATACTATTCGAGCGATCCAATTGATTAGTGATCGCAACAATACCCTCAATATGAAGGTAGGATTAGTCAACAACAGAATACAGGTTTCGGTAAATGACTTTTCCCTTTCTTTTAACGGACATATGCCTAGCGGTAATGTAAACAATAAAGGAGAAGATATTCTTATTCCTATTTCAACCTTTGACACCGATTTTGTTCATTTTACAGCAGCTTTAGTTAATGATTCCATTCCGCATATTTATGTTAATGGAAGAAAAATAGATGCCGCTTATGTAGCAGAGATGAATCGTCTATTATCAGAGGTGTCCACCTCTACCATAGCCTCAATAACTTTTCAAACGAATAGTCAAACCCTTAGTTTTGATCAAGATGGTGGAACCGCCCAAGAATGGACTAACGCCCGTGTAGGAGGAAGTAAATCAGCTTTTATCGATGAGATTCGTGTTTGGAAAAAAATACTTTCGGACAAACAAATTAAGCGCGATTATAAACGTTATCTCAAAGGGAATGAAGACGGTTTACATACGTATGTAAGAGCGAACGAAAGAAAAGGAGAATATGCTTATGATTTAGCTCATACTGGGTTTAATTTCCATAGTAATGATATCTTTTTAAAACCTAGTCTTCTAAATGAAAGTAATCACCCGAGATTTGAAATTTCTGCTAATGGGAAACCTACCAATTCTCAATTAGGCATTTTTGGGATTACCGATGAAAATGGAAGTTATGTAATTCCTTCTATTCCTTATGAAGGTAATGGTCAAACGTTTGTTATCACCCCATCTAAAGGCGTACACGAATTTAATCCTTCTAGGGAATTGATTTATTTAGGAGAGGGCAGTACAGTTCAAAACAACATAGATTTTATTGATATTTCTGCTTTTGTTTTTAGAGGTCGAGTGTTATATGATAGTCGAGGTGTCTTTCCTCCAGGTCCAGCAACGGATGAAGTTAGGGGAGATATTATTGATAATGAAGCCTACAACGCTTACCTAGTCGATGGTCTTAAATATCCTAAAGGGGAGTATTGGGCGGAGTATAATGAAGATGGAACTCTTATTACAAAGTTAGTTCGCTATGCACCGATTCCTTTAGTAGGGGCCAATGTATACATCGATGGTAATTTGGTATTGAATGATGAAAATGAAGCGGTTGTAACGGATGAATTAGGTCGTTTTACAGTCCAAGTTCCTATAGGCGAGCATCGCTTGTCTGTAGATAAGTTCAACCACGATTTTAAATTTAACGGGCGTTATCCTGCAGAGGGTATGATCAATTACTTTGAAGACCGGGATGAAGAGGTGGTCTTTATTGATGAGACAAAAGTTAGTGTGGTAGGTCGCGTTGTTGGAGGAACCCGAGAGGGTAATAAGCCCATAGGTTTTGGTTTTGATGGTCAAAAAACTTATCAAGCTTCTCCTACGGCCGAGGAACAGATTTATACTTCTGTCAATAATATAGGAACAGCATCCATTACCTTGGGATATCGTTCACCTGGTGCCACGACGATTACTCCAGAATTCCAGACAGTGTTTAGCACCCACAATGAAACCGGTGAATACAAGACAGATATACTTCCGTTGCGTTATGAACTATCTCAGAATGATGTTTATATACCAAGTCAGCGACTTACCTCAGAACAAACGTTCTTGGAGGCAGATCAATTGCTTAATTTCTCTACGATAACTCCAGAGAAAGAATCTCATTTTGTCTACGAAGGAGACACCATAGCAACTTCGGAGTCTTACAACTATAGTAAAAACTTTATTAAGCGGGTAACACCGATTATCTCAGTCTTAGAACAAACTTCTGAGCTTGGAATCCAAATTGGAGATGCAAATTATACTGTTGCCAATACCCCTTACAATTTATATACGCAGGATAAGTTATACTCCATTGATTTACAAAGAATTGAAAGATACACAAATTATGAGACTGATTCAGAGGGTGTTATAGACAATGTCCCTGTCACCGATGGTAATTTGATTGTGACCAACCAACTCAAAGCTGCTGGAAATAATGCAGAGTCTAGTGAAGAGGACGAAGATGATCCAAGTGTTATTCATTATACCTTTAAAGCAGGTGATCCTAATACAGATGTATCATCAGGTTTCTTAAAAACCATTTCTTTGGTTTATCGACTAAATGGTAACGACTTTCAGATCAACGGATATCAACCCAATGGAGTAATTCTTGGTGCACTTGGTGATGGAGGTCAGACCTTCCAAACCGCAGGCCCAGAGGTACCAGATGTTATTTTACGTGACCCCCCTGGCTCTAATAGTTTTGCGACCATAGAAGAGGGATCTACTTATTCAATTGCGCAAAAAAATTCGGGTAGTTACACCAATAGTACAGAGGCAGAATTAGAAGTGAAGTTAGGTGTTAAATTTGAATTAGGTGGTGGTATAACGGGGCCTGCCGTAGAAACAGAGAACTATGTTTCGGTTCTAGGCGGCTTTGGCTTAGATATCTCTACATCGAATGGAGATGAGATAACAAAGACCTATACTTTTGGTCAAGCGATATCAACCAGCGACGACCCTGATTGGGTGGGTGCTGATGCCGATTTATATATTGGATCTTCTTCCAATATGTTTTACGGTTTAATGAACCAATTAAATATTACTGATGGTCCAGTGACTAACAATAATGGGAGTTTAGTTTCTATCCCTATTACAACTACTTCTGGGACTAAGTATGTAAGTCTTAAAAAAATCTTGGCTTTCGGACCAGGAGAAGAAGTCACCACTTTTATCTATTCTCAGCGAGAACTAATCAACGATATTATTCCTTATTATGAAGAGATAGTCGCTAATTATGCTTGTATTGAGAGTAACCGTGATAATTCAACTCCCCCAGTTCCTTGTCCATTAGATATTCAGGGAGATGGGTTTAAAAGTTTGGTGTGGTATGAAAACCAAATTCAACTTTGGCGACGTGCGGTTCAGTTGAATGAAGAAACCAAATATCGAGCATCCACAGATAGAGGAAGTTTAAAAGCCGATATTATATCAGATATCAATAGTAATTTCCAGATTGCTGGGGTTGACACTCAAGCAGGCAGACGTCTTAAGAACATTATAGATGCCTTTTTCTTTGAAAATATTTCTTTTGATTCTGGTGTAGGTTCAATAGAGAAGTCGATAGAAACGGGTAATGCTCGTGCTTGGGAGCATACTTTCTCTACCGACATTTCTGCTTCGATAGGCGTTGGGCTAGGGGTTAATTTTGGTGGAGCAGGTCTTGAGGCTAAAATTCAAAATACGAGTGCATTTGGTTATGGTTACGAACAAAACGAAACGGTAGAAGACAATACAGTTTTCAGCTACACCCTTCAGGACAATGATGATTATAATAAGTTGAGTATTGATGTAATTAATGTGATGGATGGTAATGGTCCGGTATTTATTACCCGTGGAGGAGAGACTTCTTGTCCTGTAGAAGAGGCACAATATTCTTATTTCTTCCACAATGAGACTCAACCAGTTGTTGATCCGATTATTTCTAATCTTCGCACTTTACAAGCGACGGAGTCACTTGAGTTAAGCGCGGGGACAATTGGAGTTGAGGTGCCTTATATTGCGGTAGAGAACGAATCAATTGCTGGAGTACCAGAGGATGATCCTGCAGAGTTTACCCTTACTTTACGTAATGACTCTGTACTAGGGCCAGAAGATTCTGAGTTTATTTTATATGTAAATCAGAATACCAACCCTAACAATGCGATTGTTAACTTGGGAGACAACGGACGCGTTTTTTTCTTAGACGGATCAGAGACAGTAGAGTATACCCTTACATTAGAGAAAGGGTCTAGCGATGTGTATGATTACGAAGACATAGAGATTATTTTTGAGTCATTATGTGACGATGATCTTTCCGAGTCTGTTACACTATCGGCTTACTTTATTGAGTCTTGTACGCGTGTGAATATGTTATCACCACGAAACAACTGGGTAAAAAACAATTTGAATACGGTTACCGAGAACAGAAATATTCCTTTATCAATTACACTAAACGAGTTTGATTTAGGTTTCGACAGTTTTGAGCGTATCGCACTAGAGTATCGTCAATCTGGTACGGCTAATTGGACACGTTTACACACCTATGTGGTTAGTCAAACGATCTATGATCAACTGATAGAGAATGGGGAGAGCGAGGTAAGTACCCTTACCCAAGATGCACTAGAGATTTCTTATGCTTGGGACTTGGTTGGCCAGTCTTTACCCGATGGGGACTATGAGCTACGGGCGAAGAGTTTCTGTTTAAATGGGACCGAGTACACCTCAGAGGTGATAACAGGGAAAGTAGACCTAACACCCCCCACCTTATTTGGGACCCCTCAGCCGACCAATGGTATATTATCGATAGGGAGTGATTTAATCGTTCGTTTTAACGAGCCAGTAAAGTCCAATGGGACCCTTACCCGCTATGAGTTTAATGTACAGAAGAATCAACTTCCTGTTAATCATGAGGTTTCACTATCCTTTAACGGCTCTAGTAACACAGCTGAGTTAGCGAGTCCGTTTATTAAGTCTGGTAACTTTGCGATAGAATTTTGGTTAAAGAATCAGATCCAAAGAGGTTCTTCGGTCTTGTTAAATCAAGAGGGAGGGCTGCGAATAGCTATTAATACAAATGTATTAGAGTTTACCATTGGAGGAGAAACGATATTATCTCCTATAGCCAATGACGGTAGCTGGAACCACTACGCACTTTCTTACAACAACGAAACAGGTCAGCTCATAGTAGTAGAGAATGACAATGAGAGTGCTTCTCGTGTAGTGAACACCGACCTTAGCTTTAATAACAACAACCCTATTGTTATAGGGGGTAATAGTTTTGTGGGTAACCTACACGATCTACGACTGTGGAGTAAATTTGTATCCAGAGAGACCGCTGTAGCCTCTCAGAACAGTTTACTAAATGGTAACGAAGCAGATTTAATTGGATACTGGCCGATGAATGAGGGTCATGGCGAGTTAGCTAATGATATTTCACGATTTAAGCACATTACATTAAACAATGTTGGGTGGGAGATTTTCCCTAACGGTACCTCTTATGAGTTTACAGGGAGTGAGTATTTACGTTTTACGCAAGCCTCTAGGGTGATTATTACCAAGGACATGGATGCGACGATATCTTTCTGGATGAAGACAAATCAGTCAGGTCGTTCAACCTTACTATCCAACGGAAGAGGAGACCAGACAGACTTAATAACCAATAACAACTATCGCAATAAGTGGTCACTAGAGCTCAATAATAATGGAGGGATAGAACTTAAAGCAGAGGGTAATATCTATCCTTTTGGATCACAAGAGGTGAATGACGATGAGTGGCATCACATAGCTATGGTGGTTCGTCGTAATGGTAATTTGAGTATGTTTATCGACGGAAACCGAGTGGCTTCTGCCGCGAATAGTGAGCTAGGAGGCTTCTCTGGTAGTAGCTTGTTTGTGGGTGCCCGTGGACAGATTCAATTAGATGGTAGTGCTTCGGTAGATCAGTATTACCGTGGTTATATAGACGAATTACGTATATGGAATACCTCTAAGAGCGCAGAGCAGATAGCAGAAGACCAGTATTACCAGGCCAATTATGAGTCGCTAGGTTTAATGCTGTATGCTCCTTTTAATGCCCCCGAGGTAAGTACAGGCAACGGTCCACGTTATTACTATCCAATAAGCAGTTTAGACAAGGCAAGCATTAATGCAGAATTATCTAGTGGAGCTGTGGTTAATTACGCTAACCTTACTCCACCTGTGAAGCCTATACGCCCTGTAGAGCGTCTAATAGTAAATGCATCAATCAATCAAGACGAGGTGTTCTTAGTTCCACAGATTACAGACTGGGCTAGTGTAGAGCAGAAGGTAGCCAATATTACCGTAGCTAATTTATACGATCAGTCAGACAACCGTCAGTTGTCACCTGTAACCTGGTCGGTGTTTATCAATAAAAACCCATTAAAGTGGTATGTAGAAGGTTATGGATCGGTGATTAATATGGTAAAGACCTTAGAGGAAGAGAGTAACGTAGCTATCAGCTTGGTTAACCGTAGTGGAACGCCACAGCCCTATTCTATATCTGGACCACGTTGGTTAGCCATTAGCGATCCTAGTGGAACAGTTCCGCCAAACAGTACAATCAATGTACGAGCGTCTATCAATGATGAGATTACTCCCGGTAAGTATGATGAAGAGATTGTACTTTCTAATGACTATGGATATGATGAGAAGATACAGTTGAATCTACGAGTGGTTGCACAGGAGTTAAACTGGAATTTTGATCCGAATCAGTACGACCAAACGATGAATGTGATTGGTAAGATCCGAGTAGATAATGAGATCAGCAATGACCTTTACGATAAGGTAATTGCCTACATGGGTGATGAAGTTAGAGGGGTAGGAGAGTTGAGCTATGTAGAAGTGTATGACGAATATTTTATTTTATTGACCATCTACGGTTTAGTAGAAGAGAACGACGAGCTTGAGTTTAGAATATGGGATGCTTCTGAAGGAAGACTTAAGGTAGCTAACATAGCCTCTATGGAGATATATTCTTTACTCCAAATGAATTGTTAGGAAATTATCAAGCCCCATTAATCTTTGAAAACACGATACAAGAGACACAGAAAGTCGATTTAAATCCAGGATGGACTTGGGTTTCTTTTAATGTGTCTGGGAATAACTTTAATGATTTGAATGCTTTAACATCAAATCTAAGTTTACAGACTTCAGATATTATCTTGTCTAATTCTCCTGCACAGTTTGACACTTATGAGATTAATATTAATGACCCAGCTGCTACAGGTTGGTATGGAACCATATCGGCTAATGGCGGATTAACGGCTAATAAGATGTATAAGATTCGTATGTCAGAAGCTCAATCTTTATACACCACTGGATCTCGTGTAGATCCTACCCAGTGGTCTTTCCAAATCAATGAGAATTGGAATTGGTTACCCTTTGTTATTAATGCACGTTTACCTATTAATGAAGCCTTAACTCGTTTAGATGCTCAGCCGGGGGATTTAATTAAATCCCAGTCAGCCTTCGCTATTTTCGATGGGTCAAACGGATGGATTGGAACTCTAGCGTATTTAAATAGTGGGGAAGGGTATATGTTACGTGCTTCTAACGCACAAACCTTTAGCTATCCACCCTATTTTTCTAGTAAGAACGTTCCTGAAGAAGAGAATAAAAAGGCTTCATTATCTTTTGATTACAGTAAATATTCTGATAACATGAATGTGATTGTAGAAGTACCAGATGGATACGATACGGTTAGATTCTATTCTAAAGAAGAAAAATTAGTAGGGGAAGGTAAAGCAGTGTTTGTTCAAGGCAAGTACTTGGCATTTGTGACTGTTTTTGGAAACACCAAACAATCAATGACCATTAAGGTCGGTTGTGAAGATGCTTATAAAGACACAAGAACACCTTTCGAATTTATACCTAATCGTTTGGTTGGAAGTTTAGATGATCCACTTACCCTAGAGTTTTTAGCGGAGATTGAGCGCACTTTTACTGCCTATCCTAATCCAGCAGATGAATTTGTGGAAATAGCTTTTAGTTCAAAAGCAGATATGCACGCATCTATTATTCTTTATACGATGGGAATGAAGCGTGTTGTTACCTATGATATGAAAGTAGGAATAGGTCAAAACACTTTACGTATTCCTTTAACAGATGTTATTCAGGGGAGTTATGTATTGCATTTAAAAGTAGGCGATCGCATATTTTCAAAAGTGATTGTAAAACAATAAAAGCCGATGATTCGTTTTCTTTATTTGGGTTTTTTTTTGCTGTCTACGGTTGTTTATTCTCAGCAGCCCAATTGGGTAGTTAATGAGTCAAACTATCAGTATAGTATGACACTGATATGTAAGCTCAATGTTAATGGGCGTATGTTAAGTGGTTCAAATGATTTAGTAGGCGCCTTTGTGTCTAATGAGTTACGCGGGGTTAGTTCTCCTTCCTATGTTGCGTCTTTAGATGATTATTATACGTATATGACTATTTTCTCTAACCAACAGGGAGAGACGGTTTCTTTTCGTATTTATGATTCTAGTACGAACACTTACCACAATGTATCTATGACGCTAGATTTTGTTGTGAATCAACACCGAGGGACCTTATTTCAATCGGTGAGTATTGCCTCACCAGCACTTAATAGTGCTGCAGATATAGAAGCCTTTGGTTTTGTAGATGTGCCCTTAAACGACAGTGTAAGAGAAGGTTCAAGTTATACCCTTTACATCCCCAGTATCATATCTAAAGAGACCTTAGTACCCTTTTACATTGAGTGAGGGTGCTCGTTCATATATTAATCAAAGCCCACAGGTCTCGGGTGTTTCTGAAGTAGATTTCACTAATCCTGTAGTTTATCAGGTTCTTTCAGAAGATGAGTCTACCCTAAATACTTTTACCCTAGAGGTAATTTATAGTTTTGATGATTATGATGGCGATGGTTTAGAGGACGAAGCAGATTTAGATGACGATAACGATTGTTTTTCTGACCAGATAGAGGAACAGTTAGGGACAAATCCCCTAGATGCGACAAGTCGTCCAGAGGACGTAGATGAAGATTGTATTGCAGATGCATTAGATCCAGATACGGAAAACGATGGTTTTGCAGACGATCAAATTTTTGTGGATGAGTTTTTCTCACCGAACGGTGATGGGATAAATGACCACTGGAATATTGTTAATATAGAGCGATTTTCTAATAATCAGTTGTGGATTTACACGCGTTCAGGGAAGCTAATTTTAAGTCAGTCACCCTACAGGAACGATTGGATGGGGACCTATCAGGGGGAGTCATTGCCAGAGGGTAACTATTACTATCAATTAGACATAGAAGGCGATAAAACCATAGACGCCCAAGGCTGGATTTATTTATCACGATAAGGATGAGGATACGATATATATTAGTGGCGTTAATGATGATTATTCCCTTTTTAGGGATAGGGCAGCAGTTTCCTTATTTTTCATTGACACAATACCAGCTTAACCGTATTAACCCGGCCTATGTAGGTGTAGAAGGCGGGAGTGTATTCACCTTAGGTTCTCGTATGCAATGGTCTGGTATAGAGGGATCTCCTACGAGTTATACACTAGGATATTCTTCTTCTCGAAGTGAACGTGTAGGCTTAGGTTTTTCGATGGTATCCGACAAGGTATTTATAGAGCAGCAAACAATGGCTTATGTAGATTTTTCTTATCAGTTGCCCATTACAGAAAAGATAAAAGTTTATTTAGGATTAAAAGGCGGGGGTAATTTTTATAAGTCAGATCCATCTGGATTACAAAACTACCTAGGGGTAGCAGATCCATCTAAGACACCAGTAAGACAATTTAGTCCAAACATAGGCGTTGGAGTTTATGTGGTGGCTGGATCATCATGGATATCGATATCAGCTCCACGTTTGGTAGAGGTTACCCGAGGGGATAAAAGTATAGTATATGCTAAAGACCGTGTGCATAGTTATGCGGCAGCAGGGACAAAGATTAAGGTTAACGAGCAGTTTTCTCTGCTACCGAGTGTATTATTTAGAAAAGTAGCGGGCTTACCGTTAAGTACCGAGGTGAGTACCCAATTACAATTTAACCAAGGCATAGAGATAGGGGCACAGGTAAGGGATGTTTCTAACATGAGTTTATTTGGGATGTTTAGGATACGAGAGAATATCTCGGTAGGTTATGCCTATGAGTCTTTTGCAGACACAGAAATCTCTGGTTTAAAAGAAAACGCACACGAACTATTACTGAGAATCACCCTTGGAGGTGCAAACAGTGAACAGCATAAGTCCCCAGAAACAGAGCTAGACGCTGATGATCTATAGCTTCAATTCCAATTAGAGGAACCTGCTTAAAATAAGGCAATTAAAAAATATGTACCTTAGGTAGGAATTAAACATTTTTCAATGAAAAAGGGACTTTTACTAATTGTGGCCATTGGTGTTTTTCTTCTTTACAAATCACAATCAAATACACTACCTAGTTATACACCAGAAAGAGATTATCTTGATATGGAAGCTGAAATAATAGAACAATTTATTTTGGCTGAAGATAGTACCACCATTGAATTACCTGCAGGTCATTTTTTATTTTCCCAATCTTTGAGTTTGGATAACAAGACACAAATAACCATCAAGGGGCAAGGAATGGATAAAACGATACTTTCCTTTAAAGGGCAAGTCTCAGGAGCAGAAGGATTAAAAATCACCAATAGTAGGCAAATTACACTAGAAGATTTCGCCATAGAAGATGCTATTGGTGACAATTTAAAAGTAAGTGAGACTGATGGGGTAGTAATACGTCGTATTCGATCAGCATGGACAGGAGAAGTTTCGGTACAGAATGGAGCCTATGCTCTCTATCCCGTACTTTCTACCAATGTGTTAATTGAAGATAGTGAAGCAATTGGGTCATCAGACGCAGGGATTTATGTGGGTCAGTCCAACGGTGTAATTATTAGAAACAATAAAGCTTTTTATAATGTTGCAGGTATAGAGAGTGAGAACAGTACAAATGTGGAAATTTACGGGAATGAAGCATACGAAAACACCAGTGGTTTACTCATATTTAATTTACCAGAATTAACGGTCTATGGTTCAAATGTTAAAGCGTATAATAATCATATTTACAACAATAACTTGGTTAATTTCGCGGTAAAAGGATCAATTGTAAGTGCTGTTCCAAAAGGGGCGGGTGTTGTAATTATGGCGACAAAAGATGTGGCGGTTTATGATAATCGTATTGAAGATCATAAAACGGTAAACCTATGCATAGTCAGTTATGAAGTTTTTGCGGCTGATCAGGATGAACAAAGAAGTTCACAAGTTGGTCAAGAAGCCCAAGCCAGAGGTTTACGAGCAATAGAAACGGATTATCAATTAGACGAATCATATAACCCTTACCCGGGGAGAGTAGACATAAGAAATAATCAATTTAAAAACAGGAATTGGTTTCCTACCTTATCTAATGATTTTGGCTATTTATGGATGTTCAAGAACAAAGGGAAGATTCCAGATATAGCCTACGATGGTATTTATAGTACAGGAGGGTCTTTGCAAGATGAAGATCATATTATTTGTCTGCAAAATAATGGAGAAGTAAACTTTGTATATTTAGATGCTTCCCACGATTTTGAAGGTTTTACCAATGATGTAAGCCCTTTCGATTGTTCGTTAATAAATTAGAAGTTTGATGATGCGTTTTGGAGGGTTAGGGATGTACTTGTTGATAGGTTTATTATGTTCTTCTTGTGCAAAAAAAGAGGATAAAAGATTAGCACCAACCGCTAGAAAGGTCCATCTAAATATCGCCAATAAAATCATTGCTACCTCCGAAAAGAAATTATTATCTAGTTATGGCTTTTTTAAGGGAAAGCTTGCGGAGCTTAACCCAAGTGAAGGAGTTTATCCCTACACGATTAACACGCCTCTCTTTTCAAATTATGCAGAAAAAGCGAGGTTTATCTATTTGCCTAATGATAACAAAATGACCTTTAAAGCCCAAGGCCCTTTAAAATTTATCAATGGAGCGATTCTCATTAAAAACTTCTATTATCCTACTATAAAGTCTGCGTCTTCACAAAAGAGACAATTGGTTGAGACCCGTCTTTTAATTAATGAAAATGGAAAATGGAAACCGCTCAATTATATTTGGAATGATGAACAGACAGAGGCTGTTTTGAATTATGTTGGGAAAAAGCTAATCATTCATAGACAGGATGAAAACAACCATATACAAGAGGTGAATTATACCATTCCTAACCTCAATCAATGTAAAAATTGTCACAATACCCATAATAAAATCACACCTATTGGGATAACGGCAGCACAACTCAACCTGCGATACCCATTCATTACAGAAAAACTAAATCAATTAGATTATTTTAAAAAAGAAAATAAGATCCTCGAATTTACCAAAGCAGAGGATTACCCTTCTATGCCCGTTTGGAATGATGAGCATACAGGGTCATTAGAGGAAAGGGCTCGTGCTTATTTAGATGCGAATTGTGCCCATTGTCATTCCTCACAAGGGAGTGCAAAAAACTCGGGATTATCATTAAATTACCACGAAAAAGACCGTAGAAAAAGAGGGGTATATAAACCTCCAATAGCCGCAGGAAAAGGTTCTGGAGATCTTAAATATGACATAGTCCCAGGGAAACCAGAGGAATCTATTCTTATTTATAGAGTGAGTAGTAATGATCCCGCAATTAGAATGCCAGAGTTAGGGCGTTCGGTTGTACACAAAGAAGGTTTGGCATTGCTCCAGGCATACATCCAAGAATTGGCAGCACACTAGATTTTAATTAGGTTAATTATTTATAATCCATGATAAGGCCCTAAATTCTTAAACGAGGACACAAACAATTTTTTACTTTATATTTTCATTTTTAATTTATATATTGACCAAAATCTATTGGGATACAATTCAAATAAAAATTATCTTATTCTTAATTTAAAAACACGAAAACATGGAAGCTTCTCGACTTTCTTTCACAAATAAATTAAAATCAAGATTAAAAGATTTCGGTCCTGCCTTTTTTATTATAGGTTATGTTGTGGGGACAGGTAGTGTTACCTCTATGGTAGTATCTGCTGTAGTGGAGGAGGAAGAACGCCGTGTTTTCAATGGTAGAAAGGATAATAAAATATCCATGCGACCCGACCATGGGCATCAAATTTTAGATGATTTAGGAAAACGCACTAATTCTGGTTATTCTGGGATTGGCCGATTGAGGGAGTTAGCAGAATTAAGAGGCCTAGAGCTAGGGATTACTAGAAATCGTAAAAAAGGGTAAAACAATGAGTACTGTCTTGTAATTGTGATTTTTAGAAGTCTGTTATTCTTTTTTATCATTAAATAATCCCACAATAGTTTACAACTTGATATTCTCGACAATAATATAAATAAACTAATAATTATAAGGGTTAAGAGGTTTTTTGGACAGATATTTGTACAAATAAAGGTCAAAAGACATACAATTAGAGTGAAGTATAGTAAAAATATTACCATTCCTTATACTCAGGTGTGTACGAATTTGCAACATCAAAATTGTCTTGTCAATTCTCTGCTTCTTGTTCTCCTTCTTTACGTTCAAACACTTCAGGGTGTGGTCTTCTAATTTTTGAGATTTTGATTGATTGATGAGGCTATCAGTCTAGTAGGAATAGCTACTATTTCTATTCCAATCAATATTATGATAGAAGAAAATATTTTACCTCCTAGGGTGATGGGATAAACATCTCCATATCCAACAGTAGTTAGAGTTGCTATAGCCCACCAGATAAGAAAGATAAATCCTCATAAGGTTTCTCTGTCATTTCTGTACTTCGTAATTTAGGCAAAACACAGGTGGTTGTTAAAGACCATAATAAAATTTTCTGTCTGTCTAAGGTCGACAAAGTTTCTCACCCATTTACAAAAAGAAGGAAAAGTTAGGGTAAGATTTGGGGCTTTTATATCTTACAGATAATTATAAATCAATTTCGTTATGACTTTATCAGCACAAGCAAATTTTAAGTATATCAGATTTGTGAAAAAACTCTTTTATATAATACTAATTTCAATTTTTCAAAGTTGCTTTAGCTACAAATCCGTAAATTTTAATGATATCAAAAATGAAAAAAAACAAAAGTTTGAGGTTTCAAAACTTGATAAAATAATAATCAAAGGACGATTAGTTTCTATAGATGAAAATGTAATGATTTTACAGAATAGAATGGGAAACCAAACAATTAATAAAAATGAAATTTATGATGTTAAAGTAAGAAAGTTTTCTATTTTGAAAACAATAACTGGAATTGGAAGTTCATATGTGTTTATTGGAATTGGGGCTCTTGCATTTTTATCATTATTAGGATTCCCTTAAATCGTAGGAATATCCTCTTCATTAAGTTCATGAACATACTGACCTTCTTTGGGGGTCAGTTTTTCATTTTTAGACAGTTTATTTTGCTTTTCCAACCACCCTGCACTTTTCTTATCTCCAATCATGAAACTTCTATGAATATAGTCTTACCTCGTACTTATTCTCGGTGGTTTCTGTACTACGTAGCTTTGGTATTTTTGACGATGAGATGTTTGCCTAACTGAACATTCAATAATACTGATTGGTAATCATTTACATGAATAACATAATTAAGATTGGTTTTATAATCTTGATAACTAAAAATATTTCTATATTATATTATTATTTGGATAATTATGTGAGTAAAATCCATCATCAGATTTAAATACTAATTCATGAAAGATAAAATCATCTTGTTATTTTTATGTTTGGTTTCTCAATATTCATACACTCAAAGTTGGGACCACAATTCTCTAAAGGTAAT
This sequence comes from Flavobacteriaceae bacterium, assembly GCA_038143595.1. GTDB lineage: Bacteria > Bacteroidota > Bacteroidia > Flavobacteriales > Flavobacteriaceae > Arcticimaribacter. The sequence continues at coordinate 309,128 of JAYQME010000002.1, read as the reverse complement.
AGGTGAGTTTGCTAATTCTGCACAAGTTGGTAGTAAAGCTATACTATATTTAAGTTTCTATGGAGGATATTCAGAAGGGAATTCAGAATATGATGAATCAATAGGAAGTTTAAGATTTGAATTATATGAGTATAATAATAACCCTGCTGATTTCTATCGAAAATACAAGACATTAGGTGTAAATATGACAAATGGCAATGGTAAGTTTTTTATAAGTAATATAATGAGTAACGAATTCCATTCTCTAAACGATAATGAGTTTTCGATGACTCAATATTTATATCCAACTCAATTGATTAGAAAAAATACACAGCGAAAGGATTCTTATGATGGTTCTTATCAACTTATTAAACCTACATATGATGTTGATTTTAAAATCATAGAAGAAATAATCTATAAAAAACAACTTATTGAACTTGTTATTTTCACAGATAATAGCACCTATAATTTTAAATTCAAATCTCTTGGTTTAGAGTATCCAAATTCTCTGATTAAATTAATAGAGGAAGCGGAAAAAAAGACCAAAAAAGAACTGATTGAAAAGGAAAAAATCAAGGATAAAGAAAATGTAAAAAAAAATAAAATTAAAGAATTAATGCTTTCTCCTTACATAGATAATTTAAGTGAAACCTCTTTAAGCTCAGTAGAAGATTTTTTATATAAATTGAAAGATGAAGTTTTATTCGGACTAACTACATTAGAATTAAGTTCTCCAAAACCTGACCCTAAGGATTATGAAAGTTGGGACAGACGTGTGCTTAAATCAATGTTCAAGAAGGGTAACGTGTCATTAAATTTATATTCTAATAAAAAGGAGTTAGATATTTACTCGGAAGATATTTTTAATGCAAAAGATGAACTTGAAAAATTTCAAAATTCGTACCAATATAAGTATATCCGTTTTTTAAAATTGAAACCTAATTCTGAGTTTATAAATTATTATGAATTAGAGACTAAGAACAGGATACGAAATTTTTATTCAAGAGTAGAAAGTTTATTTAAGAATGACTACGGAGGAAAATATTTAAAAGACGAGATAAAATTTTCTGTAGATGCTCACTTAAGTTGGTATAACGTTAGAAGTATTGAAACAATATCCTTTAAGTTTTCAAAAGAAATATTTGAATATAAAATCAAGTATTCTGATGGAAAAGAAAAAGGGGTGATGTGAAATTTAACTACACTCCGAGAAGCGAAAAACTGAATGTTAAAAGATTTATGAAATCGAATAATCTTAAATACAATATAACCTACCAAAAGTAATTTTTCTAACTATAATTAAATCAATAAGCTAAATTGATGATACGAGAGGACATTCTATGACTCCTTTCACCTAATCCTCATTTTTATTGTATTTAAAGGACTTCTACAAAGAGCGGTAAATCCTCATGAGGTCTTTCTTTGGTTTCTGTACTACGTAGTTTAGGCAGTACATAGTGTAGTGATAGCTGTAACAGTTTTAACTTTTGGTCTGTGGTCATAGCATCTACATCTATTGAATTTACAACCTTATCTATTAAATTCTGTAACTGTTCTTTTACTTCTGTGGTTATTTTGTTTTGGCTTCCTTTGGAGCGTGGCATAGATTGTTGTTGTTATGGGGTGCAGTTTGTAAAGTTAGGTTTTGGTAGTGTCCATTGTAGAGCTCTACAAGAAAAAAATACGCATCTAGTCACATTACACATATCCCAATTGGATATATTTCTGTTGAATTCTGATTCATAAAACCTCAGTTACATCTTGTTTCATAAAATGTCCAATCTGAAACAGTTGCAGAATTAGGAAAATAAAAGCATCTTTTAGAGCCATCACTAAAAGTAAGGTTTTTCCAAAAGCCAGATGGAACGTGAGCGTCGGTAGATAGGACAGTATGATTATTTAAAAAAACTAATTCTATTCTTACTAAAATATCACCAGAAGACGACCACTCTCTTACTTTATTATTTCAAGTTCTGCCCATTCGCCTCTATTTAAATTATCTACTTGTAAAGCACAATTTATAAATGAAAAGGTTAAATATAGATTGTTATAAGTATCACTAAAAGATGCTGCTGGGGCTAAATGCCCTTTATCCCAAACATTAGCTAAGTAGTCATCATCATCACTTGTTATTACCCCATTTTCTAAGTAAAAATCCAAACTTCCTCTATCAACATTTTTAGGACGGTTTGATACAGTATATTCAATCCAATTCGGCTGCTGATAAACTTCATTATAACTTACTATATAAATTCCTTTATCAAGAATTAAATTACTATTTAGATTATCTGAATCATTATTTTGATTTTCATTATCGTTTTGATTGCTGCTATTATTGTAATCTTCCCCAGTATCACAATTACATAAACTTCTATCTACATATGATTTATTTCCTGAAGGTGTAAAATAACAACAGCCCCCATTTGAGCCAGTCATCAGCTGTCTTAATTCATTACTAACCTCTATTAAACCACAGGGTATTTCATCAGAGCAAGAAACAGAAATACTTATTATTACAATTAAATTAATTAATTTTTTACAGCTAATGTTTCTCAAAATAATTTCAATTGGTGATAATTATAATATCTAAAGCTTTAATAATAATGTTTAGTGAAAAGCCAATGAATAATAATAATGTTTTTACGTGTATTTTATAAAATACGTATTAATTTTTAAAATACGAATTTCATTTTTATTGTAGGTGTATTTTATGTCTTTCTTTGTTACACTCTTTTTATATGTGTTTACTTCCGTGTCTTTTTATAGGCGTTGGATTCGTAGGGTTTTATTCTTTTTATAGGCGTGTAATTCGTAAGGTTTTATCTGCCCTTTAAATTCACAAAGTACTCTTCCCTGTGTATGTGATATCCTATAAAATTATTAGTGCCACTTTGGTTCAAATCCCAAAATCTTGTTATTTAATTCATCTACTAAATTGTGTGGCTTCTCTGCAAGGTCAAAGTAGCCTTCTATCTTTTTCTTTAATTTACTCTTGGCTGACCTTGATAGTCCACCCATCTTATCAGCTAAGTCAATTTGATTCTCAATAACCAACCTTCCTGCATTGTTTACTAAGAATGCCATAATCTGTTTTTCTGCTTGGGACATAGTCAAACCCCTTGCATATAAAGGCTCATATTCCCTGTCCTTTGGTATTGTTTCATATTCCATAATCCAATTATTGTGTAATGATTCTATGTGTTTATCAGTAAAGAGATGCCCTAATATTGCCTTCTCCTGTCCAATGACTTTGGCAATAGCCCTGTTTGTGGTCATACCAACTTCAAAGCGTGTAAGATTGCTTCCTTTCAAGTGTGCAGGCATAATTTGCTTACCTCCTAAAGTCTTTCTTTTGTCCACCTCAATGACCTTGTCGTAAAACTTCTTACTGTTTAGCTTTCGACCTAATTTTGATGAATAGTAGAGGGTTGAATCAAGTTTCCATCTACTCAACCCATTCTGCTTGCTAAGATGAGGGAAGTATACAAATGGCTCAAACTCTGTTACTGCTGTGTGCGTTACATCTACTCGTTTTAGAAAAGCACCTCCCAAGTCAAATCCAACAACATTGTTAAGGTCTATTATAAGGTCTAAGGTTTGCTTTATAGATGCCTCTTGTACATTATTCCCAAGTATGTATTTTGGGGGGCATACACCTATTCTAAGATATCCTTTATCGTTAGCATTAAACTTCATAGCCCTTCCGTTTGCCAAGTTTTTAACATAACCGTTATGCCAAACTGTACCTGATGCATAATGCTTATATTCACCTGTAACAGTAACGTTCTGCAAGACATCATCCTGCGACAATCCCTCTTTAAAATAGTTAGCACTAAATTCAATCCAATCATACATTTGTTGCCAATTTTGGAAACATTTTGTGGCTTATTATAGATAAAGGGTAAGCTGTACTGCTTTAGGCTTCTCTTCCTCTTTTGGTTTCTTTGTTTCTATTTCATGTATTATCTGCACAGGCATCACCTCAACACACCAATCATCAACACTATGCCCAAGTCTTACCTGTCCGTTGTATCGTAGTTCTGCCTCATTCATAGTCCATCGCTCATAGTAGTGTGGGTACTTCTTCATTTGGTCTGTACTATCCCATAGATTTTTCTTTGTCAATTCTGCTCCATCCATCTTAGGCAAGCATTGATTGTCTATGTATTCTTTCGCTTTGCTCATATAACAAAATCTTATATCACGTTTTTCTTATTCGGTACTATATAAATAACCAATAAGTAATATTCTGTTTTGTTATATTTTTGATGCCATCCTGCGTGCTACTTCCTGCACATCTTCCACCTTGTACTTCTTCATCCAAGTATCCAACTCATCTATATCAAAGAATACTTTTTTACCTCTTTTGTAGTGTGGTATTTGACCTGTTGATGTTAGCTTATACATATAGCCTATGGTGTACCCTGTGTAGGTACAGGCTTCTTCAATGGTCAAGGTTTTCTTGTTGTTGAGTAGAAATGATTCAAGCATCGAAAGGTGTGCCTGAATTTGTTCTAATTTATCATTCATCGCTTTGTGGTTTTATTATTACACAATGCGAATTAAGAAGTAAAAGGAAGTTAAGTTAGTATAGGTCGGTATACTGTATACCACATTTCTCTAATGCCCTAAGAATGGCATCGTCAATCTCTTTGTGTCGTTTAGGCTTGTAGTCTGTATTGTGATAGGTGCTGAATTTCTGACGTTTCCTTGTGGCATCTTTTACAGCGAATACTTTCTCTATCCATACATCTTTTTTGGTGTCTGAAATGATTTTCAGTCTTATCAACTCGTCAATCATATACACACATAATTCAAGGTCACCCTTCTTATTGTTTTGCCAAGTCTGTACATCCATAGTTCCCTCAATGAAACCTACAGACCAATCAAAGCAATAGGCAAAATCCAACGTTCGTGGGTTCATCTTTTCCTTCAATCTCCAATCTGAATTTTCAGGTCTTATGAGGAATCCTGCATTCCATAGTTCATACATTAAGTCAACGAAAAATTGCTCCCTCTTATCTTTATGCTCCAACCACATTTTACCGCTCCTGTCAGGTCTAAAACTTTTGCCTTGAGGTCTACTAACTTTTGGCTTGTGTCCAAGTTCTATGATTTGTTGCTCTAAGGGTGCAACGTGTTCCCAATAAAAGTCATCAAGATGCTGTCGTATAACTTCGTCAAGCTGAAGAAGCCCTTTTGTGATGAATTCTGATTTTTCATCTATAGTATCAAAATCAAAGTCTCCCATTAGACTTAGTTTTAATTTAGCCCTCTCATATTAAATATATAATTAGATTGTCCACAAGTGAATGAAGCTTTGAATTTACCTTTATATGTACTTAGAATAGTATAAATATCAGCTTCACCTTTTCTCGCTAACTTTCTTACTTGTCTTGCCGTAGGGGGAGTAATGAGAAATTGAGAACCACCATATTTAAAATTATTTTTAATTTCTATATTATAAGCACCAATATAATTTTTATACAACATATCTCTAAAGATTCTACCATCTTCTAATTTTATAGAAACTGCAATCCCATCACACAAAAAATTTGCAGGATTTCTCGTTTCATATTCAAATATTCTAAAATAAAATGCTTTATCAGTCACAAACTGTACTTCTATGAATGCAATATCAGATGAAGTAGCAGAGTTTTTAAACTTTCCGTCATTCCTGAATACAGTAGCTGTTTCCCCTGTTAAATCTCCGAATTCGTCTGCTAATGGAACTTGTTTCCAATCTTGTGATAAAGCTGAAGAGGTAAATATTAATGTAAGTAGTGTAATCAGTTGTTTCATAAAAGAATTTTTCAGTTGGAAAAAGTTTAGCGGATATTAAGCTACGTAATAACTATCACACCACCAAAAGTTGACAGAGTTGGTGTAATCGCTTCCAATTGCTTACAGCTATGTAAACTCTCTACTCTCCAAATGCTTTTTCCATCGCTTCCTCAATATTCTCTACTGATAGGTGTCCGTACTCGTCCTCTGTAGTTCTTGCATTAGTATGACCAAGAATCTTAGAAAGGGTGGACAATGGTGTGTTGTGTCTGTCAAGCATAAAGAATGCAAATGAGTGCCTCGCTGTGTGTGGTGTGATGTGTTTCTTCACTCCTGACTTGTATGCCCAAGCACGTAATTTTTGGTTGTTGGGGTTGTCAAATTTTAGGTTAGGGAAAACCTTGTCAGAATCTCCCATACGTTTAGCAGGTAGAAACTCCATAGCAGATTTACGAATCTTAAAGAAGATATCTGTATTAGCCTTCTGTGTCCTTACATTAATCTTAGTTTCGCCATCAATTACAGGCAAATCTCCCCAAGTTAAACTTCTGCAATCACCCTGACGAATCCCTGTGTAACACATAAACAGGAATGCATCTCTCACAGGTGTATCAAAGCTTGTGTGTTTCATTTTAAGTACCTCTTCAGGTGTCAAGAAAACCATCTCTGACTTCTCCTTCTTAGGAAACTCTACATCATTATCAAAAGGATTGCTGTACAACAATCCGTACTGCTTAGCCTTCTTAAAGGATGTGCTTAAAAGTCCAAAGTACTTGTGTGCAGTTCCCCCTGATAATCCTGCCTCATTCACCAACCATACACGAAACTCATCCAAGAAACGTACATCCACTTTGTTGATGTTAATCTTTGGACTGCGCTTTTTGTCCTCACAGAATCGAAGTATAGCACTTCTTAAGTTCTTGTACCCTTTGACTGTAGATTCACTTTTGTCTGCTTTAAGCCCAATCATATCGTCAATATGATTTATCAAGGACTTTGCCTCGCTTGGTGCAAGTGTGTATTCTGCCCCCTCGTACTTCTTCTCGTATTCTCTGTACAAAGCATCCAACAAGCGTTGACTATTGGCATTCTGTCTTTTCTTCTCCTGTGTGTCTGCTCTTTTGTAGAATAGTATATCACTATGGCTCGGTCTAAGCGACTTAATCCAATTAGGTGATTTGATGTAAAATTTTGGATACCATTGACCCTTTCTTTTTTTACTTGTGGATGTAATTTGAGTGTGCCTAATTGTTGCCATAATCTGTACATTTGTGTCTGAATATATTATTTGGACAGTATTTGTACATCAAATATAAGAAATGAGTGCCAGCCAAAGGAAGTCAGAGTAGAATAATTATTACTATTTATAGGGTATTAGAAGTATAAAGAAGTGTATGTATTATAATACTATATTCTCGACAATAATTTGGCCTAAATTCCAAGAGGGAATATAATAAGTATAGGAGGTGTTATTTAAAATTTCATTAAAAATCCGGTCTTGTAAAACAGTGGAGTTTCCGGTGATTATTGTTAGCGAAAAAGACCCTTTTTCTGCTCTATTTACAAGAGTTTCTTTAACTAAATTGAGCGCGGGCAGATGTCTTAAACCGTGAAGGTCAATTTCATCTGGTTGGGGTGTTCGTTTTGCCATAATTACAAAAGTAATAACCCCCGTTAAACTAAGCGTTATAACGGGGGAAATCTGTTAACCAAATTTATCAACTTATATATGAAAACGATAGTATAAAAGTAATAGGACTTTGTTTCAATAGTTGTTAAAGCCCTTATAATATTTTCCTAAGGATTCGTTAAATAATTATTGAAGTAAGTGGAAAGTTAGGTAAGCATTTAATAAACAATAAAATAATGCAGGGAAAGATTGGAAGAAACTATCTTTAATTTTTATTCTTACACATAGACCAAAAAACATTAATAAACTTAAGCCTGCCGTGCTAAAAATTTGAAGAGGCAGAAACCAGAATCCCATACCAATGCCAAGTGCTCCTAAAAGTTGGAGTAAACCTGTGACTATTCTAAACTGTGGTATTCCATAACGTATGAATTCTCTTTTAAGATGAGGATTAATCCAACAGCCCATACCAAAGAAAAAGAAAGAGAACCCGGAAAATAGTAAAATAGTATTAATCACGGGTATGGTCATATTGTTGAAGAATATCCAAGGAAACATAATCTAAAGTTTTTTGATGACAAGCCTTGAGAATTATTTTTGGTGCGCAGCCTGCTCTATAAGCTTCCAGCCATCTAGATATGCACAGACACCAACGATCTCCATCGACTAGACCTGGGAAATTATAAACAGGATATGCGCGAGTCAAGTCATTTCCTTTACTTTTTGAAAACATCAAAAAGGCATCTGTAACTATGGCGCAAACCGTATGTGTTCCAGCGTCAAATGGGCCTGTATCGCAACATCCGTTTCTATAAGCTCCTGTCATAGGCGAAGTGCCACAGGTGATAAGAGGTTGACCAAAAACATTTAAAGAAGATTCTCTCATTTGCTTAGGGAATAATTAAGTCCAATAAAAAAACGTCTACCTTGGTTAGGTGCATAAATATAAGTAGGATCAAAGCTAAGGCCAAAAGGATTTGATTGTGTAGGTAAAATTTCACCTATTTCAGGTGAAGTTCCGGGTAATGCCGAATTAATATTTGTTGTATTGGTGATTTCTACCCCTCGATCAAAGGGATCTTCACTTCTAGCAATCAAGAAAGGGTTGTTTTTGGCAGGTGTCCAATTCAGCAGGTTTTTAACACCCATAAAAAAATTCCAAAAATTATTTTTCTTGTAACTTAATTTTATGTTCTGGATACTCCATACTGGAGAAAACTCGTTTCTTGGGTCCAGATCCCCTAAAAGTGGCAATCGCATAGGTCCATAAAGATTTCCTGTGTAATCTATTCGAATTTTATTATCTAATATAGGAGTTGTAATCGCCCAAGTTGCCGACCATTTCTCTGTAAACACGGGGCGAACACTTACTCCATTTTCTTCCGAAAAACATCTAAGATAGTTGCTCCGATTTGACCCCTAAATTGACCATAAGTGGCCTCAAGATTTAAACTTCCACCTTGAGAAATGGCGTGACCATCAAGATTATCATAGCGGATTTGATTGGGATTACTATCAAAATCTGGAAGAATTTGGTTAGTGAAATAGGTATGCCAAAGTGTGGCCTCGATTCCCAATATCCAACCACTGGACGTATAGGATTTTTTATAAAAGTTTAAATTGACATTAAATGATTGCTCTGGAGCTAGATTTTCTTGGATCACTAAATCCCTTGCTCCAGTTAGTGCAGCATGATCTTCTGTAAAAATATTTACTACTCGAAAGCCCGTACCCGTATTAAGACGAATTAAGGTTTGATCATCGAAATTAATTTTATATCCTGCTCTTGGCGTAAAAATTAGACCATGATCTGGGTGTTGATCAACACGCATTCCAAGCAATAATTTGTGCTGCTTTTTAAGTAGGATCTCATCTTCTAAAAAAACACCTGGCACCCAGTAACGACTAGGGTTATTTTTGGTTAATCCTCTGGTGGCGGTTGTGTTATCGTCATACCAGTTATAACGTGAAGCTAATCCTCCTAACCATTGATGTTTGGCTGTTTTTTTACGCCAAATCCCCTGCACAAAGCCAATACGTTCTAGGCCCTGAAAAGAGAGATCTCCATAAAACGAATCTTGCAGGTGTTCGGTATAGGAATATTGAATCTCCCATTTTTCAGAAAAACTCTGGGTTCCAATAATCTCTAAGCGATTAGTAAAAATACTTTCTCCATAGATTTCGTTTCCTCCCCGATCTGCTATAGTCCAATTGAGTTCGCCACCCCAGCGATCCTCATATAAATAACGAAAGGCAATAGAACCTTTTCTATTAGAACGGGATTGCCAAGTGAACTTCTGAAAAATAGAAAAGCGTTTTTGTTGAGTAACATCAGTAAAGTTGTCGTTATTATTGTCAATGGGATTGTCATAGATATAGCTATTAATCCCAGTAAGGAAATCAATCTTTTCATTTATTTTTCCGGAAAACCCTAGGTCTGCATTAAATTCTTCCCAAGAAGTACCATATACATCACTAAAAAATTTTGGGGAATATTCAGGGAGCTTGGTAATTACATTAATTAATCCACCTACAGCTTGACTACCATATAAAGTTCCAGAGGGACCTTTAATAAGTTCAATTTTTTCAATCATCCCAGCAGGAATACCGTTTAACCCATAGACACTTGCTAAGCTACTTACAATAGGCATACCGTCGATCAAAACAAAAGTATAGGGCCCTTCTAACCCATTAATATGAATGTCTCCTGTATTACACACCGAGCAATTGATTTGAGGACGAATACCATTGATATACTGTATTCCCTCAAAAAGGCTAGGACTGGGGTTTTGTTGTAAAAATTCTGGAGAATATACTTCTACAGGGATGGTGCTTTGAAGGCGATTAACAGGCTTTAGATTCCCCGAAATGATAACTTCATCTAAAGAGCTATCTGGTTTAAGAATTATAGTCCCTAAATCAATAGGCTCGTTTTTTATACCTACATTAATTTTTTTTGGAAGAAAACCAACATAGGAAACAATAAGTTGATGGTTCCCCTTAGCAAGCTCATGAAAAATAAATTCCCCTGAAAGATTGGTTATAATACCTTGATCTGTTGAAGGTAGATATATCGTTGCTCCAGAAATTTCTTGTTCCCCGTCAGTGACCTTCCCCCTTAATTGCGCCCAACAATGCAGATAGGACATTCCTAAGAGGAGTACAAGAATTTTTTTCATAGAATTTTACCAGTTACAAGCGTTTTGCAAAAGTACGTGCCTTTTGTGGAATGAACAATCAATCAATTAGCTATAAATATTATTTAAAGCCTTGTACCCCCTGCACGGTGGTATATTTCAATGTGAATCTTTTGTCAGGATGAATAATTTTATAGGCAGTTTGTACAGCTAAAGTAGCTTCGTGAAATCCACAAAGAATTAATTTTAGTTTACCTGGATAGGTGTTTACATCGCCTACTGCAAAAACCCCAGAAATATTGGTTTCATAATCTAGGGTATTATCTACTTTGATGGCGTTTTTTTCTATCTCTAATCCCCAATTAGAAATAGGTCCTAGCTTAGGCGATAACCCAAAAAGTGGAAACCATATATCTGTTTCAATAACTTTATTGACTAGGTCTTTTCTTTTAATTTCAATAGATTGAAGTTTGTTTTTTCCGTCTAAGCGAATTACCTCGGCATGGGTAAAAAATTCAATCTTTCCCTCTTCATGCAGTTGGTAGGCTTTTTCTACCGAATCTTTATGGGCTCTAAAAGAATCTGATCGGTGAATTAAACCAACGGGTAGGTTGTTGTTTTCTGCAAAGTAAATAGCCCAATCAAGTGCAGAATCTCCACCTCCTGAAATCATTATTTTTTTACCTAAAAAGTCTTTAGGTTCTTTGACCATGTATTCTACTCCTTTCCTTTCAAAATCACCAAGGTTTTCAATCTTAGGTTTTCTGGGTTCAAAACTGCCAAGACCCCCAGCAATAATAACAACTGGCGCAAGGTGTTTAGTTCCTTCACTTGTGGTTACAATAAAATTTCCTTCGGCGTCTTTATTTATTGTTTCTGCTCTTTCCCCTAAGGTAAATCCGGGTTTAAAAGGAGCGGCTTGTTCCATTAAGTTATCAATAAGTTCACCTGCCAGTATGCTAGGATACCCAGGGATGTCATAAATGGGTTTTTTGGGGTAAATTTCAGTGAGTTGACCTCCAGCCTGGGGGATAGCATCGATTAAATGGCATTGCAATTTCATTAAACCCGCTTCAAAAACGGTGAACAATCCTACAGGACCTGCCCCTATTATAATAATATCTGTTTTAATCATGCTTCTATTTGAGAATACAAAGTTCGTAACTCTTAATCATTGTACCATAGTTTTTTAGGTAAAAATGAACTTTACATGGGCATTCTTATCTGTACTCGAATAACATAATCGTTTAATTCAGCAATGATTGTAAATGGGTATCTAGATAGATGATCAAAAGAAGCAAAGCCTTAATCCATTTTTTACTTCTATTTTCATTGGATTTCGTTAGGGGTTGTTAATTTGAATTTAAATCTAGTAAAAATGACTATCCAGTTATTTAAGTTAATCGAAAAAGCTAAAGAAGTTTAGCCATTCGGTTGCTCCTACAGTTTGTAAGAACAATTTATCGCTTAAGGATTACAGATACTGCTAGTAGAAACTGTCTCGGAAATTTAAATTCATTGTATCAGGGCAAACTATAATTTTGTTTGCCCTGATATAATGATTAAAAGGCTTGCTTTAAATCAGCTTTTAAATCATCAATGTCTTCTAACCCAACAGAAAGACGAACTAAATCTTGTGTTACTCCGGTTTCTTTTTGTGCGTTTTCACTTAATTGTTGATGGGTGGTACTTGCTGGATGGATAATCAAAGATTTTGAATCTCCAATATTAGCTAATAGAGAAAAAATCTGGGTGTTATCTGCTACTTTTTTGGCAGCATCATATCCCCCTTTAGACCAAATGTTATAATACCACTTTGCCCCTTAGCTAAATATTTTTTTGCCAATCCATTGTATTTACTTGAGGCTAACCCGGGGTAGTTAACCCATGCCACTTCTTCTTGTTGCTCCAACCAACGGGCAATTTCTAAAGCTGCTTTAGAATGTTGTTGCATGCGTACGCTAAGGGTTTCAAGCCCTTGAATAATTTGGAATCCATTAAAGGGGCTTAAAGCAGCGCCAAAATCTCTTAACCCTTCAATTCTTACTTTAGCAATAAACGCCGCAGGTCCAAGCGCTTCATGATAAACTAAACCATGATATCCAGCAGAGGGTTCTGTAAATTCCGGAAATAAACCATTTCCGTAATCAAAAGTACCTGCATCTATTATTACTCCACCCATAGCTGTCCCATTACCATTAATAAATTTTGTAAGGGAGTGGATAACTATATTAGCGCCGTGCTCAATGGGATTTAATAGAGCTGGAGTAGCAACAGTGTTGTCCACAATAAAGGGAACTTTTGCTTTTTTAGCAAAATTAGCTATCCCTTTTAAATCAAGTACATCTAACTTTGGATTACCAAGTGATTCTGCAAAGAAGGCACGTGTATTATTTTGAACTGCAGCTTCAAAATTAGCTGGGTCAGCGGGATCAACAAAGGTGGTAGTTATACCTAAACGTGGCATTGTAACACTTAACAAATTATAGGTACCTCCGTATAAGCTATTAGAGGCTACTATATGATCACCAGCCTTTAATAGCACCATTAATGCTGTGGCAATAGCCGATGTACCAGAGGCAGTAGTTACTGCAGCAATACCTCCTTCTAAAGAGGCAAGACGCTGTTCTAAAACATCGTTTGTCGGGTTATTTAAGCGTGTATAGATATAGCCTGGCTCTGCAAGCGAAAACAAGTTTGCCGCATGTTCTGCACTATCGAATACATAAGCTGTTGATTGATAAATTGGGACTGCACGAGTGCCCTGTGTTTTATCAACTTCATGACCAGCATGGAGTGTTTTTGTGTTGAAGTTTAGTTCTGCCATTTTTTTCTTTTTGTGGGACAAAAGTATAAAAAACCATTTTTATAAACAAATAAAACCTATAAAGTTTATAGGGATTAATCGTTTTTACTTTTTTTAACTATCTTTATAACTTACATTAGATAAAATAAATGATTTCAAAGAAATGTAAATACGCCATTAAGGCATTGTTATATTTAGCTGATAACCAATCAGAAAGCCGATCAATATTTTCAACTGAAATTGCTGATAAAGAAAAAATACCGCAGAAATTTCTAGAAACTATTCTAAGGGAATTGCGCAATTTTCAACTTTTACAAAGTAAAAGAGGAAAGACAGGTGGCTATAGGCTGCTCAAAAAACCTTCAGAAATAAAATTAGCTGAATTAATGCGTATGATGGATGGTCCTATTGCTTTATTGCCATGTGTTTCTTTAAATTATTACGCTCCCTGTGATGAATGTAACGAAAAGACCTGTACAATTAAACCCGTATTTGAAAAAGTAAGAGATCAAACACTTTCAATTTTGGGGAACACTACGATTGAAATGATGCGTTAAATCATTAAAGCCATCTTTTATTTGGCTTCTAAAAAGCAACCCCTAAGTGGAATTTATAAACACATCAACTACCCTAAAAGTTTTCTAAGTCAAGATATCCGCTAGACATTACACTTTACATAAAGCTATCGACGAAATAATAGAGCAAAATAGTTTTTTTAATCAGACCAAAAACGAGTGAAAGGAACATTATTTTTCTTCGATTTCCCCTTTTCATAATCCGCTAATATAACTTCCCAAAGAATCTTTGAACTGAAACCCTTCTAAAGATCTATATTTGGTCAACCTTTTGTTGGCTTCAAGACCCCATAATAGAAATTCCATCATAAAATGGATATCCTCTTCTTTGCCATCTTTTAGATGAGTGTCTAGAATATTTTTGATCCCTGGAATATTTTCTAGAGTATCACGATATAAACCGTCACTTAGCGTGTCTTCTAAGAAAAGTTCATTATCACTAAAAAACCAACCTAAAAGCACATCATAAGGTCCCTTTTCGTCTTGTTTTTCAAGCTTTTTAATTTCAGGGAAATATGCAGGGAATAAGGTTTTGCATGCTTCTGAGATAAGGTGATAAGAAATTTGTTCCGCACCTTCTTGTTCTCCTTCATAAACCAACTCCACCTTACCATTAATTGCTGGTATAATACCAAGGAAGTCGGACATACGAACGCAGGTAGTTTTTTCACCATTAATTAAGAGTCTTCTTTCTGCTGTGCTGATCAGGTTTTCAAAGGCTGTTATACTCATTCTTGCGCTTACGCCACTTTTTGCATCTATATAGTCGCTTTTTCGTGCTTCGAAACCAATTTGCTCTACTAGATCCCTTGCCAATTCTGGGATATGGATTTTGCCTTCAACAGAACTTTTCATTTTCACTTCTTGCGAAGTAATTGCTTTAGCGGTCTCAATTGAGTGAGGATAGTGTGTGAGTATTTGAGATCCAATACGGTCTTTTAGTGGTGTGACAATACTTCCTCGGTTGGTATAATCCTCTGGATTAGCTGTAAAAATGATTTGTGTTTCGATAGGTAACCGTAATTTAAATCCGCGTATTTGAATTTCTTTTTCTTGCAATATAGAAAATAGGGCTACTTGAATACGGGCTTGCAAATCAGGTAATTCGTTAAGGACAAAGATACATCGATGAGCTCTAGGAATCATGCCAAAATGGATAACTCGCTCGTCTGCATAGCTAAGTTTTAGATTAGCAGCTTTGATTGGGTCTACATCCCCAATTAAATCCGCTACCGTCACATCTGGGGTAGCCAGTTTTTCAAAAAACCGATCATCTCTATGAAGCCATGATATGGGTGTTTTATCCCCTTGTTGGGCTATGATTTCTTTTGCTTCTCGACTAATAGGGTTGAGGGGGTCGTCGTTTATTTCAGATCCAGTTACTACAGGGACCCATTCGTCTAAAAGTTGGGTCATTTGCCTAGCCAATTTGGTTTTGGCTTGTCCTCTTAGCCCCAATAGATTAATATTGTGTCCAGACAAAATCGCCCTTTCTACATCTGGGATTACTGTATTTTCATAACCAATAAGGCCTTCAAAAGTGAATGTTCCGCTGGCTAATCTTTTTCTTAAATTATGAGCAAGCTCAGCTTGGATGTTTTGAGACTTATAATCAGTTTTCTTAAGAGCTCCTAAAGTGGAAATTTTGGGTGGATTCATAACGAGTAATTCTTTATTCAAAGCGTTTTTTTCTATTTTTTTCGTAGTCTTCAAAAATCATTTCTCCTAAGCCTTTTAGTCCAGTAAAAAAGGCTTTACCTCTATTTGCTTCTGTAAAGGCACGAACAAACTGTTGAAGGTAAGCATCTTGGGCAATCATAAAAGTGGTAATAGGGATATTGATTTTTTTGGCTTTACGAGCCATATTATAGCATTTTTCTACAATGGTTTCATCTAATCCAACACTGTTTTTGTAGTAGGTGCCATCAGGGAGTTTTAAGCAGCTAGGCTTCCCATCAGTAATCATGAAAATTTGCTTATTGGTATTTTTTTTCCGACGCAATAAATCCATGGCTAATTCTAATCCAGCTACGGTATTGGTGTGATAGGGACCGACCTCTAGATAGGGGACCTCTTTTAAGGAAATTGGCCAAGCATCATTGCCAAAGACTAAGATGTCTAGGGTGTCTTTAGGGTAACGGGTTGTAATCAATTCCGCCAAGGCCATGGCCACTTTTTTAGCAGGTGTAATTCTATCTTCACCATAAAGAATCATGCTATGACTTATATCAATCATTAATACAGTACTCATCTGAGTTTTGTAGAAACTGTCCTCTACCACTAAATCTTCGTGTTGTAGCGTAAAGTCATAGTTTGCCGAACGAATCTGAGCATTTTTGATACTTGCTGTCATATCAATTTGTTCTAAGGCATCTCCGAATTGATAGGCTTTAAATTCTCCGGTATTGTCCTCTCCCTGTCCAACTTTTTTAGTCTTATGATTCCCAGTACTAGAGCGTTTTAGCTTTCCGAAAATCTGTTTTAATGCATGTTCTCTAAGCAGTTTTTCAGTTTTAGGAGTAAGGGTCATTCCTTCCCCATTTCCTTGTCCGCCTTCTTTAGGTTTTACATAGGACTGTTGGAGAAGATCGGCTATAAAATCGTCAATAGTATAGTCTTCATCTGTTAATTGGTATTCACGGTCCAGTTCACGAAGCCAGTCTATTGCTTCGTCAAAATCTCCAGATGTGTGGGTAATCAATTCTTTAAAAATCTCAAATAAACGCTCAAATGGAGTTTGTTCCTTTGCACGGTGTTTTGTAAATCGAATTCCAAGGGAAGTGATTATATTTTTCATAGCGGGTTAAAAATACGTATAATTTTAACTTAAATATTAGAGAATGAAATAGATTTGATTAAAGGTTAACATTTGTGGAAATTAAATATTTAACTTATATTTGCAACACATTCTGAACAAAATGATTGGGAGACATTAAGTCTTCTTTTTTTTTATATGAGTTTCAAACAAAAAGTTGAAGAATTGGTTCTAGCAGCCTTGGATGAAAATCCATCTTTGTTTCTAATAGATTTCACAATCGGGGGAGACAATAGCATTCGTGTGCATTTAGATGGAGACAATGGAGTAACGCTAGAAGATTGTATGCAAGTAAGTCGTAAGGTTGAGCACAGTCTAGACCGGGAAGAAAACGATTTTTCAATTGAAGTTAGTTCTTGTGGTGTTGGGTCTTCATTGACTTTACCACGTCAGTATAAAAAAAACATCTCTCGCAAACTAGAGGTATTAGATTTAGAAGATAAAACAGTACAAGGAACCTTAGTGGAAGCCTCTGAAGAAGGATTTTCATTAGAATGGAAAGCTAGAGAACCTAAACCCATTGGAAAAGGTAAGGTGACAGTAACAAAAAATAAAGAATTTAAATACGGCGAAATAAAAAACGCCAAAGTAATCGTATCTATATAAGTATATTACCATGGAGAATTTAGCATTAATTGATTCATTTTCTGAGTTTAAAGACGAAAAACTAATTGACCGAGTAACTTTAATGGTCATCTTGGAAGAGGTGTTTAGAAATACGCTTAAACGCAAGTTTGGATCGGATGAAAACTTTGATATCATTATTAATCCAGACAAGGGAGATTTAGAAATTTGGAGAAACCGTATTGTGGTAGCTAATGGAGAAGTAGAAGATCCTAACCAAGAAATTGAATTAAAAGAAGCCCAACTGATTGAGCCTGATTTTGAAGTAGGTGAAGATGTTTCTGAGGAAGTTAAATTAATCGACCTTGGAAGACGTTCAATACTTACATTACGACAAAATTTAGTAGCTAAGATACACGAGCATGATTCTACAAATATATTTAAGCAGTTCAAAGAGCTAGAAGGCGAGTTGTATACCGCAGAAGTGCATCACATAAGAAGTAGAGAGGTCATCCTTTTGGACGACGATGGTAATGAATTAATTCTTCCCAAAGACCGCCAGATAGGTTCTGATTTCTATAGAAAAGGGGATAATGTTCGTGGAATTATAGAAACCGTAGAATTAAGAGGAAATAAACCTAGAATTATCTTCTCAAGAACCTCTCCTAAGTTTTTAGAAAAACTTTTTGAACAAGAAATCCCAGAAGTTTTTGATGGCTTAATTAACATCAAAAATGCTGTACGTATCCCTGGTGACAAAGCCAAGGTAGCAGTAGATTCTTATGATGATCGTATTGATCCAGTAGGGGCGTGTGTAGGGATGAAAGGTTCTCGTATTCATGGGATTGTCCGTGAGCTAGGAAATGAAAATATCGATGTAATTAATTACACCAATAACTTACAGCTTTACATAACACGAGCTCTATCACCTGCCAAAGTGAACTCTCTTAAGATTGATGAAGAGAACAAAAGGGTTCAGGTATTTTTAAACCCTGAAGAAGTTTCTAAGGCCATTGGTAGAGGAGGAAATAATATTCGATTAGCAGGACAATTAACTGGTTTTGAAATCGATGTCTACAGAGAAGGCATGGAGGAGGACGTTGAATTAACTGAATTTTCTGATGAAATTGAAGGCTGGGTAATTGAAGAATTTAAAAAAGTAGGATTAGATACGGCTAAAAGTGTATTGGAATTAGATATTCAAGAGCTGATTAAACGTACTGATTTAGAAGACGAGACGATTGAAGAAGTCGTAAAAATATTGAAAGAGGAGTTCGAAGAATAGAAAGAACGATTATTTTTCTATTTTTACACCGCATAAAAACACCTATGGCAGACCAACCCACATTACGCTTAAACAAAGTTCTAAGGGAATTAAATATTTCTTTGGACAGAGCTGTTGAGCATTTATCTCAAAAAGGACACGATATTGAAGCGCGTCCAACGACTAAAATCACACAAGAGGTATACAACCTGCTGTTGGATGAATTTCAAACAGATAAATCTAAGCGTGATGCTTCTGCTGAAATCAGTGAAGAAAAGCGGAAGGAAAAAGAAAATCTTCGTCTGCAACAAGAAAAACTTGAGCAAGAGAGACTTGAACGAGAAAAAGAGCAACAAGAAATTATCAAGGCTCGTGTTGAACTAAAGAAGATTAAGCAAGTAGGTAAAATAGACCTCGATAAAAAGCCTAGCTCTGCCCCAGTTGTAGAAAAAGCTGAGGAGAAATCCGTCGAGAAAAAAGAAGTTGCCAAGACGCCACCCGAAGCCACTAAAGAAAATGAGGTAAAAGTTGTAGCTGAAGAAAATAAAAAAGAAGAAAGCAAAAACACACCTAAAGAATCACCGAAAGAAGAAGTTTCTAAGGAGAATGCTTCCTCAGAAAATACAACAGGCGAGGGTGATAAAATCACCACACAATACGCAAAACTATCGGGTCCAAAGAAAACAGGACAAACCATTGATTTAAATCGCTTTAAGCAGCAAGAAAAAAGTGTAGAAGAAGCACGAAAGAAAAAGCGAAAAAGAATAAGTAAAGACACAGGCGGATCAGCCCGACCAAATTCAGGTGGTGCTAAAAAGAATTCTGGGAACAACAAACAACGAAATAACCGCCAACCTGCTGTAGCCAAGGTAGAGCCTACAGAAGAAGAAGTACAAAAGCAAATTAGAGAAACCCTCGAAAAACTTCAGGGGAAATCTAATAAGTCTAAAGGTGCTAAGTACAGAAGAGATAAAAGAGTACAACACCGTCAAAAAACGGAAGAAGAAATTGCGCAGCAAGAAGCGGAAAGCAAATTGCTTAAAGTTACTGAGTTTATTACCGTGGGCGAAATAGCTACACTGATGGAAGTAGGAGGGACAGAAATCATTTCTACTTGTATGAGCTTAGGTATTATGGTTACGATGAATCAAAGACTAGATGCTGAAACCTTAAGTATTGTTGCAGATGAATTTGGTTTTCAAGTAGAGTTTGTAAAAAGTGATTTAGAAGAAACTTTTGAAGAAGAGGAAGAAGAAAACGAAAAAGACTTACGAGAGCGTGCTCCTATCGTTACTGTAATGGGTCACGTAGACCACGGAAAAACATCCTTGTTAGATTACATCAGAGAAGAGAATGTGATTGCTGGTGAGTCTGGAGGAATTACTCAGCATATTGGTGCCTATTCTGTCACGCTTAAGAGTGGTCAAAAAATCACCTTTTTAGATACTCCAGGCCACGAAGCCTTTACGGCTATGCGAGCTCGTGGAGCACAAGTTACAGATATCGCAATCATTGTAGTTGCAGCAGATGATGACATCATGCCGCAAACGAAAGAAGCAATTAGTCATGCGCAAGCCGCAGGTGTGCCAATTATATTCGCAATCAACAAAGTAGATAAGCAAACTGCAAATCCAGATAAAATAAAAGAGGGATTAGCTGCCATGAATTTGATGGTAGAAGATTGG
Organism: Flavobacteriaceae bacterium; assembly: GCA_038143595.1. Taxonomy (GTDB): domain Bacteria; phylum Bacteroidota; class Bacteroidia; order Flavobacteriales; family Flavobacteriaceae; genus Arcticimaribacter. Next base: position 288,889 of record JAYQME010000002.1, on the reverse strand, counting down.
GGTGGAAAAATCCAATCACAAGACATTTCGGCACTTAAAGGAACAGGGATAGATGAATTACTTGAAAAAGTATTATTAGAATCTGAGTTACTTGAGCTGAAAGCCAATCCTAACAGAAAATCTAAAGGGACAGTTGTTGAAGCATATCTAGATAAAGGTCGTGGTTATGTATCTACTATTTTGGTACAGACAGGAACCTTAAAAATCGGGGATTATATATTGGCTGGGAAACATAGTGGTAAAGTAAAAGCAATGTTTGATGAACGGGGCAAGGATATTACTGAAGCACCACCTTCAACTCCTATTTCGATTCTAGGTTTAGACGGCGCTCCGGGGGCAGGGGATAGCTTCAATGTATTAGAAGATGAACGCGAGGCCAAGCAGATAGCCGCTAAACGTACCCAATTACTGCGTGAACAAAATGTGCGAACACAACGCCACATTACCTTGGACGAAATTGGCCGTCGTATTGCTTTAGGAGATTTCCAGGAGTTAAATATTATATTAAAAGGAGACGTAGATGGTTCTGTAGAAGCATTAACAGATTCATTGCAAAAGTTGTCTACCGAAGAAATACAAGTAAATATTATTCATAAAGGTGTTGGTGCAATAACCGAATCTGATGTGTTATTAGCTTCGGCTTCAGATGCCATCGTTATTGGGTTTAATGTTCGCCCAATGGGGAATGCAAGAGCCCTTGCAGAGAAAGAAGAGATTGACATAAGATCTTACTCCATTATTTACGATGCTATCAACGATCTGAAGGATGCAATGGAAGGAATGTTATCTCCAGAAATGAAGGAAGAAATCACCGGAACTGCTGAAATTAGAGAGACGTACAAGATTTCTAAAATTGGAACTATTGCAGGTTGTATGGTAACTTCTGGTAAGATTTACCGTAATAGCGGTATTCGTATAATCAGAGAAGGAATTGTTGTCTACACCGGTCAATTGGCTTCTTTAAAACGATTCAAAGATGATGTTAAGGAAGTTGCTAAAGGTTACGACTGTGGTTTACAAATAAAGAACTACAATGACATCAAAATTGAGGATGTAGTTGAATTCTTCCAAGAAGTTGCCGTAAAGAAACCCCTATAAATTATTAGGTTCAAGTAAAAAGGCAGTGGGATAATTTTTACGAATCTCTTCTAATTTTTTATTCGCTATGTTGAGGTCTTTAAATCGCCCAACCCTCACTTTATAGTTCGGAGTTTCAAAGCTTAAATCTGTTTCCCATGATGGATAAGCAGCTTTAAATTCATTCAGAATACGTTCGGCGGCCGTATTATTCCCATAATACAATTGTATCGCATAATATTGAGAGTTAAATACTTTTTGATTGATTTCCTTTTTGAGAATGATCATTTTTTTCACCTCTGGAGACAAGACTACTTCAGATTCATTTTGTTGTCCATAAAGCGTTGAACTAATAAAAAACAATAAAATAGCACTCAATACTTGTAAAACTCTAATATACTTCATGTGACAAAGTAATGGATTTTGAAGTTTATAACCATTTTGTTGAACAGAATTATATCTTTATTTAGAACGATTATAAATTATAGAAATGGAAATGATAACCTTTTTCCATACGCCCTCTATGTCTTATTTTTGTAGCGGATTTTAGCCCATCATTTGATGATCTACATTAATATTTATTTATAGCATGAGGAAGAGTAGCCTTGGCGCTGTTGCAGGAGTAAGGAGTTTGATTATAGCAATTGCTGTGTCATTGTCATTTACCGTTAATGCGCAGGAAGCCGACCCAATCGCAGGAAAGAAATTATTCAATGCCAATTGTGCTGCCTGCCACAAACTCAACAAAAAAGCAGTAGGTCCCGCTTTAAAGGGTGTTTCAGCTAAGTATGACAAAGAATGGTTGTACAGTTGGATCAAAAACAGTGCTGCTATGATTAAAGCAGGAGACGCTCAAGCAGTTGCTATTTGGGAAGAGTACAACAAAACAGCTATGAATGCATTTCCACAATTGTCAAATGCAGACATAGATAACATCATTGCCTACACGGATTATACTCCGCCAGCACCAGCAGTTCCTGCAGGAGCAGTAGCTGTAAATACGGGGTCTTCAGATTCTTTTTCTAATGACATTATCTTGGCAGCCCTAGCATTGGTATTTGCCATTTTATTGGTCATGTTGGTGTTAGTCAACAAAACGCTCCAGAAAATTGCGGCAGCTCAAGGGGTAGAATTAGCGCCAAAAGTAGAAAAGCCCGTTAGGCGTCCTTTATGGCAAGCATTTGCTCAAAATCAATTTTTAGTTCTACTTTCGGTGGTGTTCTTGCTACTATCAAGTGCATATTTTGCCTACGGATATTTTATGCAGGTTGGTGTAGACCAAGGGTATATGCCAGTGCAACCCATACACTATTCACATAAAATTCATGCTGGGGCTAACCAAATCGAATGTAAGTATTGTCACTCTTCCGCAAGAGTTTCTAAGCATTCAGGAATTCCTTCGCTTAACGTTTGTATGAATTGTCATAAAAATATTGCAGAATACAATGGGGAAGAGGATCTAGAAAATGGATACACCAAAGAATTCTACACCAAAGAGATTAAGAAGCTCTATGCAGCTGTAGGTTGGGATGAAGAAAATCAGCAATACACAGGCAAAACAGAACCAGTAAAATGGGTGCGTATTCATAACCTTCCAGACTTTGTGTATTTTAACCATGCACAACACGTACAGGTGGGGCAAATTGAATGTCAGACTTGTCACGGTCCTGTTGAAGAAATGGAAATCATGTATCAGTATTCTCCATTAACTATGGGCTGGTGTATTAACTGTCACAGAGAAACGAACGTAAAAGTAGAGAACAACGAGTATTACGCTAAAATACATGAAGCCCTCTCTAAGAAATATGGAGTTGAAAAACTAACCGCCGCTCAAATGGGAGGATTGGAGTGTGGAAAATGTCACTATTAAAACGAGCATAAACAGAAGAATGTCTTATGGCAGTAAATAAAACCTATTGGAAAAACGCAGAGCAACTGAAGGAGAATTCTCCTATGGTTGATCAGTTAGAGCAAAAAGAATTTGCTGAATATATTCCAGTAAACGAATTTTTAGAGAATGAAGAAGCTCTAGCTGATAGTAACACAAGTCGACGTGACTTTTTAAAGTACGTAGGATTTAGTACTGCAGCAGCGACTTTAGCAGCATGTGAAGGACCAGTAATTAAATCTGTTCCCTATGTAGTTCAACCAGAACAAATTCGTCCAGGAATTGCAAATTATTATGCAACCGCTATTGCAGATGGATTTGATTTTGGTAGTATTTTGATCAAAACCCGCGAGGGGAGACCTATCAAAGTAGAAAATAATCCTGATGCGCCTATTTTAGGAGGAGCCAACGCCCGTGTTCATGCATCAGTTTTATCGATGTACGATACACAGCGTCTACAAGGTCCTAAAGCAAACGGAGAAGATATTAGTTGGGATGATTTACACCTTCAAGTGGGTGCTAAATTAAATGCTTTGGCTGTTACAGGGAAGGAAGTAATCCTATTAACGCAAACTTTTGCTAGTCCAACTACAGCGAAGATAATCGCAGATTTTACTACTAAATATTCCAATGTTCGCCACGTAAATTTCGATACAGTAGCTAGTTCAGATGCTGTAGCTGCTTTTGAAGAAGCCTATGGTATTCGTGGTTTAGCTGACTATGATTTTAGTAAAGCAGCGACCATAGTGTCTGTTGGTGCCGATATTCTTGGCGACTGGCAAGGAGGAGGTTTTGATAGTGGATATTCAAAATCAAGAGTGCCACATAAAGGTCATGGTAAAGCGACCATGTCAAAGCATTTTCAGTTTGAAGCAAACATGACTTTGAGCGGAGCCAATGCTGATGTTCGTATACCTGCTACACCCTCTTCACAAAAAAATATTTTAGCACACCTTTATGGTGCAATTACTGGGAATAAAGTCAAAGGCTCACTTAGCCAAATACATCAAGTACGTGTAGATGAAGCAGTTGAAGCGCTTAAATCTACCGGAAATCAAGCTGTAGTGGTAAGTGGAATTCAAGATAAAGGAGCCCAAGCACTTGTTTTAGCCATCAATGAGGCACTTAAGAGTGAGGTGATCGATACGGCAAGTCCACGTCTAATTCGCTCAGAAAACGGAAAGGATGTTCAGCCGGTAATTGATGGAATTATAGCAGGGACTGTAGGTGGTTTAATCACTGTAGGTGTTAACCCAGTATTCTCAACACCAGAGGGAGTTGCATTAGCGGAGGGGATTAAGAAGTTAGATTTATCAGTCGCCTTTAGCATGAAGGAAGACGAAACAGCTATTGCATCTCAGTACATCGCTGCTGTACCTCATTATTTAGAAGGTTGGGGAGATTATGAGTTCAAAGCAGGTCACTTCGCCTTAGCTCAGCCAACAATTCGTCCTCTTTTTGACACAGCCCAATTTCAAGATGTATTATTAAAGTGGGTTGGGAGCGATCAGTCTTATTACGATGCAATCAAAGAAAACTGGAGTTCATCAATTCTCGAAGGCAATTCATGGAATGCTGTTTTACATGATGGATTTTACAGTAAAACGACAAAATCTAATTCGCAATATACCGCACAAGATTTAACTGCTGCAGTAGCCAATTTAGCTGCTTCACAAGCAGAAGGAATGGAGCTAACCCTCTATACTAAAACAGGGATGGGTGATGGACAACAAGCCAACAACCCCTGGTTACAAGAATTTCCTGATCCAATTACAAGAATTACTTGGGATAATTACCTTACTGTGGCAGCAGCAGATGCTTCTGCATTAGGATTAAAAAACGTAAATGTAGCTAATGGTGCATTAAATGGTAGTTATGCGAAAGTTACTGTAGGCGAAACTACCTTAACGCTTCCCGTGGTTATTCAGCCTGGGCAAGCCAAAGGATCTGTTGGTTTAGCCTTAGGTTATGGAGCACGCAAAGGGCTTCAAGACGAAATGCAAATTGGTTTAAACGCTTTTGCGTTTTATAATAATGCCAGAGATGTACAACCCGTAACGGTTAGTTTAGCAGAAGGTTTTCATGAATTCGCATGTACCCAGCTTCACAATACTCTAATGGGACGTGGTGATATTGTAAAAGAGACCACCCTAGAAGTATTCAATACAAAAGATAAGTCGTACTGGAATGCTATTCCTGTAGTTTCTAAAAATCACATTGAAATGGAGGTAACTTCTCCAGAAGTTGATATGTGGCAAAAGTTTGACCGATCTGTTGGACATCATTTTAACCTTTCCATAGATCTTAACGCTTGTACAGGATGTGGAGCCTGTGTGATAGCTTGTCATGCCGAAAACAATGTTCCTGTTGTAGGAAAAGAAGAAGTTCGTAAGTCTCGTGATATGCACTGGTTGCGTATTGATAGATACTATTCTTCTGATGAAACTTTTGAAGGAGATTTAGAAACCAAGGAGAATATCTCAGGGATTAGTGACTCTTTAACCACCTTTGGACGAATGGAGCAGGCTTCTGAGAATCCACAAGTGACCTTCCAGCCTGTTATGTGTCAGCATTGTAACCATGCACCTTGTGAAACAGTATGTCCTGTAGCAGCAAGTTCTCATGGACGACAAGGACAAAACCACATGGCCTATAACCGTTGTGTAGGAACACGTTACTGTGCTAATAACTGTCCTTATAAAGTTCGTCGTTTTAATTGGTTCTTATATAACAAGAACGACGAGTTTGACTACCACATGAATAACGATTTAGGAAGAATGGTTCTTAATCCAGATGTTGTTGTTCGCTCGCGCGGTGTAATGGAAAAATGTTCTATGTGTATTCAAAAAACACAGAAAACGATTCTTGATGCCAAATTAGAAGGAAGAGCAATTAAAGATGGAGAATTCCAAACAGCATGTTCAGCCGCTTGTAGTAATGGCGCAATGACTTTTGGAGATATAAATGATAAGGAAAGTAAAATTTCTGAATTAAAAGAAGATGAGCGTATGTATCATTTATTGGAGCATGTAGGGACAAAACCTAATGTCATGTACCAAACTAAAGTGAGAAACGTATAATATAACTAGATAAAGCAATCGCATATGGCCTCGCATTACGAAGCACCGATTCGAAAACCCTTAGTTACAGGTGATAAATCTTATCACGATGTAACGATTGATGTAGCTGCACCCGTAGAAGGGACTGCCAACCGCCAGTGGTGGATTGTATTTGGCATCGCATTAACCGCCTTTCTTTGGGGAGTAGGATGCATAATTTATACCATTTCAACAGGTATTGGAACCTGGGGTCTCAACAAAACAGTTGGTTGGGCTTGGGATATTACCAACTTTGTTTGGTGGGTTGGTATTGGACACGCAGGAACACTAATTTCTGCCGTACTATTATTGTTCCGTCAAAAATGGCGTATGGCCATTAACCGTTCGGCTGAAGCCATGACGATCTTTTCCGTTATTCAGGCTGGACTCTTCCCTATTATCCACATGGGTAGACCATGGTTAGCTTACTGGGTTTTACCTATTCCAAACGGTTTTGGATCCTTGTGGGTAAACTTCAACTCTCCCTTATTATGGGATGTATTTGCAATCTCTACCTATTTATCTGTATCTCTTGTCTTTTGGTGGACAGGTTTACTACCAGATTTTGCGATGATTAGAGACCGTGCAGTTCGTCCTTTCCAAAAGAAAATATATGCTCTATTGAGCTTCGGATGGTCTGGTAGAGCGAAAGATTGGCAGCGATTTGAAGAAGTATCTCTTGTGCTTGCAGGTCTTGCAACACCTTTAGTACTTTCTGTACACACGATTGTATCTTTTGATTTTGCCACCTCAGTTATTCCAGGATGGCACACAACTATTTTCCCACCCTACTTTGTCGCTGGAGCGATTTTCTCAGGGTTTGCCATGGTAAATACTTTATTAATTATCATGCGTAAAGTATCTAACTTAGAAGATTACATTACCGTTCAGCACATAGAACTCATGAATATCGTGATCATGATCACAGGTTCTATCGTTGGGGTCGCTTATATTACAGAGTTGTTTATAGCGTGGTATTCTGGTGTTGAATACGAACAATATGCTTTCTTAAACCGTGCCACAGGACCATACTGGTGGGCATATTGGGCTATGATGACCTGTAACGTATTCTCTCCTCAGTTTATGTGGTCTAAAAAGCTAAGAACAAGTATTATGTTCTCCTTTATTATTTCGATTGTTGTAAATATTGGGATGTGGTTTGAGCGTTTCGTAATTATCGTAACTTCACTTCACCGCGATTATCTTCCATCATCTTGGACGATGTTCTCCCCCACTTTTGTAGATATTGGAATCTTTATTGGAACAATAGGCTTCTTCTTTGTTTTATTCCTACTGTACGCAAGAACTTTTCCTGTGATTGCACAAGCAGAGGTAAAAACAATATTGAAATCTTCTGGAGATAAGTATAAAAAATTAAGAGACGGAAATGAGTAATCAAGTAATTCACGCATTATACGATGACGATGACACGCTTTTAAGCGCTGTTAAAGAAGTTCGTGCTAAGAAGCACCACATCGAAGAAGTATATACCCCTTTTCCAGTCCATGGTTTAGATAAAGCCATGGGGTTAGAAGAAACAAGAATTGCCATTATGGCATTTATTTATGGTTGTATTGGTTTTAGCGTAGCTGTAACCATGATCAATTTCATTATGATAGAAGATTGGCCCCAAAATATTGGAGGTAAACCTAGCTTTAGTTTTTTGGAAAACATGCCTGCATTCGTGCCTGTAATGTTTGAGATGACCGTATTCTTTGCAGCGCACTTAATGGTGATTACTTTTTATTTACGCAGTCGTTTATGGCCATTTAAAGAAGCAGAAAACCCTAACCCATTAACTACTGATGATAAGTTTTTAATGGAGATTGAGCTTAAAGACAACGAAAAGGAACTAACCTCCTTATTGAAAGAAACAGGTGCGATTGAAATTACAGTACCAGAAAACACGGAAGAATAATGAAGAAGTTAATTAGCCTTTCATTTAGTATCGTCGTGGCCCTTGGACTTGGGTCATGTCAAGATCCGTCTAAACCAAATTATCAATATTTCCCTAACATGTACGAGCCAGTAGGTTATGAAACTTATGCAGATTCTGATGCTTTTGCTAATGGGATTGAAGCACAAATTCCTGCAGAAGGTTCAATCGCACGTGGGTGGCAGCCTTATGATTATCCAGATACAAATGATGGATACGAAGCCGCAAAAGCAGAATTGATTTCTCCAATTGCACATGACGATAAAAATCTTGCAGAAGGCAAAGAACTCTACGGGGTGTATTGTGCTGTATGTCATGGTAAAAAAGGAGATGGACAAGGAATTCTAATGACACGAGAAAAGTTTCTAGGAGTTCCAAGCTATGTCGATCGTGAAATTACAGAAGGAAGTATTTACCATGTATTAATGTATGGTAAAAATGCAATGGGATCTCATGCAGGTCAAGTAAATGCAACAGAGCGCTGGCAAATTGCACAGCACGTTATGGAACTAAGAACATCGCTTCTTAAATAATTTATAAAGGTCTATGTATACGTTTTCAAATAAACTCCGAATTTTAGCATTAACCTTAATGTTAGTTGGTTTTGCAGGTCTTGTCTATGGATTTCTTAGCGCGCCTAAAACCATAGAAGAAGCCAAAGCCATGGTTTCCACTTCGCATCATGGATCTGGCCATGGAGAAGATCATGGTGAAGCGCATGCTTCAGAAGAAGCACACGCTGATACTGCTCACCACGAAGAAGCAGGGCATCATGAGGAAGAAACTCACGACGCATCGCACGATGAGCATGTTTTTCATCAATTAGCGAATAAACCGTGGGCTGCGTTGTATGTAGCGGCATTCTTCTTTTTTATGATCTCCCTAGGAACTTTAGCTTTTTATGGAATCAATCGTGCTGCACAAGCAGGTTGGTCTCCCGTATTATTCAGAGTTATGGAAGGAATTACAGCTTATTTACTTCCTGGTGGTCTAATTGTAATCGCCATTTTGGCCCTTTCAGGAATGCATTTTAATCATTTATTCATTTGGATGGATCCTGAGGTTGTTGCTCATGATAAACTAATTGCAGGAAAAGTAGCTTTTCTTAATGTACCTTTCTTTTTAGCTAGAGCCATTTTCTTTTTAGCAGGTTGGACTATTTATCGATTTGTGTCAAGAAAGTATTCGCTAGCTCAAGACGAAGCAAATGACAATGTGAATCATGTTAAAAACTTCCGTTGGTCAGCAGGATTCCTCGTTTTCTTTATAGTAACCGAGTCTATTATGTCATGGGATTGGATTATGTCCATCGACCCTCACTGGTTTAGTACACTATTTGGGTGGTATGTATTTGCAAGTATGTTTGTAAGTGGTATTACTGCTATTGCATTAATTACTATTTACTTAAAGTCAAAAGGATATTTAGACTTTGTGAATGATTCTCATATCCATGATTTAGGCAAATTTATGTTTGGGGTAAGTGTATTCTGGACTTATTTATGGTTCTCTCAATTTATGTTGATTTGGTATTCAAATATCCCAGAAGAAGTAACTTATTTTATTACTAGAATTGAAGATTATAACCTTACTTTCTTTGGAATGATTGCTATGAATTTCTTATTTCCATTATTAATTTTAATGAATAGTGATTATAAGAGAACGAATTATTTCATTGTAATGGCAGGAATTGTAATCATTTTAGGACATTATTTAGATGTTTTCAACATGATTATGCCTTCTGCGGTAGGTGACCAATGGTTTATAGGAATACCAGAAGTTGGAGGTTTCTTATTCTTCCTTGGTTTATTTATTTACATCGTATTTACAGCATTAACGAAAGCACCACTTTTAGCCAAAGGGGATCCTTACATGGGTGAAAGTAAACGTTTTCATTATTAATATAATTTAGAAAAGATAGATGACGACTATATTAACCTTAACGGTACTTGTTTTAATTGGAATTTCGATTTGGCAGATTTCAAAAATGTTTGAATTGTCTCAAACCAACCGAAATATCACGCAGGTAGCAGATGACAATGACAACAATACACAAGGAAAATTAATGTTTGCTTTTTTGGCATTCATTTATGTACTTACTTTATATTCTTTTTATGCGTGGGGAGACGTCCTATTACCAGAGGCGGCCTCTGAGCATGGAAGTCAGTATGATAGTTTAATGTGGATTTCTTTTGCCCTTATTTTCTTTGTGCAAACGATTACTCAAGCTTTACTTCATTATTTCGCTTACAAATACCGAGGAGAAAAAGGTAAAAAAGCTCTTTTCTATGCAGATAATGACCGATTAGAGGCTATTTGGACCATCATTCCCGTGATTACCTTAGCTGGGTTAATTCTTTACGGACTTTATACCTGGACAAACATTATGACTGTTGAGGAAAATGACGAAGCTTTAGTCGTTGAGCTTTATGCGCAACAGTTTAATTGGAAAGCACGTTATGCTGGGCAAGATGGTGTTTTAGGAGATGCTAATGTTCGTTTCTTGCAAGATTTTGATGGCAAGAATTTAGTAGGTATTGATGCTACTGATCCTAATGGATTAGATGATGTTGTGGTACAAGAACTACATTTACCTGTAGGTAGAGAAGTGATTTTCAAAATGAGATCACAAGATGTATTACATTCGGCTTACATGCCTCACTTCCGAGCACAAATGAACTGTGTACCTGGAATGATTACTGAATTTGCATTTACTCCAATTACTACAACGGAAGAAATGCGACAAAATCCAGATATCATTGCAAAAGTTAAAAAGATAAATAAGATTAGAGTCGAGAACAGTAAAGAATTGGTTGCTAATGGGGAAGAGGCCCTAGAACCTTATGTTTTTGATTACCTTTTGTTATGTAATAAAATTTGCGGAGCTTCACACTACAACATGCAAATGAAAATTGTAGTAGAAACTCCAGAAGAATATGAACAATGGATTTCTGAGCAATCCACTTTTGCACAAGTAATCCAATAATTTAAAAAAAGAGATAGATATGTCAACAGTAGCGCACGCACACGGAGAGGATCACGGGCATCATCACAAGGAAACATTCATGACTAAATATATATTTAGTCAAGATCATAAAATGATAGCAAAGCAATATTTAATTACCGGATTATTCATGGGAATAATTGGTATTGCGATGTCTTTATTATTCCGTATACAGCTAGCATGGCCTGAACAATCCTTCACTATTTTCGAAGTTTTACTAGGTAAATGGGCTCCCGAGGGAGTTATGGATCCTAATGTCTATTTAGCATTGGTTACCATTCACGGGACTATTATGGTGTTCTTTGTATTAACCGCCGGTTTAAGTGGTACTTTCAGTAACCTTTTAATACCATTACAGATTGGAGCGAGAGATATGGCTTCGGGATTACTTAATATGATCTCTTTTTGGCTTTTCTTTTTGTCTTCATGTATTATGATTACTTCTCTTTTTGTAGAAGCAGGACCTGCTGCCGCTGGATGGACTATTTACCCTCCACTCTCTGCTTTACCACAAGCACAACCAGGATCAGGTTTAGGAATGACTTTATGGTTAGTTTCTATGGCTATCTTTATTGCTTCTTCTTTATTAGGTTCACTAAATTATATTGTTACAGTAATCAATTTGAGAACTAAAGGTATGACCATGTCTCGTCTACCTTTAACTATTTGGGCATTTTTTGTTACCGCCATTATTGGTGTTGTTTCTTTCCCTGTACTTCTATCAGCAGCTTTATTGCTTATTATGGATAGAAGTTTTGGTACTTCTTTCTTCTTGTCGGATATTTTTATTCAAGGAGAGGTTTTACACTATCAAGGAGGTTCTCCGGTACTCTATGAGCACCTTTTCTGGTTCTTAGGTCACCCAGAGGTTTATATTGTATTATTACCTGCACTGGGAATTACATCAGAAATCATTGCCACGAATTCACGTAAGCCTATTTTTGGTTACCGTGCCATGGTTGCTTCTATATTAGCCATTGCCTTTTTATCTACCATTGTATGGGGACACCATATGTTTATTTCAGGAATGAATCCATTTTTAGGATCTGTATTTACTTTTACAACCCTATTAATTGCGATTCCTTCTGCGGTAAAAGCATTCAATTACATAACCACTTTATGGAAAGGTAATTTGCAGCTTAATCCTGCTATGCTTTTCTCTATAGGTCTAGTTTCTACTTTTATTTCTGGAGGACTAACGGGTATTATTTTAGGGGATAGTACTTTAGATATTAATGTACATGATACATACTTTGTAGTGGCCCACTTCCATTTGGTTATGGGTATTTCTGCTTTATATGGTCTATTTGCAGGTGTTTATCACTGGTTCCCTAAAATGTTTGGTAAAATGATGAACAAAAACATGGGATATGTGCATTTCTGGGTGACAGCTATATGTGCTTACGGTGTTTTCTTCCCTATGCACTTTATTGGAATGGCAGGTCTACCAAGACGTTACTATACCAATACCGCTTTCCCTTATTTTGATGATATCGCAGATATTAACGTTGTTATATCGTTATTTGCCTTTACTGCTGGAGCTGCTCAGCTTGTCTTCTTGTATAACTTTATTCATAGTATTTTCTATGGTAAGCCAGCAGAAGAGAATCCATGGAAGTCTAATACATTAGAGTGGACCACTCCTGTGGAACACATGCATGGTAACTGGCCAGGTGAAATTCCTCATGTTCATCGTTGGGCTTATGATTATTCTAAACCAGGACAAGAAGAAGATTGGGTTTCTCAAACAGTTCCTTTAAAAGAGGGAGAAGAGGAGTTACAACACTAATCTTATCTTAAATAAATTGTAAAGAGGCCTTTAGGCCTCTTTTTTTATTCCGTTCTGTTATCTTTGTGATAATGAATGAAAATCTAGACCCGACGAACGAGCATTTTTCTCCAGAAGAACAAGATATTGATAGAGCGTTAAGACCCTTAAGTTTTGATGATTTTGCCGGACAGGATGCCATTCTTGAAAACCTTCAGATCTTTGTTGCTGCAGCCAACCAAAGAGAGGACGCACTCGACCATACTCTTTTCCATGGGCCTCCTGGGCTCGGAAAAACCACACTTGCCCATATATTAGCAAATGAGCTTAATGTAGGTATAAAAATGACCTCTGGGCCTGTACTAGATAAACCAGGTGATTTAGCAGGTCTATTAACTAATCTTGAGCCTAGAGATATTTTGTTTATTGATGAAATCCATCGATTAAGTCCCATTGTAGAGGAATACCTCTATTCTGCCATGGAAGATTATAAAATCGATATTATGATAGAAACAGGTCCTAATGCACGGACCGTACAAATATCATTAAATCCATTTACTTTAGTCGGTGCTACTACACGATCTGGCTTATTAACCGCACCGATGCGTGCACGATTTGGCATTAGTAGTCGACTTCAGTACTATTCTACCGAATTATTATCTACTATTATAGAGAGGAGCTCGGCCATTTTAAAAGTTCCAATCGATCAAAGTGCGGCAATAGAAATTGCGGGCAGAAGTAGAGGGACTCCAAGAATTGCGAATGGGTTGTTGCGTCGAATTCGGGATTTTGCCCAAATTAAAGGAAATGGAACCATCGATCTTCCTATTACTCAATATGGTCTTAATGCACTTCAAGTAGACGCCCACGGATTAGATGAAATGGACAATAAAATTCTGACCACACTTATCGATAAATTTAAGGGGGGGCCTGTGGGAATTACCACACTAGCCACTGCGGTTTCAGAAAATGGGGAAACGATAGAAGAAGTTTACGAACCCTTTTTAATTCAGCAAGGCTTCATTATTAGAACACCTCGTGGTCGAGAAGTAACAGAGTTGGCCTATAAACACTTGGGTAGAATTAAAGGAAATCAAGGAGGCTTATTTTAATCTGTTTACAAGATGAAAGATCTGAGAGCAGAATATTCAGCACTAATAAAAAGAGAAGCTAAAAGACTGGGATTTTTGTCTTGCGGGATTGCAAAAGCTGGATTTTTAGAAGAGGAAGCACCTAAGTTAGAAAAATGGTTAAAAGAAGGTAGGCATGGGAAGATGCACTACATGGAAAACTATTTTGATAAGCGGCTAGACCCTACACTTTTAGTTCCGGGAGCAAAAAGTGTCGTTTCTCTACTTTTAAATTATCATTCTGAAGAAAAACAACAAGACCCTGCTGCACCTAAGATTTCATCCTATGCCTATGGAGAAGATTATCATCTTGTAATTAAAGAAAAGCTGAAAGAATTATTACAACTGTTGAATGATAAAATAGGCGAAATAGATGGACGTGTTTTTGTTGATTCTGCGCCAGTGATGGATAAGGCTTGGGCAGCTAGAGCCGGTCTTGGTTGGGTAGGGAAGAATACGAATTTAATTTCAAAACAAGTAGGCTCTTTCTTTTTCATTGCGGAATTAATCATCGATATAGAACTTGCATATGACTTACCAGTTGCTGATCATTGCGGTAGTTGTACTGCTTGTATAGATGCTTGTCCCACAGAGGCACTAATAGCGCCTTATCAAATAGACGGCAGCAAATGTATTTCTTATGCTACCATAGAGTTAAAAGAATCTATCCCGAGTCAATTTAAGAATAAAATGGATGGATGGGCCTTTGGGTGTGATATATGCCAAACTGTATGCCCTTGGAATCGTTTTGCTACACCTCACCAAGAACCTCGTTTTAATCCTAATAAAGAACTTCTAGAATTAACTCAAAATGATTGGTTAGAGTTAACCGAAGAAACTTTTAAAAGGGTATTTAAAAAAAGTGCAGTTAAACGAACAAATTTTAAAGGGTTAAAACGGAATATAGATTTTTTAAAAACTTAATTTCAAGTCGAATCCCTTAAAATTAGGTTCGTATCTAACTCAATAATTTCATGGTTTATTTTCTCTCCTTTCTTAAGTAACTGAAATTCTTTATAGAATTGTTCAAAAGCTTTTTCTCCCATCAATTGACCAGGTTGATTTACCGTGCTAAGTGTGGGTGTTATTAAGTCTGCTATCTTCCAATTACTAAAACCCATAACGGCTATTTTTTCAGGGATTTTTATTTGTTGTTCATTGAGACATTTTATTGCGCCAATGGCAGGCATATCTGCAACGGCAAATATAGCGTCAATGTCAGGATGGTTTTTTAATATTTCTTGGGTAAAGAGGTATCCATCATCACTAGAAATGGAGTTACACGTAAAAACCCATTCCTTTTTATAACTTAACTGATGTTTTTCAAGGGCTCTTCGGTAGCCTAAAAAACGATCGATGGAATTTTGAGGAAGTAATGGACCCCTTAAATGAGCAATGTTTTTTTTACCTTTTTTGATGAGATGTTCCACAGCTGAAAAGGCCGCTTCTTGATCATTGACAATGACGCTAGAGCACTTGCTTAATTTAGAATATTTATCAAAAAGGATTAGGGGAATGTTTTGCTGGGTAATGGCATCAATATGTTTAGTATCGTGAGTAGAGTCAGCGATTGATAATAAAATCCCATCGACATTCTGTTTTAATAGTCGATTGACTTGTTTTTTTTCAATTTCATAATTTTCCTCGGAGCTTAAGACAATAACCATGTAGTTTTTTTCTTCGGCAGCTTTCATAATTCCTTTAAGAACATTGCTAAAAAAAAAGTGATTAAGCCTAGGAATAACTACTCCAATAATTTTAGATTCATGGGTGCGAAGAAAGGCTGCGTATGCATTAGGTGTGAAATTCACCTCCTTAGCATAGGCTTTTACTTTTTCTTTGGTTTTAACGCTTACATCGGGATAATCTTTTAACGCTTTAGAAACTGTTGTAATGGATAAGTCAAGAGCGAGTGCAATATCTTTAAGCGTTAAATTCTTCATATCGGTATTTTTAACAAAAATAATCAAGAATTCCTCAATACGAAAACGATTTCGATATAAACTGTTAAAAATTTTAACAGTTAGCTGCTGTAAATATAAATCATTAAATACCTTAGTGTGGTAGGATATTAATTAAACTCTATTAACTTAAACAAACAAGAATGAAAACATTTCAATTCAAGGCATTCCTGTCTTCCTTACTTTTTTTGGTAAGTATAGGGATGTATGCTCAGTCAGTCTCTGGTACTGTTTCGAGTGAGGACGGTCCCCTTCCTGGGGCTACCGTAGTGGTAAAAGGGACCAATAATGGTACCACCACAGATTTTGACGGAAACTTTACGATTTCAGCAGATAGTGATGCTGTTTTAGTCGTTTCATTTGTTGGCTTTGCCACGCAAGAAGTTGCAGTATCTGGACAAGACCAGGTTGCTGTAATGTTATTGGCGGACAACGAATTGGAGGAAGTAGTTTTAACAGGTTACGGTTCTACTAAAATCAAAGACGCTACAGGTTCTGTAGCTGCGGTTACTGCTGCTGATTTTAACCGTGGTGTTATTGCTTCACCAGAGCAGTTAATTCAAGGTAAAACTGCAGGGGTGCAAATATCACAAACGAGTGGGGAGCCAGGTGCTGGTGTTCAGATTCGTATTCGTGGTACGAACTCTGTTCGTTCTAACAACAATCCTTTATTTGTTGTTGATGGAGTGCCACTATCTGGTGGTGATACTTCTGCGAATGGACAGGATATAGGATTTGGAACAAGCGATTCAAGAAACCCATTAAACTTCTTAAACCCGAATGACATTGCAAGCATAAGTATTTTGAAAGATGCTTCTGCTGCTGCGATCTACGGTTCTCGTGGAGCTAATGGTGTTGTAATCATCTCTACCCGTAATGGAGCATCTGGAGGAGACGGATCTTTTGAGTTTTCATCTACGCTTAGTGCAGCTAATCCATCTAACACCTACGATCTTTTAGGAGCGGCAGACTTCTTAAGAGGAGTTACTCAGTTTGGAGGAAATGCAACAACGCAAAATTTTGGTAGTGAAACAGATTGGCAAGATGTAATCTTTAGAACAGCAATTTCTCAAAACCAAAACTTTTCTTACGCTAAAAACTCTAATGGTTCTAACTTCAGAGCTACAATGAGCTACGGTAAGCAAAACGGTGTTGTAGAGAATAGTTCTATGGAACGTTTAACACTTCGTCTTAACTGGAATAAGAAATTACTCAACGATAAGCTTACTTTAAATGCGCAAGCATCTTATTCTGATATTATTGATGAAGCAGCCCCTACAAGTGGTAGTGCAGGATTTAGAGGAGATATTTTAGGAGCGACATTTACGGCTAACCCTACATGGCCAAACGATCCAGATTTCAATAACACAGGAGGTTTAGCTAACCCAGCCAACTGGTTAAGAGATATCTTTAGTGAAACCAACACTACAAGAACATTATTTAACCTTACAGCAAATTATGCACTCAACGATAATATTACAGCCAAAGTTACTTATGGTATTGACGCTTCTAGCTCAACTAGAAAAAGTGCTGTAGGAAAAACAGTTGTAGGAGTTGATAACGGATCTATAGGAAACGGACGTGCTTCTGTAAATGATATTGACTTAATGAGTAATCTTTTTGAATTCACTTTAGATTACAACAAAGAATTGGGTAACTCTAACTTGGATGTATTACTAGGGTATGCTTACCAAGACTTTGGTAGTCAAGGAAGAAATGCATCTGGATGGGGCTTTACCACAGATTCAATCACTGCAATGGCTAATGTAACCGAATCTTCTGCCGATAATATCGAAGCAGCGATTACAGGTTCTTTCCAAAACTATGGGATTGGAACGAATGGTTCTTTTGTAAATCGTTTAGACCCAGCCACTACAGATACAGTAAACTTAGCTCTTTCTGGAGTTAGAGCAGTATCTGCAGATACTTATGACAATACAGATTACTTACAATCTTTCTTTGGACGTGTTAACTACAGCATCCAAGACAAGTATTTAATTACAGCGACGGTTCGTGCGGATGGTTCTTCACGTTTTGGACCAGATAACCAATATGGTATCTTCCCTTCTGGAGCTGTTGCATGGAAAATGAATGAAGAAGACTTTGTTCCTGAATCTTTCTCTACTTTAAAACTTCGTGTAGGAGCAGGGGTAACAGGTAGCCAAGATGGAATTGGATATGGTAACTTCGTTCGTAGAGAACGTTATGGTTTCCCAGGGATTGCAAATGACGGTGTAATTAATCCTCCTGGATTAGGTGTTCAGTCTTTTGTAAACAATGCGTTAAAATGGGAGGAAACAACTTCCTATAACGTAGGAATTGACTTTGGTTTAAACAATGACCGTTTAACAGGTTCTATTGAATACTATAATAAGACAACCAATGACTTATTATTAAGTGTACCTGCAGCTCAACCTTCGCCGCAAGCATTTTTCTTCACAAACTTAGATGCAAGTGTAGTAAACAACGGATATGAATTATCATTAAACTATGATATCATCCAAGGGACTGATTTAAACTGGAGTGCTTCTTTCAACATTTCTAAGAACACCAACGAGTTACAAGACTTTGGAGGACAAATTCCAGCTGGTACAGTTCGTGGGCCTGGATTATCTCAGGCATATGCTCAGATTTTGGCAGGAGGACAGCCTCTTTTCTCCTATTTTGTAAGAGAGTTTGAAGGATTCGATAGCACTGGACAGCCTATTGGAGATAACCAAACTTTTATTGGTGAAGATGCTTTACCAGATGTAAATACAGGTCTTTCCATGAATGTTTCTTACAAGAACTGGGATTTCTCTGCTTACGGATATGGTCAGTATGGGTTCTCTGTGTATAACAACACAAAGAATGCCTTCTTTGTAGCAGGTTCTATAAAGAATGCTCGTAACGTTACACCAGATGTATTGACAAGTGGAGAAGCAGGAACTGCAGAAGCAGCAGTCTCTAGTCGTTTCTTAGAAAAAGGAGACTTCTTTAGATTACAAAACGTTAGTGTAGGGTATAACTTCCCTCTAGCAGATGGAGGTACCTTTGATTCCCTACGTTTATCACTTACAGGGCAAAACTTATTCTTGATAACAGATTATTCTGGTTTAGATCCAGAAGTAAGTGTAAATTCTGCGGGATATGAATTATTGAACGGACTGCCTACGGCAGGTATGGATTGGACAGCTTACCCACGTCCAAGAACATTCACGCTAGGGCTAAATGCTAGATTTTAATCGATAAATAAATTAAAAGATGAAGAAATTAAATTACATCTATAGCGCAGCATTTGCAGCAGCCTTAACGCTCACTGCATGTACTGACTTGGAGATTGAGGCTACTGACTCAATCATTGACACATCAACATCCAGTGGAGGCACCTTTGAAGGAGTAGCTGATGTTGACGGATCCATTACTAACCTATACAATGGATTAAATAGGTTAGGTGACCAAGCGAATTACCACGCTTTACAAGAGGTAGCTTCCGATGAACTTTTAGTTCCTACAAGAGGAACCGACTGGGGAGATAATGGAATATGGAGAACACTTCATAACCATACTTGGGCTACTTCTCATGCATTTGTATTGAATGTATGGAACAATTGGAACTCAACGATCTTCTTAGCGAACGAAGTGTTAGACTCTAGGAGTAACGCTTCTACATTACAAGCAGCTCATGCGAGTTTTGTACGTGCATTTGCTACATGGATTATTATGGATCTTTATGGTCAGGTTCCTAACAGAGAGCCAGACGAAGGGCCAGAGGTTAACCCAGTAGTACTTACAAGAGCTCAGGCCTATGATCGTGTACTAGCTGATTTAGATACAGCGATTAGTGGTTTACCAACTGTAGCTTCAGGAGCAATCGCAGATCAAAATAGAGGATCTAAAGCAGCAGCACGTTTCTTAAAAGCACGTGTATTATTAAATGGACATATATATAAAGGAAACGCTACTGCTGATGCTGCTGATATGGCACAGGTAATTTCTTTAGTAGATGAGATTGCTGCAGACGGATATGCACCTCAGCAAGGTTACTTTGATATATTTATAGAATCTGCAGATTCTGAAACGATCTGGTGGATACCTACTGGAGTAGGAAACAGAATTTGGAATGGATTACATTATAACCACGTATCACCAGACAATGGTGGTGGGGGTTGGAATGGATTCACAACCCTAGCGGATTTTTATGATTCTTTTGAAGGTTCTGCAACCTCTAATGCTGCCAATTCTGGACAAGAGGAGCGCCGTGGATGGGTGCCAGATGCAACTAATTCTGACGCTACAAATGGAGGAATTGGATATGGTTTCTTAGTAGGTCAACAAATGGCTGCTGATGGAACACCATTAAATGACCGTTCTGGAAACCCTTTAGTATTCACAAAAGAATTAGCTGGCTTATACGGAAATGGAGAAGCTGAAGGGATTCGTACCATTAAGTATCACCCTGTTGATGGAACAGGAAGCTTTAGAGCACACGAAATTCTGTTCCGTTATGCAGACGCCCACCTTATGAAAGCAGAAGCGATTATGCGTTCTGGTGGAGATGCTACTGCTTTGGTAAATCAGTTAAGGACGATTCGAGGTGCTTCATCACTTGGGTCTGTTTCTGAAGCAGATATGTTAGCAGAAAGAGGAAGAGAACTTTATAAAGAACAGATTAGAAGAACAGATCTAATTCGTTTTGGTCAATACACTCGCGACTGGCCTTATAAGAATAGTGATGCAGTAGGAAACGATACAAAGAACTTGTATCCAATTCCATCTAATGCCATTCTTTCTAACCCTAACCTTACTCAAAACCCAGGCTACTAAGCTAAGTTTTTAATAATAAGAAAGAGGCTGTATCTAATACAGTCTCTTTTTTTATTTCTATTTTTACTTCTATAGGATATAGTTTGCATGGAGATGGAGAAGTATATTAGTGCATTTACTTTTTTGGTTTTAATGTTTATAGGGTGCCAAGAGAACCCTAAACTTCGCTTTCAAAATAAAGACACTTCTTTTACAGGAATTGATTTTCAAAACACGGTGGAATCTACTGTACAACTTAACATCCTTAATTATCTATATTTCTATAATGGGGCAGGGGTAGCCACAGCAGATTTTAATCAAGACGGTTTAATAGATATTTATTTTACTGCAAACACTGGCGCAGACCAACTTTACCTTAATCAAGGAAATTTAAGATTTAAAAATATTACCGAGTTAGCAGGTATTAACAATGCAACGGGTTGGACCAATGGGGTAACTCATGTAGACATTAATCAAGACGGAAGGTTAGATTTATATGTGTCCAAGACAGGAGCATACAAGCATATTTCGGGCCATAATTTACTCTATGTTAACCAAGGAAATACCCAAGAAGGTATTCCACAGTTTAAAGAAGAATCAGAAAAATATGGGTTAGACTTTGTTGGATTTTCAACTCAATCTGCATTCTTTGATTATGATTTAGACAACGATCTAGATCTTTTTATACTTAACCATTCCGTTCATCCAAATCGCTATTATGGCAATGGAAGAAAGAGGGGTGACAAGGATTTATTTGCAGGAGATAAACTGTTTGAAAACAATGGAAGTTCTTTTACTGATATAACTGAAAAGGCGGGTATTTACCAGGGTAAAATTGGCTATGGCTTAGGTGTATCTATAGGTGATTTGAATAATGATCGCTACCCCGATATCTATGTGGGGAATGATTTCTTTGAGCACGACTATCTTTATATAAATCAGCATAACGGATCCTTTACAGAAGAAAACGCTAAGGGTGATGCTTTAGGGCACACCACTCATTTTTCGATGGGTAATAATTTTGGAGACATTAACAATGATGGTTTAATAGACATTATCTCTTTGGATATGCTACCAGAAGATGTATTTACTTATAAAACATCTGGAGGAGAATATCCCTATCCAATTTATCAGCAATTTCTAAAAAACGGGTATCAACCTCAGTATATGCAAAATACGCTTCAATTAAATAGAGGCTATGGGAAGTTTAGTGAAATAGCCTTTTCAAGTGGAATTGCCGCTACAGAGTGGTCATGGAGCCCATTGCTTGCAGATTTTGATAATGATGGTTGGCAAGATTTATATATCACCAATGGAATTATTGGCGCAACCAATGACTTGGACTACATTAACTTTATTTCAGATGCACAGGTGCAAAAAGAGATTGAAAATGGAATGAATAAAGAAACTTTAGCATGGATTAATAAAATCCCCACAAAGAAAGTTGCTAACTATTTTTTCCAAAACAACCAAGACCTTACATTTCACAATACAACTCAATCTTGGAGTCAACCAGAGCCTTCTTACAGTAATGGTGCTATGTATGCAGATCTTGATAATGATGGAGATTTAGATTTAGTAGTCAACAATATAAATGCTCCAGCGACTATTTTAGAAAACACCACCAATAATACTAGTTGGGTAGCTTTTAAGTTTGAAGGTCCCCAAAAAAACAAACAGGGTATTGGAGCTAAGGTGACCTTAAAAGGAGAAAAAATAATTCAAACAAAAGAGTTACAGGTAACTAAAGGATATTTATCTGCACAGTCTAATCGACTTTACTTTGGCGCTCCTACTCAAACTTCCTCCTATTCAATTCAAGTGGAATGGCCAGATGGAAAGGTAGAAGAAAGACCATTCATTTCTACCGGAACTTTACATACCCTTAAGTATACAAATGCGTCTTTAAAAGAAAAAAGAAAAAAGATGAGGGCAAAATCGTCTTTAATTCCAAAAAGGGAGTTATCAACTACAAACATAGCGAATACCCTACATTAGATTTCAGTCGTCAACCTATTATTCCTTTTGCTTCAAGCAATGAGGGCCCCGCAATAGCTGTGGGTGACATCAATCAAGATGGGTTAGATGATTTGGTGCTCACAGGAGCAAAAAAACAAGCTTCATCCATATTTTTACAACTCCCCTCTGGAGAATTTATAGAAAGTCAGTCAAAATTAATGCAAAGACATTCACTAAATGAAGATACTGCCAGCCTTTTACTTGATATAGATATGGATGGGGATCTAGATTTAGTTATAGGCAGTGGTGGGAATGAATTTAAAAACGGAGACCCATTGCGTCCGAGGTTATATAGAAATGACAAAGGAAGGTTTCAAGAGGCAG
The DNA here is from genome assembly GCA_038143595.1 of Flavobacteriaceae bacterium. Classification (GTDB taxonomy): domain Bacteria; phylum Bacteroidota; class Bacteroidia; order Flavobacteriales; family Flavobacteriaceae; genus Arcticimaribacter. Next base: position 265,902 of record JAYQME010000002.1, on the reverse strand, counting down.
CGTTTTTTTTAGGAGAAGTGGCTTTGAACTGTTCAGTACTATCCAATGCCGATATTGACAATGACGGAGATCAAGATCTTTTAATAGGAAGTGATAATGCCAATGCTTCCTTTGCAAATGAGAGCAAACAATATCTATTTGAAAATAATGGGGAGGGCTCCTTTACAGATATTACTTCCGAATTTGGAGAAGAACTTGCGAAAGTGAAGCACATGAAAGCAAGTCAATGGGTTGATATAGATGAGAATGGTTATTTAGATTTAGTGGTTGTAGGGCATTGGGAGCCTATTAGGATATTTTTAAATGATGGAAAAAAACTTCGAGAACAAAAAGATAATTCTCTAGCGTACACGAATGGATGGTGGAATAGCATCGCTGTAGCCGACTTTGATAATGATGGAGATCAAGATATTATGGCGGGTAATTGGGGAACCAATAGTTTGTTTTCTGCTACTGTTGAAGACCCTATTAGATTGTATCTTGATGATTTTGACCAAAATGGCACACAAGATCCCTTGTTGACCTATACCTTTCAAAAAAGGGAAGTCCCTTTTGCCTCCAAAGATGGATGGAGTAAACAAATGCCTAGTATTAACAAAAACTTCCTTTCTTATGAAGCCTTTGCTAAAGCTTCTACCGATGAAATTTTTGGCAAAAATAAATTAGCAAAGGCACCCTCCAAACAAATTGCTGAACTGAAGACAAGTTATTTTGAAAACATAAAGGGAAAATTTATTCAACACCTTCTTCCTCAGGAAGTTCAATTTGCTCCTGTAAATGACATGATGGTAGATGACCTAAACAAAGATGGGTTACTAGATGTTATTTTAGCAGGTAATAATTATTACATTAGTACCCAATTGGGTAGGTTAGACGCCAACAGAGGCACCGTACTTTTAAACAAAGGGGGTAATCAATTTACTTCTGAGGTTTCTCAGAATTTAGGGCTTGTTGGCATGGCTCAATCTATTAAAAAATTGAAGGTACAGAAACAATCAGGTTATCTAATAGGGCGTAACAATGAAACCCCACTTTTTATCTATAAAGCAAAAGAATAATGAAGAATGTAAAATATATAATTTTAGTAGTTAGTTTTCTGTTAATGGCTTGTTCTGGTGATCAAGCACAACAAGGGGAACCAGGGGCTACTTTATTTACAAATCTATCCCCTCTGGAGACAGGAGTTACTTTCATTAATAAAATAGTCAACCAAAAAAACTTTAATATTTTCAAATACCGAAACTTCTATAATGGGGGGGTGTGGCTTTAGGAGATATAAATAACGATGGGTTGGTAGATATTTACTTTACCGCTAATATGGAAGAGAATCGATTGTACCTCAATCAAGGAAATTTCACCTTTAAAGACATTACTGCCGAGGCGGGAGTTGCTGGTCAAAAGCCCTGGTCAACCGGAGTTGCAATGGCTGACATCAATAATGATGGACTTTTAGATATTTATGTAAGTAATGCGGGAAATCTAGAGGGTAATAATCACGACAACGATCTTTACATTAACAATGGTGATTTAACCTTTACAGAATCTGCCACCAAATACAACCTAGCAAAAACAGGTTTTTCAACCCATGCTTCTTTTTTTGATTACGATAAAGACGGCGATTTGGATGTTTATATATTAAATAACAGTAATATCCCCGTAAGTAGTTTAGGCTATTCCGAACAACGCCACGTTCGGGCGAAAGATTGGGAGGATATCCCAGACATTTTTAAAGGAGTAGGAGACCTACTACTAAGAAATGATAATGGTGTCTTTGTGGATGTGAGTGAAGAGGCAGGGATTTATGGGAGTCTTATCGGTTTTGGATTAGGAGTTATGGTGACGGATATTAACCATGATGATTACTTGGATATTTATGTGTCTAATGATTTTTACGAAAGAGATTATTTATATATCAACAACCAAGATGGCACTTTTACAGAAGAAATAAAAGAGTGGACACAGCACCTCAGTTTATCTGCTATGGGAATTGATATCGCTGATATAAATAATGACGGTCATGAAGAAATCTTTATTACAGATATGCTTCCCGAGCCAGAAGAAAGAGTAAAATCAGTAATGGAATTTGAGGGATACAATATCTTTCAGTTAAAACAGCGTAAAGATTTTTATCAGCAGTACATTCAGAATACCCTACAATTAAATAATGGAAATGGAAGTTTTTCTGAAATAGCTTATTACAGTGGTGTAGATGCTACAGATTGGAGCTGGGCTGGATTGTTGGTAGATTTAGATAACGATAGTTTTCGGGATATATTCATCACCAATGGAATTAACCATGATTTAACAGATTTAGATTTTGTCGATTTTTTTGCCAACGAAATTATCCAAAAAATGGCCCTAACTGGTAAAAGAGAATCCATTGATTCGATTATCAATAAAATGCCTGTTAAGCCGCAAACCAATTATGCCTATAAAAACCAACAAGATTTAACATTTGAAAACGCAAATAAATCTTGGGGATTTGACTTACCCACCATGTCCAATGGAGCTGCTTACGCTGATTTAGATAATGATGGAGATTTAGACATGGTGATTAATAATGTCAATGAACCTTCTCTAATTTACCGTAATAATAGCAATGAGATGCTCAATCACAACTACCTGAGACTTAAATTAACAGGAGGCGAAAAGAATAAGTTTGCGATTGGTGCAAAGGTTTTACTCTATGTTAACGACCAAATTCTTTCTCAAGAATTAATTCCTTCTAGAGGGTTTCAATCTTCTGTTGATTATACCATGAGTATAGGATTGGGGAAATATAATCTCATAGACTCTTTAAAGGTTAAATGGCCCAATGATTTAGAGACAAAATTAGATAGCGTTTTAGTTAATCAAACATTGAAATTAGCACAGGCTGATGCCATTACACCTGCTTCAAAAAAAATAAAGAAAGAGGGGGTTCCGCTTTTAACAGCGCTTAATAATCCTTTGATGGCTCATCAAGAGAATGGACATAATGATTTTGATTTCGAGGGATTGCTGTATAAAAAATTATCGCAGGAAGGCCCCGCTTTAGCAATTGGAGATATAAATCAAGACGGACATGAGGATGTGTTTATTGGAGGAGCAAAAGGCCAAGCGGCGCAAATTTATTTACATCGAGGCAAGGGCAAATTAAAGCCGAGTTCTCAAAGAGTTTTTCAGCAAGCAGCCAACTATGAAGATACAGCCGCCGCATTTTTTGATGTAGACGCAGATGGAGATTTAGATTTAATGGTGGGTAGTGGCGGAAATGAAGTACAAGATCAGCGTACTTATCGTGCGCGTTTATATTTAAATGATGGAAATGGAAACTTCTCCGCTTCACTTAATGAATTGCCGTCTACATTTACAAATATATCTGTGATTGCACCAAATGATTTTGATAATGATGGCGACATAGATGTGTTCTTAGGCTCAAAAAATGTAGTAGGAATTTATGGGGTGTCACCTAGTCACTTACTTTTAAGTAACCAAGGCGAAGGAAAGTTCGTAGATGTAACCGAGCGTTTGGGATACGGATTAAACTCGGCAGGAATGGTCAATGATGCACTCTGGGCAGATGTAGACAACGACAATAAAAAAGATTTGATTACTGTAGCGGATTGGGGAAGCCCTCGTGTTTATAAAAATACAGGGCGTAGACTTATTGAACAAGATTGGTCCTTAGATTCACTCTCGGGTTGGTGGAATACTGTAACTGCTGAAGATTTAGATAATGATGGAGATGTAGATTTTATTTTGGGGAATCATGGAGAAAATTTGCATTATAAACCCCAAGATAACGCTCCCATGAAGTTATGGATTAATGATTTTGACAATAATGGAACCATTGAGCAAATAGTAACGCAACAGCTTGAAGGAAAAGATTATCCGATCCATCAAAAGAAAGAGTTAACGACCCAACTACTTCCATTGAAACGACAAAATTTAAAGGCCTCCGAATATGCAAAAAAAACCATTCAAGAACTTTTTGACCCTGAAATAATAAAAAACACCATTGTAAAAGAAGTGCATGAATCAGCTACTTTATTAGCAATTAATGAAGGAGGAAATCGATTTACAATTAGAAAATTGCCTTATCAAACACAATTATCATGTGTTTGTGCGATACAATGTACAGATGTTAATAATGACGGAAATATAGATATACTAATGGCCGGAAATGATTTTGAATATAAACCACAGTTTTCTCGTTTAGATGCAAGTTTTGGTCATGTTTTATTGGGGGATGACCAATTAAATTTTAATTGGCAGAACCATGCTTCTAGTGGATTTTTTATTCGAGATGAGGTAAAACACATGGAAATATTTACAGATAAGCAAGGGGACAAATACGTTATTGCCGCAATAAATAATGGGGTACCAAAAACATTTAAAATCAATGATTAAGAAAGCTGGTCTTTTCATTTATCTCCTTTTTATAGGCTGTACTTCAGAATCTCAGTTATTTGAAAAGGTGTCTGTCCAAAAAAGTAAAGTAAATTTTACTAATACCTTAAATTCAGAGGATCAGCTCACCCTCTTAGATTATTTGTACTATTATAACGGAGGAGGGGTTGCTGTAGGAGATATTAACAATGACGGTTTACCAGATATTTATTTCAGTGGAAATCAAACAGAGAATAAATTATATCTCAACCAAGGTAATTTAGAATTTAAAGACATTACTTCAAATGCCAATGTAGGGGGTGGAAGTAGTTGGAACACCGGGACAGTAATGGCTGATGTGAATGGGGATGGATGGTTAGATATTTATGTTTGTGCTGTAGTAGGGCTAAAAGGTTTTTATGGCTACAATGAACTTTATATAAATAACCAAGACAACACCTTTACAGAAAGTGCAAAGGATTATGGTTTGGATATAGAAAGTTTTAGCTCATCAGCAGCTTTTTTAGACTATGATTTAGATGGAGATTTAGATCTTTATTTACTAAATCATGCGGTGCATACCCAAAATTCATTCGGGCATGCAGACTTGCGATATGAACGCAACCCAGACACAGGAGATAGATTGTTGGAGAATAGGAATGGGCAGTTTATAGATGTGAGTGAGCAAGCAGGTATTTATGGAGGAATTAACGGATATGGATTAGGAATTACCACAGCTGATTTTAACCAAGATGGTTATCCTGATATATTTGTAGGCAATGATTTCCATGAAGATGATTATCTCTATTTAAATCAAGGAGACGGAACATTTAAAGAGTCATTAAAAGAATGGGCTGGCCATACTAGTCGTTTTTCTATGGGGAGTGATGCAGCCGATATAAACCATGATGGTTACCCAGATTTAATTTCCCTTGACATGCTTCCGGAGGATGAAAAAGTCTTAAAAGAGTCAGAGGGAGACGATAATATTCAAACACAAAAACTGAGAGTTAACCGTTATGGGTATCATTATCAGTTTACTCGAAATATGTTATTTGTCAACCTTCCTGGAGGGCAGTTTATGGAAACAGCATTAATGAGTGGAGTCGCTGCTACCGATTGGAGCTGGAGTGCCCTTTTTGCAGATTATAATCAAGATGGAGAACAAGATTTATTTGTAGCCAATGGCATCCCTAAAAGACCAAATAATTTAGATTTCATCAAATTTGTTTCCAATGAGCAGATCAAACAAAAGATAGACAATACAAAGTTGGTAGATCAAGAGGCCTTAAATATGATGCCATCTGGAGAGGTCCAGAATATTTTATTTAAAGGTGGTGAAGGGGTGATTTTTGAAGATAAATCTACTCAATGGCTCCCTAAAGAAAGACTAAGTTCTGGGGCTACTGCTTATGGCGATTTAGATAATGATGGCGATTTAGATTTGGTAATTAACAACCTTAATGCACCGGCAAGTATCTATAAAAATACGACAGATAATGCGGCTAATTATTTAAAAATAGCACTCAATTATTCCGGGAAAAATCCAATGGGTATAGGGTCAAAAGTAATTACCTATCATAAGCAAGGTCAACTCCAATACAAATCACTATACTTAACTAAAGGCTTTCAGGCTTCTTCAGAACCCTTGCTTCATTTTGGTTTTGGAGACACTAAACAAGTAGATTCGATTAAAGTAATTTGGCCAAACCAGCAGTATCAGGTGCTTAAAAACATCCCTACGAATCAAAAAATCACAATTAAATTAAAGGACACTAAGCCTTATATTCCGATTGTTTTACCAACCGAGCAAAAAACTCTGTTCACACAGGTGGAGGGATTAATGGACCCGCCCTTTAATCATATAGAAGATAATTATTTAGACTTTACCAGAGAAAAGCTAATTCCATATCGCGTGTCAGATCGTGGACCAGGATATGCAATCGGAGACTTTAATGGAGATGAAAAGGAAGACCTTATTATAGGGGGGCTAAGTTTAGCTCTTCTCAACTTTACCTTCAAAAAAACAATAAATTAATACGCACTTCAGAGGATATTTTCACTTCAGATAAGGTGAAGGAAATTACTACTATTTCTGCTGCAGATTTTGATAATGACGGATCAGATGAGGTATTTTTTGGTGCAGGAGGAGCCGATTTCTCAGGCAGATCACCTGCCCTAAAAGATGCCCTTTGGAAGCAAAACAAAAACGGCTTTGAAAAAGTTTCTATCCCCGCATATTTTCAAAATGCGGCAGTTATAAAACCTTATGATATAGATCAAGATGGAGACTTAGATGTTTTTGTAGGGAACCATATGGTTACTGGTCAGTTTGGCGCTCAACCCAAACACTATTTATTAATCAACGAAAAAGGAAATTTCACCCTTACTCAACCTAAGGAGTTCGCAACCATGGGTATGGTTACAGCTGCCGCTTGGGAAGACATTAATGCCGATGGTCGGAAAGAGTTATGGGTTGTTGGGGAATGGACCTCACCTAAGGCTTTTTCATTTTCTAAATCTGGAAAAGTGATACCGTTGTCTTTAGGGTTAAATAATTTAAATGGCCTTTGGCAAAGCATTGCTTTTTATGACATAGACCAAGACGGAGATCGAGATGTACTGTTGGGGAATTGGGGAAAAAACTCCAAATTCAAAGCCTCTTCAAAATATCCTATGAAACTATATTTTTCTGATTTAGATAACAATGGGCAAACAGATCCTTTAGTTGCAATAGAAAAACAAGGGGTTTACTATCCCATTCACGGTTTAGATGAATTAAGTGGCCAACTAGTTTCCTTAAGAAAAAAGTTTACCACATACGGTTCTTTTGCGGGTAAAACCATGGAAGAGATTTTTACTAAAGAAAAGTTGGCTGAAGCAGAAATTTTGGAAGTTAATGAGCTCCAATCAGGTTATTTGCTTAATGAAGAGGGTAATTATCGTTTTATTCCATTTACCCCCTTTTACAGCAAAGTCCTTTGACAGATTTCCTTGTCCATGACTTTGATGGAGATGGTAAAACAGAAGCACTAATCGGGGGCAATTATTTTGGAGTTAAACCCTATCATGGGAGATTTGATAGTTTTCCTGGGGCTTTACTGCTAGACCAAAAAAATTGTATATTGGGCAACGAATTAGGATTAAACTTTCAACAAAAATCAATTCGTAATCTAGATGTGATTAAGCTAGGTGAGGTAACTTATCTCCTTGCTATAATGAATAATGATTACTCACAACTTTATGAGATTACTACAGAGAGTAAGTGATGAAAAAAAGGATAGCATATTTAATCGGGGTATTGGCGCTAGTTGCATTTGCATACTTATTTCTTAAACCGCAAGATTACAGGGTAAGTTTTACAATCAATACTTTTGCTGGGCCAATAAATCAATCTATTAAACTATGGCATAAAGACCATAAAAAGGGAGTAGAGCTAAGCCAGCAATCGTTATATGAGCTAACACAGACATTAAAATTTAATGATTCTGTGCACACTTACCATTGGAAAATAACACCTGAAAATGATAGTGTATCTAGGGTGGATGTAGATATTTTAGACAAAAAAAACAGGTTGAGTAATCGATTAGCGGTGCTAACAGGGAATACCCCTGTAATTCGCAGAAGTAAAAGAGAACTTTTGGACTTTGCAAAAAAATTGAATGATCATATTCAAAGTTTTCGAGTACATAGTTTTGAAGAAGTAGAAATGCCCGCAACTTATTACGCTTATGTAACAATCGAGGGCTCGCTGAGAGGAAAGGCAAGAGGCATGATGCAAAACCTACCTTATCTCTCTGCCTTTTTATTAGAAAATAAAGTAGATTTAAACGGAAGCCCATTTATTGAAGTTTTAGATTGGAATCAGGCCAAGGATAGTATTACCTATAACTTTTGCTATCCAGTACTTCGTTCAGAGCGATTGCCGAATCATTCGGAAATAAAGTTTAAACGTTTTTTTGATAAAAAAGCACTTAAAGTAGAATATAACGGAAACTACATTAATTCTGACCGCGCTTGGTATGCACTTTTAGATTATGCTAAAGCCAATAATATTGATGTAGATCCCACTCCGATAGAGTATTTTTATAATAACCCTAATATGGGAGGAAATGAACTGAATTGGAAAGCAGAAATTTTCTTACCGATCAAAGAGGAAACAGTTAAATTTTAGATCTATGAGAAATATTTTGATCAAGGGTTACTACCGTCACCTAATTATTTTTTTTACACTGCTAATTTTTAATGCCTGTGAAAAAGATGTTCGTTATCAAGATCGATTAGAAGATCCGGAATTATTCCGACAAGCCATGGGTACTTTAACTGATATCATTGTTCATGATATTTTTTCTCCACCAGTGGCTTCAAGAATTTATATGTATCCAGCAATTGGTGCTTACCAGATAATGCATCAAAAACTACCCGATCAATATAACTCGCTGGCCGGACAATTAGCTGACCTTCCCGAACTTGACCCACCAAGTGATCCCACTGTGGTAGATTATAATTTAGCAGCACTACATGCCTTTATTGGATTAGGGAAAAACTTTATTTTTTCAGAGGATAAACTCAATTCATATCAAGATAAGTTATACCAAACTTTAAATGAGGAAGGATTACCCAGGTCTGTATTTAAGGCCTCTACAGCCTACGGTGATCAGGTGGTCGATTATATTATGAATTGGGCAGACAAAGATTTATATAAACAAACCCGAACTTATCCTAAATATACGATTAGGGAACAAGATAAATTTTGGAAACCAACACCTCCCGCTTATATGGATGGTATTGAACCTCATTGGAATAAGATAAGAACCTTAGTACTAGATTCGGCCAATCAATTTCAACCCAACCCTCCATTTGAATTTGACCTCACTAAAGGAAGCCCTTTTCAATTACAATTACAACAAGTCTATGATTTGAATAAATCCATGACCCAAGAGCAAATTGATATTGCTAAGTTTTGGGATTGTAACCCTTATGTAACCCACCAGAGGGGACATGCCATGTTTGCTACCAAAAAAATCACACCTGGTGGTCATTGGATAGGGATCACAGCTATTGCCACCCGTATGGCTAATAATGATTTTGCCCAGACAATTAACGCCTATGCGAATGTAAGTATCGCTCTTTTTGATGCTTTTATAAGCTGTTGGGACGAAAAGTGGAACACCCTTGTGGTAAGACCAGAAACATTAATTAATAAGCATTATGATGACGAGTGGTTACCGCTCTTACAAACTCCACCTTTTCCAGAATATACCAGTGGTCATTCTGTAATTTCCAGGGCATCTGCAGTAGTGTTAACCAAGTTATATGGAGATAATTTTGCTTTTCAAGACACGACAGAGGTTGCTTATGGACTCCCTGTTAGATCATTTAAATCCTTTTTTCATGCTTCTGAGGAAGCAGCTATATCTCGGTTATATGGAGGAATCCATTATATGATGGCGATAGAAGAAGGAGTACTACAAGGAGAAAAGGTAGGACAGCATATAGCAAAAAGCCTACGAACTCAAGTAAATTCAGTAAAGCTTGACTCATTAAAATAATTTAGACATGGAAAAAAGACAACTTTCCTTTGGGCAAATTCTAACCATGAATTTTGGCTTCTTTGGGGTACAATTTAGCTTTGGATTACAACAAAGTAATATGAGTGCTATTTATAAGTACCTTGGAGCAAACGAGGCAGAATTACCTATGCTTTGGTTGGCTGGACCGGTTACCGGTTTATTAGTTCAACCCGTTATAGGAGCGATAAGCGACGGTACTTGGTCTCCTAAGTTTGGACGTAGAAAACCTTTTTTCTTAATCGGAGCAGTTATTGCAAGTTTGGCATTAATAGCAATGCCATATTCGAGTTCAATTTGGATGGCTGCCAGTCTACTTTGGATCTTAGACGCGGCTAACAATATTGCCTTAGAGCCCTACCGAGCCTTTATTTCAGATAAACTGCCAGAAAAACAATATTCTATTGGATTTTTAATGCAAAGTTTTTTTACAGGTTTAGGAACTACGTTGGCCAATTTCACGCCAGCTATTTTAGTATCCATGGGAATTTTGGCACTTAGTGATAAAATGGAAAATGGGATACCTGTCTCTACTTATTGGGCCTTTGGTATTGGAGCAATCGCATCAATAGGAACGATTCTCGTGACTGTGTTGACCACCTCAGAATACCCCCCTACAGAGGAGGAACTAGCAAAAATAGCGGCAGATAAAGCCAAAGGGAGTATGGTTAAACGTACTTGGGATGAAATTGTTTCTGCTTTTAAGGAGATGCCTCCCACAATGAAACAATTAATCCCTGTGATGTTTTTTCCTTGGTACGCCATGTTTTGTTATTGGCAATATCTTACTTCTGCACTTTCTCTTTCATTATACAACACTGTAGATCCAGCGAGTTCCTATTTTAATCAAGCTCAATTACTGACCGGAAACCTTAATGGAACTTATAATATTATTTGCTTTAGTATTGCTTTTGCTCTGATTCCAATTGCTAGAAAATTAGGGGCAAAACGTCTTCATTTTGTTAGCCTAGCTCTTGGGGGAATTGGACTTTTATGTATGCCCTTATTAAACGATACAGACCTTTTATTTACGCTACCCTTTGGTAACGGAATTCCGGTATCTCAGATTTATTTATTTTCTTTTGGTTTAGGAATTACTTGGGCGTCTATGATGGCGATGCCCTACGAAATGTTAGCCTCTTCTATTCCTAGTGATAAAACAGGAGTTTATATGGGGATCTTCAATATGTTTATTGTGGTTCCTATGATTATTCAAATTTTTTCTATGCAATACTTCGTATATGACTTACTAGGTAAAAACCCTATTAATGTAATTCGTTTAGCAGGTGTGTTTCTGATTATTGGAGGATTTTTCTCTTTAAGAGTAAAGCAGAAATCAACGAATTAAACCCCTTTAACGTAGGTTTTATAATCATTATTTTTTAGTGGAATTATTTCTAATCCATGCATACTAGAGACCTAGGATAGAAATTTTATTTATTTAGATGATTACACACTCAATTATAAAGGTCTTTTTCTTGGAATAAGCGACTAGATTAAACAAGACTCCCTACATTTGTTATAAGACCCAAGTATATGAGTAAAGAAAATAGCCGAAGAGAAGCATTGGTCTATCATGCCAAGCCACGACCAGGAAAAATAGAAGTTGTTCCAACTAAAAAATATGCCACACAAAGAGATTTAGCATTGGCTTACTCTCCTGGGGTGGCCCTACCTTGTTTAGAAATAGAAGAGGACGTAAATAACGTATACAAATACACGAACAAAGGAAACCTTGTTGCGGTTATATCAAACGGAACTGCGGTTTTAGGGTTGGGTGATATAGGTCCTGAAGCCTCTAAGCCTGTGATGGAAGGAAAGGGGTTGTTATTTAAGATTTTTGCCGGTATAGATGTTTTTGATATAGAAGTGGATGCAAAAAATCCAGAAGAATTCATACAAACAGTAAAGGCTATCGCTCCAACCTTTGGCGGAATTAATTTAGAGGATATTAAAGCTCCCGAGGCTTTTGAAATAGAGCGTCGACTTAAGGATGAACTCGATATTCCTGTAATGCACGACGATCAACACGGAACGGCAATTATTTCTTGTGCAGCATTACTAAACGCATTGGAGCTGTCTAATAAAAAAATCGAGGAAGTATGTATCGTGATTTCTGGAGCAGGAGCTGCTGCAGTTTCTTGTACTCGCTTATACAAAGCTTTTGGCGCTAAAGAAGAAAATATTATTATGACGGATAGCAAAGGGGTTATCCGAAAAGATCGTATTAATTTAACACCCGAAAAAAACGAGTTTGCTACAGCTAAAGATCTGAATACATTAGAAGACGCCATGGTAAACGCTGATGTTTTTATTGGTCTTTCTAAAGCAAATATTGTCACGCCTGAAATGCTTATTTCTATGAATGATCATCCGATTGTTTTTGCAATGGCTAATCCAGATCCTGAAATTGCCTATGACCTAGCTTGTGCAACAAGGAGTGATATTTTAATGGCAACAGGTCGATCTGATCATCCTAATCAGGTAAATAATGTATTAGGATTTCCATTTATTTTTAGAGGAGCTTTAGACGTAAGGTCTACAACCATAAATGAAGAAATGAAAAAGGCTGCGGTAAAGGCATTGGCAGAATTAACTAAAAAGCCAGTACCTGAGCAAGTAAATTTAGCCTATAATGAAACCCGATTAACTTTTGGTCGAGATTACATTATTCCAAAACCATTTGATCCTAGGTTAATTGTAGAAGTACCTATGGCAGTTGCCAAAGCCGCCATGGACTCTGGGGTTGCCCAAGAGCCCATAGAAGACTGGGAACGCTACCGTGAGCAATTAGCTGAACGAACCGGAAATGAGCAAAAAACCTTACGGGTACTTCACCACAGGGCAAAGCAAAACCCTAAGCGTTTGGTTTTTGCTGAAGCCGATCAATTAGATGTGCTTAAAGCCGCCCAGATTGTTAAAGATGAAAAGATTGCAGAGCCTATCTTATTAGGGCGTAAAGAAGTGATTAGGGATTTAATGAAATCTATTGATTTTAATGAAGAGGTGACCATACTCGATCCTAAGAGTATGGAAGAAAGGGACATTAAAAACCAATATGCAGATTTGTACTGGCAGGACCAAAAACGAAAGGGACTAACCGAGTATGAAGCCAAGTCTATCATGCGCGAGCGAAACTATTTTGCTTCTATGATGGTTAAAAATGGAGATGCTGACGCTATGTTATCGGGTTATTCAAGAAATTATGCAGCGGTTGTAAAACCGGTAATGAACATTATCGGAAAAGCCAAAGGGGTGACCCGAATTGCAGCCACTAACATGATGCTAACCAGCCGTGGACCTTTGTTTCTTTCGGATACATCGATCAATATAGATCCGTCTGCAAAAGAATTAGCGAAAATTGCTTTTATGAATGCGCAAGTAGTTAATTTATTTGGATTTAAACCGGTGACAGCCATGCTATCCTATTCAAATTTTGGAGCTATAAAACATCCAAGTGTAAGAAAAGTAACGGAAGCAGTAGATTATTTGCATAGATATTACCCCCAATTAGAAGTCGACGGACCCCTACAATCAGACTTTGCATTGAACAAAGAGATGTTGGCAGAAAAGTTCCCTTTTTCTGAACTAGTTAAGAAAAAAGTAAACACACTAATTTTTCCTAATTTAGAGTCTGCAAACATTACTTATAAACTATTAAAAGAGTTAAATGGCGCACAATCAGTCGGTCCAATTTTATTGGGATTGAATAAGGCGGTTCATGTTCTACAGTTAGGAGCTAGCGTAGATGAAATGGTTAATATGGCTGCAGTTGCCGTAGTAGATGCCCAACAAAAAGAAGAGAAATGATTACACAACTCCAAGGTAAATTAGTTGAAAAAAACCCAACCTACGTAGTGATAGATTGTCATGGGGTAGGGTATGAGGTTAATATTTCTCTTCATACTTATGGTCAATTAGGATCAGATGAAAACGTACGTCTCTATACTCATTTGCAAATTAGAGAAGATGCCCATACACTCTATGGTTTTTATCAACCTATGGAACGAAGTATTTTTCGTCTATTGATTTCCATTTCAGGAATTGGAGCAAGTATCGCAAGAACGATGCTTTCTTCAATGACACCAGCCGAAATTCAACAAGCGATCATCCAAGAAAACTTAGCTGCAATTAAAGCAGTTAAGGGAATTGGGCTTAAAACAGCGCAAAGGGTATTAATAGAGTTAAAAGATAAGATTCAAAATGTGGCTGGAATGGAGGAAATTCCAGTCCTTAAAAGCAATACAATCAAAGAAGAAACGTTATCAGCATTAGAAGTTCTTGGCTACCCTAGAAGGCAAGCTGAGAAAGTGATTGATAAAATCATTCAAAGTGCCCCTGATAGTTCTGTAGAAGCGCTTATCAAACAAGCTTTGAATAAATTATAAATAACCTTTGGTTGAGAGAAGTAAGGCGAATTATTTAACTCTTCGCGCATCTCTTTTAATTCTATTTCTAATTGGAATGGGATTAATTGATGTACGGGCACAGAATACTCCACAAGTACCTTTGGAAATGGAGACAGACCTTTTGTCTATTAAACCAAGTACTTCCAGCCAATATGAATATGATCCTGTTCTAGATTGTTATGTGCTCAATCAGAAAATAGGCGGTGTATCTATAGGTATACCTTTGGTTCTTACTAGAAAGGAGTTTGAACAAAGGGTTCTTAAAGAAAAAATGACTACTTACTTTAAAGAAAAAATCAGTGCGCTGGGGCAGAAACAGGGAGTAGATAACAATGCACAAAAGGATTTATTACCAGAGTTATATGTCAATTCAAAGTTTTTATCTTCCATTTTTGGGGGTAACGAAATTGATGTTAAACCACAGGGATCTATTGGAATAGACTTAGGGGTCAGATACCAGAAAACATATAACCCCAGTTTTTCCCCACGGAATCGAAGAAATTTTGGTTTTGATTTCGATCAAAGAATCAATTTAAGTCTAGTAGGAAACATAGGAAAGCGCCTTCAGATTACCGCAAATTATGATACACAATCAACTTTTGATTTTCAGAATTTAGTTAAACTTCAGTTTAATCCCCCCAAGGCGAATGAACTAGCAGATTTTCTTCCAAGTTCCCTTCAAGAGGGGATCGATGGACTAGAGGCAAGGGGTCAGAATCTAGGGAATAGTCTAGATCAAATTCAAGGTAAATTAAATTCTGCAAGAGATAAAATTGATAATGTTAAGGGTAAGCTTTCGTCACTTAGAGAGCGTGCAGAAAACATTCAAGGAACAGTGGGTAATTACCAAAATAAGATCAACGATTTCCTTAACAACCCTGCCTCTGAGGATGCCATTTTACAAAATATTGATATAGGAAATATTAATATGCCCCTAAATAGTAGTTTAATTACTGGGGCACAAAGTCTTATGGGAGTAAAAGCTGAGTTAAAATTTGGGAGAACCAATATTACCGGTGTTTTTGCAGAGCAACGCTCACAATCTCAATCGGTCATTGCCCAAGGAGGAGGTACCTTACAAGAGTTTTCAGTCTTTGCATTAGATTATGAAGCCGATCGTCACTTTTTTATGGCACATTATTTTAGAGATAATTATGATCGTTTTTTACAATCTTATCCCTTTATTAATTCACCCATTCAAATTACACGCGTTGAGGTATGGATAACCAATAGACAATCCCAGACCAATAATATTAGGAATATTGTTGCATTACAGGATTTAGGAGAATCCATTTCAGAAAACACGAGGATAGGTCCCCTAACTTCTTCTTTTTTCAATCCACCTTTACCGGGTAACATTCCGGCCAATGAAGCGAATAAACTGAATCCAGAACAAATAGGATCAGGCTCATATTTAACCCAAGGAATTCGCGATATTGGAACAATAGCTCAATCTTTCAGTAGTTTAAACGGTCGTGTACAAGAAGGTTTTGATTATGCTGTCTTAGAAAGTGCACGAAAACTAGAACCAACGGAATATACTTTTCATCCGCAATTAGGGTATCTCTCTTTAAATCAAAGATTAAGTAACGATGAAATTTTGGGGGTAGCTTTTCAATTCACATACAATGGACAAGTTTATCAAGTAGGAGAGTTTGCCAATGGAGGAGTTTCGGGGACTAAACAAGCTACAACCCTTCCCAATGCAGTGATCAATACCTCTTCAACACCCCTAGTGGAAACGAATAGTTTGGTGGTTAAAATGTTAAAAAGTAGTCTGACTGACGTTCGCCAACCTATTTGGGATTTAATGATGAAAAATATATATAATACAGGAGCTTTTCAATTAGACCAAGAAGATTTCCGATTAAATATCCTTTATTCAGATCCCTCGCCAATAAATTACCTTACCCCTGTAGATGCTAGTATTTGGCCAGATGAGCTTGTTAATCGAATTTTATTACAATCACTACGTTTAGATAGATTGAATATTTATAATGATCCTGAGCCAGAGGGAGATGGGTTTTTTGATTATATACCAGGAATAACTGTCGATCCCCAATATGGTCGAATTATATTTCCAACGGTAGAACCCTTTGGAGAAAGTTTATTTGATCTTCTGCAGGACAAATCTTCTTCTATGGAAGATTATGACAATAAACTGACCTATAACCCTAACCAAGCCAAGTACGTTTTTAGGGATATGTATGCTTTAACACAGGCTGCCGCTCTTGAAGCCACTGAGAAAAATAAATTTCAATTAAAAGGGAGATATAAATCTGGTGGTGGAGATGGTATTGCCATTGGTGCATTTAATGTACCCCGAGGTTCTGTTCAAGTAACGGCAGGGGGTCGAGTGTTAAGGGAGGGTATTGACTACACCGTAAATTACCAAATTGGACGTGTAAAAATACTTGATCCAGGACTGCAAGCTTCTAATATTCCCATTAATATTTCGGTGGAAAACAATACGTTTTTTGGTCAACAAAACAAGCGATTTTCTGGGATTGATGTCGTTCATAAATTTAATGAAAAGGTTGTTGTTGGAGGAACGTTCATTAATCTGAGTGAAAACCCGTTAACCCAAAAAGCCAACTACGGAACAGAGCCTGTAAATAATACAATGATTGGATTTAACACCAATTTTTCGACTGAAGTTCCCTTTTTAACTCGGATGATTAATAAGTTGCCGACCATAGCGACTACAGCAAAATCTCAAATTTCATTTAGAGGAGAGGCAGCTGCATTAATTGCTGGTGATCCCAGCAACACATTGCTTCAAGGTGAAACAAACGTTTATTTAGATGATTTTGAAGGTGCACAAACAAATATAGATGTAAAAGGTGCCTTTGCTTGGAAATTGGCTTCTGTGCCGTATTCAGGTTTTGAAGGTTCAGATGCTGGGATTGATGACATTGCTGCAGGATATAACCGAGCAAAAGTTGCTTGGTATACCGTTGATCCTGTTTTTTACTCAACGCAACTTCGTCCCTCGGGAATAAGTAACTCTGATATTTCTTTGAATACAACCCGTAGGATATTCATCAATGAAATTTTTCCAGAGCAAGATTTAGTTCAGGGGCAATCTACCGTTCAGCCTACCCTAGATATTGCTTATTTCCCCAACGAAAAAGGTCCTTATAATAACCAAGCTACAAACCAGTTTGGAAGAAATCCAGAGGATAATTGGGGAGGGATAATGCGGGCAATTAATGCCACTAATTTTGAACAATCTAACGTAGAGTTTATAGAATTTTGGCTTTTAGACACATTCAACGAATTAGATGCTAACCAAGAACAGCTTGGGGAGTTGGTTTTTCACCTAGGGAACATATCGGAGGATATCCTACAAGATGGAAGAAAACAATATGAAAATGGATTACCAGGAATAGAAGCAAAGGCGGTACAAACAACTGAATGGGGAAAAACTCCTTCCGCTCAATCTTTACTATATGCTTTTAATACTGTCGAAGAAGATAGATTGTTACAAGATGTAGGTCTAGATGGATTAAGCGATGAAGAAGAACGAGATTTTTATACAAATGGTCCAGTGAATGACCCTGCAGGGGATAATTATGAATTTTTTCTACAAGCGGAAGGTGGAGTAATTAGAAGGTATAAAAATTATAATGGTACAGAGGGGAATTCACCCATCGCTTTCTCTGATACAAATCGTGGAAGTTCCGCAGAACCAGATGCTGAGGACGTAAATCGGGATCAAACCATGAATACGATTAATAGTTATTTTGAATATAAAATACCTATTGAAAAAAATATGTCTGTCGGAAGACATCCTTTCGTAACAGATGTTCGCGAAGATGTAAATGTAACATTGCCTAATGGTCAAAGTTTAACCACCCGCTGGATACAGTTTAAAGTACCCATAGACAAAAATTATTATGAAGGTACAAGTTTTTCTAGCTACTTCGAAAAAGTTAATGGCATTGAAGATTTACGATCTATTCGATTTATGCGAATGTTACTAAGTGGTTTCAATCAAGAAGTAGTCCTTCGTTTTGGAACACTTGATTTAGTCCGCGGTGATTGGCGTCGTTATAACCAGGCTTTAAATAAAAATATTAATACCAATGCAAATACGACGATAGATATATCAACAGTTAACATCCTTGAAAACGAAAATCGCATCCCAGTTAACTATATACTTCCGCCAGATATTCAGCGAGAGCAAATAAATAATAACAACACTATTGTTCGGCAAAATGAGCAATCTCTATCGTTTAGGGTTTGTAACCTACAGCCTAGTGACTCTAGGGGTATTTACAAAGGAGTAGATGTAGATTTACGACAATATGATAAACTAAAAATGTATTTACATGCCGAATCTATTCAAGGCCAAACTCCATTACCGGGAGAAGGGACTACAGAAGAATATGACCGGCGAATGGTTGCATTTATCCGATTAGGAACAGATTACCAAGATAATTATTATCAAATAGAGGTTCCTTTAAAACCTACTTCCTACATAGAGAATACAGCAAATCGTTTGAGTGCCGAAGAAGTTTGGCAGCCTAATTCAAATAACTTAGACATCCCCATCGCTTTACTGTCCAAAATGAAAGCAGCTTATTTGGCTGATCCAAATTTTACTTCGGCAAGTTATTTTGATGAGGACCTTAATCCAATCGAAGAGTTTGCACCAATTAGCAGTCTTCCTGGAGAGAAAAAATATAAGTTATCGATTAAAGGAAATCCATCATTAGGCTCTGTTAAGGTAATGATGATTGGAGTAAAAAATCCTTCTACAGAGGTAGGGGATGTGCTTTGCGGGGAAGTGTGGTTTAATGAATTAAGAATTGCAGGGATAGATAGTGAAGGCGGATGGGCAGCCATTGGTGCTTTAGACGCTAATATTGCCGCCGATTTCGCAAATTTTAGCGCAAGTGGTCGCTATTCTACTGTTGGTTTTGGGAGTATAGATCAATCTCCAAATCAGCGTAGTAGGGAAGAAACAAGGCAGTATGACATCGTTTCTACGGTAAATGCAGGTCAGTTATTGCCTCAAAAGTGGGGGGTTAATTTACCCTTAAGTTATAGCTTTGGAGAAACAGAAATTACACCAGAATACGATCCATTTTATCAAGATCAAAAATTAGAAAATCGTTTATCATCCGCAAGATCAGCAGAAGAGAGGAGAGCAATTAAACAACAGGCTATTGATTATACTCGAAGAAAAAGCGTGAGTTTAATTGGGGTGAGAAAACAAGGATCACCCAAAAAACAACGTTTTTATAACTTAGAGAACTTTGATTTATCTTACGCGTTTAACGAGCTTTCACATCATGATTATGAGATTGAAAATCAAGTAAATCAAACCTTGCGTTTAGGTGCGAACTATGGGCACACCTTTAAGCCTTGGGAAATTAACCCACTTAAAAAGATAAGTTTATTTAGTAAAAAACAATACCTCCGTTTTTTAAGGGAGATCAACTTTAATCCAATACCAGCCAATATCTCTTTGAGCACTAATATTAATAGAATGTTTAATGATCAAAGATTTAGGGAGGTGTTTATGGATGGTGTAGATGCTTCGCAACAACTTGGATTGCCAAATTTACAGCAACGTAACTTTTTGTTTGATTGGACTTATTCTCTCAATCATAACATTACTCGTTCTTTACGTATGAATTTCACAGCATCGAGTAACAATATAATTAGAAACTACTTAGATGAAACCCCAGAAGGAGCGTCAAGGGTCGATAAGTCTAGGGGTATTTGGGATGGTCTTTGGGATTTAGGAGAATCAAACCGACATTTTCAAACGATTAATTTTACTTACAAGTTGCCTTTTAATTATTTACCATTTTTAAGTTTTATAGATGCTAATTATAGTTATACAGGAGATTTTAGTTGGCAAAGAGGATCTGATGTGCTAGCTGAAGTTACTAGTGAAGGTGGCATCCCTTTAGGGGTGGTGAATACCATTCAGAACAACAACTCAAAAACCTTAAACGGTTCTATCTCTACAGATCGTTTATATCGTATTTTAAAATTAGACCAGAGAAATAAGCTTAAAAGAATTCTTCCTAATCGGAATATGATTCCAGACTCGTTAAAGAAAGATCAGCCAAAAGCAAAGAAAAAAATACTCAAACAAGTTGTCGATTTAATCGCCATACTTAAAAGAGTGCAGTTTTCTTACACAGAAAACAACGGTAAGGTGCTCCCTGGTTATTTACCAAAAATAGGTTTTGGAGGAACTTTACAGCCGAGTCCTGGATTTACATTTGGGAGTCAGGCGGATGTCCGATACGAAGCGGCTAAACAGGGTTGGCTGACTCAGTTTCCTAATTTTAATCAACAATTTAATCAAATCAGTAACAGTCAATTTAATTTTACCGGTCAGTTAGATTTTGGTAAAGGGTTGTTAATTGATGTAAGTGCAGAGCGTAATCATTCTGAAAATCTTACAGAAAATTTTTCCGTAGAAAACCAAGAGTACATTCCTTTAAATTCAAATATTTTTGGAAATTTTGGTATGTCAACCCTCTTAATTAAAACAGCATTTAATCGATCCAACGGATCAGAAAATCCTTATTTCGAAAACTTTAGAAAACATCGTTTGGTTGTCGCACAACGTTTAGCTCTCGAACGTGGGTTGCCTTTAACGGAGACCGATGAGGAGGGGTATCCTCTTGGCTTTGGAAAAAATCAGCAGCAAGTAGTTATTCCAGCTTTCTTGGCTGCTTATTCAGGGAATGATCCATCGGCCATATCGTTAGACCCTATTCAGAAAATACCGCTACCTAATTGGAATATGAAATATACAGGTTTGATGAATCTTAAATCAATTAAAAAACGATTTAATCGATTCTCAATTACACATGCCTATAGATCGAGTTATACCATTAACCAGTTTCAAACCAATTTAGATTATGACCCTACAACACCAAACAATAAAGATAGTACGGGGAATTTTATTAGTCCTACCCTTTATGGAAATGTCAACTTAGTTGAGCAGTTTAATCCTTTACTAAGGGTAGATCTTGAATTGAAAAATTCATTCAAGTTTCTAGCGGAATTAAAAACAGATCGAGCTTTATCTTTAAGTTTAGATAATTTATTGCTTACAGAAACCAGTGGTGAAGAATACATAGTTGGCTTAGGGTATCGAATTAAAGATCTCCCTTTTAGAACCTCTATTGGGGGTAGAAAGCGAACGATGAAGGGAGATTTAAACCTCAAAGCCGATTTATCTTACAGAAATAACATTACGGTATTACGCAATCTTGAATTAGATAATAACCAAGTAACTGCAGGCCAAACCTTGTGGTCAATTAAAGTTTCTGCAGATTATATCTTATCAAGAAACCTCACAGGAATCTTTTTTTACGACCACAATTTTTCAAAGTTTGCTATTTCTACTGCATTTCCTCAAACGAGCATTAGATCTGGAGTAACAATCCGATATAATTTTGGAAATTAAATTTTTGAGTTTATCTTAAAAATCTATATTTGTTAGAATAAATTTAAAAGCTATGAATTTACCATATAACCTCCGCTATACTAAAGACCATGAATGGGTATTAGTAGAAGGAAATACCGCTACAATAGGAATCACAGATTTTGCACAAAGTGAACTAGGAGATATTGTTTATGTGGAGGTAGAAACTTTAGAAGAAAATTTAAATGCTGAGGAAGTATTTGGAACAGTAGAAGCTGTTAAGACAGTCTCAGATCTATTTACGCCAATTACAGGAAAAATCATTGCGTTTAATGAAGATTTGGTGGATGCACCCGAAGCGGTCAATGATGATCCTTACGGAAAAGGATGGATGATTAAAATTGAAATGAGTCAGCCAGCAGAGATTGATCAGTTACTTTCCTCTGAAGCTTATGGCTCGCTCATTGGTGCCTAGATATTTTTTAACTACTTCAGCCTATACAATTGGGGTAGTTCTCCTTTTTCTGTCTTTTATTCCACTTTCTGTTAAATCACCAATTCAATTAGGCTTTGGGATTGATAAATTTGCACATACGAGTGTGTACTTTATTTTTTCATTGTTCTTAGATCTGGCCTTATCCATAGATTGGCAAATTAATAAAAGTGAAAAAAAGACCGTTATTGTCGCTTTTTTCTATGGGTTAATGATAGAAGTAATCCAGGGGATTAGACTGATTTTTAGGTCTTTTGAGCTAAACGACCTGCTCGCTAACTCAATTGGAATTCTCTTTTTTTTGGTCCTTGGAAAAACTATCAAAAAAATTGTGGTCAAAAGCGGTATTTTTATAAATTAGCTACCTAAACTTTGTGCAATGCAATTAAAAAAGAATCCCAAAGCCGATTTAACAAAAAACAGTAGTTTATATTTCGCTGTTGGACTTGCTCTTGTTTTGTTAATTTCATGGCAAGCCATAGAATGGAAGACCTATGAAAAAACAGGTTATGGGTATGAATCACTTAACGTTGAAGACGACGATGATGAAGAAGTACCTATCACTGAACAAATTAAAACTCCACCACCTCCACCACCACCTCCACCAGCTCCTGAGGTAATCGAAGTTGTTGAGGATGAAGAAGAGGTTGAAGAGACCGTTATTGAATCTACCGAAACAGATCAAGAAGAAATAGTTGAGGTAGAAGATATCGAAGTTGAAGATGATTTTGAAGATGTAGATGTTCCTTTTGCTGTAATTGAAGATGTTCCAATTTATCCTGGATGTGAACGTGTTCCTAAGTCACAAAGAAGAAGTTGTTTCCAAGATCAAATCAATAAACACATTCGTAAAAACTTTCGTTACCCAGAAATTGCACAAGAAATGGGTATTCAAGGGCGTGTATATGTTCAATTTGTGATTGCAAAGGATGGTGCTATTACAAGTGTTCGAATGAGAGGTCCAGATAAAAATCTAGAGAAAAGCAGCGAGAATCATTTCTAAACTGCCGAAAATGACTCCAGGAAAACAAAGAGGACGCCCTGTTCGTGTACCTTTCAGTATTCCAATTACATTCCGTTTACAATAAACAATTTTGATAAAGTATATAACCCGAAGCTTGCTTCGGGTTTTTTTATACTCAAAAAGCTAATTAAAACAAGGAATATCAGTTAGGGTGCTTTATCTTTGCACCCGGAAGAAAGAACGACCATGTCTGTGGAAACCCTACCAACTACATTCCTTTCTTGGAGAAAGGATTTTATGGAAATTACTAAAATGCGTTTGGCATTAAGTGTGGTATTTTCTTCTGTTGCAGGCTATTTTTTAGCTGCTGATACCATTAACTACTTTGATTTGGTTTTGCTAGCTACAGGAGGCTATTGCCTTGTTGGAGCTTCAAACGCCTTTAATCAAGTAATCGAAAAAGATTTAGATTCTTTGATGCAACGCACCAAAAACAGACCTTTGCCCTCTGGTCGAATGCGTCCAGTTACAGCTTTAACTTTGGCCGTAGCAATGACTGTAATTGGAATAGGTTTACTGTATTTATTGAATTGGAGAACCGCTTTTTTTGGATGTGTATCCATCTTTCTATATGTAGCTCTATATACTCCATTAAAAACAAGAACGCCACTGGCTGTATTTGTAGGAGCCTTTCCAGGTGCTATTCCATTTATGTTGGGTTGGGTTGCTTACACCAATTATTTTGGCATCGAACCCGGCGTGCTTTTTATGCTCCAGTTTTTCTGGCAATTCCCTCATTTTTGGGCCATTGCTTGGATGCTAGATAAAGACTACAAAAGAGCAGGATTTAAAATGCTACCTATGGGCAAAAAGAACCAGGCTACGGCCTTTCAAATATTAGTCTATACCCTTTGGATGTTACTAATTTCTCTTTTGCCATATACCCATTTTACAGGGAGTCTTCAGTTAAGTGGCTATGGTGCAATTGGGGTAGTGGCTGTAGGATTAATAATGTTATATTACGCTGCCGATTTAATGAAAAAGAAAAACGACCAAGCAGCACGAAAATTGATGTTAAGTAGTGTATTTTATATTAGTGCAGTACAATTGATATATGTGATTGATAAATTTGTCTTTTATGGAAATTAATGATGTAGAAAAAAACAGAAGAGCTAAAAAAATGATGCTCTGGTTTGGAATGATTAGCATGGCGATGACTTTTGCAGGCCTTACAAGTGCTTATGTAGTAAGTAGTGCTAGAGCAGATTGGTTAACTACTTTTGAATTACCTTCCGTTTTCACCTATAGCACGCTTGTTATTTTACTTAGTAGTGGTACGTTTTACCTAGCCAAAAAACAACTGCAAAAAAATGAAATACAGAAATTTAAAGGGCTATTATGGGTAACCCTTGGATTAACCCTTTTGTTTGTAAATTTTCAATTTAAAGGGTTTAGTCAAATCGTATCAAGTGGGTATTATTTTACGGGAGCAGAAAGTTCAATTACAACCTCCTTTCTATATGTGCTTGTTCTTTTGCATTTGGCTCATGTATTTGCTGGCGTTGTCGTATTAATAGTAGTTTTAATTAATGCTTATAGAAATAAATATGCTAAAGAGGAGACTTTAGGAATTGAGTTGGCCGAATTATTTTATCATTTCTTAGATTTTCTATGGTTATATTTATTCCTCTTTGTAACTATTTATTAGTAAAAACACTTAAATTTGTACCTTTAAATTTGACATTTTTTTATGGAAGTAACAGCAACCAACCCTAAAGAAGAAGAAAACGTTTGGGGCGGAGGAAATAAACCTTTAGACGCGAGTTATGGAAAGATGATGATGTGGTTTTTCATTGTCTCTGATGCATTAACATTTACGGGATTTCTTGTAGCCTATGGTTTTTCTAGATTCAAAAATATTGATTCTTGGCCCATCGCCGATGAGGTATTCACACACTTTCCTTTTTTACACGGTATAGATGCGCCAATGTATTATGTGGCCTTAATGACCTTTATTCTTATCTTTTCATCTGTTACAATGGTTTTAGCTGTTGATGCAGGTCATCACATGAATAAAGCCAAAGTCACTTTTTACATGCTCCTAACGATTATTGGAGGTGCCATATTTGTGGGGTCTCAAGCCTGGGAATGGAAAAATTTTATTAAAGGAGAGTATGGTGCGCTAGAAACACGTGGAGGTCAGATTTTACAATTCGTAGATTCAGATACAGGAAAGCGAGTAGCACTTGAGGCTTTTGCCACTTCGATCGCTTCTGAAAGAGCCAACCATGAAGCAAGTAATGGGATTTGGTTCGTAGATGAATCATCACTTCCAAGTTTTTCATTAGCAGAGGTTAAAGCTGGTTTTGAAGCCAATGAAAATTTGGTTATCAGAGGAGAAAAAATTGATTCGAAAGGACAAAAAATCGTGCTTTCTAGAGAACAGTCATTAGATAAAATTAATGATGCTGTAGGTGTAGTAGAGGGGGCAAACCTGATCCATAATGAGTATGGGAATAGATTGTTTGCCGATTTTTTCTTTTTTATCACTGGTTTTCACGGTTTCCACGTATTCTCTGGAGTCGTGATTAATATTATCATTTTCTTTAACGTTATCATAGGAACCTATGAACGAAGAGGACATTATGAAATGGTTGAAAAAGTAGGTTTATATTGGCACTTTGTCGATTTAGTTTGGGTATTTGTATTCACCTTTTTCTATTTGGTATAACAATAAATTAAAAGTATTATGGCACACGCAGATCAAAAATTAGCCATTTTTAGAGGTCTATTAAAGTTTAAATCTAACGTTCAAAAAATTTGGGGAGTACTTATATTTCTTTCCATTGTAACAACCGTTGAAGTTGTACTTGGAATTATAAAGCCAGAAAGCTTGATGTCCATGTTTTTTGGAATGAAAATTTTAAACTGGATTTTCATCATTTTAACGATTGTAAAAGCTTACTATATAGCATGGGATTTTATGCATATAAGAGATGAACGCGGTTCATTCAAAGGTTCTATTGTTCTCCCTCTAGTAATCTTAATCCCTTATTTATCATTTATATTATTGGTCGAAGCTGATTATATTTTCGACGTTATGAAATCTGGTTTTGTGAGTTGGAATTTTTAATGTTCCTAAATGAAAAATGAAGCAGTAAAAAAGTTTATCGTTCTCGGAATACTCTTCGTATTCCCGTTAGTTGTTTACTTATTTTTCGCTTCTGGAATTAATAATTTTGCTCGTTTACCCGTCCTAACTGAGGAAGTCAATCAGATTTCATCTTGGAAAAGTCTTACCCAAGAGACACCACAGTTAGATAATATGATTTCTGTGGTTGGGTTTTGGGGTAGTGATCTTTCGTTGAGAAAAGGAGATGCCTTTAATTTAAATCAAAAAATTTATAAACGTTTCTATCAATTTTCTGACTTTCAATTTGTCATGGTTGTAGAAGACGGATATCAACAGGCTGTAAAAGAAGTGCAGGCTGAACTTAAGTCGGGTGCTGCAGTAGACCTATCTAAATGGAAGTTTATATTTGGTTCACCCGAAGAGATACAATCCCTTTTTTCTAGCTTTCAAACAGATGTGCGACTAAATAAAAAAAACAGTACATCTACCGTGTTTATTATAGATCGTGAGCGAAAATTGAGGGGTAGAGATGATGACGAAGAGGTGGGGACATTATTCGGTTACAATACTACATCGGTCGCAGAGCTTAATAAAAAGATGACCGATGATGTTAAAGTCATTCTTGCAGAATACCGTTTAGCACTCAAAAAAAATAATTCGGATAGGGTTAAGTAACCTGTTTATTTATTTTTATACTTATGAAAAAGAAAAGTTCTATCGGATTAATACTTATTTTATTAATTTTTGGATATCTCTTTATTCCAAAAATAATTAGTCGAGTTTCATCAGATCAAACCATTGAAAGTAGTCGATCAGTAAAACCGGGTTACACCGCTTTAGACTTTATTAGATTGAATGGAGTTGCCAAGAAAGTTCCAGATTTTTTATTCCTAAACCAAGATAGCCTATATGTGTCTAACGAAGATTATTTGGGTAAAGTCTACGTAGCTGAATTTTTCTTTAGTCGTTGTCCATCGATCTGCCCAATCATGAATAAAAACATGAAAATTTTATATGATCGTTTTGCGGAAAGAGATGATTTTGCCATCGCTTCTTTTTCGATAGATCCCGATCATGATACCCCTAGTGCTTTAAAAAAATATGCAGAAGGGTATGTCGACAAATTTGGAACATGGAACTTTCTAACTGGACAAAAACAAAACATCTATGAGTTGGCTAATAAAGGCTTTAATATATTTGCTTCAATTAATCCAGCAGTAGCGGGTGGTTTTGAACATCAAGGATATTTTGCGTTGATAGACAAAGAAGGCTTTATTCGTTCAAGACAAGATGATTTTGGAAATCCTATTGTATACTATATGGGAATAGATCAAGAAGGTGATGTTGAGCAAGGCGTAGACCAATTACTCGTAGATATTGAAAAACTTTTAAACGAAAAATAAAGCTATGGATAATCAAAACAATAAAGCAAATCAGCTTAGGTACAAGAACTTAATTATTGCAGTTTCTATTTTAATTCCCGTAGTGGTTGCCCTTTTATTTCGCGTTCGTTTAGAGGGCGTACAATCATTTACTTTTCTTCCTCCAATATATGCGGCTATTAATGGATATACCGCGATTATATTAATGATTGCTCTTTGGGCAATAAAAAACAGAAAGATTACATTACATGAACAATTAATGAAAACAGCGATAGGTTTATCATTAACGTTCTTGGTTATGTATGTGATTTATCACCTTACTTCGGATCCGACCCCTTACCAAGGGGAAGGGTGGTTAAAAACAGTCTATTATTTTATTCTAATCTCTCACATACTATTATCCATAACCATCATCCCCTTGGTTTTGATTTCCTATGTAAGAGCAATTTCTCAGCAATTTACGTCTCACCGAAAAATTGCTAAAATAACCTTTCCAATTTGGCTGTATATTACTATTACAGGTGTTATAATTTATCTAATGATTTCGCCCTATTACGTATAAAAATGAAAAAGTATTCTTTCCTTTCTGTTTTTATCCTTTTTGGGTTTTTATTCTTTCCAGAAACGGCCGAAGCCCAGTGTTCTATGTGTAGAGCAGTACTGGAATCTGAGGAAGGTCAAGCTACTGCCAAAGGAATAAATGACGGGATAGTTTATTTAATGGCCATGCCTTACTTATTGGTTGGTGGAGTAGGTTTTGTCGTTTATAGAATGATCTATAAATAAATCTTTAAAAACTTTGTAACAAAAAATATCTTGTTGCGTCTTACTATCAAAGAATAAATTGCAGCTTTTTCATGATAAAAATCAAGGATTTACATAAGTCATATAAAATGGGGAGTTCTTCTCTTCATGTACTTAAAGGGATAAACTTATCTATTGAAGACGGAGAGCTTGTGGCCATTATGGGTTCTTCGGGATCTGGAAAATCTACTTTGCTTAATATTATAGGTATGTTGGATTTACTAGATGAAGGGTCCTATGAGTTAGATAAAGTATTGATTAAGGATTTAGATGAAACTAAAGCAGCGAAGTATAGAAATAAATTTTTAGGATTTATTTTTCAATCTTTTAATTTAATCAATTACAAGACGGCTGTAGAGAATGTTTCTTTGCCTTTATATTACCAAGGTCTTAAGCGTGCAGAACGTCAAACAAAAGCACTTAAATACTTAGCCAGTGTTGGACTAGCTGATTGGGCTACTCACTTACCAAGTGAGCTTTCTGGAGGTCAAAAGCAAAGGGTTGCAATTGCGCGAGCAATGGCTTCAGAGCCCAAACTGTTATTAGCAGATGAGCCCACAGGAGCTTTAGATACCCAGACTTCTTATGAAGTTATGGACCTTATTCAAAAGATTAATGAAGAAGGGAAAACAATATTAGTCGTTACACACGAAGAAGATATTGCACAAATGTGTAAAAGAATTATTCGACTTAAAGATGGTATTATAGTAGAAGACACCCAAGTAAATCAAGTTTTAGCAGCGCAGTATGTTTAATCAGGATCGTTGGCAAGAAATTTTCGAAACGATTAGAAAGAATAAACTCAGAACTTTCTTATCGGGTTTTACAGTGGCTCTTGGTATTTTTATTTTTATAATCTTATTTGGATTTGGTAATGGATTAAAAAACACTTTTAAGGAGTTTTTTTTAGACGATGCCACCAATACGTTGTTTTTATTTGCTGGTAAAACTTCTAAACCCTACAAAGGCTTTAAAGCAAATCGTCGCATAGAATTTGAAAACAATGATCTGAAAGAAATTAAAGAGAACTTCTCCTTTTTTTTAGCTTATATAACCCCACGTATTTCTAGAGGAGCTGTTGTTAAATTTAAAAACGAGTTTGATAATTATACGACCAGAGGTGTGGGTCCAGACCATCAGTATGCTGAAAAAACACTCATAATGAAGGGACGCTATATCAATGAACTTGATGTAAAGAATAAAAGTAAACACGCAGTTATTGGTCGCTTAGTAGCCCAAGATCTATTTAAAAAGGAAAACCCTATTGGACAATTTATAGATATTGGCAATAGTGTATTTAAGGTGGTGGGAGTTTTCCAAGATGACGGTGGTGACAATGAAGAGCGTTTTATTTATATCCCTTATACCACCAGGCAGTCATTAGAAAAAGGGAATGATAAAGTCGATCAGATTATTGTTGCTTTTAAACCAGAATTAGGTCATGCAGGCGCCTTAGCTTTTGAGAAAGAATTGAGGAAGTTTTTAAAAGAAAAGAAATCTATCTCACCGAAAGATCCCAATGGTATTTTTATAAGAAATATAGCAGATCAATTGAAGCAAAACCAACAATTTGCTAATGTACTTCAGCTAATTGTCACTTTTGTAGGTCTTGGAACGCTAATCGCTGGCATTATTGGAATATCTAATATCATGGTTTTTGTAGTTAAAGAGAGAACCAAAGAATTAGGGATACGAAAAGCCTTGGGTGCAACGCCTAAATCTGTGATTCAAATGATTCTTCAGGAGTCCATTTTTATCACCACCATCTCAGGCTATGTCGGCATGGCTTTGGGAATTTTAATTCTTAAGAATTTAGGGGAGTCCTTAGAGGATTATTTTATTAAAAATCCGTTTATAGATATAGAAACCGCCTTGTTTGCTACCCTAATTTTAATCATTTTTGGAGGGATTGCAGGTTATATTCCCGCCAAAAGAGCTGCAAGTATAAAACCCATTGTTGCTTTAAGAGATGAATAGTTTAAAAATCATGTTTGATCGAGATACTTGGCAAGAAATTTTCGGGTCAATTCAAAAGAATAAAGTAAGAACCATTATTACTGTAATTGGAGTCTTATGGGGTATTTTTATTTATATTACTTTATCGGGTTCTGCTAACGGTTTAGACAATGGCTTTGAAAAACAATTTCAAAACATTGCGATGAATTCCATGTTTGTTTGGGCTCAGAGTACGAGTGTTCCATATGATGGATTTAAAACCGGAAGAAACCCTCAGCTAAAGCTCCAGGATGCACAAACATTAAAAAATGCAGTCCCAGAGATACAGTTTATAGCACCAAGGAATGCTCGAGGGGTTTTTGGAGGTACAGGATCTCAAATTGTGAGAGGAAGTAAATCCGGAACGTATAATATATATGGGGATTTCCCAGAGTACACAAAAATTGCCACAAAGAAGATTTACAATGGGGGACGTTTTATTAATCAGTCCGATATTGATAATGCTAGAAAAGTTTGTGTTATTGGCGAAAGAACAGAAAAAGAACTCTTTGAAGAAGGAGAGGAACCCGTCGGTAAGTTTGTTCGTATAGATGATATTTATTTCCAAGTGATTGGTGTACATAAATATGTAGAAGGTGGTGGTTTTGAAAGTGATGGAGATGTGTTTATACCTTTTGCTACTTTCAGAAAACTATATAATACTGGAGACGATGTGGCTTGGTTTACCATCGCTGCTTACGATGATGCAGATGTGGTGCAAGTAGAAAAAGATGTAAAGCAAACATTAAAAAGAATTCACCGAGTAAGCCCAAAAGATGAACGTGCATTTGGATCGTTTAATTTGGGAGAGGTATTTAGTCGTATCATGGGTTTTGCAAGAGGAATGACCTTTCTTTCCCTTATTGTAGGCATTGCAACCATTATCGCTGGCGTTATTGGGATTGGAAACATATTGTTGATTTCCGTAAAAGAGCGCACTAAAGAATTAGGGGTAAGAAGAGCCCTGGGTGCAACCCCTTCAGAAGTTAAAATGCAGATTATTTTAGAATCTGTTTTTCTAACTGTTATAGCTGGAATTTTTGGTATCATTTTAGGTGCCTTTGTGTTGGCAGGAATTAACGCAGGTACAGCTAATTTAGAAGATTTCCCATACACCAACCCAACGGTACCCATTTCTTTTGTCCTAGGCGCATTAGGAATCATGGTTACCTTAGGCACACTCATAGGATTAATTCCAGCACAACGTGCTGTTAGTATTAAACCCATTGACGCATTAAGAGAAGAATAAAACAATTACTAATACAACCTTGATATGAACAAATTTGTCCGCTACACCCTAATTACTTTCATCATTTTTGGTGTTTTGTTTGCAGCTGCTTACTTTATAAAATCGAATAGTAAGACCAGCATAACTTATGATACAGATACAGCTTTAATTACCTCAATTGAAAAAAAGACGGTAGCTACAGGAAAAGTTATTCCTGAAGATGAAGTAGAAGTTAAACCCCAAGTTCAAGGAATCTTAGAATCACTTTTTGTAGAAGAAGGAGATTTTGTAGAAGAAGGAGATTTGCTAGCCAAGATTAAGGTGGTGGCAGACGAGGGTCAGTTAAACAGTGCAAATGGAAGAGTAGAGAATGCTAAAATTGTTCTAGAAAATTCTTCTATAGAGTATAAAAGAAACAAATCTTTATTCCAGAAGGAGATTATTTCACAACAAGAATTTCAAACAGCAGAATTGAATTACAACAGAGCAAAACAAGACTTAGCCAATGCACGAAGTGATTTTGAAATTATTAAGTCTGGCTCTGCTGGAGGATCTACAACAGCCAACACAAATGTACGTGCTACCGTGGCGGGGACCATTCTAGAATTACCAGTCAAAGAGGGAGACCAAGTAATTGAGAGTAATTCTTTTAATGCAGGAACGACCATTGCCATCATCGCAGATTTAAAGAAAATGATTTTTGAAGGTAAAGTCGATGAAGCAGAGGTAGGTAAATTGGTTATCGGTATGCCATTAACGGTTAATTTAGGCGCTATACAGGATAAAGAATTTGAAGCCAAGCTCAAATTTATTGCCCCTAAGGGGAATGAAGAACAAGGTGCCGTGCAGTTTAGAATTGAAGGTGATGTTACGCTGGATGATGACTTTTTTGTGCGTGCAGGTTACAGCGCTAATGCTTCTTTAGTATTAGAAAGAAAAGACAGTATTTTAGCTCTTTCTGAAGCTTTACTTCAGTTTGATAAAGAGACTGAGCAGGCATTTGTTGAAGTAGAGGTTGGAGAGCAAAAGTTTGAAAGAAAAGATATTGAAATTGGAATTTCTGATGGGATTAATGTAGAAGTTGTGTCTGGGATTACACTTGAAGATAAGATCAAAGTCTGGAATAAAACTGAAGCAAAGAAAATAGCAGAAGAAGAAAAAGCATCTGATAATGAATAAGAAGCCAAAAATGAATAAAAGAAAACATTTTATAGTGGTCCTAACACTACTTTGTTCTGCAGCCATTTTTGGTCAAGTGAATAAATTGACACTCCAAGAATGTGTTGACTTAGCTTTAGAAAAAAACATTTCAATTAAGTTAAATGAATTGGATTATGCAAACGCTGAAATTGATAAACTGTCTGCTTATGCTAGTTTTTTCCCTAATGTCAACGCCAATGCTAATCACTCATGGAATATTGGACTTAACCAAAACATTACCACAGGATTACTAGAAAATGTAACCACTCAGTTTTCTTCTGCTGGAATTAATCTTGGCGTAGATGTGTATAATGGTAAACAAAATTTTAATCAACTTCACAGAGCCAATTTAAACCTCTTAGCCAAGCAATATCAACTAGCTGATATTAGCGAAGATATTTCCCTATTAGTTGCTAATAGTTTTTTGCAAATTATGTTCAATAAAGAGATATTGGCTGTACAGGAAACTCAGTTAGAAGTTAGTAAAGCCGAACTCTCGCGAACTAAAGTGCTTATTGAAGCAGGTGTGCTTACAGTGGGCGACATATTCGAATTAGAAGCCACAATTGCTTCACAAGAACAGGCCGTGGTTCAAGCAATGAATACACTTCGACTTGCTAAAATAAGCTTAGCCCAACTGCTACTAATAACTGACTATGAAACTTTCGATATTGTTTATGAAGATTTAGATGGCCCTTTTTCTCAAATTATGGGAGAAACGCCTAAGAAAATTTATGAGAAATCTTTGACCATACGCAACGATATTAAGTTAGCCATTACCAATGTAGAAATTGCAGAAACAGATGTAGATCTAGCTAAGGGAAGTTTGCAGCCCTCACTTAGAGCTTTTTATGGCTATAGTACACGTCTTTCCTATGCAGATCGTTTAGCGGGTTCAGGCGAGTTTTCTGAAGTTCCCATTGGTTTTGTAGGAAGTACTGGGGAAATTGTTAATACTAGGGTAGAGCAAAGAGAAGTTATAGGGCCACTTTCAGTGGTAGATCAGTTAGGTCAAAACGATGGTCATAATTTTGGAATTCAATTGAATATACCCATCTTCAATGCTTTCGCCGCAAAAAATAACGTGAAGCGGAGTAAAATTAATCTGGAACGTACCAAAAGGGCTATGGAACAACAACAGTTGGACCTAGAAGGCAATATCAATCAGGCTTACAATGATACCTCCGGTGCATTTACATTCTATGAAGCTGCAAAGAAAACTACAAGAGCACGTCTAGACGCATTTAATAATGCTCAAAAACGTTTTGAAGCTGGGGTTTTAAATTCATTT
The DNA here is from genome assembly GCA_038143595.1 of Flavobacteriaceae bacterium. Lineage (GTDB taxonomy): Bacteria > Bacteroidota > Bacteroidia > Flavobacteriales > Flavobacteriaceae > Arcticimaribacter. The sequence goes on along the minus strand of JAYQME010000002.1, from coordinate 231,660 downwards.
AACTACACCCAGATTAAGCAGCGTTATGAAGCAGCTGTGTCTGATGAAGTTCGTGCGAAGTACGATTATATTTTTAAATTAAAGGTATTAGAATTCTATTTTGGAATTCCATTAGCATTTTAAATTGAGCAGCTCATAGCTATTCACTATAAAATTATGGATCAATATTTACTGCATATAGAATCAGCCACAACCAATTGTTCTGTGGCATTATCTAATCATGGTGAACTTATTTTTTGTAAGGAAAGTAATGAAGCCAGTTTTAAGCATAGTGATTTTTTACACCTATTTATAGCAGAATCCATGAAGGCAGCTAATTTGACTTTTGACCAATTAGCAGGCGTAGGAGTAAGTATGGGCCCAGGTTCTTATACGGGTCTCCGTATTGGTGTATCAACGGCTAAAGGGATTTGTTTCGCACAAGAAATACCATTAATTGCAGTTAATTCTTTAATGGTGCTGGCACAGCAATGTAATGGAGAAGAGAAGGACTGTCTTATTCCAATGTTTGATGCCAGAAGAATGGAAGTCTTTTCTATGGTACTTTCGGCAGATAACAAAGAGATCATACCAACAAGAGCTCAGATTATTTCAGAGAATTCTATAAACGATTTTCCAAAGGGTAGAAAACTTCTTATGGGGAGTGGTGCAGAAAAATGTACTCCCTACTTAAAGGGGAAAGAGTTTGTTTATATGAACGACATTATGGTTCCTTCTGCTAAGGATATGATTGAGTTAGTTACCCAAAAGTTTATTGATCAAGAATTTGAAGATTTAGCGTATTTTGAACCCTATTATTTAAAAGACTTTTACACCAACGCACCAAAGGTTAAATAGTATCTAATGCTTTTCTGGCTTCAGCTAGATTATTTATTGGCAGCTTACAAATATTGTTTTTACATAGATAGACCCATGTTTGATTTTCTTGAAAGCGATGCTTTAGCAGAGGTAATTTAGAACTCTTTTCACTTGCTGCCCAGCACAACCTTTTGGTCGTATTTTGTTGCAATTCTTTGATCCATTGTAAGGCATTGTTTCCTACAACAACAATCTCCTGTTGAGGTTTAGCATATTCCAATGCTATCCGAAGCCAATTACTATACGATCTTGGATGATTAATTCCATTAGGAATGACTTTACTTAGCATATTTTGGGCATGCAAATACCATTGTCTTTTTCCCAGATGTTGACTAGCTCTAAATAAATTTTCTGCCATGATTGAATTGGAAGAAGGGATGACGTTATCATTGATTTCTTTGGGCTTAAGAATAAGATTTTTTTCTTCTGAAAAGAAGAATAAAGGAGATTGATCTTCCAAAAAGTGTTTAAAGCAATAATCAATTAGGGATTCCACTTGATTTAAAAGCCCTTCTTCAAAAAAAGTTTCGTAACCATCTAGATAATAAGCAATCATTAAACTATAATCTTCTAGAAATGCATAGACGGGGGGTGCACCTTTTTTATTTAATCGAAAAAGTCCACCATTTTTTCTATGAAAGGTTTGTTGCATGAATAACAAATGCCTTTTTGTGTTTGATTCACCTTCTTTTTCACCAAACAAACGAAAATTTGATAAAAGTCCACTTCCTATGAGTGCATTCCATGAGCAGATAACTTTATCATCAATTCTAGGTTTTGATCTTTTACTTCGTTGTTGAAGCAAGATGTTTTCCCAGACTTTAATGGTTACACTAAATTCAGAAGGTAAGTGATGTTTAGATAAAAACGATTCCAAAGAATGAGTTCTGTAAAAAACATAATGATCATTTTCCCAGTATCCATTTTGATTGATTCCAAAGTAGTCAATAAATAAAGGGTCATCGGTTAGTTTTAATTCTTTAAGCTCTTTTTTACTCCAAACATAGTAGGCACCTTCTTTTAATTCCATGTTTTTGTCTATACTATCTGCATCTAAGGAAGCATAGTAGCCACCATTTTGTGCCTGAAGGTCGTGCTTAAAAAAATGTAATATTTTCTCAATGACTTCTTTGTATAACTGGTTGGGCTGTTCCCGATATGCCTCGCAATAAACCTTTAGTAATTGTCCGTTGTCGTAGCCCATTTTTTCGAAATGCGGAATATGCCACTTTTCATCAACCGAGTAACGAGAAAATCCACCGCCTAAAACATCAAATAAGCCCCCTAGTGCCATTTTTTGAAGGGTGTGGTGAGTAGGTTTGTTTAGGCTTTTATAGCTGCGTCCTAATTGTAGTAAAGTGGGCATCATAAATTTGGGGGCTCCTTCATTCCACCGTAAGTAGTATCAATTTTTTGGTGTAATAATGATATCGCCTGTTTAAGAGCTAAAGGAGAATAATTTTGATCATTATGCTCTTTTTCTAGCTCAATACCTTGCATCCCTTGGGCTAGTTGATTTGCATATTGGATTAATTTTTCAGGATTTTCCTTTTGAAGCTTTATCAACTGTTTTAGATAATGAACCCATTGATCTGAAGTAAAGTAAGTCCCTCCCCAAACGGGTCTTCCATCGGGCAAAGCAACTATATTAAGTGGCCACCCACCTTGACCAGTTAACAGTTGGAGTGCCTGCATATAAATGTGATCTATATCTGGTCTTTCCTCTCTATCTACTTTAATATTAATGAAATGTGTATTCATTAGGAGTGCCACAGAATGATCTTCAAATGACTCCTGTTCCATTACATGGCACCAATGACAAGCCGCGTAACCAATACTAATAATAATTAATTGGTCGTTTTCTTTTGCAAGATTTAGGTAGTTGTCTGCCCACGGAACCCAATGAACAGGATTTTTAGCATGTTGCTTTAAATAAGGACTTTGTGATTTGTGGAGTTGATTACCTAGACTAGCCATTGATAGCACTTACAGTAGCTACTTTTCCTGGAAGCATTTCTTTTAGCATATTCTCTATCCCGTTTTTTAGGGTGATGGTGGAAGATGGACATCCACTACAAGCTCCTTGTAGAATAACATGCACCGATTTATCTTCTTCATTATAGGTGTCAAATAAAATATTACCCCCATCCGAAGCCACAGCCGGTTTGATGTAATCATCAATTATTTTCACAATCTCTTGAGAAGTTTCGTCAAGATTTTCAATCGCCTTTTGTTTAATTTCTGCATTCTTCCCCTCAACGCTAGCCACGTCGATTATCGGTTTATCTTCTTCTAAATAAGAGCGAATAAATTCACGAATTTCCATGACAGACTCCTCCCATTCAATGGTCGCATTCTTATTGATAGATATATAGTTGGTGTCAAAAAAGACTTCATTAATAAAGGAAAAAGAAAAAAGGGCTTGGGCCAAAGGAGCGCTACTTGCCTCCTCAATAGACTTGTATTCAGCGATTTGTTCTACCAACATCTTATTGGCCACAAATTTCATTACGTTAGGGTTTGGTGTGCTTTCTGCATAAACAGTCACAGGTACCTTTTGTAAATTGGCAGCAATAGTTACTTGTCCTCCGTTATTTAAGAAATTTTGGATCTCTTGGCTTACTTCGTTAATTACATCTTTCCAATCTAAAATATCGAACCTTTCTATTTCTAAACCATTGTTTTTTAAAGTAACTTTTTTTACAAAGGGCAAGTAAAACATTTGCTGAACAAGAGGATAGTCTTTGGTTTCTTCGACAGATAAAAAGCTAATGCTTTCTGTAATACCTAACGTAATATTTAATTCAAAAAAAGCTAGGGTACTATTTTCTTTTAAAAATGGAGTAACTAGAAATTGGCTCATCTTTTTTTTACAAAATTAAGGAAAAGTAGTCGCTTATAAGAGGTCAAACAAGAATCATTTTTTACCTTTCAGGAAAAGGAGAATATGTTAATTAAAACAGTTTTAGGTAAAACTCCTGCTTGGGGGGACAATTGTTTTATAGCTGAAAACGCTACCCTAATTGGAGATCTTATCATGGGAGATCAATGCTCTGTTTGGTTTCAGGCAGTTATTCGAGGTGACGTAAATAAAATAAGACTTGGGAATCGTGTTAATATACAAGACGGAGCGATAATTCATGCCACCTATAAAACAGCTCCTACCTACATCGGCAATGATGTTTCTGTGGGCCATAATGCTATTGTTCATGGATGTACGATTCACGATAAGGTTTTAATAGGTATGGGGAGTATTGTAATGGATCATTGTGTAGTGAATTCAAATAGTATCATAGCAGCAGGTAGTGTGGTTACACAACGTACAATTATTGAATCCGGGTCCGTTTATGCGGGGATACCTGCTAAAAAAATAAAAACGATTGACCAAGGGCTTCAAAAAGGAGAGATAGAAAGAATTGCATCTAATTATCTTCATTACTCCAGTTGGTTTAAATCTGAAGATGAATAATTTTATCTTTAGTAAAATGATTCAAGTTTGATTTTTTTTCTGTAGAATAATAGACAACTTCACTTGTGCTTTGATCTAATTGTAGGGAGTTATTTTCTTTTAAAAGATGTTTAACCTGCAGTGCCACGGCTTTACTGTTATCTATAATATTGATTGATGAGGGAACTATTTGTTCAATTATTGGTTGAAGAAAAGGATAATGTGTGCAGCCCAAAACGAGTTGGTCTATCCCTTGTTCAATCATTGGGGTCAAATAACTAGTCAGCAATTCTTTTGCTTGTGGATGGTTGAGGTTTCCATTTTCGACCATGGCGACAAGACCTTTACCTACCTGTGTAAAAACTTCTATACCTGCTGTGTTTTGTGCTACATTTTTATGAAATAATTCACTATTGAGTGTGCCTTGGGTGGCTAATACCCCAATTTTCCCTACTTGCGTGTGTTGTGCGGCTGGTTTTACAGCGGGCTCTATACCTACAAAAGGAATTGAAAACTTATTTCTAAGCTGTTGAATGATTTGTGTAGTTACCGTATTACAGGCTACTACAATAAGTTTACAGTTTTGAGAAATTAGATATTGGGTGATGATCTCACTTCGTTTTAAAAGGAAGTCTTCCGATTTATCGCCATAAGGAGTGTGAGCTTCGTCTGCTAGATAACAATAACTTTCAGCGGGCATTAATGCGCTTAAAGCAGGGAGGAGGCTTAATCCTCCCACACCAGAGTCAAAAAGTCCAATCCTTTTTTTCATAGCAAAAAAAAAGCCACTATACAGTGACTTTTTTATGGGTTTTAATGTTTTTTAAAATCCTAAGTCTGACTTAACGTCTGCCATTAGGTCTTTTCCTTTGGCCATTATAACGCTTCCTCCAGCAGAGGAATCCAGTACATAATCAAATCCTTGTGCTGCAGCAACTTTCTCTATAGCTGCCTTGGCTTTGTCATAGAGTGGACGCATCATTTCAACTTGTTTCTTTTGTAAATCTTGAGAAGCAGTTTCGCGATATTGGTTAATATTCTGTTGCATAGTTTCCAACTCTTTTTGACGTGCCTGGTTAGTTACATCTGTTTGATTAGGAGCATCAGCGGAATAAGATTGTGCTTTAGTTTGGAATTCTTTGTATGTATTTTCAATTTCTGTTGTATACGTCTTCTCAAGCTGTTCCAACTGTTTTTGAGCAGCGATCACCTCAGGCATTTCACTAATCAACTTTTGCGTGTCGATATGGGCAACCTTAGATTGCGCATAAGAAAAAGTTAAAGGGGCTGCCATCAATACAGCAATAAAAAAAGATTTCAGTTTTTTCATTAGTATGTTAATTTGAATGAATTAATTTTTTTTTCGTTGTTTAATTGCAGCTTTTCTTTCTTCAATTTGTTTTTTTCTGTCTTTAATTCGCTCTGCTGCATTAATGCGTTTTAAAACCAGGCCACTAATATCGTAATTTTTTGCGGAATATAGCATAATCAAGTCAGAGGAACGATCAAAAACGAAATCATACTTTCGTTCTTGGGCAATTGTTCTAACCACACTCATTACTTGGTCTTGAATAGGCTTTAATAAATTATTCTTTTGTTTAATAAAATCACCCTGTGGACCAAAATAATTGTTTTGAAGAGCTATAATTTCATTTCTGAATATTGATAAATCACTTTCGCGATCTTCAATTAATTCGGGAGTGAGTAATACTTTTTCGGCCTGAAGTTGATCTTCAAGGCTTTTAAGTTCCATTTTTTTTAGCTCAATCTCATTTTTCCAGTCTGCAATCTTTTTGGTGAGTAAATCGTTCCCCTTTTTATAATCATCAATATTACTCAGAATTTCATCCATATCAATATAAGCAATCCGAACTCCCCTTTGTGCCATAGTCCACTGACTAGCAATCATAACTAGTAGCAGGAAGTAGGATTGTAATTTATTGATATACATAGTAATACAAATATATTAAAATTGCTGGCCAATAATAAAATGAGTTTCCCACCCATTTGGAGTGGTCGCATTATTTCTTACATTATCAAAGCCATAAGCAAAATCTATTCCTAATAATCCAAATGCAGGCATGAAAATTCTGACTCCCATTCCTCCGGAACGCTTGGCATTAAATGGGTTAAAATTTTTGAATTGGTCATATCCTTGACCAGATTCTAAAAAGGTGAGTGCAAATATAGATGCCGTTGGTTTTAATGTTAAAGGATAACGTAATTCTAACGTGAATTTATTATACATAGTTGAACCATCACTCGTAGATAAGGATTGGTTAGGGTACCCTCTCAATGCTACTGTTTCTCTTCCATCTAAGGCAAAGTTATTAGCCATACCATCTCCTCCGATGTAATAACGTTCAAAAGGTATGTCACCTCTCTTACTATTATAAGATCCTAAAATCCCAAAATCTGTTTGCGTTTTAAGTACGAGTTTATCAAAAATGCGGGTATACCACGTTCCACTAAACTTTAGTTTATAATACTCTAGAAAACGGAATTTCTCTTGATCAATTTTCCCTTGATCGGGTACTAATTCCCCAGCATCGTTAAGCGTCTGATACGCTCTTTGATCTCCTAAGTTTTCAAAATTCTTATTATCAAACAAAGAATAAGGGGGAGTAAACTTACCGCTAATTATAAAGTTAGACCCACCCATTGGAAAGATTGGATTGGTGTAGGTGTTGTTTCTAGAAAGTGCAATGGTATAGGAGATATTATTAGAAACTCCATCACCAAAAGTAAAGAGTCCTGTGAAATAATTTTGAAGATTATAGTATTGATAAGTTAATGCTTGAGACAGTGTGAAATAATCATCAGGAACCCTTAATCGTTTGGCTAATCCAAGTGTAATACTACTTATTTCAAATGATTGTGATTTATCTGCACGCCCTGTTAAAAAGTCATATCGAAATTGGTTTGTTCGAGACAGGGAGGTAGAAAATTGCACAGGTTGACGACCACCTAGCCATGGTTCAGCAAATGTGAAACTATAGGTATTATAAAACTGACTGGCTTGTAAGCGTAAACTTAACTTTTGACCATCCCCAGAGGGAACAGGTCTATAACTGGATTTATCAAAAATATTTCTCATGGAGAAATTATTAAATGATAAACCAAGGGTCCCAATAAAACCGCCTCCGCCGTAGCCTCCTTGAAGTTCAATTTGACTAGCACCAGATTCTTGTAGGCCAAATTCAATATCTACGGTACCTGCATTGGGATCTACGTTTTTAAAGTCGGGAGAAATTTGTTCTGCGTCAAAAAAGCCTAATTGTCCTAACTCTCTAACAGTTCGGACCACTTTATCTTTGCTGTAGAGTTCTCCTGGTTTTGTACGTAATTCTCTAAAAATAACATGGTCATTGGTTTTGTCATTTCCTACTACGCTAATTTTATTAAAAGAAGCTAATTTTCCTTCTGTAATGAGTATTTCAAAATCAATGGTGTCATTTTCGGCACTTACCTCTACTGCGTTAATGTTTGAGAATAGATAACCGCTATTTTGGTATAGATTGGTAATGTCCTCTCCATCGGGTTTTGTGTCGTCAGCAATGCGCTTTTTTAATAAAACCCCATTGTATGGATCTCCTTTTTTAATTCCTAAAATAATATCTAATTGACGATCTAAATAAGCACCATTTCCTACATAATCAATCTCTCCAAAGAAGTAAGGATTTCCCTCTTCAATATCAAACTCTAATGTAAGAGAATTATCTTCATTGATAATGAGGGTGTCACTAATGATTCTTGCATCGCGGTATCCTTTTTCTTTAAAAAAGTCTAGTAAAGCATCTTTGTCTTCTTCAAAATCAGCCGGAATGTATTTTGATTTTTTCCAAAAGCGATAAAAGGCTTTTTGTTTCGTGTTTTTCAACTGCTGTGCTAGCTTCCCGTCTTTGAATTTTTGATTCCCATTAAAGGCAATCTTTTTAATTTTTACCCGATTACCTTTGTTAATGTTTACTATTAGATTGACCAAATTAGGCTGAAGAGAATCTTGTACAGTAATTAAATTCACTTTTGTGTTTAAAAACCCTTCTTTCTTAAATTTATTGGTAATGTAATTTTTAGTGTTGGTTAAAAAACTTTCCGAAAGTTTCTTTCCAGCCTCTAATTCCGTTTCCTTTACAACACCTTGAATTTTCCCTTTTTTGAGACCGTTAATTTTAAATTCATTGAGTGTAGGTAATTCTTCTATTTCAATTTGAAGTGTAATGCCAGTTTCAGAGGGATTGATCGCATAGAAGTTAATATCTGAAAACAGATCTAGGTTCCAAAGTTTATTAATTACCGCACTAATTTTATCTCCAGGAAGGTTTATTTTTTGCCCTACTCTTAAACCACTGTAGGAGATTACCGTTTTATCGTTGTAATTTTTTAATCCAATTACTTGTATGGAGTCAATCGTATATTTTTTTCCTGGAATAAACTCAGTTGATTGTGCATTAACAGATAAACCACTAACTAAGAATAGTAGACAAAAATTAACGTATGTAATAGTTCGGGATATATTAAGGGATAAGTTGCTCACTTGTTTTTCCAAATCTTCGTTCTCGTTTTTGATAACTTTCTATGGCTTGCTGAAAATGTACATGTGTAAAATCTGGCCAAAGCACCTCTGAGAAATAGAGTTCAGCATAGGCAATTTGCCACAATAAAAAGTTACTTATTCGTTGTTCACCACTTGTTCTGATTAATAAATCTACCGCTGGTAAATTTTGCGTGTAAAGATGCTCATTTATAATCGTTTCATCAACATTTTCGGGTGAAATTATATTATTTTTAACTTTGACAGCAATTGCTTGCATGGCTCTTGTAAGCTCTTGTTTTGATCCATAATTTAATGCGAGGGTTAAGGTTAGCCCATTATTCCCTTTTGTTTTATCAATGGTATCGATTAATTCGTTTTCTACTTTTGACGGAAGCATGCTTATGTCCCCAATTGTATTTAAACGAATGTTGTTTTCAATCATTTTAGTCAATTCTTTTTTTAATGAACTGACTAACAGCTCCATAAGAATACCTATTTCTTTCTTGGGTCTCCCCCAATTTTCAGTAGAAAACGCATAAAGTGTCAGGTATTTGATGTTTTTTTTGGCAGCTGTTTCAACGATATCTTGCACAGAATTAACACCGTTACGATGACCAAAAACCCTATTTTTACCTAAAGATTTAGCCCAGCGGCCATTACCATCCATTATGATAGCGACATGAGTTGGTATTGAGCTATTGTTTGTTGAATTCATCACTTTTCTTTACAGTAACATGGAATTTGGCCAAAGGTATAACTAAAAGTCAAGCCAGTAAAGACATACCAATCATTATTATATAAATTCCCATGTTTTAAGGTTGGATCATTTGCAAATTCTCCCACAGGATTACTTCCATCAATATTATCGCTTAAGGCATAACGTATTCCAGTTTCTAAACCCACTATAAACAGAGGGGAGATACTGGCTTTAATTCCGATTACAATCGGAATAGAAAAATTGAACTCCCCATCGTATTTAGATACATCATACATACTGCTGTTGCCCATTCTAGGGGCAATTTTATATAATTCCTGATGAAAATAATTAACACCTGCGAAGATATAAGGAGATAGTTCTTTGTCATCGTCATGAAGATTAAACTCAAGAAAATTAACTTCAAAGCCTAGTGAAAATTCAAATACATTATTGTCAATACTTACAAGTCGATTAAACCTGCTTAAGTCCTGAGCGTAGAAATCATAACTTTTAAGATTACTGTTCATAAAACTTGATCTAATTGCATAACGTGTGGTTATATTCCATTTATAAACAAGTCCAATTGCTGGGGAATTGGCAAATACTGATTTTGTTGCCCCAATATCTGCAATGGTATTGCTTCCTCCCAAAAAGAAACCCAATTCATGGATCTGTGCTTTTATAGGAAGAGAAAGAGATAAAACGATAAGTAGTAAGCTCGCTTTTTTCATTCAGTTTAGGGTACAAAAGTGTTTACCGTCACCGTCGGTAATTTTCATTATATTAAACTGATTTAAAAGAGTTTTATTGCCTAATTGCGCTTATCTAACCCCCAAAATAATTTCTCTCTTAGTATGTTGTAAAAAGCGGTATCGTTGAATTGTACAGTTGCAATTTTAAATTGAGCTTTTTTGATTACAATAGAAGAGCCTAAAGGAAGGCTGATCAATCTAGAGTCGAGAGATAATAAATGGTGCTCTTCTCTTCCAGAAACTGATAAAGAAATCGTAGCAGAATCTGGTAAAACAAGCGGACGGATATTTAAATTATGCGGAGCAATTGGTGTCATGACTAAACCAGGCGTAGAGGGTAATACAATTGGGCCGCCACTGCTCAGATTATAGCCAGTAGAGCCTGTAGGTGTTGCAATAATTAATCCGTCTGCCCAGTAAGTTGTCAAATCATTCTGATCTACAACTGTTTTAATGCTTATTAAGGAAGCCGCATCTTTTCTATTTACGCTGATCTCATTTAGGGCATAAGGGAAATTTTTTAATAAATGTTGAAATTCTCCTAAATCTACTGCTAAAAGTGTGCGGTTAATTAGGGTGTATTTCTTTTCCCATAGCAATTGAAGCCCTTTGTTTAAAGATTCTTTTTGTAGACTTGTAAGAAATCCGAGCCTACCCGTATTTATGCCTAAAATGGGAACCTGACTATCTCTGACTACTGCAACGGCTTGCAGCATAGATCCATCTCCTCCAATACAAATTAAAAAATCCGTAGAAGATTCAAGGTTTTCAAAAATAGCAAGCTGTTCTTTAAAAGGTGGGCTCTCTAGCGCTTCATGCAAATTCCGATCTACAAGAACATTAATTTTTAAGCCCAATAAATGTTCTATAACACCTTCGGCATAACTGACCGATAGGGTATTGATAAACGGACTAATAATAGCGATCTGCATACGAGGTGTTTAAACAAAAGTACAAAATAATCATGGGCTAACTTTCTTGATAATCCTAGAAGTTTTATTAATTAAAAAGAAAGAATGCTTAGCGAAGTTTGTAATTTTATACCAAAAATAACGAATGACTAAGTTAAGTGTTAATATTAATAAAATCGCTACCCTAAGAAATTCTAGGGGAGGGGATGTGCCAAATTTGTTGAAAGTGGCTACCGACCTACAAGTCTATGGAGCTCAAGGCATTACAATTCATCCTCGCCCAGATCAAAGACATATACGTTATAGTGATGCAAAAGAATTACCCGCTGTGGTAACCACAGAGTATAACATTGAAGGAAACCCTATACCGGATTTTATTTCGCTAGTGATGGGAATTAAACCCACCCAAGTTACTTTAGTTCCTGATGCAGAAGATGCAATTACTTCCAATGCAGGCTGGGACACCCTCACTCACGCTACTTTTTTACAAGAGGTTATCCACGTATTTAAGGAGGAAGGTATAAGAACTTCAATTTTTGTAGATCCCGATGAAAAAATGATTGAGGGAGCTTTGGCTACAGGAACAGATCGGATTGAATTATACACAGAGGGGTATGCTAAACAATTCCCTCTTGATAGACAAAGCGCGATTGCACCCTATCAAAGAGCGGCTAAGTTAGCGAATGACTTAAATATAGGGATAAATGCAGGTCATGATTTGAGTCTTGAAAACATCACTTATTTTAAACAAGAAATCCCACATCTTTTAGAGGTCTCTATCGGTCACGCCTTAATTAGCGAGTCTCTTTATTTAGGTTTTGAAACGGTTATTCAACGATATTTAAAAGCCCTGCAATAATGGAATTACTTCATAGTCTTAGGCTTGGAGAAGGATCTAAGCATTTGCTTGTTCTTCATGGGTTTTTGGGGATGGGTGACAATTGGAAAACCCATGGTAAAAGATGGGCAGATCAAGGATGGCATGTTCATCTACTAGATCTTCGTAATCATGGTAGAAGCTTTTGGAGTAATACTTTTAATTATTCTGCCATGGTAGATGATGTAAAACGTTACTGTGATCATCATAATATTGACACTGCTACTGTATTAGGTCATTCTATGGGCGGTAAAGTAGCTATGTTATTTGCCTGTAGTCTTCCTTCATATGTATCGCAATTAATCGTTGCAGATATTGCTCCTAAAAAGTATTCTCCTCATCACCAAACCATTCTTAATGGTCTTGCACTACTTGATTTTTCAAAAATAAAAAGCAGAAAAGAGGCGGATACTACCTTAGCCCAACATGTTGAAGAAACTTCTACCCGTCAGTTTTTACTCAAAAACATTTACCGAGTAGATGCTTCTCAATTAGGGTTAAGATTAAATATTGATATATTAAAAAATGCTGGAAAACAAGTTGGAGAAGCCTTACCTCAAGGAATGAGTTTTCTCCAAAAGACCTTATTTCTAAAAGGAGAAAATTCTGGATACATAACTGAAGGAGATGAACTTATTATCCGACATCATTTTCCCGATTTTAAGATTGCAGAAGTCCCTGGCGCCGGACATTGGTTACATGCTGAAAATCCAAAAGATTTTATTCAATCAATCGAATCTTGGTGGACCTTTTAGATTTCACACCTAGGAATCAAATTGTGAAATTAATTTCATAGATAGGGTCAATTCAATGAACTATGGTATTTTTGCGCTGATAATAAAGGGTTTGAGTATGAACGCGAACGTCCTTTTAACTAAAAGAGAGAAAACTAGTTTAATAAACTTCAGTTAATGAGTAACGTAGTTTACCGTTTTACAGAATTGAAAGACTTGCCAGGTGTTTTAAATCTCATCAATGAATTAGCAGATTTTGAAAATGAACCTGATGCGGTCGAGATCACCCTGGAGGATTTAGAAAGAGATGCTTTTGGAGATCAGCCAAAGTTCAAGTGTATCGTAGCGGTTTTATCTGATCGTGTCATTGGCATGGCCTTATTTTATCCAAGGTATTCTACTTGGAAAGGTCCAACACTTCACTTAGAAGATTTAATCGTTACAAAATCTGAACGCGGAACAGGAGTAGGACAATCACTTTATGAATCATTTATTTCATATGCCCATAAGGAAGAGGTGCGCAGAATTGAATGGGTCGTGTTAGATTGGAATGTTCATGCAGTTAACTTCTATAAAAATAGCGGAGCCCAAGTTTTAGAAGATTGGCGAACCGTACAAATGGATCAAGCGGCCATGAGCCGCTATTTAGCAAAAAAAAATGAGAATATTTAAGTTTGGAGGTGCATCAGTGAAAGATGCATCTAGTGTAAAAAATGTAGCCTCTGTTTTACAAAAAGTAGGTTATGATGATGTTTTAATTATTGTTTCAGCAATGGGTAAAACGACAAATGCCCTAGAAGCAGTGGTAGAAACCTATCAAAATAAACCAGAAGATTTAAAGTCTTCTTTGCTGGAGCTAGAAGCTTTCCATTTAAATATCGTAAAGGAATTAATGGATAAAGACAATGCTTCTTTGATTAAAAAGGTAAAAGATTTAATCCAAGAATTAACTGCATTTTTTGATCGTAACAAGTCCCCTAATTATAGCTTTGTTTATGATCAAGCAGTAAGTTTTGGAGAGTTACTTTCAACCACCATAATTACCGATTATTTAATCTCTATTGGTTTGCCAGCCTATTGGTTGGATGCACGTTTATGTGTGAAAACAGATGATTATTATAGAGATGCCAACTTAGACTGGGAATTAACTCAATCTAAAATCAAAGAAAAAGTTAATGGTGCCAAATTAATTGTGTCACAAGGTTTTATTGGAAGTGATTCCAATAATTTTACAACTACCCTCGGAAGAGAAGGCTCAGACTATTCTGCCGCTATTTTTGGTTATGCATTGGGTGCAGAGTCTGTGACTATTTGGAAAGATGTACCGGGAGTACTCAATGGTGACCCACGTTATTTTGATAATACGGTATTATTGAATCAAATTTCCTACAGAGAGGCAATAGAATTGGCATTCTATGGAGCTTCTGTAATTCATCCTAAAACGCTTCAGCCTCTTCAGCGAAAAGAAATACCTCTATATGTTCGTTCTTTTTTAAACCCAGAAGGGAAAGGCACGGCAGTATCTAAAGGTCAAACTCTAGAGCCTCATGTACCTTGTTATATAGTTAAACAAAACCAGGTTTTATTGAAATTATCTTCGCTTGACTTTTCATTTATTGTAGAAGAAAATATTGCGGAAATTTTTGCACTCTTGTCACGTTTTCAAATGCGTGTAGAGCTGATACAAAACTCTGCCATCAGCTTTTCCGTGGTAATTAGTAATAAGTATAATCGTTTAGAGGAGTTGCTAGTTGAATTAAGGGCTAAGTTTAAGCTAACGGTCACAGAAAATGTGCAGCTATTTACTGTCCGACATTTTGACCAAACTGCCAAAGAAAAAGTACGCAGTTACGGTGAAAAAATTCTTTTGGAACAACGAACGAGAGAAACTTTGCAGGTCGTTTTAGCTGACAGATAAGCCGCCTCAGTAAATTAAATGATTGACTTGATTTTTTCAACGATAATTTCAGCTAGCTTTCGGTGACTTTCCGTACTCCAACCGGCTACATGAGGAGAAAGCATTACATTGTTAGCGGCTAATAAATAACCAAAGTCACTAGAGATTTCTGTTGCAAAGAGATTTTCAAATGAGCTTTTTTCATATTCTAAAACGTCTAAAGCAGCTCCTTTTACTTTTCCGTTTTTTAGGGCTTCTACTAGAGCAACAGTTTTTACGGCACTTCCTCTTGCGGTATTGATGAGCCAAAAAGGCTGCTGCATTTTGGTCAAAAAAGCGGCATCAATCATTCCCGTAGTTAGGGGAGTTTGCGGAGTGTGTAAACTCAGTACAGTTGCTTTTTCCTGAAGCTCTTCTAACGAAACTTGACGCGCGAAGGGGTCTGTTTCTTTGGGTTCAATATCGTAATAGATGACCTCTTTTACGTCAAAGCCTCTTAGTTTTTTAGCAAAACTTTTTCCCATATTGCCATACCCAATAATTCCTATGGTTTTACCCTCTAATTCCTCTCCGCGGTGTAATTCTCGTAACCATTCTCCTGCTTCAATAGATTGGTGTGCAAGCCTTAATTTATTCATTAGGCCTAACAGCATTCCTAGGGCGTGTTCACCAACAGCATTAGCATTCCCCATAGGAGCTGCTAAAAGTTTTATTCCTAATTCTTCGGCTTTTTTTTCATCGATATTTTCTGTGCCAGCTCCCACTCTAGCAATGAATTTAAGTTTGGGGCCCTTACTTAAGAAAGAGGCATCAACTGAAAACCGACTTCTAATTACAATTCCATCGTACGCTGGAAGCATGCTTTCAACGTCACTTTTAGAATGTTTATAAGCTAAGGTGTTTATAAATCCAGCGGCTTCTAGTTTTTGCAAAAGCAGTGGATGATTTTTGTCTAGATGAAGAATTTTCATACTTGAAATCGTTTAAAACCCTAAAATAGCTTGGGCCATAAAGAAGAATAGGAAAATACCAAAGATATCATTAGCCGTAGTTATAAAAGGTCCTGTAGCAATGGCTGGGTCGATACCCTTTTTATCTAAAATTATTGGAACAAACGTACCAATTAGTGCGGCAATAATAATTACCCCCATCATGGAACCTGCTACAGTAAGGCTAAGAATAAATTCTTGATCAATAAAATAGCCAAACCCGATTAAAACAAAGGCAAGAATAGAACCATTGATTAAACTTAGCCCGACCTCTTTAAAAAGTCGCTTTATCAACGATCCTTTAACGACATCATTGGCTAAACCTTGTACAATAATTGCAGATGATTGAACTCCTACGTTTCCTGCCATAGCTGCAATCAGAGGGGTGTAAAAAAACAAACTCCTTAAACGTGATTGGTTCATTACCTCTTCAAAATCCTTTAAAATAAATACACTGCCAAGTCCACCTAAGAGTCCCAAAAACAACCACGGTAAACGGGCTTTTGTAAGTTCATAGATGGTGTCATCTGCTTCTACATCGTTGGAAATACCCGCTGCTAATTGGTAATCTTTATCCGCTTCTTCTTTAATTACATCTACAATATCGTCAATAGTAATACGGCCAAGTAATTCTTTTTGATCATTCACTACAGGAATCGCTTCCAAGTCATATTTTGACATCACTTTGGCAACTTCCTCTACATTTTCGTCTACATGAACAAAATCTACTTTAGGAATGTAAATGTCTTTAACAATGGCCTTAGATTGTGCGGTTAGGAGATCCTTTAGCGAGAGCCTTCCTAAGAGTTGATTCTTTGCGTTGACCACATAAATAGAATGCACTCGTGTAACTTCTTCTGCTTGCTTTCGCATAGCATTTACACATTTTAATACGCTGAGGTCTTCATGAACTTTGACCAACTCTTTTGCCATTAACCCACCAGCGGTGTTTTCTTCATACTTTAAGAGTTCGCGGATGTCCTTTAAATGTTCTGTATCCTCAATTTGAGAAAGGACTTTTTCTTGGCGATCTTCTGGTAACTCAGATATAATATCTGCAGCATCATCGGTATCGAGTACTTCTACTTCTTCCGCAATTTCTTTGGCAGAAAGTTGTTCGAGTATTTTTTCTCTAAAATCGTCATCTACTTCTGCAAGCGCATCAGCAGTTAGGTCACTATCTAAAAGTTTGATCAGATAAATCGCCTCATCCAGAGAAAGTTGTTCAATGATTTCGGCAATATCAGCATAATGTAATTCATGGAGTTCTTTTTTAAGCTTCTTATCTTTTTCTTCAAGAATAAGTAGCTTAATTTTTTCTAAATAGACATTGTCAAGTTGAAAGTTGGCCATGGTCAATTTTTTTTGTCAATGCAATAAACGCTTCTCCAGACAGTTTTTCGGGTCGTTGGTCAAAGATACTATCTTCTGTAAGACTTTTAGGGATATCTAGAGTTTTTAGGCTGTTGCGCAATGTTTTTCTTCGTTGTTGGAAGCTTAATTTAACGATTTTAAAGAGGAGTTTCTCGTCACAGTCTAAACTATAAACGGCTTTTCGTTTAAGGGTCAGAACTCCTGAGTCTACTTTTGGGGGTGGATTAAACACGTTTGGAGGCACTGTAAATTCATAATTAGTTTCGAAGAAAAGCTGTGTTAAGACAGAGAGTATTCCGTACTTTTTTGATCCTGGTGGCTCACAGATTCGTTGGGCAACTTCTTTCTGAAACATCCCAGAAAAGAAGGGGATTTTATCCCTGTTTTCAAGTGTTTTAAAAACTATTTGCGTAGATATGTTATAAGGGAAGTTTCCAATGATAGCAAAGGGTTTTTCGTTAAAAATCGTAGTTAAATCGATGTTTAAAAAATCACCTTGATGGATGCGCTCTCCAAGAGAAGAATAGGCCTTTTGTAGATAAGTGACAGATTCTCTATCAATCTCTATCAAATGCACCTTATCCTCTTTCCAAGGTAAAAATTGAGTGAGTACACCCATGCCAGGACCAATTTCTAAAACTTGATCATAGGTGTCAAATTCTAAGGTTTTGGCAATTTTTTCTGCCACAGATAAATCTGTCAAGAAATGTTGCCCTAGTTTTTTTTTGGGGCGAACACTTTTCATTTTTGTGTATGTATTTGTTCCAGTTGAGTTCGGAAGGCTAAAATCGAATTTCCAAAACGCTCTTTTGCTTTTTGTTTTAATGCAGTTGCGTTTTCTTCAAGGTATGCATTATATTCATTTACAGAGTTACATAGATATTGTGTAGCATAGCTAATTCCTCCATGATCTTGGTCTGTAATTACCCTAAAAAGTTTAGCCTCTATAAACTTACCCGTTCCTAAAATTTCGGCAAGATGTTCTTCTTTCATCCATGCGAGCCATTCTTTTTCAATGGCAGGTTCTACGTGAACAGTTACGTTGTATATGAACATGTTTAAGAAATTTTAGTAAAACCAGTGTAAGGAACCAAAACAGAAGGGATTATGATTCCCTCTGGAGTTTGACAATTTTCTAAGAGGGTGGCTAAAACCCGAGGAAGAGCAAGTGCACTTCCATTTAGTGTATGAACGTTTAGTTTTTTTCCATCGGCAGTTCTGTATCGAAGTTGTAGACGTTCTGACTGATAACTTTCAAAAGTAGACACCGAACTAATTTCCAGCCACTTTTCCTGTGCCGCAGAAAATAACTCGAAATCGTAAGTTAAAGCAGAAGTAAAGCCTAAATCACCTCCGCACAAACGCAATACACGATAGGGGAGTTCTAGTTCAATAAGAATACTTTTTATGTGGTCTCGCATTTCCTCTAATGCTGTATTAGATCTTTCTTGGGTCTCCAGTCTAACAATTTCTACTTTATCAAATTGATGAAGTCTATTTAGACCGCGTACATGCGCTCCGTAGCTTCCCGCTTCTCTTCTAAAACAAGGGGTGTAGCCAGTCACGGCAATAGGAAGTTGCTTCTCCTCTAATAACACATTTCTAAATAGATTGGTCAGAGGGACTTCAGCCGTAGGGATCAAATAAAGGTCATCTCCTGTAACATGGTACATTTGACCTTCTTTGTCGGGTAATTGTCCAGTGCCAATCCCCGAGGCCTCGTTGACCAAGTGGGGAACTTGGGTTTCTTGATATCCAGCTGCAGTATTCTTGTCTAAAAAATAATTAATTAATGCGCGTTGTAAACGAGCACCTTTTCCTTTGTAGACAGGAAAGCCTGCACCGGTTATTTTACTTCCTAGCTCAAAATCAATAAGGTCATATTTTTTAGCCAATTCCCAATGCGGTAAGGCTTCACTTTCTAGGGATGGAAGGTCTCCCCCTTTTTCAATTTCTTCGTTGTCTTCTTCCGAGGTTCCTGTAGGTACACTTTCTTGCGGGATATTGGGTACTTGATAGCGGAGTTCAAGAAGATTGCTTTCAAGTTTTTGCATTTGTTCCTGTAGCTGTTTAGAGCTATTTTTTAAAATACCCGAACGTTCTTTTAACTCTTTTGCTTCATCTGCTTTTCCTGATTTAAAAAGCTGCCCAATGCTTTTAGCTAATTGATTGGCTTCTGCTAATTGGCTGTCAAGAGTAGTCTGCGTAGTTCGTCGCTCTTCATCGAGGGAGATAATACGGTCCACTAACTCAATTTCTTTGAAGTTTCTTTTCTTTAAGTAGTCAATCGCTTTTTCTTTATTTTCTCTAAGTTGCTTAAGTGGTATCATGTGAATTATGCTCTAATACAAAGATAAAACTTTGTTCTTCAAAATAAGGTTATTTTCTAGGAATCAATCTTTGACAATGCGCCTTATCTAGGGTTAATTGTTGTTTTAACTCATCTAGGGTTAGAAAAGCTTTTTCTTGTCTTATTTGATCTAGGAGTTCTACCGAAATGAATTGCTTGTAGAGATCTTCATTAAAATTAAAAAAATGAACTTCATAAGATCTTTTTTTGCCATTTACTGTGGGTCGAAATCCAATATTCATCATACCGAAGATGGTTTTTCCTTTGTGCTTAGCCCTAACAAAATACACTCCATCCGCAGGCAGCAATTTATACTCTTCTGTAATGTGTAGATTTGCTGTAGGAAACCCTATTGTTCTTCCAATTTCAGCTCCTTTAATAACTTTTCCTGTGATTTTGAAGGGTCGATTAAGATAGTTGTTTGCTTTATGAATATCACCCCCTTCTATTGCTAATCTTATCTTAGTTGAGCTTACATTTACTGAGGCAATTTCTTGAGCTTCAATTTTCTCAACAGAAAAGCCATAGGTTTCACCTGCGTTAATTAGGTCATCAATTGTTGCTTCTCGATTTCTCCCAAAACGATGGTCGTAACCAATAATTAGATGTGCTATTTGAAAGGTGTTAACTAAAATATTTCGTATAAATTCGTCTGCGAGTTGTCTTGAAAACACTTTCGAAAAAGGATGAACAACTAAAACATCTATCCCAAGATCTTCTAAAAGTTTTTGTTTTTCATTTAATGTATCAATCAAACGGATATCACTTTCTTTCTGTAAAATCATCCTGGGGTGAGGGAAAAAGGTAAGAACCACCGACAATAGATTCTTTTTTTTTGCCTGTTTTACTAGTCGTTTGATTATTTGTTGGTGACCAATATGAACGCCATCAAAGGTGCCAATAGTGAGCGCACAATTTTTTAATTCAGAATAATTGGCAATGGTATTTATAACCTTCAAGAAACAATAATTTAACTATTTGTAAAATTATAGCTTTTATAACAATCGAAACATTATATTTAAAAAAGAATTATACAACCTATTATTATATTTTGAATAGATTTATATATACCATTACTATATTATTTTCATTACAGTGCTATAGCCAAGATTTATGGAAAATGACTTCTTCCTCTCCCATCGAGGAGTTGTCAAAGTCGTCAATTGTTCAAAAAAGAGAGGTAAGTACCGCCTATTTAAATCCTGTATTATTTCAACAGAAATTTACGTTAATTCATCATAAGAAAACTGATTTAGTGCTTTCTTTCCCAAACGAATACGGTGAATCAGAGGAATTTTTTATGTCTCCCATTAAAATTTTATCTTCAAAAGTATCCGCTAAATATCCTAATATTAGTACTTACTATGGCAAAAGTAAGCTTCGTAACAATGTAACGCTGCGAATTACAAAAACTTCCCTGGGGATTAGCGGAACCATGCGTACTCCGAATGGAATGCTGTACTTACAACCCAAGAAAACAAACCGTAATGAATATCAATATTATCTACGCGATAATTTGAAAGATGATGATGCCGCCGTTTTTAATTGTGGAACCCCAAGTCCAATAAAAAATCCTAAGACAGTTTCAGATAGAAATAAATCAAACAATCAGCAAGTAAACACCAATTTTAAGACCTATCGTTTTGCGGTGGCGACTTCTGCGGAATATACTTCTTTCTGGGGAGATGATGATGCCACCAACGGGTCTAACCGGCAAGACGCTTTTGCAGCAGTGGTAAATACGGTCAACCGTATGAATGAAGTTATGGAAGTAGATATGGGGGTTCGTTTAGTCATTGTTTCTGATGAAACGCTCATGTTTGAAGATTCAGAAACCGATCCTTTCGGTGATGATTTGAATTCAGAAATACAATCAGTATTAACCGAGAGAATAGGTGAAGCCAATTATGATGTAGGGCATCTATTTCATCGTTCTGCAGCAAATGGAAATGCAGGAAGCGTGGGGAATGTTTGTCGAAATGGAAGGAAAGGTAGTGCTTTTTCAGCCCACCCATTTACTGCAACCAACGGCAGTGAAGGTGAGTTTTTAACAGATTATTTCGATGTGGATTATGTATTACATGAGGTAGGTCATCAATTTGGTGCCATACATACATTTGCACATGAAACAGAATCTTATGGAGTAAATAGTGAACCTGGGAGTGGATCAACAATTATGTCTTATGCTGGGATAGTATCTGGTCAAAATATGCAAAGACACAGTGATCCATATTTTCATCATCATAGTATTAAGAATATGCAAGATTACCTAGCTAGATATAGCTGTCAGGAGGTAATTAGTGAGAATAATTTACCCCCAACAGTCAATGCAGGTGAAAACAAATCAATACCTAAAGGAACCCCGTATTTATTAGAAGCTCAGGCTGTTGACCCAGACAATGACAACCTTACTTATTGCTGGGAGCAATTAGATTCTGGAGAAGTTGGAGCACAAAACTTGGGCCCTTATTTACTAATGGGAAGCATGAACAGGTCTTTACCACCCTCCTCGAGTAATTTCAGATCAATTCCAAGAATGAGCAGTGTGTTAGCAGGCGAATTATCAGACACCAGTAAATCTATTGGATCTACTTGGGAAACGGTTTCCCTAGTCGGAAGAACGCTTAATTGGGGGGTTACAGTTAGAGATAGAAATGAAGCTCACCCTAATGGTTTTGGAAGTACTGATTTTGATGAGATTACTTTAAACGTGATTGAAAATGCAGGTCCATTTCGTGTGACCTCCCAGCAAAATTCCCCTACAGTATGGGAAACAGGGCAAAATGTAATTATTACATGGGATGTAGCTAGGACCAATTTGGCGCCCATAGCAACCACATCGGTTACCTTACTTTTATCATTAGACGGGGGAGAAAATTTTAATTACACCCTACTTTCCAATACCCCTAATGATGGTCAAGAAACCATTGTTGTCCCAGAGGGGATTACCTCTAGCCAAGCAAGGTTAATGATTAAGGCTGTTAATAATATTTATTTTGCCGTAAATGAGGTTAACTTTTCTATCGAACAAAGAAATTTTGCTTTTCCGTTAGTTAATCATGTAAAGACCATTTGCGATGGCTTAAGTTTAGAATATGCGTTTACCTTCCGTGCTTATGAAACATTGAGTAGTCCTGTCAATGCACAAGTTGTAGATTTACCACCAGGTTTTTCATCGGTCCTCAGTCCAACTACTTTTCAATCAGATGGCGAAACAGGAACGATCTTAATTACTGCAGAAAGCCAGGTAGTTACTTCACTTTCTCTAGATTTACAAGGGCAAAATAATGAGTTACTTGAAACGCAAAACTTCCAAGCTAACTTTTTATCATCAGCTGTTGAACCCCTTTACTTTCCTATCCAGAAGATAATTCGTCGGATCTATCAAATAATGTGAATTTAAATTGGAATGGCATGATCAGTGCGACCAACTATCGTGTGGAAGTAAGCGATACTGAAGGATTTACTAATGTTTTGATCAATTCATTAACAGAAACTAATACATTAAGAATTGAAGATTTAACTTCATTAACGACCTACTACTGGCGAGTATTTGCACGGACAGTGTGTGGGGAAAGTGACGCAAGTGAAGTAAGACAATTTACCACCCAAAATATAAATTGTGCGGCCTTCAGTGGAAACGATTTACCTAGATTGATTTTTGATGCAGGTGCTGAGGGACCGAGGACAACCGTTATCGATATTCCCGTTGCCGATGATCTAACCATTATTGATTTAGATGTAAATATAAGTTTGACCCATACCTATGTAGAAGACCTTACGCTTCAATTAACTACTCCAGCAGGAAACACAATTACCTTGTCAGAAAGCCTTGGAGGAAATGGAGATGATTACACGCAAACTGTTTTTGATTCGGAAGCTACACAAAGTATATTATCAGCGGGTCCTCCTTTCACTGGAACCTATCGACCTATCGAAGCGCTAGATGAAGTCTATGGGCTTTCTTCACAAGGAATATGGCAACTGCGTATAATTGACAATTATCCGCAAGACTCCGGTAGAATACAAGTAGCAGATTTATTTTTCTGTTTAAATGGTGTTCCAGAAGTAAATAGTGATGGAGACTTATGTATAGATAGTGAAGATAATTGCCCTTTGGTCAACAATCAAGATCAGCTAGATTCAGATAATGATGGGGAAGGTGATTTGTGTGATATTGATGCTCAAAGAAATTTTACTCTATCTAAAAGTGATGAGACTTGTATTGAAAGAAACAACGGAAAAATAATGATTTCAGCGACTGCTTTGTTCTCCTATACCGCACAAATATTAGGGCCAAATGGCTACAATGAGCAGGTCGACTTTTCGCTTGATACAGTAGCGTTAAACAATTTAGAAAGTGGAGATTATTTAATTTGTATAACCACAGAGGATATACCCAATTTTGAACAGTGTTTCACAAGTTCAATCGATCAGCCTTTACCTCTAAATGTTAGCTCCAAGTTGGAGGCCAGTAAACGTCAACTGACTTTAGACCTTTCGGGTAGTAAAGTATATAAGATTCAACACAATGGGAATAATTTTGAAATTAATAATAAGTCATCACATACGATTCCTTTAGTCAAGGGACTTAATGTTGTTAAAGTGACCACGCCTTTAGCCTGTCAAGGGGTTGTTGAGGAGTATATATACTTAGATGCCCCCTCTGTAATATACCCTAATCCTGTACATGATAATTTAACTGTTTTGGTGGGTGGAAAAGGCGAGCGTGTGGACTTAGCAATCTTCGATTTACAAGGGAACCAATTAATCACCCAATCTACCCAGTTAAGTGAATTAAATAGGAAAGTAGTTTTAGATATTCAATCTTTATCTGTAGCGAATTATGTACTTAAAGTGCGATCAGAAGGTAAAGAGGAAACGCTTAAATTCATCAAACAATGAAAAAATTAGCCATCAATTTTCTTTTTGTAGTCTTGTTGGGTTTGGTAGCTTGTAAAGACCCGATCCCAGCACCAGAAGCTACTAATTTAAGGTCTCCGGCAGACAATGAAAGCTGTTTATATGTAGCCTTAGGTGAAGCAACAGCAAATGTTAGTTTTGACTGGTCGGAAGCATTAAATACAGACAACTACAGCCTAGAAATAGTCAATCTATTAACTGGAGAGACCTATCAACGATCTACAGAATATTTGTTTGCGAGTGTTACCCTAAACAGAGGATTCCCTTACGAATGGAGTGTCACCACCAGTTCAGAATTAAGCAGTGTGGATACTGAAAGTGAGACACGGGTTTTTTATTTAGAGAGTCAAGAACAATTTACTTATGTTCCTTTTCCAGCTGAGTTGACAGCTCCTGTAGATGGTGAAACAGTTAATCTTAATCAGGGGAATGTTACACTCACATGGCGTGGTGCGGACTTAGATGATAATATTGCAAGTTATACTTTACTGTTAGGGACTAATCCAGACGCATTAGAGACCATAGCAAGAGAGATTACTGTTCTGAATTATAGTTTAAGTTTATCTGCAGCCACTACTTATTTCTGGAAAATCGAAAGTGAGGATGAAGATGGTAATCGTTCTGAATCAGTAATCAACCACTTTAATACCGCACCCTAAGCTTATTTCCCGTTTAATTGATTCATGGTATTCTGAATTCCTTGGGTTACAAAAGAAAAAATAAACTTCTCTATTTGTTGGTAGCGTTCTTTTAGTTTTGCCTTTTCTTCTGTTGTCCACTTGCCTAGTACAAAGTTTACCGTGTCATACCCTTTTTCTTCACTGTGAATTCCAAAGCGAAGGCGGGGGTAGTTAGGAGTGTTGAGCTGTGCCTGAATATCTTTTAATCCATTATGGCCTCCATCACTTCCCTTCGGTTTAAGTCTTAAAGTTCCAAAAGGTAGATTGAGGTCGTCAGTAATTATTAGAATATTTTGTAGTGGAATATTTTCTTTTAAAGCCCAGTACCGAACTGCTTTTCCGCTATTATTCATAAAAGTGGATGGTTTATGTAATAATATTGTTCTGCCTTTAAAGCGGGTTTTTGCCATGGCACCATAACGACCCTCTTCAAAATTAATTGAAAGACGAGAAGTTATTTCGTCTAAAGCGTTGAAACCAATATTATGCCGAGTATTATCATATTCAGTACCAATATTTCCTAAACCGACAATCAGAAATTTTTTCAAATCAATTTCATTTTTAGGGGAGGGGATTAAACTATTAAGCAGCTTTTTTAAAAAACCTTTCATCGTGTAAAAATAAAAAAAGCATCTGAGTAACTAGACTCAGATGCTTTATACTTACAAAACTGTAAATGTTTATTCTGCAGCAGCTTCTTCTGTTCCTTCCTCAGCACCTTCTTCAGTAGCTTCACTTTTAATGGAAGCTCTAGAAGTTTTAACTTGGCAAACAACTGTATTGTCTGGGTGTAAGAAAGAGAATTTTTCTTGCGCAATTTGAGCGGTGTATAATTTATTACCTAACTCTAATTCAGAAATGTTAGCAACGATTTCATCAGGTAGATTCTGAGGTAAAGCACGTACTCTTAATTTACGTTTGTTAAGGATTAGTGTACCACCGCTATTTAATACTCCAGGAGCAGCTCCCTCAACACGAACAGGAATATTCATTGAAATTTCTTTGTTATCACTGATTTGATAAAAGTCTACATGAAGAATTTTATCACTTACTGGGTGATACTGAATATCCTGAAGAATAGCATTAAAATCGCCCTGTTCAGTTTTAATAACTACGGTGTGGGCGTTAGGTGTATACACCAGTTTGTTGAAATCAAGTTCTTTCGCTGCAAAGTGCATGGGCTCGTTTTCGCCATACAGTACACAGGGAACCATCTCAGCATTACGTAAGGCTTTCGTCGACTTTTTGCCTACGCTTTCTCTTTTAGATCCGTTAATTGTAATAGATTTCATATTGATTTAATTAATAAAATTTTCGTTAATCGATTTATTGATATGTACGTTGCGCATGGTAGACCCAAATAGCTCGGCACAACTTAAAATTCTAATTTTTGAACTTTTCATTTTACTAGGAATACTATCCGTGATAATAAGTTCTTCAAGTTTAGAATTCTCAACACGTTCATGAGCAGAACCAGATAAGATTCCATGCGTACATACTGCTCTAACTGATTTAGCACCTCTTTCGATCATTAATTCAGCCGCTTTAGTTAATGTACCTGCAGTATCTACCATGTCATCTACTAAAATGACATTTTTCCCGTTCACATCACCAATGAGTTCCATATGAGAAATTACATTGGCTTTTTGACGCTGCTTGTAGCAAATAACTACATCACTTTTCAAAAATTTTGAATAAGCGTATGCTCTTTTAGATCCCCCCATGTCTGGAGAGGCAATGGTTAGGTTATCTAGATTAAGGCTTTGTATGTAAGGGACAAAAATAGAAGAAGCAAATAAGTGATCAACAGGTTTTTCAAAGAAACCTTGAATTTGATCTGCGTGTAAATCCATTGTAATGATTCGAGTTGCCCCTGCTGTTTCAAGTAATTTGGCAATCATCTTAGCACCAATCGGAACGCGGGGTTTATCTTTTCTGTCTTGTCTTGCCCAGCCAAAATAAGGCATTACAGCAGTAATATGACGAGCAGATGCACGCTTTGCTGCATCTAACATTAGAAGCATTTCCATTAGGTTATCAGAACTTGGATGAGTAGATCCAACGATAAACACTCTCGATCCTCTAACAGACTCTTCAAAGGAGGGTTGAAATTCTCCATCGCTATAGCGGGAGAAAGCTACATTTCCCATCGGGATACCAAAATTAGCTGCGATACGCGTTGCTAATTCTTCACTTTGAGTACAGCTAAATATTTTTGCCTCTGTCATTTTACCTAACACTTTAATTATATTTTGTTTAGGGACTGCAAATGTAAAAATTTATTTTCCAAAAGGACTTAATTTAATATAAATTCTAGGTCTTGAAAATTATTTGTTTAATTTTGTCCACCCGAGCCTCGGTGGCGGAACTGGTAGACGCGCTGGATTCAAAATCCAGTTCTTTCGGGAGTGTGGGTTCGATTCCCACCCGAGGTACAAAAAAAGCCCTGTCATTTGACAGGGCTTTTTTTAATAAAAAATGATCTTTCTTTCTAGTATTTAGAAAAAGTAAAGGTTTCAGTCACACGCTCTTCAACTTCAGTATACGCTTGGATTGAAAAATTAGAAATAATTACATCTGTATCTCTAGTAATCAGGTAAAATAAAGCAGAACTAAAAGTATTTGAAGGATCTTGAGGTGGGATTTCCACGCTGTAAGAGGTTAGGTCAGCGCCACTAACCACTGCGATTGGAGTTTCAAAAGCTGGGTCTACCTCAGGGAATGGAGCACGCTCAAACTTGAAGAACAATTCTACATCCGAAGTAGGGGCTGAGCCCGAAAATGAAATTTTCCCACCATTAGGGAAAGACATTGGGTAAATAGCAGCATTCTGATTGGCAAATCCACCCCAACTTTCAGCAGAGGACGGGAAATTAAATGTGTGGTTTCCGTTTTCATCCGCACCGTAACCTACATTGCCAAAAACACCAGAATATTCAGGAACATTACTGTCTCCAAATACAATATCATAGTTGAAATGACTACCTGAAATGATAAATTCATTTTCATTAAGAGAAACTACGTCAAATTCTGAATCATCTTCGTCTTCTTCATCAAAGACAACGAAAGTATTTTGATCGTCTTCCCAGTACCAACCTCCAATTTCTACATCTAAAGGCTGCCCATTTTGGGCTAATATTGAAATTGAATAAGTACCAAAGTCAGAAAAATTAACAATCGCACTTCCTGCAGCTTCACAATTAGGATCAATGGATTCTTCACCTGTTGATTCGTCATAGTCAATACAATTAGCAGTTAAAATTGTCTGCAAGTTTTCACCAACCGAAGATTGGTAATCTTTCAGGGACCATTCACCAATTAAAAGCGCGTGATTACTTACTGCATTGGCTGTAAGCGCTTCGTCAACTGGTTCTTCTTTTGGTGCAGTTACGCTTCCAGGTAAAGAAGTTTGACAAGTCTGAATATCTTCAGGAAGTGTAAGCTCAACATCAAAAGAAGCACTTAGTTCCCCTGCTGTTTCCGTCACCACTACATTGGTCAATCTTGCTACGCGAGCAGTAATATCTCCCGCATCAAACATTAAGTCTACGCTTGTTACGTCTCCATCAGCGTTTTCATTTAAAACGTAATCTCCAAAGAGAACACCTACTTCGTCTTCTGGAAGAGCAATTACTAAGAGGTAACTGTCATCTAAAAACTCAATAAATTCAAAAGAGCAGCCATTTCTATCTGCAGAAGCGCTTTTCGCAGCACCACTTCCGCCAATATCCCATCGACCATAAATTGTTTGTCTAGCTTGTGAGGGTGTTTGTTCCGATAATGTACCCGTAGCTTCTAGATTCACAGCTTGGTTATAGCTTACTCCTTCTAACGCTTCTTGTAAAAAAGCAAGGCGAGTTAAAAGAGCAGAAATTTGACTGTCTAAACCATTAATATCAGACGTTGCTGAAGAAATGGCGGTTTGGTTGGAGGTTACATTGTTTCCGTTGCTACTGATTAAATTTTGTGCAGCTTGGATAGCAGCCTGTGCATCAGAAAGTTGGTCAGATAATGCAGAATTTGCAGTAGTGGCTGCACCCACATTTGTTTGTAATGTTTGAATAGTACCTTGAAGAGTCTCAATGGTAGATTCTAACCTATCAATTTGCGATTGAAGGTCACTGGTTACTTCGTCATTGGTACAGCTTATTACAAGTACTGAAACCAATAAGTAAAAAATGTTTTTAAAATTCATATATGTAATTAATAATTAAGGGACTAAGATAGAACTTAAGATTTAATCACGAAGATTAAAATTTAGGGTTTCTTTTTTCTAGAAATGCAGAAAGGCCTTCTTTACCCTCTTCGGATGAACGCACCTGCGCAATTACTTCAGCAGTATAATCAATTACACCCTCGTTAATAGGTTGGTGGGTTAAGTTGTGTAGAATCGCTTTGGTGATTTGTAAAGCTTCGGGTCCATTGTTAGAGATTTTTTCAGCTATTTTATTTACGCTCTTATCGAAATTTTCTTGATCAAAAACATCCGCCAAAAAACCACAGTTCACTGCTTTTTGCCCCTGCATAATCTCGGCGGTTAGCATAAGACGATGTGCATTTCGTGGTCCAATTGCTTTAATTACATAAGGTCCAATTGTAGCAGGAACCATACCTATTTTTACCTCACTTAAGCATATTTTTGTGGAAGGGGTTCCAAAAGCCATATCACACGCACAAACCAAACCAACTCCACCTCCAAAAGCTGCGCCATTGACTCGAGCAATGGTGGGTTTTGGGAATTCATTAAGCGTATGCATTAATTCTGCTAGTGCAAGTGCATCTTTTTTGTTTTCCTCAAAATTCTTTTGTCCGATCTCTCTCATGTAATTAATATCTCCCCCGGCCGAAAAGTTTTTCCCAGCCCCAGTTAAAACCAATACTTTAACTTCTGGATTTTCTTCACATTCGAGTAACGCTTGTGTCATTTCGTCAATAAGTTTTTCGTCGAATGCATTGTGTACTTCTGGACGATCCATGACAAAGAACATAACTCCCGCAGGAGATAAGAATTGTTTTAAATTCTCTGAGGAATTAAAAGGAGTGAATTGTGGAGGTAAAAAATTGAACACAATGTTTTTTTACGAAGATAATCCAAATCTTTTTAAAGAGAAGATTTGATAAAATCCAAGAGTTCTCTTTCAGGAATTACAGGATTAGCTCCTTTTTTTGAAGCGACAATTGCTCCCATAGCACAAGCATGTTGTAAGCGCTCTGCTAGTGGACGATTAGAAATTAGTCCTGCCACTAAGGTGGCTAGAAAAGAGTCTCCTGCCCCAACGGTATCGGCTACTTTAATTGCAAATCCTTGTTGGGACACCCATTCGCCATGGTCATATAATAAAGCTCCTTCTTCCCCCAGGGTAACG
This sequence comes from Flavobacteriaceae bacterium, assembly GCA_038143595.1. GTDB lineage: Bacteria > Bacteroidota > Bacteroidia > Flavobacteriales > Flavobacteriaceae > Arcticimaribacter. The sequence continues at coordinate 201,267 of JAYQME010000002.1, read as the reverse complement.
CATAGTTGCTGGGTATTGGTTTTATGTGAAATAAATAGGAGCTGTTCTTTAATTCCTGCTTTTGGTCCGTTATAGTAGCTACAGATCTCTAATAACTCATCTTCGTTAAATTTGATGAAATCCGCTTGGGTCATAAGCTCCATTAAAAGTGCATAATCATAATGAGGAGGGCGTAAATTGATATCAAAAATTTTGAATTGAGCATTTTCCAATAACTTAAAAAGAGTCTCTTTGGATACATTATCTCTAGCAATTAAGCTGCCAAATAGAAAGAAGGGTGTAGTCTTAACACTATCTAAGAGTGTTTTCTCGATACTTATTGTATCCCAAGCCGCCGGATGAGCAATTTCATAAGAAGCAGCACCTTTATCATCTAAAACAACATTCACTTGACCGGTAGGATAAGTTTTGCTTTTTTGAACCAATAAAGAAGAGACCGATTCTTTGTTAATAAACGAAAGAAGTTTATCTCCAAGGTCATCTTCTCCTACCTGACTAGCAATAGCTGTCTCTATTCCGAGCGAATTTAACCGAAGAGCAACATTTAACGGTGCCCCACCAATTTTTTGGTGTGTAGGAAAGACATCCCAAAGTACTTCGCCAAAACAAATGACTTTTTTTGCCATACTATATTTCTTCTGTCTATTGATAAGTTTTATTTTAGAACGATTTCATTGTATCAAAAGGTGCATTGAGGAAGAAAATTTCGGTCAAAACAGTTTCTCCATTGTCCCAGAAGAGTTCAATCGAAGTCTTGTCTAAGACCAATATTCCTTTAATAGTTGCTTCAGTATATAATCGGGGTGCTGTAGAAATAGAATGGGCAAATTTTTCTGAAAAATCTTTTTTCCCCGCTTTTGTTCGATCGACATAAAAGCTATTTTCTCTAGGGTCATAACCAAATTCTAGCTGTTCTCCAATAGCATTACTTAGACGATAACCGACTTTTTTATTTGCGTTAATAGGATTTAAAGTAAGATCCATATAGCCAATCAACTCTTGCTCTTCTCTTTTGAGCTGTGTCAAACTCCCTTGTATTTCTTTTACTGGAGTAGAGGTCAAACGATATCCTTGTTCAGTTTTAACAAGACCAATTTCTCTTGCAATCGTCATGGCAGAACGCCATTTTTCAGTAGGTACTTCTTGTGCATAGTCCCAGTTAGACATCCATCCGATAAATAATTTATTTCCATTAGGACGTTCCGTGTTTTGCCACGTAACTCCAGCGTAGTTATCTCGTCCGAAGTCAATCCAGAAGTTATTTTTCGCCGCTAATTCCGATGCAAACTCTGAATCCATGATGAAGTTTTTCCCATCAAAATCTCCTATAAAATATTGTGTAGCACTACCTCCGTTGGGGCCTCCTGGGTTAATACTCACTAACAACACCCATTTGGTTTCTCCGCTGTCTTTTATTTTTAAAGGGAATAAATCAGGACATTCCCAAACCCCTCCATGATGTCCAAGTCCAAGTCCGAAGTCAGATAAAAAGGTCCAGTCTTTTAAATTAGGTGAGGAATAGAAACGCACATTATCGTGCGCAGCAAGTGTAAGAATCCATTGGTTAGTTTGATCGTCCCAAATTACTTTTGGATCTCTAAAATCGCGGATATTTGGGTTTTCAATGACAGGGTTTCCTGCGTATTTGGTCCATGTCATCCCTTCGTCTAAGGAATAGGCAATACTTTGCGTTTCTACATCTACTTGTTCTGCACGTTCTTTGTCCATATTATGATGGGTGAAAATGGCAACGATAGGGGTTATGCCGTCTTTCCCAAAGCCAGAAGTATTGTTGCGATCAACTACTGCACTTCCCGAAAAGATATATCCCATTTCATCGGGGTATAAAGCAATGGGTTGCTCCTCCCAGCGAATCATATCTTGGCTAGTTGCATGTCCCCAATGCATAGGTCCCCATTTATTTCCTTCCGGATAATACTGAAAATAAAGATGGTAGGTGTCGTTAAAGAAGAACATCCCGTTAGGATCATTCATCCAATTGTTTTTTGGTGTAAAATGGAAAGATGGGCGGTATAATTTTTCTTCGCTCATTTGTATGTTTTTTTTACTACGATCACTACAGGATAGTAATAATATGATTAGAACAGCATAAAAGATTTCTTTTCATTATCTCTCAATTAAGTGTTGAGCTAACGACTCTAGTGAAAAACCTTTTGTTTCTGGCATCCAAAAATACACAAATAAGAGTTGAAGTACCATCATAAAAGCAAAAACGGCAAAAACAATTCCTGCACCAATACTAGCAAATAAAACCGGCACTAAAGAAGGGATAATAGCGGCTAAGACCCAGTGGGTCGAGGTGCCAAAAGATTGTCCTGCACTACGTAAATGATTGGGATATATTTCAGAGATGAAGACCCAAATTACTGCTCCTTGTCCAATTGCATGCGAGGCAATAAAAAGGAATAAGAAAACAGGTAGGGCTAAGCCCTCCCATGCTAATAAAAAAGAGGCTGCAATAAGGGAAAGGGAAATAATGTATCCGACAGATCCAATATACATAAGGGTTTTTCTCCCCAATCGATCAATGAGGTTAATTCCAATAAGGGTAAAAATTAAGTTAATTACTCCGATTCCAACACTGCTCAATAAAGCAGTACTGTTTCCTAATCCTCCTTCTTCAAAAATACGTGGCGCATAGTACAAGAAAGCATTTATCCCTGAGAATTGATTAAAAAAAGCAATGAGGAAAGCAAGTTTAAGAATAAACCGATACTTGGGTGTAAATATACTTTCATTAGCAGGATGAACCACTTGTTCTTTAGAGATATCATCAATGAGTTGATTGGCATCTATCTCATTATATGCGGAACGTATAATGGCTTCGGCTTTTTCTTTTTCGTTATTTAAATACAACCAACGGGGACTTTTTGGTATGCCAATAACCATCGCGGTGTAAACAAGCGCAGGAAGGGCTTCTATTCCCATCATGTAGCGCCAAGCATTTTCACCCAATCACTCAGGAGGTAGTTCGATACAAAAGCGATTAGAATTCCAAAAACAATATTAAATTGATATAGGCCAACCAAACGTCCGCGGTCTTTTGCAGGGGCAATTTCAGAAATATAAGCGGGAGCAGCAATGGTTGATGCACCTACACCTAGACCCCCTAAAAAACGAAAAAACGCGAAGACATAAGGGTCATTTGCAAAAGCCGATCCTAAAGCAGAAACGGTATACAAAATCCCTATCCATAAAAGGGTTTGTTTTCTGCCTAAAATACGGGTAGGGATACTGCCAAACAGGGAGCCTACAACAGTTCCCCATAGCGCCATAGCCATGACTATAGTCCCATGAAAAAAGTCAGATGAATCCCAAAGCGATTGAAGTTGTTTATCTGCCCCAGAGATTACTACCGTATCAAATCCAAAAAGGAAGCCTGCCAGTGCAGCCGTAATTGACCATTGCAACAATTTATTCATGCTAAAATCTATTTAATTCTTTTGTGAATTTAAATATTATTAAATTGTGTGAAATAAGTAGTTGAAAAAAAAATGAAAAAAATATCTTTAGTTTTAATCACTTTAGGAGTGATTAACATGGGCTGTGAATCCAACCAAAAACACAAAACTATTTCGGAAGCTGAGCGGATACATGAGGCGGTGATTACAATTGATACTCACGATGACATTAACGTGGGAAATTTCACGGATAGTATTAATTATACTCAGAAGACAAAATCTCAAGTTAATTTACCCAATATGCACGAAGGAGGACTAGATGTTTCTTGGTTTATTGTTTATACGGGTCAAGATAGTTTAACGGATTCAGGTTTTAAAAAGGCTGCTGCTAACGCTGTTTCAAAGTTTGAAGCTATTCATAGATTGGTAGATAGATATGCACCTGATCAAATTGAATTAGCAAGAACCGCAGCAGATGTAAGAAGAATTTGGAAGAGCGGGAAAAAAGTAGCTATGATTGGCGTTGAGAATGGTTATCCTATAGGGGAAGATATTGGTAACGTTAAAAAGTTTTACGACCAAGGAGCACGTTATATTTCATTAGCTCACAATGGCCATAGTCAATTATCCGATTCTAATACTGGAGAAAAAGATGGCGTTTTCCTCCATAATGGTTTAAGTGAATTGGGTAAAAACGTAATTGAAGAGATGAATTACCATGGAATTATGGTTGATATTTCTCATCCCTCAAAAGAAGCTATTCGTCAAATGGCTCTGCTGTCTAAAGCTCCGATAATGGCGTCACATTCTTCTGCTAGGGCACTTTGTGATCATTCTAGAAATCTAGATGACGAGCAACTGGAATGGGTAAAAGAAAGTGGAGGAGTTGTTCAAACAGTTGCCTTTAGTTCTTATTTGCACACAGAAAAGCATAAGGCTTTTCATAAAGCTAAAGATTCTGTTTTGAGACTTGTAGGGAAAGAACATCAAATCCCAGTGCTAGACAAATATGAAATGAGGGCTTTGTCTTTTGAAGAACTCGAGATTTACTTAGAGAAAAGGAAAAGATTAAACACGCTAGCTAAGGATAAATTAGCGGTGGTAAAGGATCTTTACCCTCCTGTTTCAGTCATTGATTTTGTAGATCATATCGATTATATAAAAAATAAAATAGGGATTGATCATGTAGGAATAAGTTCTGATTTTGATGGTGGAGGTGGAATCGAAGGTTGGCAAGATGCTTCTGAAACCCTTAATGTTACTAGGGAATTAGTAAAAAGAGGGTATACCGAAGAAGAGATTGGAAAAATATGGGGAGGTAATTTGTTGCGGGTAATGGAAGCAGTAGAAACTGTAGCCAAAGAACTCCAGGGTAAATCTTAAAAATTTTCGTGCCAGTTAAAAAGGGTGATTAGAACATTTTTGTTTTTATTAGAATTAAAAAAAAAGATGTATTTTTCGCCAACTAAAACTAATTTATGTCCAATAATGGAGCCCCTAAAAGAAAAAGAGGGAGACCAAGTTTATCCCAAACCCTAGACTTAAATGATATTTTAGTCGCTGCCCTTAAAGTTTTTGCAGAAAAAGGCTATGATGGAGCCCAGTTAAAAGACGTAGCACAAGCCGTGGGAGTAACCAATCCTCTCATTAATTATCGCTTTGAAAATAAAGCCGATTTGTGGAAAAAATCAATTAGTTTTTTAGGTGATAAATTAGTGGCTCGCTTTGAGCATATAAAAAGTTATTACATAGATCTATCTGGAACCATGGCGTTAAGAGCCTACACCAGACAATACATTTATTTTTTGGCAGAAAACCCCTCTCTTTACAAGATAATTTTTCAAGAAATGGGGCAAGACAATTGGCGCTCCAACTATATTATAGAACAATTGTTTACACCGGTAATCTGGTTTGGAGAAAAAAGTATAGAAGAGCCGTTAGATTCTCTTAAGGAGTTTAAAGCTATTCCTAGAGCTAATTTTATATCAATTATTATGGGTGCCTCTAGTGGATTTTTTATGCTGGCACACCTCATGAAAAGTCAATATGGCACAGAGGTATTCTCTAAAGAGCAAATTGACCAGCACGCTGAGTTGGTTAATCAAATCATTTATAAGCAATTTGAAGATTAAAAAAAGCGCCAATTGGCGCTTTTTTTATGCATAACATTCGTTAAACTATTTCCCAAAGTCATGAATGGATTTCCCTGCAGCAGCTAAATCCCTTAAACTTTGCGGTATTTCCCAATGATCTCCATGTTCTTTTCTAAAGGCATCACAATCTGCGATAAAATTATTCATGCCTACGTAGTCAATGTAAGAAAGTGCTCCTCCTGTGAAAATAGGGAATCCCCATCCAAGAATGGATCCTATATCTCCGTCTTTAGTTGAGCGTAAAACACCTTCATCTAAACAGCGATAACTCTCTAGTACTTGACGGTGAAGCATTCTCTTTTTTACATCTTCTTCAGATACAGCGTCTAGTTTTGGCGTATAAATTTCCTTAAGTCCTGGCCATAGTTTCTTTTGTCCTCCTTTGGGATAATCATAAAAACCAGCTCCGTCTCTTTTCCCGGTTCGCTGATGATTTTCGACCAAGTTCTTAACCATAGCGTAAGAGCGTTTTTCGCTTGCACTTTTCTCTGCCGGGTCACTCTCAAAAATATGTACGGAGAGCGTTAATGAAACTTCATCATGTACAGCTAAAGGTCCAACGGGTAAACCAATTTTTGTAGCAACACGTTCAATCATAGGCGCAGGCACTCCTTCTTCTAACAAGAACATTCCTTCGGATACATAAGTACCGAAACATCTAGAGGTAAAGAATCCGCGGCTATCATTAACAACAATAGGTACTTTTTTAATGGCTACCGTATAATCTACTGCAGCAGCAATGGCTTTATCTTCTGTTTTGTCTCCTACGATAATTTCCACCAAGGGCATCTTGTCTACTGGAGAGAAAAAGTGAATTCCAATAAAGTTTTCTGGGCGAGCAGAGGATTTGGCTAACAAACTGATTGGAATAGTAGAAGTATTTGATCCATAAATCTTTTCTTCCCCAAGAACTGCTTCCGTTTGCTTGGTTACTTTATCTTTTAATTCTACATTTTCAAAAACAGCTTCGATGATTAAGTCACTTCCCGCAACCGCATTCGGATCGTCTGTGGGGGTTATTTTAGATAAAAGCGCTTCTTTTTTTTCTGGTGTAGAGCGCTTTTTAGCAATGGCTTTATCTAAAAGCATGGTGGAGTAGGCTTTTCCTTTTTCGGCTCCTTCCATACTTACATCTTTTAACACTACATCCATTCCTGCTTTTGCAGACACATAAGCAATTCCTGCACCCATCATCCCGGCACCTAAAACGCCCAATTTATTTACTTCATACTTGGGTTGGTCTTTTGGGCGAGCTTTCCCTTTTGCCGCATCTTGTATGGCAAAAAATCCGGTTCTAATCATGTTCTTAGCTTCTGGAGTTGAGGCCGCTGCTGTAAAGTTTCGAGCTTCAATTTCTAGCGCTCTATCTACGGGAATCTGAATTCCATCGTGGATAACTTTAATGATCTTTTGTGCGGAAGGGTAATTACCATGAGTTAATTTACCCACATTACCAGAGGCACCCACCATGGTTTGAACTCCATTGGGTGTCCAGATATTTCCTCCAGGGATTCTGTGTTTTTTGTTGTCCCAAGGCTGAACTGGATTAGGCGTCGACAATATAAATTCTTTGGCTGCAGCGTGCATTTCTTCTTCAGTTTCTGCTACAGCATCAATTAAACCGTCTTTAAGTGCTTTTTGAGGACGTGCTTCTATCCCTTGAAGTAAATACATTAAGGCTGTCTGAATGCCGAGTAAATAAGGCGCTTTTACGGTTCCGCCCCCTCCTGGGAAAAGGCCTACTTTAATCTCTGGGAAACCAATTTTAATTTTGGTAGAGTTGATTGCAATTCTATGATGACAGGATAAACAAAGCTCTAATCCTCCTCCTAAAGCAGTACCATTAATGGCTGCAACAAAGGGCTTTCCTCCTGTTTCAATCGCTCGCATTCCTTGGTGAAGGTCTAGGATGCTTTGTGTAAAGGCAGTTTTATCTGGAATCTCCTGCAAGAGTGAACGTAAGTCTGCTCCTGCCATAAAGATCGGTTTTCCGGAGGTGACAATTACACCCTTTACCGTATCATCTGCAATGGCCTGATGGGCAACTTCTAGGTAACGTTTGATAAACGCTTCTGAAAATAAGTTAGCGGAATTTTCTACTTGATTAATGACCAAGGTTCCTATGCCGTCCTGATCTACATTAAACGACAATAATTTATCTTGAATATTTTCCATTTTATTTTAAAATCTTAAGATTAAACACGCTCGATAATGGAAGCAATTCCCATTCCTCCCGCGATACATAAAGTTACAAGACCAGTGTTTAGGTCACGACGTTCTAGTTCATCCATTAAGGTGCCTGCTAGCATACAGCCTGTGGCTCCCAGTGGGTGTCCCATGGCAATGGCTCCACCATTTACGTTTACATTGTCGTTTCCAATCCCCATTTCCTCCATAAACAGCATAGGGATGGCAGAAAAGGCTTCATTTACTTCTATTAAATCAATATCACCAATGTTCATTCCTGCTTGCTTCAGTGCTTTTCGTGTGGCAGGAGCTGGTCCAGTAAGCATTATGGTAGGGTCGGTACCATCAATCGCTGCTGTTCTAATCTTAAATCTTGGTTTCAAGCCCATTTTGTCACCTTCTTCTTTGTTTCCGATTAAAGAAATAGCAGCTCCATCAACGATGGCCGAGGAATTACCCGCGTGGTGCACATGATGCATGGTTTCTACTTCTGGATATTTATCTAGTGCCACCTCGTCGAACCCAGCCATTGCACCCATCATTTGGAAGGCAGGTTGAAGTCCAGCTAAAGAGGCTGCTGTAGTTCCTGGACGAATGTTTTCATCCTTGGTTAATAGCAAGCTTCCATTAGGATCTTTGATAGGAATACGAGATTTAAAATATCCTTTGGCATCTGCCTCGGCAGCACGTCGCTGAGATTCAGCGGCAAATTCGTCTGTAGCTGCTCGGGTATAACCGTATTTAGAGGCAATTAAATCTGCAGAGATGCCTTGAGGAACTAAGTTTCCAGGAATGGCTAGGGTTGGATCAATAAACATACCTGCTCCATCAGACCCCATGGCCACTCGAGACATGCTCTCTACCCCCCCAGCTACAATTAAATCACGATACCCAGATTTAATGTAAGCAGCCGCCTGATTCATAGATTCTAATCCAGATCCACAAAAACGGTTTAGGGTAACCCCACATAAATGATCCCCATAACCAGAAGCTTGGGCAGCAGATTTAGCAATATTGGCTCCTTGATCCATAACTTGGCCTACACAACCTAAGATCACATCATTAACTAATTGGGTGTCTAATTGATGTTTATGTTGTAATTCAGTAAGAGTTTGGCGTGCGAGTTCGGTAGGAGTAACGCCTATTAAAGCGCCTTTTTTGTTTCCTTTTCCTCGAACTGTACGAATAGCGTCATAGATATATGCTTCCATCGAAATAGTATTGATTAAACTTTTTTCTTTTTTTATTTAATTGAACTTCAATTAAATTATCGGCATAAAGCTAATGTTTAATGACTGATTATCCAAACAAACTTTTGGAGACCTTGAGGAATGGTAAATCAAAAAAGTGTAAAAAAAGAATTGTTTACTTTTTGTCTTTTTTCTGGGCGTCTTTTTCAGGGTCTACACCAAACATACGTTCTAAACGATCGGGAATGTAATTCTGATTTACATCTTCTTCATAGCCCATAGAAGTACTGATTACTCCATAGGCAATAACGGCTACGATGAGCCCAACAATGGCGATTATAACAATTACTACTTCATTCATAGGGTTAATGATTTAACTAAATTTAAGAAATATTTTCCATCAATCAAAACTTCAGTGTTGCTTCAGTCGCTAAAAATGAATGATTTAACGTCAAAAAATAATAATCATAAGGCTAAATTAGTCACAACTTAGGGTATAATATTGATTAGAATCGATACACCATTTTCTAATCTCCTCAAAGGAATTTACTTCATCATCATTACAATCCAACGGATTGTCTAATTGATTTTGGTTAACTATAATACACGCTAATAAAGGATTATTAATTGTAGTAAAAAAGTTTAATTGTGCTATGGTTGATATGTCTAACGCGCTCAGTTGATTATTATCTAGCAGCAGTACACGCAAGTCAGAAAAGGGAGTTACGTCTAATGTCGTTATTTGATTACCATAAACAGAAATATGCGTTAAAGGAGCATTTTCATTAAGGAGAAGACTAGACAGCACTTGATTGTTTTCTAGGTTTAAATAATTTAGACGATCTAAGCTGGTAAGATCGACCGCGCTGAAACGATTATCAGAAGCAAATATATAGTCTAGCCTGGGGTAGTCCCCAAAATTAAATGAGGATAAATTTAAGCCTGCAATATCTAATGAAAGAAGCTCATTGCTGGGAGGTGGGGGGATGAGATTAAAGGGCGGAATATTTCCGTTAATATTCAGTCTAATCAATGAATTTAGCATAGAAATATCTAAACTAGAGAGCTGATTAGTGTTGAGGTCTAGCTCCCGAAGGTTGGTGTTGTTAGACAGGTCAATATTTGTTATTGAACTTCCAAAAACTGATAACAATTCTAATAAAGGAGCCTGGGTTAAATCAAGACTTGAAAGACTTCTAGACCCTAAAGTAAGATGCGTTAATAAAGGGTTGTTAGATAGGTCCAATGAAGACATTTCTAAACCATCAACCCATATTTCTCTAAGCGCTGGGTTTTGACTAAAATCAACCGTGGTAAAGTTGTTGTTCCACGCTCTAAATGATTCTAGTAAAGGAAAACTAGAAAGATTAATCTCAGAGATAAACGCATCATGGATAGTTAACCCAGAGAGTAAAGGGGAATTACCAATTTCAAGTACTTCAATACTATAGGTTGCGTACGCATAAATTTGGACAAGGTTTGGATGATCTGATAAGATGAGTTCGTTAATTGGATTCCTTGCTACATCAATCTACTCTAATAAAGGATTTTCATTTAGATTAACAATACCTGTAATTTCATTATTTTGTACATTTAGAAATCTAAGGTTTGGGAAATCTTCTATTCCCTCTAAACTTTGAATTCCACGGTCATTCAAATCTAAATTTATTACCTTTTTTATTTGATGTGTGAACACATAGTCATCCATCAAATCATCTACTCCTCTCTCAATAAGATACGCTTCAAAGGCGTCGTCTGGCAAATAAGTTTTTGCATTTAAGTAGGTATCACAATCTTCGGTAGTAAAGACGGTGAAATATGGATCATAGCACCACACATAATCGTTGGGTAGCTCACACTGTATTGGTTTATTTAGCTGTGATTCATTTACACGCACACAAGCCAATGCCGGAGATCCAGAGAATACATCAAATTCTTCTAGTGAGGTCAACATAGAGATGTCTAAAGACGCCAAACAGCTCCCCACATGAAGCGTTCTTAACCCAACGAGATTACTTACGTCTAGGGTTGAATAACAATTTTCAGCGATACGCAAGTCTACGATTCCTGCGGGTAGTTCGGGTATAAAGGTGAGAGAATTACCATGAAAATCTAAAAAACGTAAGTTCCCAAAGGCTGAAATACCAGAAATATCCTCGATTCCTCTTGCCGAAAGCTCTAATTCAGTAGTTCTTAACGCACTAGATAATAAGACAGTTCCGTCCAATACATCATCGATCCCTCGATCGATTAGTCCTTGTTCAAAGTTAGGATCGGGGATGTCTACGCGGGCACTTACATATTCCTCACAGTCAGTGGTTAAAACAGAAATAATCGGATCATAACACCAAAAGCTTTGGTCACTAGGAGAGTTTTCGCAATCTAGGGGTCGATTTATTTGTTCTGTGTTAGCAAGAATACAGAGAAGATTAGGGTTGCCAGAGGCATTTAGCCAGTTTAAAGCAGTATTATTAGCAATAAATAAGTCTGTAAATGTATTTTCGTTGATATTGAGTTCTTCTAGGTTAGTTTTCTCTCCTAAATCTAAAAAGCCTATGTTATTAGAGGCAATGTTTAAGCGAATTAGGTGATTACTCCCCGTTATATTTAATCCTTCAATACCTTCACCTTCAGCATTATTTGAACTACAACCATTATTACAAGCCAGATTAACAAATTCTAAGCTCGTCATATTCGATAAATCTATTTGTCCGGCTAAGCGATTGTTGTGTAAATCAATCTCGGTAAGATTCGTTAAGGTACTTACATTAAAATTCTCAATTTCATTATCATAAGCAATCAAAACTTCCAGGGCTTTAAAATCCTCAATTCCTGCTAAGTTTTGAATCCCAAGACCACTTAAATTTATTTCTGTGATCCCTTCGATAGCCGAAGTAGGGACGTAATCATCCAATACATCATCTATCCCTAAATCTATGAGTCCTTGTTCAAATTCATCATCAGGAATAAAGCTAAGGCTTTCATTATAGGTTTCGTCTTTTTCTCCTTCTAGGGTGTCACTGCAGATATCGATTAACTGAATAGAGAAGCTGATATTACCATCTGTAATCACGACATTAGTCATTTGTCCAGCTTCCGAGGATTCTTGGGTTAACGATATGGTTGTTTCATTGGTGATTTCAAAATTCCCTTCAATAAAGGTGTTTCCAAAATATATTTTAAACACTCCGTCTGAGCGGAAGATGATTTCTGAAATCTCACAACCTTCATTCCCTTTACCTATAGAATTCCCAACCTTACGTTTTTTAATCTTCCACTTGCCCACACTTAGTTGTGGGTCATCTAATAGATGGGGATCTACTCCAGCCACTTCTTTAGAGCAACTATTTAGAGAAGAAAAAATTAGAAAACATAAACTAAGCAATAAAAAGATTTTCTTCATAAGTAGCGGGTATATAAGTATTGTAGTTGATCTAAGTTAGTTATTTTTCCAAAAAAAACAGAAGGCAAATGGATTTAGTATAGGGTAATTGAGGGAACGATAAAGGATATTTTCAATTAAATGGGAAAATAGATTACCTAAAAATTACTATATTTAAGGATAACCATAAATCAATTTAAAATGAAAAAACACGTATTTACCTTTTGTATGTGCCTATTCTCACTATGGAGTTTTGGGCAAATCATTGTCATGGATATTGTTCAAGTAAAAGAGGGAAAAGAAGCCGATTATGAAGCTGTAGAAGCATTTGTTGCCCCCATTATGGGAGAGGCAGTAGCTAACGGAGACAAAATGGGTTGGTATATTTTTAAGCGAATGAAAGGAGGCGATCTTAGTGAGATTGAAGATAAGGGGGTTGGCGATTATATGATCATCAATGTCTATAAGGATAGAGTGCAAATGGAAGCCAATACAATGACCACTTTTAGTAGTTATGCAAGAAAAGTATACAAAGGAAAAATGACTAATAGGAGTTTAGATAAAAAAATGAGTACCCTAATGGATGCAAGAAAGGATACGCGCTCCTATACATTAGAAAATATCTACTATACCAAACCCAATCGTCTTCAAGTAGGAGATGAGATAGGGGTGTTTGCCGCCCAACAACTCAATGAAGATTATGAAGATTTTGAAATGCATTATTATCGCCCAATGTGGGAAGAAATGATACTGACAGGCGCACACAAGGCTTGGAATTTTAATCGAATTATTGAAAGGTCAGATAATGCTTATCAAAATCTTACACATATCATATTTAATGCGGTAGGGACTGGAGAATATAAATTTAAAGAAGACTTTATCTCTAGAAAATTAGGAGAAATGGGAACGGCTTCCAGAAAAGGCTTCGATACCGCACTAATGAAGCTGATTCAAATGAGAGAATAACTTTTCTTCAAATACAAAAATATTCTATGGACCCCTAATTTCATGATTAGGAGGGCAGCTTAATGAATCAAAAGTTTTGTGATGATCCTAATAACAACAAACCTTTAACTAAAAATAATATTGATATGAAAAAAAACAACTATCTGTTTATGGTGTTTTTTTTAGTAACTACTCTAGGTTTATTCTCTCAAGATTTAGTAGACAATTCTAATTATGAATTCGAAAAGTATGGGGTTGAGCAGGGTACAGCTATGAATGCTTCTAATAATGTTTATCAAGATAAGTTAGGTTATATATGGATCGGGTCTCAAAGTGGTTTAGATAGATTTGATGGTTATGAATTCACTAATTTTTCTAATATCATATCGGATCCTTTATCGACAAATTTAGAGTGGGTAAATGCTATAACCGAAGATTCAAAGGGTAATATTTGGGCTACAGATCAACAAGGTAATGTGTCTAAGTATGACAGGTATAATCAGGTTTGGTATAATTTTGATCCTATTTTTAAAGATGCTATTCAGAATATTCCAGCCGGAAGAAATTTAAATTTCTTTCCTCAGCCAAGAACGATAATCATTTCTCCTGATGACAGATATGCCTATGTTGGCGTGCTTGGCTTTGGTTTGATAAGAATAGATTCAGAAACGGGCGATCAAAAATTTTATGTAGATGATTTTAATTTTGTAAGAGGATTCGATCCAGAAGCAGCCCCTAAGATGATCAATGAAATTGGCTGGATTGACGATGTTAATATTTTAGTGACAACGGGAAATGGTATAAGAATATTTAATACCGTGGAGGAGATTTATACCGATGATATTTTTGCCGAGGAGGATAATGAGTCGATGCTTTGGGTTAGTAATTTTGAAAGAATTAATGACTCCGAATTTTTCTTATCCACTCAGAAAGGAGTCGTTAAAGCGAATATTCTAGACCAATCTATTGAGGCATTACCAGATGTATTTGATATATCAGAAGGCAATTCAGATTTATATTATGACAAAACGAATGAAGAGATCTGGGTTAATGTGGATAATGTAGGAATTGATATTATTCATTTGAAAACCGAAAAAGTGACAAAGCTAAGGGAGGATAATTCCTCTTTATTAGGTAATTCATTCAATAATATCATTAAGGATAATCAAGAAAACATATGGATATCTTCAAATTTTGCAGGTGTATTAAAGTATGATCCAAACAAAAGGAAATTCAAACCTTTTCTAAAGGATAAACCCAAAAATAGAGAGCTTGGAATTGATGTTATCTGGGGTTTAGTGTTTGACAATGACGGAAACATTTGGGCTGGATCTAGAGCACCAGGCGGAGGTATTGTTAAGGTTGACTTAAAAAATAAAACTACTAAACTGTATGACAAGAAAAACATTGATGATGCTACCACCTACACTATTTTTAAAGATAAGATAGGGTCTATCTGGGCTTTTAAAGGTCAAGATCTTATAGTTAAAAGGAAAAATGAAAACAGATTTAGGTGGCTAGGAGCATATAATGACATTAAGAAAGACCAAAACCAAATCAATAGATTTTTTGATCCATATATGACGTACTCTGGAGATGTTGTTTTCCCTGGACCAATAATGGGTTGGATGGTCGATAAGAATGGAAATGGGAAATATCAAGAATATACTGTTTTAACTGGAAAGATTAGTGAGCCAACAACAGGGTTCCATAGAATTGATTCTACGACTACGTATATAATCTCAGATAGGTCTATTTATTTTTGGGATGAATTGTCAAATGAAGTGGTTGACCTAATCCCAAATAAAAAAGAGAAGCTAAAAAAATACCTTAACTCTTATCAAGCTCCAGGGGTTTTACATGAGGGTAAATTATATTTTGGAACCTACGGAAATGGGATTCTTTATATAGATCTAGAAACAGAAGATATGGGGTTTATTACCTCCAATGATGGTCTGCCCAATATGTATTTATACAATATGTTTAAAGACGAGGATAACAACTTTTGGATGGCTTCCAATCAGGGTATAATTAAGTATAATCCCAACACCAAAAAATTTAGACAATACACCCCCATCGATGGAGTTCAAGATTATGAATTTAATGCTGGAACGGGAGCAATGGATCACAATGGATACATTGCCATGGGTGGTCTTGCGGGAATAAATTATTTTGATCCCAAAGCGATCAGTGAAAATTCAGTCCCCCCCCAAGTAATTATTCAAAAGATTACTATTGGCGGAGTAGATGTTAAACTTGACGCTGTTTCAAATAGTGAAGTCAATGAAATTGAATTTAAAAATAATTCGCTGTCGTTTGATTATGTAGCTTTTAACTTTAGAAATACGGGTCAAAACCAATATAAATATAAGATGGATGGTTATGATGAAAATTGGATAGAGGCTGGCTCAAGAAGATTTGCCAGTTATACCAACTTACCCATAGGATCCTATACTTTCAGGGTTCTTGGTTCAAACAATGATGGGGTATGGAACGAGGAAGGTGCGAGTTATACACTCACCATCCTACCTCCCTGGTATAGGACCTATTTTGCTTACTTTATCTATGTACTGTTATTGGTGTTTGGATCTAGGTCCTTTGTTAAGTATAGAGAAAAGAAAACGAAAGAAAGGTTGGAAGGAGAGCGAAAATCAAAAGAACTTAACGAGGCTAAAAATTTACAAAACAGCTTATTACCAAAAGTAAATCCTTCCATTCCAGGTTATGAAATAAGCACCTATTTAAAACCTGCTACTGAGGTCGGAGGGGATTATTACGATTTCTTTTATAAAGAAGACAACTATTTCTATGCTATTTGTGGGGACTTATAACGAAGGTATTGCTGATCATAATGGATTACCCCATATTAAACCTGAAAGTAGCAATAATCTAATACTACCATAAGGACATTAAACTATAATAGTATTAAATAGTATGGCAAATACAACAGGTAAAAAATATGGAGGAAGACAGAAAGGAACACCCAATAGAATGACAAAAGAATTAAGAGTTTTATTGAAAGATATTATGTACCAAGAGTTAGAAGAAGTACAAGAAAGATTTAGCTTATTAGAACCCAAACAAAGAATTGAATTAATAATTAAGTTAATGCCCTATGTATTACCTAAGGTTAATAGCATATCTCATAAAACTAATGAACCTTTAGATTGGAATTAAAAGAAGAATATATGCCTATGGTTTAGTTTTTCTTGATGAAGCTTGCAATCCAATAAATTACTAGTGTCAGAATAGATCCGATTCCTATTCCATAACTCAAACGCCAAAACCATCTCATTGCATATTGTCCGCCTTGAAAAGTCTCTTTTTCTGAAAATGAGAATGAAAGATTACCTGCAAGCAAATAAGATATAGGGACCCAAAGAATTCCTAACACAATAATGAACTTTAGGAATCCAGATAGGAATCTGTTCAGTTTGCTCGATGGCTTTCTCAACTCTTCTATTCCCCAATAAATCGTTAATGGTAATGAAATCATTCCAATCCAAGTTATTAGGGTTCCTGATGGAATTTTGCTGTCACTATCGAATGCTATCGTTAGTAAAGGAGATCCAGTAACCAAAAGTATAATTACACTTAAAGTCAAAATCATAGTGCTATAAAAAAGTATCTTTCTTTTATTCACTTTTTATTCGCTTTCTCAGTTAATATTTGATCGATATATATATCTAAATAATAAATAAAATTCTTTAAAATAAATTACTTACATTTTGAAAATAAAACAGGAGACAAAATTTCTAATGTCTCCCGTTTAGTACTCGAGGCGGGACTTGAACCCGCACGAACATTACTGTTCATTGGATTTTAAGTCCAACGTGTCTACCAATTCCACCACTCGAGCATAGTCTTTTTCAGAGCGAAAGACGGGATTTGAACCCGCGACCCTCACCTAAGGTCCCCCCCACATTTTTTTTGAAATCAACGATGCTCTACTTCTCCTAAAGAAATATTATCACTAGCGCCAACACGGGTAAAAATATGGTCTACGATTCCCATACTTACGGCCGATGCAGGGACATAACTCCCAATCTGAGCAAGAATAACAATCAGCGCTGTTTGTCGAAGGATAGCAGATTTTCCGGACATATTTGGCCCAGTAATCATAATGATTTGTTGTTCAGATCGATTTAGCAACAAATCATTGGCAATATAAGCTTCTCCTGCGGGCAGTTGCTGTTCTATTACAGGGTGCCTTCCCTGAGTGATTTTTAAATCGGCCTCCTCTGTAAAGGTTGGACAGTGATAGTTGTGTTTTTGGGCTAATTGTGCAAAGCCTAACAAGTTATCTATTTGTGCAATGGCGATAGCAGTTTGTTTTAGCTCGCCTAGCTCTTGTTGTAGCGACTGAAGAAGTTGCTGGTATATATTAAGTTCTAGCTGCTGAATCTTTTCTTCAGCACCTAAAATTTTGGATTCGTATTCTTTGAGTTCTTCTGTGATGTATCGCTCCGCATTGACCAAGGTTTGTTTGCGTGTCCATGCTTCGGGTACTTTGTCGCGGTGCGTATTTCTGACCTCTATATAGTAGCCAAATACATTGTTAAAGGCAATTTTGAGAGAAGGAATTCCAGTAGCAGAGGTTTCCCTTTCTAGCATGCCGTCTAAATGCTCTTGACCAGAATGGCGAAGCTTTCTAAGCTCATCTAAGTCAGAAGAGTAGTTTTCTGCGATAAAGTTTCCTTTACTAATCGATACCGGTGCTTCGTCTTTAAGTGTATTAGAAATGAGGTCTCTTAGAGCGCTACAAGGGGGAATTTGTTGTGCGTATTTTTGCAGTTCAGGTTCTTGGCTGTGGTGTAATACCTCCTTTAGGTTATGAACTTCTCTAAGTGAATTACGAAGTACGATTAACTCTCTAGGGCTAATTTTTTGCGTGGCAATTTTGGCCATTAAGCGCTCTATATCCCCTGTTTTTTTTAAGTGGGTATAGCTATGGTCTTTGGTGTCTTCGTCTTCTAAAAAAGCTTGAATTATAACTTGTCTTGCCAGTAGCTTCTGTTTGTCTTTCAATGGAAAACTGACCCAATTTCGAAGAAGTCTTCCTCCCATGGCAGTAGCGGTATAATCAATTACATCGATTAGTGAAATCCCTCCTATGGAGTGTGTGTAAAGCAATTCTAAATTACTGGCTGTAAATCGATCAATCCCCACATAGTCATCACTCGATATTTTATGAAGGGTATTGATGTGCTGAAGTTGTTTGTGTTGGGTTTCTGACAAATAATGTAGAATAGCCCCAGCAGCAATAATACCTTCTTGATAATGTTCTATTCCAAATCCTTTTAGGGTTTTTACCTTAAAATGTTGGGTTAAACTGGTCTCTGCAAACGGAAACTGAAAAACCCAATCTTCTTGATAAAAAGGGTTAACAACGTTTCCAAAATGTTCTTGGAAGGTGCCTTTTAAGGGTTTTGGGACCAATACTTCTGCCGGCTGAAATTTTTCGATTAGCTGACTTGTATGGGCTAAGTTTCCTTCACTGACCATAAAGTCTCCGGTGGATATGTCTAAAAAAGCGATCCCCCATTGTTTTTTACCACGTGTAAGGGCAGCTAGATAATTGTTTTTTTTCTGTTCTAATACATCGTCATTTAAGGCTACGCCAGGGGTAACTAATTCGGTAACCCCACGCTTAACGATGGTTTTAGTCATTTTTGGATCCTCTAGCTGATCGCAAATCGCTACCCGACACCCCGATTTAACCAATTTGGGTAAATAGGTATTAAGAGCGTGATGCGGAAAGCCGGCAAGTTCAGTTTCACTGGTGCTTCCTGCCCCTCTTTTGGTCTGAATAATTCCTAAAATCTTAGCTGCTTTTACCGCATCTGCACCAAAGGTTTCATAAAAATCTCCCACCTAAACAATAGCATCGCATCAGGATATTTCGCCTTGATTTGATTATATTGTTTCATTAAAGGAGTTTCTTTTGCTTTCTTTGCCAAAGGAATTTATTTAGGTGTTCATGCGAATATAAACCATCTTCATTTTCTTCCTTAAAAATTTGATTAAAAATTACGATCTATCCTTTCTTAATTTATACCATGCAGAATCGAAAATTAAAAAATAGTGAGTTGAACCGAAAAACCTTAAATGAATTTAAGGAAGTTCAGAAAACCCCATTAATATTAATTTTGGATAATATTCGCAGTCTAAATAACATCGGCTCTGTTTTTCGTACCGCAGATGCATTCCTTGTAGAAAAAGTTTACCTCTGTGGAATTACAGCAACCCCTCCCCATAAAGATATCCAAAAAACAGCGCTGGGCGCTACGGAATCGGTTGAGTGGGAGTATGTAGAAGACCCGGTTGAATTGGTTAAAAAATTGGTTAAGTCTGGGGTAGAAGTTTGGGCGATTGAACAAGCAGAAAATGCTACTTTTCTTCAAAATTACACACCACAACAAAAGGGTAAAACAGCTTTTGTTTTAGGGAATGAAATTAAAGGTGTGCAGCAGTCCGTTATTAATGCTGCAAGAAAAGTTATTGAAATTCCACAAGAGGGGACCAAGCATTCTCTTAACATCTCTGTAACCACAGGGGTGATTTGTTGGGATTTTTATCAGAAGCTAAGCAGAAAATAGCGCAGCAAGTAAGGGTAAAAAATCTTTGGGTTGTTTTAGGAAGTCGACTCCCTTGAGATTAAGTTTTGTTACATTTAGTTCTGACGATTGTTTCCAATCCTCATAAGCTTCTTCGATTTTGTTTAAATAGGGCAGATCAATGCTTTGTTCATAGCCCCTTCCTCGTTGGAGGATGTTTTGTTTTAATTGCGGAAGCGATTGTGTCAAATAGACTAATAAATCCGGTTTTCGGCATTCACTTGTTTGTGAAGAATAAAGCAATTGGTACTCCTTAAAATCTGAAGTAGTCAGGTTTTTTTCTGCAAATAGAAGTGACTTGTGTAAATGATAATCACTTATAATCAGGGAAGTGGTAGAGGAGTTAAAATAAGTGTGATACTGCTTAACCCTTTCTTCTAAAAAGGCTTTTTCTACTAAAAGAGCATATTGTTTAGGATCTTCATAAAATTTCTCTAAATACGGATTGTCAATAAAATTTTCTAGCAATAATTCCCCCCTTAAGACTTTGTTTAATGCATGGGCGAAAGATGTTTTTCCGACCCCTATATTTCCTTCTATTGCTATAAAAGTTTTTTTTTGGGGTACACTTAAACTAGTGGGGTATAGGGTAACTTCACTTGTGTCTGCACAATTGGCTTTAAGCGTTTTAATCGACTTGTTTAAAACAGGATGTATAAATTGGGGGCAATTTCCGCTAGGGGGTAAGTACAAATTGACGTAATTCAAGTCTAGGATGAGGTAGTGTAAGTGCAGTTGTATTTATTTCTAGCGTATCATAAAAAAGAATATCTAGGTCAATGGTTCTTGCTTGATATCCATTTTTCAAAGCCCTGTTTCTTCCTAAATAAGTTTCAATTTCCAAAAGTTGGTTCAATATTTCCCTAGGGTCATAAGAAGTTTCTATGGCTAAGCAGGTATTTAGAAAAGGACTGCTCTCAAATCCCCAAGAAGGTGTTTCAACGACAGGGGCAAGTTTTTTTATTTTTCCAATTCGGTAGGCTATAAGTCCAACGGCAAGTCGCAGATACATTTCCCTATCTCCTACATTACTACCTAAAGAAATATAAACCATGAGCCTTTTTTGATTTTGTAAAAGTAGGAATTCTTGCTTGGGAAATACGGCACCCTAGCTATTGATTTCTGTCTATCTCCCTAATTTTCATAGGAAGAAAGACCTAGGAATATGTAACAAAACCTTATTTTTATCGCCTAATAGAATGAAACTATAAATCCTTAAATAAGATGAATTTTTTTAAAAGCTTTTTGGCCTCTGTACTTGGAACCGTTGTCGCATTGATGGTGATTGGAGTGTTGTTTTTTGTCAGTATTGCCAGTATTGCTTCGGTAATCTCTGCAGAAGAGGCTACCCCAGTAGAAATTAGTGAAAACAGCCTACTAAAGCTAGATTTAGATATTCCTGTTTTTGATAATATTGGTGTGACGCAAGAGTTTGAGACGGCATTGGGTTTGGGAGAAGAAGTACTTAAATTTTATGAGGTTGTAGCTGCCATTAGAAATGCTGCGACCAATGACAACATCAAAGGGATTGACCTAAAAAGCCAGTTTCCTGCAATGGGCTGGTCTCAAGCACAAACCCTTCGAAAAGAACTAAAGGCATTTAAAGAAACAGGGAAATTTATTTATACCTATGGCGATTACTTTTCTCAAAAGGGGTATTACATGGCCTCTGTTTCTGATTCTATTTTTCTGAATCCTATGGGAGGAATGGAGTTTAAAGGACTCGCTGCAGAAGTGTTGTATTATAAAGATTTTCAGGAAGAATACGGTTTTAAAATGGAAGTAGTACGTCACGGAAAATACAAAAGTGCGGTAGAGCCCTATCTAGAAAATGAAATGAGTGAGGCCAATCGGACGCAAATATCCTCCTTATTAAATTCGGTTTGGGAAACAGTAAGTACAGAAATTGCTGAATCACGTCAACTAACTACCGAAGTTTTAAATGAGGTGGCTAATAATTTATCAGCCACGCAGCCAAATTCCGCTTTGTCACATGAATTGATTGATGAGGTCATTTATGAAAGTAATTATGAGAATAAATTAAGAGCAGCCTTATCGTTAGAAAATGACCGGCGTGTTCGAAGAGCATCTATAGCCCAGTTAACAGGCAAGGGTGGATTATATAAAAAAGGTGTGCGAGAACGTATTGCTGTAATCTACGCTCAAGGGCCAGTGATTTATGGGGAAGGAAGTGAAAACTTTATTGGTCAAGAGGTGTTCTTGGATGCCATTGAGGAAGCAGTTAATAGTAGGAGAGTGAAAGCGATTGTACTTCGTGTAGATTCTCCGGGGGTAGTGCATTAACCTCAGATATTATTTGGAATGCGTTAATGGAAGCTAAAAAGGAAAAGCCACTTGTGGTTTCTATGGGGAATGTAGCAGCCTCTGGCGGTTATTATTTAGCTGCAGCTGGAGATGAAATCTATGCAAATGATTTAACAATCACCGGGTCGATTGGTGTTTTTGCTACCGTACCCAATATTAAAGGTTTTACAGAGTCCATAGGGATTAATGCTCAGCATGTACAAACCCACGAAAATGCATTAGGATTTAGTATTTACGAAGCACCTAATAAGGAATTTAGAAATAGTATTAAAGAAGGTATTGAGCATGTATATTCCACCTTTAAACAACGGGTTGCAGATAGCCGAGGAATGTCACTTGAGGAAGTAGAGAAATTGGCTCAAGGACGAGTGTGGAGTGGACAACAAGCTTTAGCAAATGGCTTAATCGACGGTTTAGGAGGGATGGACGAAGCGCTCGCAGCAGCGGCTCGCCTAGCAGAAATTCAGGAATATAATTTAATTTCTTATCCAAAGATTGAACCAGAAATTGGTGATTTCTTGTCCCCAATGTCTCCCTTTTCTAAAATGGAAAATCCATTATTAGCGACTTATCCCGAGGAAGTAAGGTCTTTTATGACCAGCCTGAAAGAAGACACCCAGCAACCGAATATAGAAATTCGGTTACCTTATGCTATAAAAATCAAGTAATGTATTCTAGCTATGAACGCAAAGGATAAAGCATTAGCTCAAAAGATTTATCTTTATTTGGCGGCCTTGTTTATAACCTCTTTGGTGGTGTCCAATTTAATCTTTCAAAAGTTCTTTTATTGGTACCCTGCTAATATTTCTATTTTTGGTATTCGTCTATTTGAGTTATCTGTAGGTATTTTACCCTATCCAATTACCTTTTTAATTACTGATTTGATTTCTGAAATTTATGGCCAAAAGAGAGCCAACGAAGTCGTGGTTGCCGGGATTTTTGCTTCTTTTTTTTCCATAGGTATTTTATTGGTAGCAGGAGCCCTACCGGCGATTCCTAGCTCTCCTGTAAATAGTGAGACCTTTACTCAGGTTTTTTCTCTTTCTCCTTTAGCAGTGCTAGCTTCTATGATGGCCTATTTAATCGCTCAATTTATAGATATTAGAGTTTATCATTTTTGGAAAAAATTAACCGAAGGGAGACACTTATGGCTTAGAAATAATTTTTCAACTTTTTCTTCCCAAATAATCGACTCTGCTACGGTCATTTTGTTACTGTGTGCTTTTAATGTACTCCCTTGGAACCTTTTTTGGGGGCTCACCCTCTCTAGTATTACATTTAAAGTATTTATTGCAGCCATAGATACCCCTTTTTTGTATTTATTTGTAGGCATGTTCCGAAAGCGTTTTAATTTATCGGTCGATCAAGAAATTCAATTAGATTAAAATGATAGATAATCCACCGATTCGAATTAACAAATACCTGAGTGAAATAGGATATTGCTCTAGACGTGCTGCAGATAAATTAATTGAACAGGGTAGAATTACCGTAAATGGTAAGGATGTTGTTATGGGATTAAAGGTAACGGCTAAAGATCTTATCGCTGTGGATGGTATTCCCGTTGAAAAATCTTCGGAAAAATCTATTTATATCGCATTTAACAAGCCTGTTGGAATCGTATGTACAACAGATACAAGAGTTGAAAAAGACAATATTATCGATTACATTAATTTCCCTACGAGGATCTTTCCTATTGGCCGTTTAGATAAACCCTCGGAGGGACTTATTTTTTTGACCAACGATGGAGATATTGTCAATAAAATTTTAAGAGCTAGAAATCATCACGAAAAAGAATATGTGGTTACGGTGAATAAACCCATTACACAAGATTTTATTGATAGAATGAGCCAGGGGATTCCCATTTTAGATACTGTAACCCGCCCATGTAAAGTAAAGCAGACCCATAAAAAGGAGTTTAAAATTGTGTTAACTCAAGGATTAAATAGGCAAATCAGAAGAATGTGTGAGTACCTAGAATACCGTGTGGTTACCCTTAAGCGCACCCGTATTATGAACGTAAATCTAGATGTTCCAATAGGAAAATGGCGCCATCTAACCTCCGAAGAGATGAGTCAAATCAGAAAGTTAGTTGCCGATTCTTCTAAAACACATACAGGTTAACTAAGTGCAATATCGACTACTAATCCTTCATTGCTTCTTACATTAAAGACTGTATCATCTTCAAAAATGAGGTATTGCCCTTTAATTCCTTTAAGTACGCCAGTATAGTTCTCCGTTTTAACAAGATTTAGACTTTTTACTTTTTCTGGAAATCTATCTACTGGATAAGGTAGGGTACATACTTCAGGGGATTGAACAAGGTAAGGCTTTAAATCATTAGGAAGCGCATCAATTGCTTTGTTGCGTTCCTCTTCCCAGTTAATGTCTGGGGTTTCTTTTAGCTGTAACATTTTACGCCAATTTGTTTTGTCAGAAAATATACGCTTTAGCGCTACTTCACCCACCCCTGCTAAATAACGATTGGGTACTTCTAAAATAGTAATGGCTTGTTTTGCTCCTTGGTCTATCCATCTGGTAGGAAGTTGTTTTTTTCTTGTAATTCCTACTTTTATATGGCTAGATAAGGCTAAGTAAACTATATGGGGCTGTAACTGTACTTTCTTCTCATAGTCTAAATCTCTATCCTCAATATCAAGATGAGCAGTACTTAATTCTGGGCGCATAATCCAATCACCTGCCTGAGGGCTTTCGAAAAAACACTTTTTACAAAAACCTTGGCGAAATATAGGATTTGTATTTTTACAATTCAAACATTCATAACCCTTAAATGTGAGTTGAATGGTTTTACCAAGGCATTGATTCATAACCAATAACTGTTGGGAAAGCAAAAGATAATAATTTAGGTCTTGATTTAATTCGGTAGGCATTTTTTTGAGAACTCCTGAAAACATATCGGCGGAAAGGATTAAATTTATGCTAAAGATAAAGATTATATGGCTTTCCCCTTATTCAACTCCATTGCTTCTTGGTTTTTAAAAAAAAGAATCCATCAAATAGAGCTCTTTCTTAAGTATCCATTAGAGGTTCAGCAGGAAGTCCTTCAGGATTTAATTTCATATGCTAAAAAAACAAAAGTGGGTTATCAATACGATTTTAATTCTATTCGTACCTATGAGCAATTTAATCAACGCGTTCCCATTATTACGTACGAGGACATCGCAGGGGATATAAAAGATAGTCGAAATGGGGAAGACAATATTTTTTGGCCTACGCCAATAAAGTGGTATGCTAAATCTAGTGGGACAACACACGCTAAAAGTAAGTTTATCCCGGTTAGTGTGGAGTCCCTAGAAGATTGCCATTATAAAGCGGGGAAAGATATGCTATCTCTATATATTAACAATAATCCTGAAGCTCAGCTTTTTACAGGAAAAAGCTTACGATTAGGAGGCAGCCAAGAACTGTATAGAAATGAAAAAAGTTATTTTGGAGATTTATCAGCCATAATTACCGATAACCTACCTCTTTGGGCAGAAATTAATACAACACCCAGCCTAGAAGTTTCTTTGATGTCTGAATGGGAGGCAAAACTTAACTCGATCATCGAAGAAACTTCGAAGGAAAATGTGACTAGTTTGGTTGGTGTGCCCTCGTGGATGCTTGTGCTTATTAATAAATTGATGCAAGCAAATGGTCAAGCTGAACTTAGTCGAATTTGGCCTAATATTGAAGTGTATTTTCATGGGGGAGTAAGTTTTCGTCCCTATAAAAGCCAATTTGACGAATTATTTGCTCAGCATGACTTACAGTACTATGAAATTTATAATGCATCTGAAGGCTTTTTTGCTATTCAGGATCTCAATGGTTCAGATGAATTATTGTTGATGCTAGATTACGGTATATTCTATGAGTTTATTCCCTTTGGTCAACCCGATAGTTCCATTATCCCTTTGGCGAGTGTTGAGCTTGGCGTCAACTATAATTTAGTGATTACCACAAATGGCGGTTTGTGGAGGTACAAAATAGGGGATGTAGTAAGGTTTACTTCTTTGTCTCCTTATCGTATTCAGATTTCTGGGAGAACAAAGCATTTCATCAATACTTTTGGAGAGGAGCTGGTTATAGAAAATGCTGACAGAGCGATCGAGATTGTGGCTAAAGAAATGAAACTAGAAGTGGTGGATTATACTGCAGCACCAATTTTTATGGAAGGAGAGAAACAAGGAAGTCATGAATGGTTAATTGAATTTCAAAACCCTCCAGACGATCTTTCGCGATTCACTATGCGTTTAGATGAATGCCTAAAAGAATTAAATTCTGATTATGAGGCTAAACGATATAAAGACTTAACCATGTCTTTACCAACGATCCAGATAGCGCGTAAACGGTTGTTTTACGATTGGTTAACACGCAGAAACAAATTGGGCGGTCAACATAAGGTTCCCCGCTTATCTAATGATCGAAAGGTTATAGAAACACTTTTGGTTATGAATAATTAAGAAACCGCTTTTAGTTTAGAGGTGTTAGATTTCTTAAGTTGTTGCTCTGCATAGGTCTTGGTTACTTTAAGGCTTTTTTGATTTCCTCCAGGTAATTCAAACATAGCATCGTTTAAAATGGCTTCACAAAGCGATCTTAATCCTCTTGCTCCTAAATTGTACTCTAAGGCTTTTTCAACAACATAATCTAATGCACCCTGAGTAAATTCTAGTTCGATTCCGTCTAGTTCAAAAAGCTTTATGTATTGTTTGGTCAGAGCGTTTTTTGGAGCTGTTAAAATAGCACGAAGTGTCTTTTCATCTAAGGGATGCATATAGGTTAACACAGGAAGTCTGCCAATTATTTCTGGAATTAATCCAAATGATTTTACATCTTTAGGGTTAATGTATTGTAGCAGATGATCACGATCAACCTCTTCCGATGCTGCACTAGATTTATAACCAATTGCCTGCAAGTTGAGGCGTTTATTTATTTCTCGCTCAATTCCATCGAAAGCACCCCCGGCAATAAAAAGGATGTTAGAGGTGTCTACCTCAATAAACTTTTGATCTGGGTGTTTACGTCCGCCTTTGGGAGGAACATTAACCACAGTGCCCTCCAATAGTTTAAGTAATGCCTGCTGAACTCCTTCGCCAGATACATCACGAGTAATTGAAGGATTATCACTTTTACGTGCAATCTTATCGATTTCATCAATGAAAACGATCCCTTTTTCTGCATTTTCTACATCATAGTCTGCAGCTTGCAGTAAACGGGTAAGAATGCTTTCTACGTCTTCGCCTACATAACCAGCTTCCGTAAGGATAGTCGCGTCTACAATTGCTAGAGGCAGTTGAAGCATTTTAGCAATGGTTTGTGCAAGTAATGTTTTTCCTGTTCCTGTTTGACCTACCAGTAAAATATTACTCTTTTGAATTTCAATTTCAGCCTCAACCGCTGGGTTTAAAATTCGTTTATAATGATTATAAACTGCCACAGAAAGTACTTTTTTAGCTTCTGTTTGTCCAATAACAAATTCATCTAAAAAAGCTTTGATTTTTTTGGGATGTTGGAGTTCAAAACTCTCTTTATCTTTGAGTTCCTCTTGGTTTTCTTCAGAAACAATTCCATGTGCTTGTTCAATACATCGATCACAGATGTGGGCATCTAATCCTGCAATCAGAAGATCTGTCTGGGGCTTCGTTCTCCCACAAAAGGAGCAAGTTAATTCTTCTGTGCTCATTATACTCGAGGTTTTATTTTATTAAAACTTCATCTACCATTCCGTAGTTTTTAGCTTCATCCGCTTTCATCCAATAATCTCGATCACTATCCTGGTTAACTTTTTCTAGCGTTTGTCCGGAATGATTCGAAATAATTTGATACAATTCATCTTTAAGTTTCAATATTTCGCGAGCTGTAATTTCAATATCCGAAGCTTGTCCTTGTGCACCCCCTAGTGGTTGATGTATCATAACACGTGAATGAGGAAGCGCAGTTCGTTTCCCTTTTTCACCTGCGCAAAGAAGCACAGCTCCCATAGAGGCCGCCATTCCTGTACAAATAGTTGCTACATCTGGCGAAATATATTGCATGGTATCGTAGATGCCTAATCCAGCATATACACTTCCTCCTGGAGAATTGATATACATCTGAATATCTCTTTTTGGATCCACACTTTGCAAGAATAATAATTGTGCTTGAATTACATTAGCTACCTGATCATTAATTGCTGTCCCTAAAAACATTACGCGGTCCATCATCAAGCGAGAAAATACATCCATCTGGGCTACATTCATTTGTCTTTCCTCAATAATATAAGGGGTTAGACTGCTAGTGATTTTGTCGTAATGCATGGCACTAATACCATGGTGCTTAGTGGCGTATTTTTTAAATTCTTTTCCGTAATTCATAGGTTCTTTTTTAAGATCAATAAAGTTAAGTAATTTTATTGGGCTGCACCATAAGCTTCTTTAACGAAGGCCTCATAGTTTACTTTCTTAACTTTTAGTTTAGCATTTTCTTTATAGAATTCTAGCAACTTTTGACTCATCAACTGATCTGATAGTCTTTTTGTTTCTTCTTGGTTGCTAAAGATTCTTGCTGCAATGTCGTCTAGTTCTTTATCTGACGGGTTTAATTGACCATATTGAGCCATTTGCTGTTTGATCATATCTTTCGCAAAAAGTTGTAATTCTTCGAATTGGATTTGTAAATCATTCTCCTTAATCAAAGATCCTTCTATTAATTGGTATCTAATCCCTTTTTCAGATTTTTCGAACTCCTCTTTGGCCTCATCTTCTGTCAATGGATTCTCACCACTTTGTTGTAACCAGCGAATTAGAAAATCTTTGGGCAGGTCAAACTTAGTCTCACTAATCAGAGTCTCTGTAATATCATTAAGAAGTTTTTGTTCTGTTTGTTGAACAAATTGTTTTTCAATACCTTCTTTAATTTTTGCTTTCAGATCAGTGACATTTTTAACCGTACCTTCTTCATAGAGCTTATCAAATAATTCTTGATCTAGATCCGCAAGGGTGCGTTTATTTGCTTCTGTTACGGTTAAATTAATTTCTTTAGGTGCCTCTGCGAGTTTATCTACTGTAGTTCCAAGTGCTCTGGCTAAAATATGGTCTTCCGTAAATAGCCCTTTGGTGTTAAAGGTAATCACTTCGTTGAGTTGGGCTGCCTTTAAGGAAGATTGGTTCTTTTTGCCTTTGAATTGATCCCACTCAACCATAGTGGTCTGATCTATTTCGGCCTCTTCATTAGTAACTTTGATGTTAAGCTCTAATCCTTCTGAGATAGCAGACTGAGATTCAATTTTACCATATTGTTTTTGAAGGTATTGAAGTTGCTCATCAATCATTTTCTTATCGGCTTCAATCTGGTAATGCGTAATAGTTTTTTTACTTTTAATTTTCACTTCAAAGCTTGGAGCTAACCCCAATTCAAATTCAAAAGTAAGACTATCGGCTTTCCAATCTATGTCCTCTTTCATTACAGGTAATGGATTGCCAAGTAAGTCCAATTTTTCTTCTTGGATGTAACCAGTTAGTTTTTCTTGTAGTAATTTATTTACTTCGTCTGCAGTTACTGCTGTTTCATATTGCTTTTTTATCATGCCCATGGGTACATGACCTTTCCTAAATCCAGGAATATTAGCATTTTTTCGATAGTCTTTTAAAATCGTCTGTACCTTATCGGTAAAGTCATTTTGCTCAATTGAAATGGCCACTTTAGCATTAAGAGCATCTACGTCTGTTCTAGTAATTTGCATGAATTTTTATCAATAAATTAGGGCGCAAAAATAGTGGAATAAAATGGTTCTACAAACCTGATTCAAAGGAGATTTATACTTTTTTAGTACTAAATCAACTGAAGTGGTCATTAATTATTAAATAAAATGCTACATTTGCACCCTGAATTAATAACCAGAGCGTCGGGCACGCTTAAAATTTAATATGATATGCCAGTAAAAATCAGATTACAAAGACACGGAAAAAAAGGAAAACCATTTTATTGGGTAGTTGCAGCAGATGCGCGCGCCAAAAGAGATGGTCGTTATTTAGAAAAAATTGGAACGTACAATCCAAATACTAATCCTGCTTCCGTAGACATCAATGTAGATAGCGCTGTTAAATGGCTCGAAAACGGAGCTCAGCCAACAGATACTGCAAGAACACTTTTATCTTACAGAGGAGTAATGCTTAAACATCATTTAAACGGTGGTGTAAATAAAGGAGCGTTTACCCAAGAAGAAGCTGAAGCTAAATTCGAAGCATGGTTAGCGGAGAAAGACGCAAAAATACAAGCAAAAGCAGATGGTTTATCTAAAGCTGATGCAGATGCAAGAGCGAAACAACTCGCTGCAGAAAAAGAGGTGAACGAAAAACGTATTTCAGAGGCAAAAGCCCTAGAAGAGGCTGCTGCTGCTGAAGCTGCCGCTGCTGAAGCTGCAACGGAAGAAGCCGCCGCTGAGGAAGCACCTGCTGAAGAGGCACCTGTAGCAGAAGCAGAAGAAACTACTACTCCTGAAGAAGGAGAAGCTGCTGCTGAATAATTGATTTCGATGAAGAGAGAAGACTGCTTCTATCTTGGTACCATCGTTTCAAAATTTAGTTTTAAGGGTGAGCTGCTGGCAAAACTCGACACAGACACTCCAGAAGATTTTATAGCATTGGAATCAATCTTTGTAGAAGATAAACAAAGATTGATTCCTTTTTTTATTGAAAACGCGCAACTCCAAAAATCTTCTCTACTACGTTTAAAATTTGAGGATATAAAAACGGAGGCTGAAGCTGATCGATTACTTAAAAAAGATCTCTATTTACCTTTGGCGTTTTTACCTAAATTAACGGGTAATAAATTCTATTATCACGAGGTAATTGGTTTTACCATAGGAGAAGAAAAACAACCCGCTTTAGGTGAAATTTATGGAGTGAATGATCAGACGAATCAAGCGCTATTTCAAGTAAAGGGAGATTATGAGTTGTTAATTCCTATACACGATGATTTTCTGGTTAAGGTTGACCGCGAAAAGCGTCATATAACCATTCGCTTACCCGAAGATTATTTAGATCTTTATCGTTGATAAAAAGATCGTTATGAAATCATCCATTTTTCGCTTTCAACAATTCGCTATCCGACAACAAGACAGCGAAATGAAAGTAGGCACTGATGCTGTTTTGTTAGGTGCATGGGTTCTTCTTAATGGATCGGTTAAAAGAGTGCTAGATGTGGGAACAGGAACGGGAATTTTAGCCTTGATGTTAGCGCAGCGTTTTCCAAAAATCACCATAGATGCGATTGATGTTAATGAAAACGCAGCTGCAGAAGCGGCCTATAATTTCGAAGAGAGCCCTTGGTCATATAGGCTAAGTTGTCAAGCGGAATCTTTTTTAGATTTTTTAAAACAAACAAATGTCTTCTACGATCATATTGTATGTAACCCTCCTTATTACTTAGGAAATGATCATATTTCCGAAGAAGGACGAAATCAGGCCCGCAATACTTCTTATTTACCTTTAGAAGTTTTATTTAAAGGGTTTCAAAAACTTTTGTCATCAAAAGGAAAGTGTTCTTTAGTTCTTCCTAGTGATCGATTAACGGAAACGCTTACTTTGGCAGAGAAAAACAATTTATACCTAATTCGCAAGACCTTAATTAGGGGAAATAAATCGGCTCCTTTTAAACGTGTATTATTGTCTTTTTCTAAAGAAAAAAGTGATTGTTCTTCTTCAAATCTTACTTTGGAAGTTACGCGTCATCAGCGAACAAAAGAGCACCAAAACTTGGTAAATGCGTTTTATTTGCCCAGGAATTAAAAATCAAATACAAAACCAAAAGAAGGAAATGGTGTATCCGTGCGGTCAGTTTCAATAAGCGTTAAACTTCTAGGTTCCGCGATAGATCCATCTTCATTTCTTACGAGTCCATAATCTGGTGGACGAGGAACTCCTTGCGCCAAGAAGTTTTGTAGTTCAAAGTAAAGATTAAAAGACATTTTTTTGAAATTCCACTTTTTATCAATTCGAAGATCACCTTGGCTAAAAGGATCTAGTTTTTCTTCACCTAAGCGGTTGTAATCTAGTGCTATTCTTGGATAGTATTGTAGGCTAGTTTCTAAGTTTGTAGGAACATAGGGTGTTTTTCCAGCATAACGGAATCGTAATGATACTTCCCAGTTACGTTTTAACTTATAACCTCCTGTAAATGAAAGCAGATTTCTGCTATCCCAAACGGTAGGGAGTTCTATGCCGTTCAATGCACTAAATTGCGTAAAGAAATAAGTGTAGGCGAGTACCCCGTAAAAATTATTAGTTAGTTTTTGCTGGAACAACAATTCTATTCCACTACTTCTTCCTTGGCCGTTATCATCAATGGGTTCGTTCCCTAAAACTTCAAACCCTCCTCCTTTGTTGGCTAAAGATACCTGATCTATAATAGACACAGGATATTGACTATAGTCTTTAATAAATCCTTCAAAGGTAATACGGGCAGTAGGTGTCCAATTAAATTCAAGACCAGCTACATAATGATCACTTTGGGTATAGCGATTGTTTTTATTTATAAATTCACCAAGGTTATTTTGAAAGCCCAGCATAGTGTAGGTTGGGGCTTTATAGTAACGTCCAATGGATCCATTAAATTTCCATCTTTTATCCTTACTTAGGTCATAGCTTGCTGCAACCCTAGGGGAAAGATTGTCCATTAAGCTAGAGCCCGTGGTGAAATTATCGGCATCTGTTCTTAGCCCTAAAGAAAGGGCTAATCGATCATTGATAAATGAACGACTTGCATTAAAGAAGGCGCCATATTTTAGAATATCTAAGGTGGTAGCGTAGCTATAATTTTCTTGCAACCACAAAGTATTGTTTGTATAATCGGCTTGTTGTAGGTTAACCCCATATTTTATTTTCCAATCATCAGTAAAGTTAATGATGTGCATCCTTAACTTTTTCTCGTGCTCAATAGCATCATTTTCAAAAAGCAGACCTGTTTTATCAACATTATTAGAGAAACGACTAAATAAATTTTGTAATCGATTGCTAGAGATTGTGGTCTCCATCCTTCCCTTACCATTTTTAAATTTACGAACCCAGGTTAAGCCAAGAGTTGTGGTTCTTTGTTGTATGATGGGAACTTGTTCTAGTGTGGATTGTTGCTGAGCATCAAAATCATCAGGTGCTACAACAGAAAAGTCATCAATAGAGCCCAATCCAATAAATTTTAGTGTGTTGAAAGAATCAATTTTATGGCTTAGTTTCCACTGGTAATCCCAGTAATCAGGTCTAATAGGCAGCCCTACAAGTGCAAAAATAAATTGCAGGTAACTTCTTCTAACCGATAGCATTAGAGTGGTGTCTGAACGTTCTTGGTCTCCTTTAAATAGCGGGGTGTTCAGGGTCAAGCCAGCTTCGCTGGCACCAATACGAATTTTTGTTGCTAATTTTTGGTTATTCCCTTCTCGTTGTTCAAAAGCTAATACACCAGAAAGGGGATTGTCATACTCTGCTCCGAAGGCAGAGGTAGACAGTGTTACTTCTCTTATGAAATCTACGTTGAGCATTCCTACGGGCCCCCCAGCACTTCCTTGAGTGCTAAAGTGATTGATGTTCGGAATTTCAACTCCATCAAGATAATATACAGTTTCGTTTGGTGCTCCTCCGCGTATTATAAAGTCATTCCGAAAACCACCGATTGAGGGCGATATCCCGGGTAAACTTTGCGCAACCTTGGCAATGTCATTATTTCCGCCCGGGTAAGTCTCTATTTCTACTGCAGAAAGTGATTGGGTAGATAGAGGAGTTTCTTTGGTTGTTCTAAAAGGGCTTTTAGCGACCACTACTTCTTCTAATAACTGGGTGTCTTCTTCCAGCTTAAATAAAACATCTGCTGTACCAACCGATTTTACAATAATATTAAACCTTGTTTGGGATTGATAACCTAAATAGCTCGCTATAAGATTATAGGTTTGTGGAATAATATCTTCTAAAAGGAAATATCCATCTTCATCCGTAATGACTCCATTCGAAGTGCCTTCCAAGTAGACGGTTGCGCCAACTAAGGGGAGTAAACTTTGATTATCAATTACTCGTCCGCTAAGGCTACCACTGTTTTGTGCAAATAAGTAAGTGGTGAAGAATAAGAATAAATGGAGGAAGAATCTAGGCTTCATTTTTTTTGGTAAAAATAGGCCAGATGAATGACACTCACAAAATATTGTTTAACTATTTTACATTAAATGTTAAACATTTTATTGCTGATTCCTTTTTCTTTTCTTCTTGTTTTTTGCAGCTGCTTTTTCTAGCTCTTGTAGTTTCTTTTTTTCCTGATCAAGGTCATATTGTTGTCTTAGGCCTTCTAAATCTTCAGGACTTATTTTTTCCTGATCTGGTGCTTGAAGTGCTGCCTCTTCTACGCTGAAATCTTTTTTGTCTGTTTGTCTTCGCATGATTTCTTTCGCTGCTTTTAGGTTATAATAGACTCCAGGATCAATAAGTTTATTGGCTACGTAATTTTCATTTTTTTCTTTATTCCATCTAATAAAAATGAACCCACCTTGTAATTTATCATTGTATTTTACCTGAAACACCCGTGCATTATTCGGTAGAGTTTGGTAAATTTTTATTTGATCAATACGATATCCTGCTAAATCTAGTAGTTCGAGTACAAAAGTGGTTTGTCCTTCACTAGTTGGGTCGTTGATCGGTTCAAAATAGGTAACTTCCTCTTCTATTTCTGCGGCGTAGGAAGTCTCATATTCCCCTTGTGCGTATATGCTAGTTATGGAGAGTAAGGTTAATGCCCAATAAATATTAATTTTCATATCTATTTTTGTAATTAAAGTACAAAAATATAAAGTAAAGTGAAGGCGCATAAAAAACGGTCTCAAAAGCGCGCAGATAATAAAGAGAAAAATAGAATTTATTTAATCCTATAAATGACGCTGCAATACTCAATAATACAAGCCCGACACACAAATATAAATTGGGGGTGTTTTTGTTACTAAGGTAACTAACCATTCTATGGGCGCATACATAAGAAAGGGTTAAAGCATAAATAAGAATGGGGATAAAGAGTTCTTTCATCTGTGGAAAAAGGAAAACATTTATTGCAATAAAGTAAATTCCACAGAGGCCGTAGGGTAGTAATAATAGAGGCTTTTGAATAAATGTTTTAATCGATACATCAGTTTCTTTTGCAACTACTAAGTAAAAGAGTAAACAGGCACCCCAGTAAGACATTAAGCCTGAAAAAAAATAGTTAATGTCTGGAATGATAACCATTAAATCTCCGAGCAAGCAAAAACAAAAGGAAAAATAAAAGGCATTGTTTTGTCCATTATTTAGATAATAAATAATTAAAAGTGATAAGGTTAAAATGGGTATTACAATATGATCAACAAGCGGAAGGTTTAATATTTTAGCGGTTATTGATACGATGGCAGCTGTCCAAAATAGAAGATGTAGTTTAGGGTAGTTAAGTGGGGGGGACAATCATCTATTTTAATTAAGTTATTTAAACATACACGACTATCATTTAACAGCCAAATTCTTGCTAATTAAAAATTGCGCAGGGATATAGGTAATCATTACCCAGTAGCCAAATTGTTTTTCGCTAAAGTAAAAGGCATCAAAAGCGATCATGCTATCGGAGAGAACGAAAAGTAACGCTCCTGCGGCTAATAAAAGATTATTAAGCGTCTTTTTTTCGAGAGCTAATAAACAGCCTAAGTAGCCGGTAATGGCAAGGGTAGTCGCGTAAAGCATTACAGGTATAAGTAAATTTCCTAAACGCGGGATCATTAAATAAACAACCAATAATAGATAAACAGTGAGTATTAGAAGCGGTAAACGCCCTTTTGGTGATTTAAACGCTGCCCCTAAATGACACTTTAATCTCTTTAGAATTAAGTGACAATATCCAATTTGGGTGAGCCAAAAACAAGCGATACCTGTAATGAAATAGGGGGTTCCGTTAGGGATAAGGAAAAGATCTCCTAGCCAAGAAAAAAATAGTGCCCAGAGGTATTTTCTTGAAGGATTTTCGGTTAGGTATACCAACAAAAAAAGCGATGGCATTAGCATGGCCTTACTTAGTTGAGTTAATTGCGGATGTCCATAAATTTGACCAACAATATTGAGGGCTCCTAGACAAGCAAAAAGTAAAGTAAGTAAAGGCTTCATGGGTATAATTTATATCTTTTTTACCACATAGGTAACTACTCCCAAATAATAAGTTGTTGATCTTCGGTTACTTTTATTGGTTTGTAGTTAGGGTTTTCTGGCATTAGATATATACAAGATGCTTCTACTTTTAATCTTTTTACAGTGAATTCTCCTTCTATAAAGCAGACAGCGATAGCATTGTCTTCTGGTTCTTTACTTCGATCTATGACTAATAGATCCCCATCGTCTAGTCCTGCACCTTGCATGGATTGTCCTGCTACCCTAGCATAGAATGTGGCTTCTTCGTTTTTGACCACTTCTTGGTCAAGACTAATACGTAACTCTTTAAAATCATCAGCTGGAGATGGAAAACCTGCTGAAACAGCAGAGTTTGCTAAGGGTAGCCCTGTAGGGCGTTCATGACTTGGTGTAAAGAAAACGAGCGGTTGTATGTTTTTTTTCATTAATAAAAGGGGGTTTAATCCTTACGATATATTCGGCTATTAAGAGGTGCTTTTACGCGAATAATATCATTTATTTCAGTCGTGTATCGAGGGGATAGATGTTCTTGTCTCATCTTCCATGTTGCATTTAAATCTTGGTTAGCCAATTTAATTTGGTGGGGTCCAAATCGCCTATGTAAATGATCAATGGCTCCCATAAGTGCATCGTGTTTATTCTGGTCAGTATGGAATAGGTCTAGTTGTTTCTCTTTGGTGGGGGTTAAGCCCATTAAGATCACACCCGCTTTTTTGTAGTCGATGCCGTCTTTAAAAATTTGTTTTAATCCAAGCGTGGCATACTTTGCTAAGGTAATGTTTGAGTCGGTAGCGTAGGGAAGTGTAATGATACGACTATTGCGATAATAGGGATTCCCTTCCTTGTGTGGATTACTGCGTATAAAAACAAGTAGCGCATTGCAGCTGCTACCCTGCTTACGTAATTTTTCCGCACAACTGGTTGCATAGGTAATTATGCGTTCTTCAATTTCGTTATATTCCTTTAGGTGTGTTTTAAAACTACGCGTGGTGGCAATGGATTTCTTATTACTTTGGGTTTCGTTTAGTTGCAGATAAGGGAGGCCCAATAAATCTTTTTTAAGACGTAACTCTAAGACACTCATATGTTTTCGAAGCCAGCTGTCAGGCAGATTGCTAAAGTCGTAAGCAGTGTGTATACCTTTGGATTTAAGACGATTTGCATGGCGGCGACCGATACCCCAGATATCCTCAACGGCTGTCCATTTAAGGGCTTTTATTCGCTGTTCTTCGGTTTTCATGAGGTATACACCTTGGGTTTTTGATGTAAACTTTTTACTGATTTTATTGGCGATCTTAGCCAACGCTTTTGTAGGCGCGATGCCTACAGATACCGGAATACCTGTCCATTGTTGGACTTGTTGCTTCATTGCTTGGCCTTGCTTCTCTAAGTCAAAATAATCAAATCCCTTAAACTGAAGAAAGGCCTCGTCGATACTATAAATTTCAATATTAGGGGTGTATTGGCTTAATATATTCATTACCCGGCTACTCATGTCGCCATAGAGCGGATAATTGGAAGAGAAAACCTGTACATTTTCTCGTTTGAAAAGTGGTTTATATTGAAATGCAGGTGCTCCCATAGGAATTCCAAGAGCCTTAGCTTCATTACTACGCGCAATAACACAACCATCATTATTAGATAAAATAACAACAGGTTGTTGTGCTAGCTGAGGCTGAAACACCCGCTCGCAAGACGCATAAAAATTGTTACAATCTACCAATGCAAACATGCTTCAAAAATAAACATTTCCTGTTGGATGTCTTGCTCTTTTCTTAAGCCTATTCAAAAGATAATCAACAAGAGATCACAAAAAGGAAGAGACTTATGATAAATACAACTTTAAAAAGTGTGAAAGGGGGGCTATGCTTTGATTAAATATTGTAATTTTGTTCAACTAGAATTGATGAGATCCCATCACAATGGATAAATATTCCTTTTTAAACGCTGCGCATACTGCGTATTTTGCGCAACTATACGACCAGTATTTACAACAACCCGATAGTGTAGAGCCTAGTTGGCGAGCCTTTTTTCAAGGTTTTGATTTTGGTATGGAAAATGGTACCGGAGGCGGAACGGAAGAATCTTCGCAAGTCCCCGAACATTTACAACGAGAGTTTAAGGTAGTTCAACTTATCGACGCTTACCGAAAACGCGGACATTTGTTCACTAAGACAAACCCGGTCAGAGATCGACGTACCTATACGCCCAACTTAGCCATAGAGAACTTTGGTTTGTCACAAGCAGACCTTAATCAGGTGTTTAATGCAGGGGAAACTATGGGTATTGGTCCAGCAACTTTAGCTGAAATCATTGACCATTTAGAGCAAATCTATTGCGACTCTATTGGAGTAGAATATATGTATATCCGTGATCCAGAAAAGGTTAATTGGATACAAGAGCGATTGCATATTAATAATAATCACCCAAAATTTTCTGTAACACAGAAAAAACACATTCTTAAAAAGCTCAACCAGGCAGTTTCTTTTGAAAACTTTTTACACACTAAATATGTTGGACAAAAGCGTTTCTCTCTAGAAGGAGGGGAGTCTCTAATCCCAGCCTTAGATGCAGTAGTAGAAGCCGCAGCCGAGCAAGGTGTAGAAGAATTTGTAATGGGTATGGCTCATAGGGGGCGTCTAAACACGTTAACCAATATCTTTGGAAAATCTAGTCGAGATATTTTCTCGGAATTTGATGGTAAAGATTACGAAGAAGTTGTCTTCGATGGGGATGTAAAGTATCACCTTGGCTGGACTGCAAAACGCAGTACAGATAATGGAAAAAAAATCAATATGAATATTGCTCCTAATCCTTCTCACTTAGAGACTGTAGGTGCGGTTGTTCAAGGAATTACCCGAGCGAAATTAGAAAATAAATATAATTTTAACACTAATAAAGTACTGCCGATTATTGTCCATGGAGATGCAGCTATTGCAGGCCAAGGATTGCCCTATGAGATTGTTCAAATGGCCAGATTAAAAGGATATGGAACGGGAGGTACTGTTCATATTGTAGTAAATAATCAAGTCGGATTTACCACCAATTACCTCGATGCACGTTCTTCTACCTATTGTACAGATGTAGCTAAAGTGACCCTTTCTCCTGTGTTACATGTAAATGCAGACGATGCGGAAGCGGTTGTTCACGCTACCTTATTTGCTTTAGACTATCGAATGAAATTTGGGCGTGATGTGTTTATTGATTTATTAGGGTATAGAAAATATGGGCACAATGAAGGTGATGAGCCTCGTTTTACCCAACCAAAATTATATAAGGCGATCGCCAAGCATAAAAATCCACGTGATATTTATGCTGCCCATTTAATTTCTCAAGGAATTATTACCCAGGCAGAAGTTAAGCAATTAGAAAAAGACTACAAGAATTCTTTAGAAGTTGATTTGGAAGATTCTCGTAAAATAGAAAAAACAGAGATCACTCCCTTCATGCAAGATGAATGGAAAGGTTTTACCCGAGTAGATGAATCTGAAATGATGAAAGAGGTACCTACCTCTGTTTCCAAAGAATTACTTACTCAAGTTGCTAAAACGATTACAGAATTACCTAGTGATAAAAAGTTCTTGCGTAAGATTGAAAAACTAATTGGAGATCGTCAAAAAATGTTTTTTGAAAATGATGCTATGGATTGGGCCATGGGAGAACTTTTGGCTTACGGAAGCTTACTAGCTGAAGGACATGAAGTACGTATTTCTGGACAAGATGTTGAAAGAGGAACTTTTTCTCATCGGCATGCTATTGTAAAAGCAGAAGAGTCCGAAGAAGAAATCATCTTATTAAACGACATTCAAAAAGAACAAGCAAAGTTTAGTATTTACAATTCACTGTTATCAGAATACGGTGTTTTAGGATTTGATTATGGTTACGCCATGGCCAGTCCCAACGGGTTAACTATTTGGGAAGCTCAATTTGGAGATTTCTCTAATGGTGCTCAGATTATGATTGACCAGTATATATCTGCTGCAGAAGATAAATGGAAATTGCAAAATGGAATTGTACTTCTTTTACCGCACGGTTATGAAGGACAAGGTGCTGAGCACTCATCTGCACGTATGGAGCGATATTTGCAACTGTGCGCCAAGGATAACATGTTTATTGCCAATTGTACTACGCCCGCGAATTTATTTCATCTTTTGCGTAGACAAGTAAAGTCTAATTATAGGAAACCTTTGGTGGTCTTTACTCCTAAAAGTTTACTTCGCCATCCTTCGGTTGTTTCGTCCCTAGCAGAGTTTAGCGAGGGTAGTTTTAAAACTGTAATTGGCGATGATAAAATAAACCCTAGTAAAGCTAAAAAATTAGTGTTCTGTAGCGGTAAATTTTACTATGATCTATTAAAAGAAAGAGAAGAAAGAGGAATAGAAGATGTTGCTTTGGTTCGTGTAGAACAGCTTTTCCCTCTTCCTACAGCTGCCATACAAGAACAACTAGCTGCCTATGCAGACGTAGAAGATATAGTATGGGCCCAAGAGGAACCTAGAAACATGGGTGCTTGGTCTCATTTATTAATGCATTTACCAGAAGCTGCGCGTTTTCGTCCGGCATCACGACGATTTTATGCAACACCCGCGGCGGGGAGTGCTACGCGCTCTTCCAAACGTCACCAAGGCGTAATTGATTATGTCTTTGACAAAACAAAAGATAATTTTATTCGTAAAACAAAATAAACTACAAAACCCACTCCCGATGATTTTAGAAATGAAAGTCCCATCTCCTGGAGAATCCATCACTGAAGTAGAAATTGCTCAATGGCTCGTTTCTGATGGAGATTATGTTGAAAAAGATCAAGCAATTGCTGAAGTTGATTCAGACAAAGCAACCCTAGAACTTCCTGCAGAAGTTAGTGGGACAATTACTTTAAAAGCAGAAGAAGGAGATGCTGTTGAGGTAGGTCAAGTGGT
Organism: Flavobacteriaceae bacterium; assembly: GCA_038143595.1. Lineage (GTDB taxonomy): Bacteria > Bacteroidota > Bacteroidia > Flavobacteriales > Flavobacteriaceae > Arcticimaribacter. Next base: position 159,974 of record JAYQME010000002.1, on the reverse strand, counting down.
TTGCCTTATTGATACTGAAGGTCAGCCCTCTGGGGAATCTAAACCGGTTGAATCACCCATTACAGCCACTGAAGCTGAAGCAGCTCCCACAGCTACTCCATTAGAAGAAAAGACTTATGCCTCTGGAACACCTTCTCCAGCAGCTAAAAAAATATTGGACGAGAAAGGCATTGCTGCCTCTGAGGTTAAAGGATCTGGTAGAGCAGGACGAATCACTCATCAAGACGCGATTAATGCTGTGCCTGCTATGGGGACGCCTCCAGTTCACGGAGCCCGCGAAACAGGAAGAAAAAAAATGTCTTTACTCCGTCGTAAAGTTGCCGAGCGTTTAGTTACTGCTAAAAATGAAACGGCAATGTTAACGACATTTAATGAAGCCAATATGAGTCCAATATTTGCTTTGCGTAACGAGTATAAAGAAGCATTCAAGGAGAAACACGGAGTAGGTTTAGGTTTTATGAGTTTCTTTACCAAAGCAGTAGTTCGTGCCTTGCAAGAGTTTCCAGACGTGAATTCTATGATTGATGGAGATTACCAAATTAAATTTGATTATTGTGATATTAGTGTAGCTGTTTCAGGGCCAAAAGGATTGATGGTTCCAGTGGTCAGAAATGCAGAAGCACTATCATTTAGAGGGGTTGAAGCAGAGATAAAACGTTTAGCTATTCGTGCTCGCGACGGTCAAATTACAGTAGATGAAATGACAGGAGGAACTTTTACGATCTCTAATGGAGGTGTGTTTGGTTCTATGCTTTCTACCCCAATTATAAATCCCCCACAGTCCGGAATTTTAGGAATGCATAACATCATCGAACGCCCTATCGCAGTAGACGGAAAAGTAGAGATACATCCCATGATGTATTTGGCCTTATCCTATGACCACCGTATAGTAGATGGAAGAGAATCTGTTGGGTTTTTAGTCGCCGTTAAAGAGGCCTTAGAAAATCCTGTGGAATTATTGATGGACAATGACCCTAAAAGGGCATTGGAGTTGTCTTAGATTTCTGACTTATTTGTAAGCTTAGTTGAGCACGTCCATAATCAACTATGGCATTATTTTCTTGCAAAACATCTGCACCAATGATGCCGTCAATAGGTAGGCAATATTGCTTTTCTAATGCATCGTTGATTGTTTGTAAGTCAATAAGCATAAATGAAATTTCCATAATAGATTGCTCCTGGGTTCCTAAAATACTTTTTTGGCTCCCCCTAGCTGTTAGCTGAGTTTCGCTTGCTGCTGTCATAGGTAAGGAGTCCCCTTCTGGGATCAAATCAAAATCAGAAGCTTTTTCATGATCTATGCAACTGTTAGATGCCCCAGTATCAATTAAAAATAAGCCTTCATTATTATTAATATAAAGGCGGCATATTAGGTGTTGACTTTCTGTAAATTGAAGAGGAATATCTAAACGATTAGTGGAGTTTTTTATTTTTTTCATGAATAATAAAGGTATAAAAATTTCCTCTTGAACTTAATTGAAAGCTGTATTTTAGCCCTACAATTCCATTTGAAATTTGTATAGTTAAACTTTCTTAGAATGATTGACACCCACACCCATTTGTATGTAGAAGATTTTGATGATGACCGCGATGAGGTTATACAGCGAGCTATTGAAAATGGCGTAAAGCAGTTTTATTTACCCGCGATAGATAGTGCCTACACAAAAAAGATGTTGACCCTAGAAAAAGCCTATCCTAATTATGTAAAATTAATGATGGGGCTTCATCCAACCCATGTTAAAGCCAATGTAAAGGAAGAATTAGCACATGTGAAAAGTGAATTAGATAGACACAATTATTGCGCAGTGGGGGAAATAGGAATTGATTTGTACTGGGACAAAAGTTTTTTAGCTGACCAAAAGGTGGCTTTTGATACCCAAATTAAATGGGCTAAAGAAAAGAAGCTCCCTATTGTAATTCATTGCCGAGAGGCCTTCGAAGAAGTCTTTGAGGTTTTAGAAAATAACAAAGGGGAAGATTTATACGGTGTTTTTCATTGCTTTACAGGAACTGAATCCGATGCGGAAAGAGCCATAAGTTATAATCTAAAGCTGGGTATCGGAGGTGTCGTTACTTTTAAGAACGGAAAAATAGATCAGTTTCTTCATAGAATTCCCTTGTCCTCTCTCGTTTTGGAAACGGATGCTCCTTATCTAGCACCAACCCCTATAGAGGTAAGAGAAATGAAAGTGCTTATTTGTCTTTAATTGTAAATAAGCTGAGTGATATCTATCAGTTACCAGAGTCTACCATAGCAAGTGTAACAACTAAGAATGCCCAGGCTGTTTTTGATAGATTAAAATAAATAAGTTTTTTCTTTAAAATTATTTCAAAAGCAACTATTTTTTTTGTTATTTCGGACCAAATTATAGAGAGGTGGCCGAGTGGTCGAAGGCGCACGCCTGGAAAGTGTGTATACGCCAAAAGCGTATCGAGGGTTCGAATCCCTTCCTCTCTGCAAAAATTATGTATAACCATATTTTTTTTTATCTTTAAACACTTAAATAATAAGAACACAAAAATCATCAAAATGAGAAAATTATTCGTTACCCTTGTAATGAGCATGTTCATGGCTTCTTTTACTGCCAATGCCAATACAACTAATCTAGACAATCTTTCTGTTTCAACGATTGTTCAAGATGATCAAGCAGAAGCACCAGCCGCTGAAGCTTCATTTACACAAGAACTTAAAAAACGTTTTATTGAAGGAGGTCCAGGTTTTATGGGAATCGTTTTAATTTGCTTGATTCTTGGATTAGCCATTGCGATTGAAAGAATCATCTTTTTGAACCTTTCTTCAACGAATACCAAGAAACTAACTGACGGGGTTGAGGAAGCACTAGCGAGTGGCGGTGTAGAAGCGGCAAAAGAATTATGTAGAAATACTAAAGGACCTGTAGCATCTATTTTTTACCAAGGTTTAGACCGTGTAGACGAAGGTGTAGAGAGTGCTGAAAAAGCAGTTGTTGCTTATGGAGGTGTACAAATGGGTCAATTAGAGAAGAATGTTTCTTGGATCTCATTATTTATTGCACTTGCGCCGATGCTTGGGTTCATGGGAACTGTAATCGGAATGATTCAGGCCTTTGATAAAATTGAAGCAGCAGGAGATATGCAACCTTCTTTAGTAGCAGGAGGGATTAAAGTAGCCCTTCTTACTACCGTATTTGGATTAGTTGTTGCAATTATTCTTCAAATTTTTTATAACTACATTGTTGCCAAAATCGACGGGATCGTTAACGATATGGAAGAAGCTTCTATTACCCTAGTTGATATCCTTGTGGCGCACAAGAAGTAATAACCTTCACTAAACATTGTAGATTATGAATTTTCAAAAAATAGTTAAAATCGTCGCTGGACTACTTGGTGTCTTAGGAGTTGTATTTCTCTTTAGAGTCATAGGTGCAGGTGATGAAGAAATTAAGATGGCAGCTTCCATGGGAGACTATGGGACTGTATCACCTCTAATTAGCATAGCACAACTTATTCTTGTGATCTCTGTGGCAGCTACAGTTATTTTTTCATTAGTTACCTTATTTGGTGACACTCAAAAATTGAAAAAAGCACTTATTTCTGTTGCTTTTTTAGTGGTGGTAGTAGGTTTAGCCTATGCGCTATCAACGGGTGTAGAAACGCCTCTTAAAGACGGTGAAGTATTATCAGCTTCAGGAGCAAGATGGGTAGAAACAGGTATACGTGTATTCTACTATCTGGGAGCAATTGCGATAATAGCAATGGCCTATTCTGGTGTAAAACGATTAATTAACAGATAATTATGGCAAAAAGAGCAGCACCAGAAGTTAATGCTGGTTCGATGGCAGACATCGCTTTCTTGCTATTAATCTTTTTCTTGGTAACCACCACGATTGAAACCGATTCAGGTATCAATCGTAAACTACCTCCTACAGACGAAATTGTGGACCCTCCAGTGATTAAAGAGCGTAATATCTTTACAGTGGTTGTAAACAAAGATAACCGTCTTTTGGTAGAAGAAGATGTCATGGAATTAAGCGAATTGCGTCAAGCAGCGATTGCCTTTTTAGATAACGGTGGAGGTACAGGAGAAGAAGCTTGTGACTACTGCAAGGGAGCAAAAGATACGAGTTCCTCTGACAACCCCGAGAAAGCAATTATCTCATTAAAAAATGATCGTGAAACCTCTTATAAAGTATATATAGCTGTTCAAAACGAATTGGTAGCAGCTTATAATGACTTAAGAGATCGCGAGTTTACAGCGTTAAACCCTATGTCAGGTCTCAATTATAGAGAAGCGCAAAGTCGATACGATGACCCAAGGACTTCGTCCACCGATAAGGCTAAATTGAAGCCTTTGTTAGATGAGGTTAAGGCCATGTATCCTCAAAAGCTTTCTGAGGCAGAACCTAGTAAAACCAAATAAAAAGTAACAGTATGTCTAAATTTAAAAAGAAAAAAGGTGGTGAATTGCCGGCTATTTCAACCGCTTCCCTACCAGATATCGTTTTCATGCTTTTGTTTTTCTTTATGGTTGCTACAGTAATGCGGGACAGCACCTTGATGGTTCAGAATTCCTTACCAGCGGCAGATCAAATTCAAAAACTTGATAAGAAAGACCGTGTTATGTATATCTATGCAGGTAAACCCTCTAGTAGATATGCTGATAAGTATGGAAACCAAGCGCGTATCCAATTGAACGATAAATTTGCTGAAGTTGGAGATGTAGCTGCTTTTGTTCTAGCAGAGCGTGCTTCTAAGCGTCAAGAATTACAAAATGTATTAACCACTGCTTTAAAAGTAGATGGTGAAACTAATATGGGTTTAATATCTGATATTAAGCAAGAATTGAGAAAGGTTAATGCTTTGAAAATTAACTACACAACACGTGTAGGTGATTATACGCAAAACACCAATTAAGATTATTGATGGTTTTATAAGCACCCTTTTTGGGTGCTTTTTTTTTACCTGAATTTGAATGTTGTAACTTCGATATATGAAAAAAGGATTTTTTCTATTTGTATTATGTTATTCCACCCTAGTCTTTGCTCAGGAAGATGTCAATTCTTCCTATAGAGAAGATCAATTGTATTTAGATATTAATTTCATTCTTCAAACCGATGGCGTAAGCAGTTTTCAGGAAAATGGATTTTCTAGAAGCATCCATTTAGGGATGATCAGAGATTTACCGCTTAATAGCCAAGCCAATAAAGCATTAGGTGTCGGATTAGGGTATGGTTATATGCGTATGACCAACAATGTAGCGGTAAGAAATTATTCCGGTTCTTACGTATACACTATTCCAACTGCAGACGAATCTTCTCTGCGTAATGTATTTTCTTTTCATCAACTTCAAATTCAACTAGAACTACGTTGGCGTACTTCAAGTATAACTTCTTATTCGTTTTGGCGTATTTATTTGGGTTATCGTTTAAGTTATCAGTTTGGTGCTAAGCATAATCCTTTTTTTGGAAGTAAATTTAGACTTACCGATCAAATTCGTCCATGGCAGCATGGAGTATCCTTAGCTGTAGGATATAATACTTGGAATATAAGGGTCTCCTATGATTTTTTTCCAGTATTAAAAGACGAACTTAGAACAACTAGGAATGTTTTTCCCCGTTTCAATGCTTTACAGATTGGCTTAATTTTTTACTTGCTATAGCTCCTTGCGCAATCTGGCTACGGGAAAGTTAAGTTGTTCGCGATATTTAGCTACTGTTCGTCGGGCTATATTATACCCTTTTTTATTTAGAATTTCGGCTAAAGAGTTATCTGCTAAAGGTTTTTGCTTGTTTTCGTTTTCTATTAAACTTTGTAGTGTTTTTTTAACTTCTATCGTAGATATTTCCTCTCCATCTGCATTGGTTAATGATTCTGAGAAAAAAGTTTTAAGGAGTTTAGTGCCATAGGGTGTATCTATATATTTAGAGTTCGCTACCCTAGAAATAGTGGAAATATCCATTTCAATTTTATCAGCAATATCTTTTAAAATCATGGGACGTAAATTATGTTCGTCTCCAGAGAGAAAATAATCTTTTTGATGTTCTACAATTGCATTTATGGTAAGGTGTAAAGTCTGATATCGTTGTTGAATAGCATCAATAAACCATTGTGCAGCATCTAGTTTTTGTTTAATAAATTGGACTGCTTCTTTTTGTGCTTTAGATTTTACATTCGCATCTTTATAGCCCTTTAACATGTCTTGATACCCTCTAGAAACATGTAATTCAGGGGTGTTTCTTCGGTTAATTGATACATTCAGTGTACCCTCTTCAATGGTTAGAATAAAATCTGGAACTACATGGGTGTTTTGAAATACGCCAGAGATGGCTCCTCCAGGTTTTGGATTTAACTTTTCAATTTCTAACAATCCTTCTTTGAGCGTCTGTTCACTTATATCTAGTTTTTCGACCATTTTTTTAAAATGTTTTTTCGAAAATAATTCAAAGTGATCATCGATGATTTTTCTTGCAACAATTACAGAAATACTTGTCTCTTTTCTGTGTAGTTGTAAAGAAAGACACTCTTGAAGATCCCTGGCAGCTACTCCTGGTGGGTCTATGGCTTGAACTTCTTGAAGTACTAATTCAATTTCCTCTGGACTGACCATGATTCCCTGTGTAAAAGCAAGATCGTCTAGAAGATCTTCAATAGAGCGTCTTAGGTAACCACTCTCATCTATACTTCCGACGATAAATTCTGCAACTGTTTTTTGGGTGTCTGTCAGTATGAGAGAACCAATTTGATTTTTAAGTATTTCATGAAAGCTTATTCCTCCAGAAATAGGGTTGTTTTTTTCATCGTCATCTGTACTGTAGTTATTTGAGTTAAGTCTATACGAGGGGATCTCATCGTCACTTAGATAAGCATCTATATCTATGTCTTGGGTGTCGATTTATTCATTGTCTTCTTCGTAGCTGTCTTCTATAGGATCATTTTCTCCTTGTGATTCTTCTTTTCCACTTTCTAATGCAGGGTTTTCTTCTATTTCATTTTGTAAGCGCTGTTCAAAATCAAGTGTAGGAAGCTGAATCAGTTTCATTAACTGTATCTGCTGTGGAGACAGTTTTTGATTAAGTTTTAGTTGTAATCTTTGTTTTAACATAATAAGATGGAGTCTTACCTAAATATAAGGAAAACTTGCTTATAATTTAAAACGATGCATTTTGAGGTGTTCTAGGGAAAGGAATCACATCACGAATATTCCCCATTCCTGTAGCAAAGAGCACCAAACGTTCAAATCCTAATCCAAAACCACTATGAGGGGCTGTTCCGAATTTCCTAAGGTCTAAATACCACCATAGTTCTTCTTCATCAATTCCCATGGCTTTAATACGTTCTTGAAGTACATCTAATCGTTCTTCACGTTGTGAGCCTCCAACCATTTCTCCTATACCCGGAAATAAAATGTCCATGGCCCTAACTGTTTTACCATCCTCATTCATGCGCATATAAAAGGCTTTAATTTTAGCCGGATAATCGTAAAGTACAACAGGTGTTTTAAAATGTTTTTCTACTAAAAAGCGTTCGTGTTCACTTTGAAGATCAGCTCCCCATTCTTCAATGGTGTAAGTGAATTTTTTCTTTTTATTGGGCTTACTGTTTTTAAGAATATCAATTGCTTCGGTATAACTCACTCGCTTAAATTCGTTGTTAACTACAAATTCAATTTTTTCAAGCAATCCCATTTCTGAACGTTGTTGTTTAGGTTTTGCATTTTCTTCTTTAGCATAGCGTTCATCCAAAAATGCAAGATCTTCTTTACAGTTTTCTAAGGTATAGGATAGTACATTTTTGATGAATTTTTCAGATAAATCCATATTGTCATTCAAATCAAAAAACGCCATTTCGGGTTCGATCATCCAAAATTCAGCTAAATGACGAGTGGTATTAGAATTTTCTGCTCTAAATGTTGGGCCAAAAGTATAAACTTCTCCAAGTCCCATGGCATAGGTTTCTGCTTCCAGTTGTCCAGAGACAGTTAGGTGGGTTTCCTTTCCAAAAAAATCTTCCTGATAGTTGACTTCTCCTTGATCATCTAATGGAGGGTTTTTCGCAGGTAAGTTACTCACACGAAACATTTCTCCGGCTCCTTCTGCATCACTCCCTGTAATAATCGGGGTATTGATGTAGTGAAACCCTTCTTCCTGAAAAAATTTATGTACCCCAAAAGCAAGTGCAGCTCTAACGCGCATAACGGCACTAAAGGTAGAAGTTCTAACGCGTAGGTGAGCTTTTTCTCTGAGGAATTCAAAGCTGTGTTTCTTGGGTTGTATAGGGTAGGTTTCTGGATCAGCAGTCCCGTAAACATGTACTTCTTCAACCTGAATTTCGGCAGCTTGTCCTTTTCCTTGACTTTCCACATAGCGCCCTTTTATTTTTAAGGCCGCTCCAGTAGTTATATTTTTTAAAATGCTTTCGTCAAAATTTTCAAAATCAATTACACACTGAATGTTTTTAAGGGTTGATCCGTCGTTTAAGGCTATAAATCGATTAGCACGAAAAGTTCTTACCCAACCACGAACGGTAATTTCCTGTCCCGATGGGGTGAGTCCGAATAAGGCTTTTAATTTGATTGACATGTTAAAAATTTTGCTGCAAAGATAAGGTATCCCGTTTATTTATCTTTCTTTTCTTTAAGGGTGTTTTTGCTTTCCTTAGGATCAATTAATTGAATCTTAGGTTCTTTTAGTACCTCTTCATTAGTCACCGTGTCTTTTAAAGAGATCAATAAAGAAGGAAGAAGGATAAGATTGGCAAGCATTGCAAAAAGAAGTGTCATAGAAATAAGTCCACCCAACGCTACTGTTCCACCAAAGTTAGAGCTCATAAATACCGAAAAACCGAAAAACAAAACAATAGAAGTATAAAACATACTCACGCCAGTTTCACGAATTGCTGCATATACAGAACGTTGAATTTTCCATTTAGAATCTATTAATTCCTGCCTGTATTTGGCTAAAAAATGAATGGTATCGTCTACAGAAATACCAAAGGCAATACTAAATACTAAAATGGTAGAAGGCTTTAATGGAATACCTAAAAACCCCATCATTCCTGCTGTGATGATTAATGGCAGTAAGTTAGGTATCAATGAAATAATGATCATTTTAAAAGAACGAAAAAGATAGGCCATGAATAAAGCAATAAGGAAAATAGCCAAGGTAAGTGAAAGCACTAAATTTTTAATCAAGTATTTGGTGCCTTTAAGAAAGAGTAAAGCCTTACCTGTTAGAGAAACTTGATAGCGATCTTCTGGAAATATTTTTTCAATTTCTCTTTTGAGTTCTTGTTCTATTTCTTCTAAGCGTTCCGTTTTAATATCCGTCATGGAGGTAGTAATCCTTGCATAACGTCCAGCCTCATCTACATAATTGTCAAGGATTCCTCCATCTGTTTTGTTTCGATCAAAATAGGATAAGATAAATCGATTTTCTTGGGCCGATGGAAGCGCATAATAGGCTGGATTCCCATTGTAATAGGCTTGCTTAGCATATTTGATGGCGTTTACTATTGAGGTTGTTGGCGACAGTTCTGGGATTTGGGCTATACTTTGGTTTAAACGTTCAATACGTTTTAGGGTTGAGAGGTTTAGAACACCATTTTTGCGTTGGGTGTCGATTAAAATTTCTAACGGAACGATTCCATCAAATTCCTTATCAAAGAATAATAAATCTTTAAAGAAAGATTGTTTTTTTGGCATATCTTCTAGCATACTGCCAGAGATGTTTATTGTATAAATACCAATAATACTGGTTACTAGAGCGATTAATGAAATAATGTATGTGTTGATTCTACGATGCCTTACATTGTGCTCCATCCATTTAACAAAACGATCAACAGTTTTGTTTTTAAGGTGGTTAAGGTGCTTTTTATTTGGGAGGGCCATAAAACTGTAAGCAATTGGAATGATAAGTAATGAAAGCACAAATATTCCAATGACGTTGATTGAGGCAACAACTCCAAATTCTTTTAAAAGTTTACTATCCGTTAAAATAAAAGTGGCAAATCCAGAAGCAGTCGTTAAATTGGTCATTAGGGTGGCGTTTCCAATTTTTACGATCACACGTTGTAAAGATTTAATCTGATTACCATGTTTAGCTATCTCCTGTTGATATTTGTTAATAAGGAAAATACAATTAGGTATTCCGATCACTATGATTAGGGGAGGGATTAGCGCAGTAAGCACAGTTATTTCATACTGGAGAAACCCAAGAGTACCAAAAGCCCAAGATACCCCAAACAGAACAACGATAAGCGAAATCAAAGTCGCTCTTATAGAGCGGAAAAATAAAAAGAAAATAAAAGAAGTAATCCCTAAGGCAGCTAGAACAAACATGCCAATTTCATCTACAATGTTTTGTGCATTGAGTGTTCGGATATAAGGCATTCCAGAGCGATATGTTTTAAGCCCATTCGTTTTTTCAAATTGATCTAATAGTGGAATAAAGTCGTTGAAAATAAATGTTTTTCTATCGGCACTATTTACAATTTCTTGGTTCATATATACAACCATGCGAGCAGTACCCGATTCTTTATTAAAGAGTAAGTTCTCGTAAAAGGGGAGTTCATAGAGGAGCTTTTGTTTAAAGCTAGAAAGAGCCGCACTATCTGAGGGTATTTTTTCTAGAAGTGGTTTTAGCTCAAATTTTTGTTTCGTCTTATTTTTAACAAGTTCCTTTATGTTGTTTATAGATAACACAAAGTCAATTTCCTCATAACTATTAAGTTTTTCACTGAGCCCTTTCCAGGCGATTAATTTTTCAGTTGTAAGAATGTTGGGATCATTGGCTGCAATGACTAGAACATTACCCTCCTCACCGAAAAGGTCAATAAACTCGTTATACCGAATATTTTCAATATGTTTATCTGGTAGTAGGTTGGCTTCTGTAAAAGTGAAGCGCATATGTTTCCATTGGGTAGACCAAAAGAGTGTAATCCCAATTAAGGCAAGAATGAAAGCAAAACGATTACGAAGAATAAGACGTGCAATTGACTCCCAAAATGGCCATTTGTTTTTTCTATTCATATTGTTGCCTTCTTAAATAGAGGAAAGGTTTAGACCGTCATTATTTCTTTTTCCTTGGTAGCCAAAATTCGGTCAACTTGTTGGATGGAGTTATCTGTTTCGGTTTGAATATCAATTTCACAATTTTTCTGTTCGTCTTCTGAACTTTCAGATTTTTTAATTTCTTGATTCCCGTCTTTACGAGCATTGCGAATACCTACTTTGGCGTTTTCGGCTTCTGCCTTAGCCATTTTTACCAATTCTTTTCTACGTTCCTCTGTAAGTGGGGGACATTAATAATAATACTCTCACCATTGTTCATAGGATTAAAGCCGATATTAGCAATCATAATTCCCTTTTCTATTTCAGAGAGCATATTTTTTTCCCAAGGCTGAATACTTAATGTTCTGCCATCAGGTGTATTTATATTTGCGACTTGAGAAAGTGGTGTAGCAGATCCATAATAATCTACCATGACACTTTTGAGCATGACAGGATTTGCTTTTCCAGCACGGATATTTAAAAGTTCATTTTCTAAATGACGGATTGATCCTTGCATGCTTTCTTTTGCACTATCTAATATAAATTGTAATTCTTCATTCATTTTTTTAGCGTTATAAATCTACACGTGTTCCAATATTTTTTCCATCCACAACTTTACTCAAATTCCCATGGGTATTCATGTCAAATACAATAATGGGGAGTTTGTTCTCTTGACTTAATGTGAAGGCTGTGGTATCCATTACCTTCAAACCACGTTTGAGGACCTCTTCAAAAGAGAGGTGATCAAATTTAATGGCCTCTTTATTTTTTTCTGGGTCTTCATTGTAAATTCCATCTACCCTTGTCCCTTTTAAAATTACATCTGCATTTATTTCTATAGCCCTAAGTACGGCCGCAGAATCTGTTGTAAAAAATGGGTTACCTGTACCTGCACTAAATATTACGACCCTATTTTTTTCTAAATGTCTAACCGCTTTTCTTTTAATGTAAGGCTCCGCTACAGCTTCAATTTTAAGTGCAGTCTGTAATCGGGTAGGCACGCCAACATTCTCAAGTGCACTTTGCAAAGCAAGACCATTCATTACCGTAGCAAGCATTCCCATGTAGTCAGCTTGAACACGATCAACTCCTTGGTTAGATCCAGCCATGCCTCTAAATATATTTCCTCCGCCAATTACTATCGCAATTTCTACCCCTTGGTTGTGTAATTGTTTTATTTCCTCAGCGTAGTCGTTAATTCTTACCGGGTCAATTCCATAAGCATTAGATCCCATTAACGCTTCTCCACTAAGTTTTAATAATATACGGTTGTACTTCATGAGTTTTTCTTTGTAATTCATTGCCATTATTTATCCAATCGATTCGCTCATTACGGGCTACTTATATTCAATTTTATGGCATTGGGTCTCACAAATATAAGCAATCTAGAGAGAAGGAAAACAAATCTAGTTAGGATGATTTAAACTTAAATTCATTGCTGATTACGCATGACTAAACTTTCAAACGTTTCTATACTGAAAGCTTTATTTACATGATATTCTCCAATTTTTTCTCTCCTTAGTGAGGTAAGATGAGCACCACTCTCTAAGTCTTTTCCAAAATCATGTGCCAGTGAGCGTATATAAGTTCCTTTACTGCAATTAATTTCAAACTGTATATCGGGGAAGCTGGAGGTGTTTATATCAAACTGATGAATGTTTACTCGCCTCATTGGAACTTCTATTTCCTCACCTTTTCTTGCATATTCATAAAGTCTTTTACCTTCTTTTTTTAAGGCAGAGAAAATAGGGGGTTGTTGTTCTATATGGCCCAGGAAATTTAATCTAGATTTTTCTAGGAAATCGAGGGAAATATGGTCTGTCGGATAAACTTGATCTATCTCTGTTTCCAGGTCATAGGAGGGGGTAGTTGCTCCTATTCTGAAGGTGCCGCTATAGGTTTTTTCTTGTGCTTGAAAACGATCTATTTCTTTGGTCATTTTCCCGCAGCAAATAATCAATAAACCTGTGGCTAATGGGTCTAGGGTTCCTGCATGACCCACTTTGATTTTTTTTATATCGAAGTTTTTTCTGATTAACCAACGGATTTTATTAACCACCTGGAATGAAGTCCAGTTTAAGGGTTTGTCAATTAAAATCACTTCGCCCGCTAAAAGACTTTCTTTGCTAAACTCCATATTACATAAAAATAAGGGCTATAACCCCAACGACAAAACAATAATAACTGAAGTACTTTAATTGGGCCTTTTTAACGATGCTAATCATCCATTTACAGGCAATAAATCCTGTAAAAAATGCAGTCAAAAACCCAACGAAAAGAGGGGTGATTGCATCATTTGTGTAAAGGGTGTCTGCATCAAGAATTGACTTGGCCATACTTCCAAAAATAAGGGGAATAACCATTAAAAAGGAAAACCTCGCTGCCTTTTCTTTGTCTACACCTAATAAAACGGCCGTGGCAATGGTTGCTCCACTTCTAGATATGCCAGGTAATATGGCTACGGCTTGCATTAAACCAATAAGCAAGGCTGATTTAGGAGAGATTTCTTGATCGGTTTTTTTCGCTCTGTCTGCTAAAAATAGAAGTCCTCCAGTTAGTAAAAGCATGCATCCAACAAGAAGGATATTTTGGTCGAATAATGAATTAATTAAATCCTCTAAAAACAAGCCTACAAGTGCAGCAGGAATCATAGATAAAATGATATAACAAGAAAAATAAAAGGAGGGAGTTGATTTAAAGGTGAATAGTTCTTTTAAAATTTTCGCAACTTCTTTTCTGAAAACCACAAGGGTGCTTAATGCAGTTGCAAAATGGAGTACGATCGTAAATAATAAACTTTCAGGTCCTAAATTTCTGTCTAAAGACAATGCTTTTACAAGCTCTAAATGCCCGCTAGAAGAAACGGGTAAAAATTCTGTAAGCCCTTGTACAATTCCTAATAAAAACGCGATGTATTCATTCATTTTTTATTCCCATTTAGGAGAATCGAATAAATGGCGATACCAAAACCGAGTAAGACCATTGTGGGAGCAACTCTTATTCGTCTAAAACTAAAAATTTCTGGATTAAAAACCTGTGGATCTTCACTTCCGCCCCCAACCATTAAAATAAACCCTAGGCTGATAAATCCAATGGCAACAATTAGATATCGATAGTTCTTTGTCTGAAATAAAAATTGTTTTTGGGAAGAAGGTATTTTTTTCACAGGAATAAATTTTTAGTAAGTGGATTTTAATTGACTAATTTAATGTGCAGCATCGGTGGTTAGATTTAAAAAACGTTGGGTAGCAAAAAATGTGCTTATACCTGTAATAATTACACCCATGGCAAAGATAACACCAAAAATAAGAGCCGGTTCTTTTGGGTCGCTCATTAATGCCAATTCTGGGAACCGAAGATTGAGTTCGTAAATTATATACCCAAGCCCTGTAGAGGATAGTAATGCGCCTATTAACCCTAGTTGTAGATGCTTAACGATAAAAGGGCGTCGAATAAACCTTTTGGTTGCGCCAACCAATTGCATTGTTTTAATGATTAATCTTTTAGAATACACAGATAAGCGAATAGAACTATTAATGAGTAAGATGGCTATGAGAATAAAAAGGCCACTTAATCCAATAATACCCTGTGTTATTTTTTTAATGTTTTCATCTAAAATTTCCAAGAGAGGTTGATCGTAAAAAACTTCATTAACATAGGGTTTAGATTCAAAATCCTCTTTTAATTGAGACAAAAAAAGCGGAGAGACATATTCTGATACAAAATAGACATCTACAGAACTAAGTAAGGGATTGTACCCTAGAAACTCCATAAAATCTTCTCCAATATCATTGGCGTGACTTTCTGCTGCTTCCTCTTTAGAAACATAGATTACAGATTTAGTTTCTTTTCTTATGCGTAAACTTTTTTGTAGTTGCTTAACTTCTATCGGTTTTGCTGAGTCATTAATATAGATGGTAAACGCAATTTGCTCTTTAAAGTGATCGGCAACTTTTTTCGAATTAAGAAGTAAAAGTCCTAAAACACCTACTAAAAAAAGGACCAAACTTATACTTAAGATTACCGAAAAATAAGAGGATATTAAACGTCTTTTTTGGTAATTGTCTTTAGATTGCATGCGCTTTAGGTTGATACTTTAGGAGTAAAATTACAAAACCCATTGCAAAATGTATTCTTCACTAGGATAAACTTTTTCCTTTCCGTCATTAACGCTACTTTTGTGGGGATAAAAAATCAATCATTGTGGCGTACAATTTTCTAGAAATCGAAAAAAAATGGCAAGGCTATTGGGCTGAAAACAAAACATTTCAGGCGGTTAACATCTCTTCACTTCCCAAGTATTATATCCTTGATATGTTTCCATATCCTTCTGGAGCAGGACTGCACGTAGGTCATCCTCTAGGATATATCGCCAGTGATATTTATGCACGTTATAAACGTCAAAAAGGATTTAATGTACTTCATCCACAAGGATATGATTCTTTTGGTTTACCTGCAGAGCAATATGCCATACAGACTGGTCAGCACCCCGAAATTACAACCAAAACAAATATAGCGCGGTACAGAGAACAACTAGATCAACTTGGTTTTTCTTTTGATTGGAGTAGAGAAGTACGAACTTCTAACGCTGATTTTTATCGATGGACCCAATGGATTTTTCTACAGCTTTTTAATTCGTATTACGATTATAAAGCGAACAAAGCGCTCTCGATTGATCAGTTAGTAAAGGAGTTCGAAGCCAATGGAAATTTAGAGGTAAATGCCGAATGTTCATCTACCGTGATTAGTTTTAATGCGCAAGAATGGCACGCTTTTTCAAAGGAGGAGCAACAGGGAATATTGTTAGATTATAGGTTGACTTATATTTCTGAAACAGAGGTTAATTGGTGTGCAGAACTGGGTACGGTATTGGCCAATGATGAGATTATTAATGGGGTTTCTGAGCGTGGGGGTTATCCGGTGACCAAAAAGAAAATGAAACAGTGGAGCATGCGGATTGGCGCCTATGCAGAACGCTTGTTGCAAGGCTTAGAAACAATCGATTGGCCAGAATCACTAAAGGAAATGCAACGAAATTGGATTGGGAAATCAGAAGGTGCCTTAGTTCGATTTAAGTTGGAGAATCATCCAACAGAATTAGAAGTATTCACCACTAGGCCAGACACTTTATATGGGGTGACTTTTATGACTTTAGCTCCAGAATTGGATTTGGTAAAAGAAATTACAACTCCAGCACAAAAAGAGGCTGTAGAGGCCTATATAGAAACTACCGCTCAAAGGTCTGAACGTGACCGTATGTCTGATGTGAAAACGATAAGTGGTGTGTTCACCGGTGCATATGCGATTCATCCCCTTACCAACGAACAAGTTCCAATATGGATAGGAGATTATGTGCTCGCAGGATATGGGACTGGGGCCGTAATGGCAGTACCTTGTGGGGATGAGCGAGATTATGCTTTTGCAAAGCATTTTGATATTCCAATCAAGAATATTTTTGCCAATATAGATATCAGTGAAACAGCTTACACGGATAAAGGGGGAGGAGTAAAACTACAGGATTCTGGATTTTTAAATGGTTTAGAGTATAAGGAGGCCATGGCAAAGGTAATTGCTTACTTAGAGCAATCTATGAAGGGAGAAGGGACGATTAATTATCGCTTACGCGATGCTATATTTAGTCGACAAAGATATTGGGGAGAACCTATCCCAGTTTATTACAAAAAAGGCCTTCCAGTTCCCTTAAATGAAGAACACCTTCCTTTGGTGTTACCACAAGTTGAAAATTATCTTCCCACTCCAGATGGAGCGCCTCCACTGGGGAATGCAACGCATTGGGCTTGGGATACCCAAAAAAACACAGTAGTAGAAAACACATTGATAGATCAAGAGACTGTATTTCCTTTAGAAATGAATACCATGCCCGGGTGGGCAGGAAGTTCTTGGTATTTTTACAGATACATGGATGCAAAAAATGAAACGGCATTCGCCTCTAAAGATGCGATAAACTACTGGCAAGATGTTGATTTATATTTAGGAGGTAGTGAACATGCCACGGGACATTTACTTTACTCTAGATTTTGGCAAAAGTTTCTGTTTGATCAAGGCTATCTTCCAGTAGAGGAATATGCTAAGAAATTAATAAATCAGGGTATGATTTTGGGTTCTTCGGCTTTTGTTTATCGAAAAAAAGGAACAAAGCAGTACCTTTCTAAGGGATTAATAGCAGATAATGAAGTACTTCCTATTCGTGTAGATATTTCACTTGTTAATATTCATGATGAATTAGACTTTGAAGCGCTAAGGGATTGGCAATCTCAGTTTAAAGATGCAGAGTTTTTATTGGAAAACGGTGTTTATAAAGTAGGACGTGAAGTAGAAAAGATGTCCAAATCAAAGTACAACGTGGTAAATCCAGATCAGATTTGTGAAGAATATGGGGCGGATACCCTGCGTATGTATGAGATGTTTTTAGGACCAATAGAACAGGCAAAGCCATGGAATACTGCCGGAATTTCAGGGGTTCACTCTTTCTTAAAAAAGACTTGGAGGTTATATCATCCACAAGATCAATTCTCTATAAGTAAAGAACCTGCCTCTAAAGAATCTTTAAAAACATTACATAAGACCATTAAGAAAGTTACAGAAGACATCGAGCAATTTTCTTTTAATACCTGTATCAGTGCTTTTATGATTTGTGTCAATGAACTGGCTGCTCAAAAATGCAACAGTCAAGAAGTTTTGGAGCCTTTGGCTATTTTGTTGTCTCCATTTGCGGTCCATTTATCGGAAGAATTATGGTTTTTAATGGGTCATAAGTCTACGATTTCTAAAGTCGATTATCCTGTTTATGAAGAGGATTACTTAGTGGAAAGCACCAAAAATTACCCGATTTCATTTAACGGTAAAATGCGTTTTACAAGAGAATTGCCTTTATCGCTTTCTCCAAAGGAGATCGAGGAAATTATTTTGGAAGACGAACAAACCCAGAAGCAGCTAAACGGTCGAACTCCTAAAAAGGTTATTGTAGTTCCAGGTAAGATAATCAACATAGTAGGCTGATGAACACAGAACTGATAGGTTTTATCGCAGCCATATTGACAACCGCTGCTTTTGTACCTCAAGTTTATAAAATAGTCAAGTTAAAATCTGCAGAGGGTATTTCCTTAACCATGTATTGGATAATGTTTACAGGGATAGTTTTTTGGGAAATATATGGATGGTTGATTTTAAGTCCTCCTGTCATTTTGGCAAATATTATTACGGCATCACTTTTGTTAATTATTATTTATTATAAATTGAGGTATAAATAAAAACCGATTATTATGGGGATCTATTATTTAATTTTGGCTGTATTTGGAATAGTAAGTGCAGTAGTTAGTAGTAAGTTAAAACAAAAATTTAAGCATTACTCTAAGATAGCCTTACGAAATGGTATGTCTGGAAAAGAGATTGCAGAGCAAATGCTTTTAGACCATGGGATAAGAGATGTAAAAGTAGTTTCGACGCCTGGAATGCTAACAGATCATTATAATCCCAAAACAAAAACGGTTAACTTAAGCGAAGGGGTATACGCTCAAAGGAATGCTTCTGCAGCTGCAGTAGCAGCTCACGAATGTGGCCATGCTGTTCAGCATAATATTGGATATGAATGGCTCCAGCTGCGCTCTCAATTAGTGCCGATGGTTTCCATAGCGTCTAATTTTTCAATGTGGATGATTTTTGGAGGATTATTTATGGCTCAGGGATCTGCGTTTGGGCAAACAATAGCTATGGTTGGTGTGGTCTTGTTTGGTATGGGTACGTTGTTTAGTTTTATTACTTTACCCGTAGAGTACGATGCGAGTAATCGTGCAATTGCATGGTTAAAACGAAAAAACATGGTTAGTCAACAAGAGCTTGCGGGCGCTGAAGACGCTTTAAAATGGGCTGCTAGAACTTATGTGGTTGCTGCACTCGGATCATTAGCTACGCTTTTGTATTTTGTATTAAGAATCATGGGAAATAGTCGTGACTAAAGGGTAATCTGGCGGACTATTTGTTGGTTTAGAGAAATAAAAGTTTCGGTTCTAGAAATACCATTAATTTTTTGAATTTCATTATTAAGCACATTCATTAGGTGTTCGTTGTCTTTGCAGAGAATTTTCACCAACACACTCCAATTTCCTGTAGTGTAGTGACACTCAATAACTTCATTAATTTTTTTTAGCTGTGCAACTGCAAGAGGATTGTTCATCGCTTTATCGAGATAAATCCCTACAAATGCAAGGGTGGTGTAACCTAGCTTTTTTGGATTAATGTTTATCTGTGAACCCACAATAAGGTCCACCTTTTCTAGTTTTTTAAGACGTTGATGTACTGCAGCTCCAGAAATACCCACCTGTTTCGAAAGTTGATTGATAGAGGTCCGGGCATCTTTCATTAAGCTATTAAGTAGTATTTTATCAATCCCGTCAATTTGAATGTCGCTATCTTTTTGCATGATTTTATTAAAAATATATAGTAAAATTAATCAATTGATTTATAAAATATTGCGTTTATTCCCTTGATCTTTATTATTTGTTCTATCTTCGATTAAACGAAAGTTTAATAGAATAAATAGAAATAAATGAATTTAATCCTTGGAGCTCTATTTGGAGCAATCTTTATGTTTTTTGGGGTCTTATTGGGTGCACTTGGCAGTCACGCACTCGCAGAAAAACTAAGCGCTAATTCTATGGTTAGTTTTATGGTAGCTGTTCGTTACTTAATCTATCATGGTTTAGCTTTATTGATGCTGAGTGGTCTACCTTCAATTTCGGAAATAGTGAAAGAGCGGGTAGTGCTCTTATTGGTGACAGGGACAGTAGTTTTCTCTCTGAGTATCCTTCTTTTATCCACCAAGTCAATACACGGATTAGCGGTTAGTTTCTTAGGGCCAATTACTCCTATTGGCGGGTTAATACTCCTTTTAGGCTGGGGGTATTTGATAGTTCAATTTATAAGAGTGCTTTTTTAAACGAGCTCTTTAATATATTTTTCTATTGCCATAGTCATCGAAGGAGTATCCTTTGAAGGTGCCTTGATGTCAACACGAAGATTAGCCTGATCTGCAGCTTTTATTGTAGTATTTCCGTATACAGCTATTCTGGTATCATTTTGCTCAAAGTCTGGGAAATTTTTAAACAAAGATTCGATTCCAGAAGGACTAAAAAACACTAATACATCGTAATAAACATCCCTAAGGTCTGAAAGGTCGCTGACAACAGTTTTGTATAATTGCGCGCGTTTCCAATGAATTCCAAGACCGTCTAAAAAGTTAGGAATAATGGGTTTAAGGATATCAGATGAGGGCAATAAGAAACGATCGCTTTTACATTTTTTAAACATAGGCTCTAAGTCTATTAAGCTACGTTCCCCTACAAATACTTTACGCTTACGGTAAACGATATATTTTTGTAGATAATAGGCTACTGCTTCTGACTGGCAGAAATATTTCATGCTATCAGGTACCTTAAAACGCATTTCTTCGGCTAATCTAAAAAAATGATCCACAGAGTTTCGGCTGGTTAAAATGATTGCATCGAAATCATTGAAATCAATTTTTTGTTGACGCACCTCTTTTGAATTCACCCCTTCTACATGAATAAAGGGTCGAAAATCAATTTTAAGATTATGTTTATCTTTTAATCTAGTGTAGGGTGAGTTTTCAGTGTTTGGTTCTGGTTGGGAGACCAAGATGGTTTTCACTTTGTTTGTACTCATAAGATTTGTTTTAAGCCTCTGATTAAGATAATCCAAGGACTTATTTTAAGCACGCAAAGATACAAAATAAAATACAACCCCCCTTTATTTATAATGTTTATTAGTTGTTTGATTACAATTAGTTGAACTAGAAAGTAAATGAATATTAGGGTGATTGATACTCCTTGAAGGAAAAACGCTGATTGATTAAAACTGTAGTAGTAGACTATGATGCCAATGAAAAGAAGTATTGAAAGGCGGAATAAATAGGTTAGATTTCTGAATTGGTATTGATTTACAAAACCATTTAGATCTAATAAAAACCCTAGGAACAAGAGGATAGATTGACGCAATATTAAAACAGCGCCAATCGAAATTAAAAGAATTAAAAATAAATTAAAAGAAGGTGTTTGAGTAAAAGGCTGAATTAAGAAGCAGAGTAAAAGGACTAAATTAATCAGAGAGAACAGTCCCGATACATAGGTAAATCCTTGACTAATAAATTTTTTTTCACCATAAATGTTAAAGTACATGGGGGTATCAATCAGTCGGATAAATGAAAAAAACTGTTGCTCAAATCTAACTTTAATAAATACAAACAAGAGAAAATTAAACCCTAAAACGAGGGTTACCCAATTTTTGTTTTGCTCGGGTAAAAAAAGCCATTCATCCATGGGCTAAAAGTATCAAATTTATTTCATTCTACTTCTGATTCCATACGAATTACAGTTAAGTATACAGTTAATTTTTTTACTTTTATGCCTGGTTATGAGGAATACATTAATTATAGTGCCCACCTATAATGAGAGTGAAAATATCATGGAGTTGATCCAAGAAATTTTCTTTCATGTGCCTGAAGCGGAAATACTTTTTGTAGACGACTCATCTCCGGATGGTACTGCGGATTTGATTCAATCTTTTCAAAAGAAATTTCCAGACCAAATCCATCTAGAAGTTCGTTCTAAGAAGGAAGGATTAGGTCGTGCCTATGTACATGGTTTTGGATGGGCTTTAGCAAGAGATTATAATTATATCTTTGAAATGGATGCAGATCTTTCTCATCCAGCGTCTAAGTTACCCACCATGATCGAGCTTTTGGCTACATATGATGTGGTGATTGGATCTCGTTATCTTAAAGGAGTTAATGTGGTTAATTGGCCTCTGATGCGAATGATTTTGTCGGTTGGAGCATCGCTGTATGTTCGAATTATTACTGGGCTTAGAATTAAAGATACTACAGCGGGTTTTGTAGGATATACCAAAGAAGCATTAAGTGTTTTGGATTTGAGTAAGATTACTTTTGTAGGTTATGCTTTTCAGATCGAGATGAAATTTAAGTTATGGAAAAAGGGTTTTTCTATGATAGAAACTCCCATTGTTTTTGTTAATCGAGAAAAGGGTAATTCTAAAATGAACGGATCCATTATTTGGGAAGCTATATATGGTGTGATTTATCTTAAATTGGCTTCTGTTTTTAAGCGTTTATAAAATTAGCTGGGTGATTGTCCTAGGTTAGATAAAAAAAATAAAAATGAATATTTTAATTAAAAATGCTTTTGTAGTTAATGAGGGTCAAATAATTCAGCAAGACCTTCGTGTTAAAGGGGATCAGATTCATCAAATTGGAAGTGGGCTTACTCCATTAGAAGGCGAAGAAATTATTGAAGCCAAGGGAAAATATTTACTTCCAGGATTAATAGACGACCAAGTTCATTTCCGCGAACCAGGTCTTACCCATAAAGCAAATATTTATTCAGAATCAAGAGCAGCTGTAGCAGGAGGGATAACTTCTTTTATCGAAATGCCGAATACCATTCCACAAACAACAACAATCGAAAAGTTAGACGAGAAATTTGCTATAGCTAAAGAAAATTCTTTAGCCAACTATTCTTTTATGTTTGGAGGGACAAATGATAACTTTGAGGAAATTAAGAAGTTAGACGTAAACAAAGTAGCTGCTTTAAAGTTATTTTTAGGTTCTTCAACAGGTAATATGTTGGTTGATGATGAAGCTGTTTTAAGAAAGATTTTTTCTTCAACTTCACTTGTTATTGCTGTTCATTGCGAAGATGAACCCACCATTAAGGCAAATCTTGCTGATCATATTGCTACTTATGGTGAAGATATACCTATTGAAAAACATCCTGTAATCAGAAGTCATGAAGCCTGTTATTTGTCTTCATCCCGTGCCATTCAATTGGCTAAAGAAACTGGAGCTCGCTTACACGTTTTTCACTTATCCACCGCTAAGGAGACCGGCTTATTTGATAACAACATTCCTTTGAAAGAAAAGAAAATTACCGCAGAAGTATGTGTGCATCACTTGTGGTTTAGCAGTGAGGATTATTTAGAAAAAGGAACACATATAAAATGGAATCCAGCAGTTAAGGATAAAGCAGACCGAGCAGCTTTGTGGGCTGCCTTAAATGATGATCGCATAGATGTATTAGCTACTGACCATGCGCCACATACATTAGAAGAAAAAAATCAGGTCTACACCAAAGCTCCATCTGGAGGACCTTTAGTTCAGCATGCATTATTAGCACTGTTAAGTGCAGTAAAGCAAGAAAAAATAACCCTAGAGAATCTCGTCCAAAAGGCATGTCACAATCCTGCAATTCTTTTTCAAATTGAGAAAAGAGGCTATTTAAGAGAGGGGTATTATGCAGACATGGTTTTAGTTGATTTAGATCAGACTACTGAGGTTACCAAAGAGAGCTTGCTTTATCATTGTGGTTGGTCCCCCTTTGAAGGAACTACATTTGAAGCTAAAATAAGTCAAACCTGGGTGAATGGTTCAACGGTCTATAAAGAGGGTAAGGTGATAGAAGCCAATTCTGCTAAACAGTTAACATTCAACCGATAAAACAGTCAATTGAAAGAATCATTTATTTATCAATCGTTCTATTATACTTTAACAAGACTAAAGTTGTCTAAAATACTACCACTTGTAGGAATAATGATTGTTTTTGGGTGTGAATCTAGAACTTTAAACCCTCCACCAGAGATTATCATATCAGAAGATAAAATGGAGCGTATATTGTATGATTTGAGCCTGTTAAACGCCTTACATTCAGCTCGATATCCCAAACAAGGGTTTGAGATTTTTAATCAAGAGTACCTTTTTAAAAAGTACAATTTGGTTGATTCTGTATGGGTTGAAAATCAAAACTACTATGCACAAGATCCAAAAAGGCTTCAGCTAATTTATAAGAGAATTGATTTAAGAATAAAAAAAGCACTGGACAGTATAGACCAACTTATCGAAAACGAGAAAAAAGCAGAAGATTAAGTTTGTTGGTTTAGATAAGGTCGGATTTTTGTGTATTCAAAATCTATTGTATCCATGATTTTACTACCCTTTATTTTTCTTGTGTCACATAAACTATTTATTAAGGCTTTGGTCATAATTTTTTTTCTGAGCCCCAAAAAACTAAACATAGATTCAAGAACCCAGATCAGTTGTAGTAAACCTTTTCTTAAAGGTATTGTAGGTGGTTTTTTCTGAAGTATTTGAGCAAATAGTTGTGTTATCTTTTGGTAGGATATGTTTTCTGCAACTAAAATAAAACGTTCGTTATTAATGTTAGAATCCATTAATTTGATCATAGCCATTACAACATCTTCTACCACAACATATCCTGTGTTCCCTGTGGGGTAGAAGCGTAGTCCTCTGTTGATTTGAGAAAGGAGTTGCTCTTGTGGGCTTCTGGGCATTCCTTTTCCTAAAATTACACCGGGGTTAACGATTACCACGGGGACCCCTTCTTGTGATGCCCGCCAAATTTCTAATTCTGCTCCATACTTAGAATAGGCATAGGGTGTTTTTTCTACAGTAGGATTCCAAGGAGTATTTTCATCAATTAATCCCGTTTTGGTATCGTGTCCCAGTGCTGCGATAGAGCTTACATAAGCTAACTTCTTAATTTTATTTTCAATACATAAATTAGCGACATAGCTTGTCCCTAGCTGATTAGTTTGTTGTAGTTCGTTTAGTTTGTGGTGAGCCATAGAGATATAAGCTGCACAATGGTAAACGGTTGTTATGTCATTGAAGGCCAATGTTAAATCAGGAAGATGGGTTAAATCGGCTTTTCGCCAAGTAATTTTATCGTAAAGTGCTAATTCGTTCTTTGACTCAAAAAAGGTACGGGTTATCTCTCGCTTTTTTTCACGTCTATAAAGGGCCACAATTCGATTGTTTTTTTTTAAGAGTGTTAAGCATAGATGTGCCCCAACTAATCCAGTGGCTCCTGTGACTAAAATCATAGGTCAAAAGTACTGTTTTTTCCTTTTGAGTTTCTTCATTCCCTAGAGAAATCTATCTTTGCCTTTTAGTATTTAAATATGAAAAATTCGTTCGTAGAAGAATTGAAATGGCGGGGCATGTTACATGATATTATGCCCGAAACAGAGAACCATCTTAATCAAGGTCCTGCAGTGGGGTATATTGGTTTTGACCCAACTGCCGACTCGCTTCATATAGGAAGCCTTGTTCAAATTCTTATATTAATGCATTTTCAACGAGCAGGACATCAACCCATTGCTTTGGTTGGAGGAGCTACGGGGATGATTGGGGATCCCTCTGGAAAATCAGATGAACGTAATCTTCTAGATAATCAAGCTTTAAATCATAATGTTCAAGGTATAAAAAAACAACTATCTCGCTTTTTGGATTTTTCAGAACAAGCAGATCAACCTGCTCTTTTGGTCAATAACTTTGACTGGATGAAAGATTACACTTTAATTGATTTTTCAAGGGATATAGGGAAGCACCTAACCGTCAATTATATGATGGCCAAAGATTCTGTAAAAAAGCGATTAGGTTCAGAATCACAAGTAGGTATGTCATTTACAGAATTTACCTATCAATTACTTCAAGGGTATGATTTTCTTCACCTTTATAACCATTTCAATTGTACACTTCAAATGGGTGGTAGCGATCAATGGGGAAATATAACTACAGGGACAGAATTGGTAAGAAGAAAGGCTTCGGGAAAAGCATATGCCATTACTTGTCCATTGATTACCAAAGCCGATGGCACAAAGTTTGGTAAAACGGAAGGAGGGAATATATGGTTAGACAAAGCTCGAACGTCTCCCTACAAATTTTATCAATATTGGTTAAATGCTTCTGATGATGATGCAGAAAATTATATTAAGATTTTTACTTTTTTGACGAAAGAAGAAATTGATACTTTAATTGCAGAACACCAGGTTTCCCCCATTTGCGATTGCTCCAAAAAAGAATTGCAGAAGAGGTTACACTTTTGGTTCATTCTAAAGAGGATTTAGAAAATGCCCAACGTGCCTCTCAGATTTTATTTGGCAAATCCACTGCAGATGATCTTAAAAAATTAAATACTTCTACTTTTTTAGATGTATTTGAAGGTGTTCCACAGGCTAAATTAAGTATAGATAATTTAGAAGCCGGCTTGGATATAATCGCTGCACTTGCCGGAGAGGGTATGTTTTTAAAGTCCAATGGCGAGGCTCGACGTGCTTTAAAAGAAAATTCTATTTCGGTAAATAAAGTAAAAGTTAAGGAAGATAAGAAGCTGACTACTTCGGACTTGATTAATGAACGTTATGTTTTATTACAACGTGGCAAAAAAAGTTATTTTATTTTAGACTTTAGCTAGAAGACCAATAAGTTACATCCTCTAATGTCGCTATCATCTATTCTACCCATTACTTCAAAGCTACCATCTTTGTAAGATTTTCCTAAATCATCTGTAGAGATAAATGCACAAGATTCTTGGTTAGCCAAGTCAATAATGTTTAATCTACCAATCCTATTTTCGGTAACTTCTGAAAAAGGGTCGTTCACTTCAAAAGGATTTACGCGCATCCAAGGAGGGCAATGGAAAACACCTCTCCCTTTAGAATAAGCTTGAGAGAGAAGCTCTGTCATTCCATATTCGCTATGAATGGCGTTTACCCCAAATCCTTCTTGCAGAAGATGATGTAATTCTTTTCGAGTTATTTCTAGTCTTTTCCCTTTCATTCCCCCTGTTTCCATAATGGTAGTGTAATGAAGTTTTTGTGGGTAACGCTCAATGAAATCTAATAAAGCAAAAGAAACTCCTAGTAGAAGCGTGGGTCTTTTTTTAGCCTCTAAGTCATTAATTATTCTATCTAATTGTTTCCACTCGTTTAAATAAAACCCACTTTCAGCAAATTGACTTTGTGAGATAAGATCTTCCATCATAAAAATAAGTGATGATCCCTCTCGTTCTAAGTAACTAGGGAGTAAAGCCAAAATTGTCCACTCATTTGGGTCCCCATAGGTTAATTTGAATGACTGATTAAAACTATTTTTATAAATAGATAGGTCTTTTATTGCGTGAGAAGAATTGGATGATCCCGTGGTTCCGCTAGAGGTAAATATTTTGGTAGGCTCTTCGCGAAAAGAACGTACTGGATGAGATTTAAAAAATCGGATAGGTAGATAAGGAATTTGTGACGTGTGCTTTATTTCAGAAGGATCAATATTAATTAAATCGCAATAAGAGCGGTAAACGTTATTTAGCTGGTGTTGTTTTGCGAATGTAGTTAAGGCTAGCTGATCAAAATCTGCATCCGAAGAAATATTTAAGAAAGAATATAAGGGTGGTTTCATCGATATAAAACTATTAAAATTATGAATAGCTATGGAAGCGGAAAGAAAGTATATTCTTTTTTCTGATTTCAGATTGGTTTAATTGTTTTTTATGGAGTACATAAAATCTTTGCAGTTTTTATTTCTTAACTTTGGAAAAAGCGTTTATTTGAACAATGAAAAAAAGTAAAATCAAAATCTTATTAGTTGATGATGAACCAGATATTTTAGAAATACTAGAATTTAATCTATCTAATGAAGGTTATCAGATCTTTACGGCAAATAATGGAAAGGAAGCCCTAAAAATAGCGGATCAATACATTCCTCATTTAATCATATTGGATGTAATGATGCCTATAATGGATGGTATAGAAACCTGTGAAAGACTTCGGATTGATGAACGATTTAAAAACACGGTAATTATGTTTTTGTCTGCAAGAGGAGAAGACTACTCGCATGTAGCAGCTTTTGAGTCTGGTGCAGACGATTACGTAACTAAACCTGTTAAGCCTAGGATTTTAAACTCAAAAGTAAAAGCCTTACTTCGTCGCTTTTTGTCAGATGAATCTGACGGAAAGATCATCATTAACGATATGGTAATTGATGATGAAGAATATAAAGTAACCATCAAAGGAGAGGATATTATTCTACCAAGAAAGGAGTTTGAACTTTTATATCTATTAGCCTCAAAACCTGGAAAGGTTTTTAAGAGGTTAAAGATTATGGAAAAAGTATGGGGTAGCGACGTTGTTGTAGGTGACAGAACCATTGATGTACATATTCGTAAATTGAGAGAAAAAATTGGGGATCACCATTTCAAAACGATTAAGGGAGTCGGTTATAAATTTGTGGTTGAATAGTTAGATTATGTTTGGACGCTACAATGCTTCAATTAAATTATCCTTTATCATTGGTTTAATACTGAACTTAATCCTTTTTTCAGTTTTTTTTCTTTATCAAGGTGATTTAGCCCCTTTATTAGATGCATGGGTTTATGTTTTAATCACCGAATGCTTAATTTTCGTCTCTATAGCTCTTGTAGTTCAGATAAGGATTGAAGGCTTTGTAGCACTTAAAGTAAAGGCAATTTATCAAGATTTATTACCTACAGGCATACCTATGAATGAAGCTTCTCTTCAAAAGGATGTCAATGTAATTACACAAAGTTTACAAAAATTTGCCAAAGAAAGTAAGCTAGAAATTAAACTTCTTAAGGACAAAGAAAATTATCGTAAAGAGTTTATAGGTGATTTAGCCCATGAATTGAAGACACCGTTGTTTATGGTGCAGAGTTATGTATATACACTTTTAGAAGAAAATATAAAAGACAAAAAGGTAAGAGAAAAATACCTTAAAAAAGCTGCAAATGGAGTTGACCGTTTAAACTTCATCATCAATGATCTTGATTTAATTACCCAATTTGAAACAGGTATTACTAGCTTGGATATTGAATCGTTTGATATTATAGCGCACATTCACGAGCTAGTAGAAATGTTAGAAATTGAGGCTGCTGATAAAGATATTAATCTGATTTGTAACCTGGAGAAAAATAAAACTTTAACGGTTACTGCAGATAAAGAAAGGATTACACAAGTATTAACCAATCTCATTGTGAATTCATTTAAATACGGGGTAATGGGGGGTACAACCGAAATTGAGATTAATGAGTTAAATGAATCCAAGATTTTGGTTAGGGTTATTGATAACGGTACCGGTATTTCGGAAGAGCATTTACCTAGAATTTTTGAACGTTTTTATCGCGTAGAAAAAACACGAAATAGGAATGAAGGAGGATCTGGTTTAGGGTTGGCTATTGTGAAGCACATAATTGAGGCTCATAATGAACAAATCTATGTGGAAAGTGTAAAGAATACCGGATCAGAATTTTCCTTTACTTTAACTAAAGTTAAAGATAAATAAACCTAACTTTTAGTTAGTTTTACAGCAAATATTAAAAACAGTGGGCAGTAAGAACAAGCTAAAAAGGTTCAAACAGAATGAAACATTTACCAATGTTATACAACCCTCCCGTGAAGAGATAACAGGAGGTCTTTTTCCTTATAAAGGAAAGTGGAAATCAGATTTTTTTAAAAATGATAAGCCTATTGTTTTAGAGCTAGGATGCGGTAAAGGAGAATATTCTGTTTATTTAGCACAAGAGTATCCAGAAAAAAATTTTTTAGGAATAGATATTAAGGGAGCTCGTTTTTGGGCTGGAGCCAAAGAGGCTTTGGATTTAGGTTTAGACAACGTCGGTTTTTTACGTACTCAGATAGAACTTGTAGAAGAGGTGTTTAAAACAGGGGAGGTAGATGAAATATGGATTACTTTTCCAGATCCACAAATCAAGTTTAAAAGGACAAAACATAGGTTGACCAATCCAAGTTTTTTAAAAGCCTATACTTCCATACTTAAGCCTTCGGGAAGAATTCACTTAAAAACAGATAGTGAGTTCTTACACGGATACACCTTAGGTCTTCTTCAAGGTCTAGGTTGGGAGATAGATTATGCGCATCATGATGTATATGCAAACCGCTATACACCAAAGCATGTAACCGCCGTTCAAACGCACTATGAGCGTATATTTAGGAATGAAAACAAGGCCATTACCTATTTGACTTTTAGAATACCCGATGGCCAAAGATAACACACCTTTTTTCGAAAAAGTATACGCTGTCGTTCGTCAAATTCCAGCAGGAAGAGTCACTTCTTATGGAGCTATTGCTAAATTCATAGGCTCACCACAAAGTGCAAGAATGGTAGGTTGGGCTATGAATGCCTCCCACGGGAAAGCAGATGTGCCCGCACATAGGGTGGTAAATCGCTTGGGTTTATTGACTGGCAAACACCATTTTGAAGGCACAACACTCATGGAGCAATTACTTGAAAATGAAGGAATAAGAATAGAAAACAACCAAATTCAGAATTTTGAAGAGGTTTTTTGGAGTCCAATTGAAATAGACCGCTAAAGTCTTTTTCTTTCTACTAATATTCACAGTATATTTGTACTCAGTCAAATAAAAAAAATGCAGCTAGTAAAAACAGATATTCAGGAAGCACTTAAGCACCTAACCCTTCCAGGAGATGGTAAGAATTTGATGGAAAGTGGAGCGGTTAAAAACCTCATGGTTTTTGGAGATGAAGTGGTGATTGATTTAACCTTACAAAATCCCAGCCTTCAGGCACGAAAAAAAATTGAAGTGGAGATTTTAAAATGCATTCACGAGCGTGTTTATCAAAAAGCTAAGATTAATATTAATATTAAGGTAGAGGCCCCTGCCAAAGCCGAAACTATAAAGGGTCAACCCATTAAAGGAATAGACAATATTATTGCAGTTTCTTCAGGGAAAGGAGGAGTAGGTAAATCAACGATCACATCTAATCTTGCGGTTACCCTTGCAAAAATGGGTTTTCAAGTAGGAATACTTGATGCAGATATTTATGGACCTTCTATCCCTACTATGTTGGATATGGAAGGGGCACGTCCACTTTCTATCTCGGTAGATGGTGTTTCTAAAATGGAACCTATAGAAAATTATGGAGTTAAAGTATTATCTATTGGTTTTTTTACGCAACCTAACCAAGCCGTTATTTGGCGTGGACCTATGGCAGCCAAGGCTTTGAATCAAATGATTTTTGATGCAGCTTGGGGAAAATTAGATTTTCTGCTAATAGACTTACCTCCGGGGACGGGAGATATTCATTTAAGCATTGTTCAATCGCTTCCAATCAATGGGGCCTTAGTTGTATCTACTCCACAAAACGTGGCTTTAGCCGATGCTAGAAAAGGAATAGCAATGTTCCAGCAAGAAAATATAAATGTTCCGGTATTGGGAATAATAGAAAACATGGCCTATTTTACACCCGAAGAATTACCAGAAAACAAGTATTACCTCTTTGGAAGAGAGGGTGCAAAGAATTTAGCAGAAGATCAATCAGTTCCATTTTTAGGCGAGGTTCCAATCGTACAAAGCATTAGAGAGGCTGGTGACGTTGGTCGTCCAGCTGCGCTTCAAAACAATACAAGTACTGCCGAATCTTTTAAAGAAATTGCAAGAAATACAGTTTCGGAACTAATCAAAAGAAATGATCACTTACCTCCTACACAGGCAGTAAAGATAACCACAATGGCTGGCTGTTCAGCAGTAAATAAAAAATAGACTTCCCATGGAATTAAAAGATAAAGTTTTATTAGCACTCGATGAGATAAGACCATTTTTAGCAGCAGATGGTGGTGATATATCACTGATAGATATTTCAGAGGATAAAATTGTTACTGTGCAGCTGCAAGGGGCTTGTGCAGGTTGTTCTGTAAACCAAATGACCTTAAAATCTGGGGTTGAAATGACTATTAAAAAGCATGCTCCAGAAATTCAACAGGTAATTAATATTGAAGTTTAATATGCAAGACATTGAAATCTCTATAGTTGATCGTGAAGGAAAAACACATGAACTAGTAGCGCCTACTGATATGGCAATGAACCTTATGGAGGTTTGCAAGTCCTACGATCTACCTGTAGAGGGGACTTGTGGAGGAATGGCTTTGTGCGCTTCTTGTCAATGTTATATTCTATCTGATCATCAATTAGCTGATCAATCTGAAGATGAATTAGCAATGCTTTCAGAGGCCTTTAATGTACAAGATAACAGTCGGCTTGGCTGTCAAATTCCAATTACTCCAGCGTTAAATGGTTTAAAATTAGAGCTTGCTCCCGAAGAATAATCTTCAAAGAAGACGATCGCTATTCTTTATGTATATTTACCAAGTATACTTCTTATTTGAGTACTTGTAAAGGGCTTTATTCTCAAAAACGAGGGGTACATTTTTATTAATATCTTAATTTATAGTTGTGAAAAAAGTACTTTTCCTTTTAACCATTATCTTATGGAGTTGCCAAGAATCCCGCACCGAAGTTCAAGCAGGGAATTTGGCACCTCTTAGTGACACTGAACTAGCGCAGGGTATTCTCTATGAGGTGAATATTCGGCAATTTACCAACGAAGGTACATTTAAAGCTTTTGCCAAGGAGTTACCTCAAATAAAGGCTTTAGGGGTAAATATCTTGTGGTTGATGCCAACCTATCCAATATCTTCAACGAAAAGCAAAGGGCCATTAGGAAGTTATTACGCTGTTTCTGATTACAAAGGGGTCAATCCAGAATACGGTACTTTAGATGATCTAAAGGCTTTAATCGATCAAGCCCATAAGATGGGTATGTATGTCATTTTTGATTGGGTTCCGGGTCATACAGGTTGGGATCATGTTTGGATTAAAGAACATCCAGAATTTTATTTAAAAAATGAAGCAGGAGAAATTATAGACCCCATTGATCCAAGGACAGGCGAATCTTTTGGATGGACCGATGTGGCAGATTTAGATTATGATAACCAAGAGATGCGTGAGGCAATGAAAGAGGCCATGCTATATTGGATAAAAGAAGCAGATATAGATGGCTATCGAATTGATCAAGCCTATGCTGTACCTATGGATTTTTATGCAGACGTTTTTCCGACTATGCGTGAACTAAAACCTGTATTTATTCTTGGGGAAACAGATGCCCATCATCCAGGAGGGTATGAACATTTAAAAAACTTTAATGCTTCCTATGATTTCCCAAGCCATCATCTTACTAAAGCCATTGCAAGAGGGGAAAAAGATGTGTTAGCCTATGAAAAACATAGAGAAGAATTTATTCAACCACATGACCCTAATCATCTATTATTGAATTTTGTAAGCTCTCACGATGAAAATGCATGGGCAGGGACAGTAGATGAAATTTATGGTCCCGCTGCTCATGCAATAATGGCTTTAAATTATATGGCTCCAGGTTTACCCTTTCTTTATAGTGGGGTGGAATATGATTTAAATAAGCGGTTGTTGTTTTTTGAGAAAGATAGTTTCCCGAAAATTAAAGGCGATACGTATCATTTATTAAAACAACTAGGAGAATTAAAACAGCAACATCCTGCTTTACACGCCGGGAAAGAGAAAGGGAGCTATCAAGAAATATCAACTTCAAGCCCTCACAAAGTGCTTGCATTTAAAAGGGCAAAAGCAGGAGATACACTCGTCTACATAGCCAATTTATCTGATCAACATATTGGGTTTACTTCCCCCTACAACGGTATGTTTAAACGTTTTCAAGACAATAAACCTAAACGTTTATCTAGCTCTTATGAATACCGAATGAAGCCTTGGGAATTTTGGATTTTAAAAAAATAGCTATTGGTAATGAAAAATAAACTTTTTTATATTGTAATGTCTCTTATGCTATCCTTCTGTTCAAAAACTTCTGAACCTCTTATCATTGGACATCGAGGAGCCAAAGGTCATGCAGCTGAAAATAACCTACATTCTATTAAAAAAGCGATTGAGCTAGGGGTTGATGGAATAGAGATAGATGTTTTTATTTGTGGTACAGGGGAGTTGGTTGTTTTTCATGATAAAACTCTAGATAAACTAACAGATTCCATGGGGTATATAGAAGAATTGTCTCTAGATTCAATCCGAAAAATCACTGTCTTAGATCAAGCCCCAATTCCTACTTTATCAGAAGTACTAGATGAAGTAAGTGGAAAAGTTTTCTTGAATATTGAACTTAAAGGAGAAGGCACTGCAAGACCAACGAATGATTTACTTCAACAATATTTTAATCAAGGGAAATTAAAACCCAGTGAAGTATTTATTTCTAGTTTTAATTGGACCGAGTTAAGGTTGTTTTTTGAGGTAAACAAAAAAGTACCTGTGGCTGTATTGATAGAAGACAAAGATCCTTTAAAGGCATTAGGGGTTGCCAAAGAATTGAATGCCATGGCCATTAATCCCAATCAAAAAACCCTTACACTTGAAAATGTTACCCATATCAAGGGGGAAGGTTTTAAAATTTATCCATGGACAGTAAATCTACCCGAGGATATACAACGTATGAAAGAATTAAAGGTAGACGGAATAATTACCGATTTTCCAGAACGAATTTTTCCTAGTCGATCTTCTAAGTAAGTATTAATTCAGATAATAAATGCTAAAATTTAGTGCGCTAGCGAAGCTTACCCAGGCCAAATAAGGATAAAGTAAATAGGCAGATGGTCGATAAACTTTTAAAAACCATTGGATGGTTTTTAAGATTAAAATAATTAAGAGTCCAATTACCAAGAGACCAGCGCCAGGATTTTTCATTCCAAAGAAAACAATACTCCAAAGGGCATTTATTGTTAGTTGTGCTAGGAAGAAATAAAGCGCTGTTTTTACTGCTTTAATCTTAATACCCCTAGACCATACGAGCCCCGCGGAGATACCCATAAGGGTGTATAATAATGTCCATACAGGTCCAAATAATCCATTGGGTGGAGTAAAAAAAGGTTTATTTAATGTAGTATACCATCCAGGAATAGCTTCTCTGGTTATGTATCCAGAAAGACCTCCAATGGTTAAACATAAGATTGCTCCCAAGAATGCTTTCCCTATGTTTTTTAAGTTGATTCTCATACCAGAAATGTACTCATTTTTTTGATGAAATACATGAGACGAAAATAGTATCTTTGAAGGCATGATTAGTGAAAAAGAATTTATTTCAGATCCTATTCCCCCTCAACAAGGGAAAGTAAGTTGGGAAGCACCATCTAATATTGCCTTAGTAAAATATTGGGGTAAATACGGGAATCAATTCCCACAAAATCCATCCTTGAGTTTTTCACTTTCTAAGTGTTTAACAACAACTACAGTATTGTTTAAACCAAGAGAGGAGTCTGAAGAGGGTAGTGCTTTTTCTTTTCTCTTCGAAGGAAAAAAGCAATTGGATTTTCATCCAAAAATCCAAACCTTTTTAGAAAGAATATCGCCTTTTTGCCCTTATTTATCGACACATCATTTAACGATAGACTCTTCAAATTCTTTCCCTCATAGTAGTGGTATTGCCTCCTCTGCCTCTAGCATGAGTGCTTTGGCGCTTTCTATTTTATCTATAGAAAGGCAAGCGAATCCTTCACTTACCACTTCATATTTTCACAAAAAAGCTTCTTTTTTAGCCCGTTTAGGATCGGGTAGTGCGGCCAGAAGTATTAACGGGCCTATAATGTCTTGGGGAGAAACACCTTCTATTTTAGATAGTTCTCAGCTATATGCCCAAGCGATTGATAAAGAAAAAATTCATTCTGTCTTTCATCATTATCAGGATACAGTTTTAATCATTGACAAGGGTCGAAAAAAAGTAAGTAGCACCCTAGGTCATCAATTAATGGAGGCACACCCCTATGCTAAAAATAGGTTTTCTCAAGCACACCAGCATACCCAACAATTATTGGAAATTATGGAAGCAGGTGAATTAGATGATTTCATTAAATTGGTGGAGTTAGAAGCTTTAACCTTACACGCACTTATGATGGCCTCTTCTCCTTATTTTGTGCTAATGCAGCCCAATACCTTGTCAGTTTTGAATGAAGTATGGGCATTTCGGGAGTCAACCCGTCTACCGCTATGTTTTACATTAGACGCCGGAGCAAATGTTCATCTGTTATATCCAGATGCACATAAAGAAGAAATTAAGCAGTTTATTTCTTCGCAATTAGCTCGTTTTTGCCAAGATGGACAATACATTGAAGATCAAGTTGGTACTGGAGCTAAATTATTGTAAATTTGGAATGCTATGAAAGGTCCATTATTTTACGCCAAAATATTACTCTTTGGAGAATATGGAATTATAAAAGATTCTAAAGGTTTATCGATTCCGTATAATTTTTATAGAGGAGCACTAAAGTTAAGTGATAACAAAGCACCTAATGATTCGCATCATAAGCTAGTTGATTTTTGTAACTACCTCAAAAATATCTCTGACGAAATTATATCTTTTGATTGGGAGAAACTTCAACACGATTTAGATCAAGGTATGTACTTTGATAGCAGTATTCCCCAAGGTTATGGCGTAGGAAGTAGCGGTGCTTTAGTAGCAGCGATTTATGATAAATATGCCCAGGATAAAATAACCGTTTTAGAAAATTTAACTAGGGAAAAGCTTCAACAGTTAAAAATTATTTTCTCTTTAATGGAGTCCTTTTTTCATGGAAAATCATCGGGTTTAGATCCATTAAACAGTTACTTGAGTTTACCTATTTTAATCAATTCTAAAAATAGTATAGAACCCACAGGGATACCTTCTCAAAATCCAAAAGGAAAAGGAGCTGTGTTTTTGTTAGACAGTGGTATTGTAGGTGAAACCGCTCCTATGGTTTCCATTTTTATGAAGAATATGGAACACGAAGCATTTCGAGTAATGATGAAAGATCAATTTATTCGTTATACAGACCAATGTGTTGACGATTTTCTTAGTGGAAACCTTAAATCTTTATTTACTCATACCAAAAAACTTTCTCAGTTGGTTCTTCATAACTTTAAGCCGATGATTCCTTCTCAGTTTCATGACCTATGGCAAAAGGGATTAGAAACGAACGACTATTATCTTAAACTTTGCGGATCTGGAGGAGGAGGTTACATTCTTGGTTTTACTAAGGATATAGAGAAGGCAAAAGTTGTTTTAAAAGATTACCGTTTAGAAGTGGTCTACAATTTTTGAAAAGCATGCGGCTTTTCTCTCCCACATTCCTTAAATTTCTGTTTAAACCACTGTTGGCAATTTTTGCTTCTACCAGAGGCTATACAATTTTGGTTATCGTTGTAGCCCAATATTTAAGTGCTCGTTACATATTAGCGCCAGATAGAACTTGGATAATGCATCTTACAGATTATCGTTTATTTTTCTTGGTATTGGCTTCTTCATTTGCGATCGCTGGAGGGTATTTAATTAATAATTTTTATGATGCTGAAAAGGATCAGATTAATCGACCCCAACAGTATCTTTTGCATCATATGCTTTCTCCAATAAACCAGTTAAGGTATTATGCCATATTTAATCTGAGTTGTTTAGGAATAGCGTGGTTAATCAGTTATCGGGCCTTTCTTTTCTTTCTAATTTACATAGCGGGAATTTGGTTGTATAGCCATCTTCTAAAAAAGACTTTTTGGGCGAGTAATTTTTTTTGCTTTCCTAGCAATCATTCCATTTTTTGCTATCGGTTTATATTTTAATAATTTATCTAACTGGGTGCTTTATCATGCTGTATTTTTATTTCTGATGATTTTGATTCGAGACATGATTAAGGACCTGCAAAATTTTAAAGGAGATTGGGTAAGAAAATATAATACAACCGCTGTAGTGTTTGGTGTAAAAACCACAAAGTTTATTTTAAGCGGATTCGTTTTATTTTCGATTTATCCAATTACCCTTTTGCTTTCTGAGAAAAATCAACTTGGGTGGATGTATTATTATTTTATATTAACTCTTCCTTATTTATTTGGAATATTATTACTCATTTGGAAAGCCACCACTCAAAAGATGTATCTTTGGGCACATAATTTATTGAATTTCTTAATTCTTGCAGGAGTGGTTAGTATTGTACTTGTTCGCTATAGCATATAATTTAAATTGAGGCAGTGAAAGATAGTTTAACAGTTGGAATGGCACAGCTTGCTCCCGTATGGTTAAATCGTGATAAAACGATTGAGAAAGTAAAGGAAGCAATGCAAGAGGCCTCACGACAGGGTGTAGAACTCCTTGTTTTTGGCGAAGGTTTTTTACCAGGGTATCCTTTTTGGCTTGCATTAACAAACGGTGCCAAGTGGAATCTAAAGATAAACAAGGTGCTACATGCACATTATACTGCCAACGCTATACAAATAGAAAGTGGAGACTTAGATCAAATTACTAAGTTGGCGAAAGAATTATCATTGGCCCTTTATTTAGGGGTCATTGAACGAGCAAAAGACAGAGGAGGTCATAGTTTGTATTGCTCATTGGTCTATGTTGACCAAAAAGGGACTATTCAGTCTGTTCACAGAAAGCTACAGCCCACTTATGACGAGCGACTAACTTGGGCTCCTGGGGACGGTCATGGTTTAAAGGTTCACCCCTTAAATGGTTTTACGGTAGGAGGATTGAATTGCTGGGAAAATTGGATGCCTTTGCCTAGGGCTGCCATGTATGGTCAAGGAGAGAATTTACATATTGCGGTTTGGCCTGGAAGCGATCACAATACCCAAGATATTACACGCTTTATCGCTCGTGAATCACGCTCCTATGTTGTTTCGGTCTCTAGTTTAATGCGCAAAGAAGATTTTCCTTTAGATACGCCTTATATAGAAGAGATTTTGTCAGAAACGCCAGAAATATTGGCTAATGGTGGCTCTGCCATTGCAGGGCCTGATGGAGAATGGATCATTCCTCCAATAATTAATAAAGAGGGTGTTTTTACGCAAACCATTGCATTGCAAAGCGTCTATGAAGAGCGACAAAATTTTGATCCCGTAGGTCATTACTCGAGACCAGATATCACACAACTTTCAATTAACAGAGTACGTCAATCAACACTCAAAATTAACGACAAGGATTAAATGGAAAAAAAACAAACCATTCGTTTAAACAAATTTATTGCAAATTCTGGACTATGTTCAAGGAGGGAAGCAGATATGCATATCGGTCTAGGTACCGTAAAGGTTAATGGAAAAGTAGTTACTGAAATGGGGTATCAGGTAAAGCAGGATGATGATGTTCGTTTTGATGGACAAAGGATTAATGCCAATAAGCCTACCTATGTTTTATTAAATAAACCCAAAGGTTTTTTAGCTTCATTAAAAAAGGGAACTTACAAAAAGGATGTGCTAGAACTAATAGATAAGGCGGCTCCCTTTAGAATTGATCCCGTTCAAGCAATGGATCGTTCTTCAACAGGATTGTTATTGTTTACTAACGACCAAGTTTTACTAGATAAGCTTAGAAACCTTCATAAACCACTTAAGAAAATTTACCAAGTAGTGTTAGATAAAAATCTATCTGGAAACGCTATGGAAAAAATTAAAAAGGGAATTGTAATAGATCGATCTAAGGTCTTAAAAGTTGAAGAAATTAGTTTTATTTACGGTGAACCTAAACGAATAATCGGAGTAGAAATCCACGATCAAACTTATAAAGCACTTCATCAAATTTTTGAATCTCTAGATTATAAAATAGAACAGATTGATTTGGTAGCCTATGCTCATCTTACCAAAAAAGACCTTCCAAGGGGAAGATGGCGTCATTTGGGCGAGAAAGAAATTAACTTACTAAAAATGTTGAAATAGAGGTTTTTTCTTAAATAGTTCATAGAATAGGATAGCATATACGAGTCCATATTCTATACCAATTAAATAAAAATTTTCTTGAAACATAGGATTGGCATAGGTGACATAGCTAAATGGAACGAGTGCGCTCCATATTAATGGATATCTAAAATTGGTAAACAGACATAAAAACACCAGGTTAATTAAATACCAGGGGTGTACAATAGAAGCGAGCCCATAGTAACAGGTTAATAACATTAACATGGCTGTAAAAACTTGATTCATCGTTTTTTTAGATTTCCAAAAGCTGAAGAGTATCACTAAAGAGGTAATTATCCAAGGCATAACTTCTCCAAGTTGACGAATAATATTATAGCCTTTTACTTGGTAGCCACCCCAACGAATCAAGTAATAAATACTTCCATTGAATTCGAAATTTTTAAACCATAATTTAAGCGTGTTTAAATAATTATTAAGCCCTATGTCGATGAAAAATGGAACGAACATAATCAGTAAACACCCTAGGCCATAAACTCCCATTAATACTGATTTTTTATAGGCCTGAACTCGAAGAAATAAAGGTAAAAGTAAGAGAGGGATTAGCTTTATTGCTACCGAAAAGCTAAAAAATAAAGTAGATCTAAATAACTTTTCACTTAAATAGTAACCCATTCCTACAGAAAAGAAAAATAGCATTACACCTTCCCAATGTAAATTTCCAGTGAGCTCTATGATGACAAGAGGATTCAAAAAATACCAACCTATACGATTGGTTTCTAATCCTAGTTTTGGTAAAATATTTTTTAACGTGAAAAATAAGCCTATATCAGCACAGATGATGATTAGTCGCATACAAATAACGGAGAGAAGGATAGATTTGGGGAACCATAAAGTTGATAGCCAAAAACCAAGTTGGTTCAAGGGGGGGTAATTCGAGTAATGTTGTGCGCTTAGATCCCCCATATTTTTTAATAATTCACTTTTTAATTCTGGATTGAATAGAGAAGACATCTCTTGGAGTTCATTAGGGAAATAGGCGTAGGGGTTAAGGTGATGATTAAGCATTAATCCATCCCAGATAAACCGATAAAAATCTTGAGATAACCAAGGGAGAGAGAAAAGAAGAATACATCTAAAAATGAGACCTTGAATGAGGATAGATTTTAAGGAAGCTTTTTTTAGATTAAATGAAGTTAAAATAAATAAAAGAGTAAAAGTAGATAGGAGTCCCCAGCTTTCTTCTCTTGGAATAAAATATCCCATGATTAGATATAGCAATGAGATGAGTATCGTTGAAATAAGAAACCCATTTTGGTTTCTTATAATCATTAGGCTTGTGTTCTAAATGAGGAGATAAAAATAAAACTAAAACCAAGAAATAGTAATAAGTGAAATGGAAATAAACCAAAGTCACCTTCTTCCCCTACGTTAAATGCACTATACATACCAAATAAAAAATATAGTGCGAGTAGACCTTCAACTACTGTATTTTTATGCACCTTTTTAGGGATATATTTGTTATTCCTCCAGGAGTCTTTAAGCTCTTTAATATTGAACTTGGGAGTTCTAACAAACTCACTTCTCTTTCCTCTATGGCCTTCAATTACTGCTAGACCGTTATGATAAGAAAATCCCATGGCGACAGTGTAGAAAGTAAAAAACATTTTAATATACTCGAAAAAGGAAACTAAGCCACCTCCATTTTTTTGTTTGTATAATTCCCAATAACAATAAAAGAAGATTACCGTACTCATAATGAATAGTGAGGAGACTTTAAAAAACCAAGCTAAGTGACCCCATTCATTTTTAATGTAAAGCATTGGAATACTTAAAATCCCTACAATTAAAACATTTAGAAACATGGTGCTATTTAATAAATGTAAAACGGAATGTAAGCGGGTCATAAAAGGAAGATTTTCTTTATTCCACACCTGTTTAATCATTTTCTGATAATTCTCTGCTCCTCCCTTATTCCACCTAAATTGTTGAGACCTTATTGCGCTCATTACAACTGGGAGTTCTGAGGGGGTTTGAACGTCTTCAAGGTATTTGAATTTCCAGTTTTTTAACTGCGCTCTATAGCTTAAATCTAAGTCTTCTGTTAGGGTGTCTCCTTCCCAGTTCCCTGCATCTATAATGGTTTCTTTTCTCCAGATTCCAGCAGTACCGTTAAAGTTGATAAAATGATTCCCACTGTTTCTGCCTACTTGTTCTAAAGTGAAATGCGCATCTAGGGCAAATGCCTGAACTTGGGTGAGCATAGAATAATCATGATTGATGTGTTCCCATCTTGTTTGCACTACACCCACATCTTTTTTGTTAAAATGCGGAACAGTTTTTAAAAGCCAATCTTTTTGGGGTAGAAAATCTGCATCAAAAATTGCGATCAGACTGCCTTTGGCAGTTTTTAGTCCTTCTTTTAATGCACCAGCTTTAAATCCTACCCTATTTTTTCGTCTTATTTGTACAATGTCTAACCCTTTTGCTTTAAGTTCTGAAACTATTTTTTTTGTTAATTCTACGGATTCATCAGTGGAATCATCAAGTACTTGAATCTCTAATTTTTCTCTGGGATACTCCATTTTATTAATACAAGTAAGTAATCTTTCCATTACATACAGTTCATTAAAAACAGGTAATTGTATAGTAACAAAAGGGACTTTATTGGGGTTCGGAAATATCAAGATGGGTTAACGCAGGCTTATTTTTTTGCGCTCTTTTATAGTGAAAAAGAAGATTTAGCTGTGCAAGGCTATAGAAGAAAACTAGTAACAAAGAAAGAGAATACAGACCCATTACTAGGAAGGACAAGTTTAGCCAAAAGTATTCCATGATTTAATTATTTCGATAAATAATGTTTGAAAATCCACCCTAGAATCTTCATTCCCGCAAATATAGTTCCTTTTATGGTTCCAGAAACCTTTGATACACCAATTCTTTTTTTATAAGAAACCGCTACCTCCTTATGAGGTATTTTTTCTCTAAGAACTTTAAGTTGCATCTCTATGGTCCAGCCATAAGTTTTATCGGACATATTTAATTTCTCCAACGTTGACCATTTTATTGCCCTAAATGGCCCAAGATCTGTAAACTGCGCGCCATACAGAAGTTTCATTAAGAAACAGGCTAATGCATTACCAAAAATTTGCTGTGGGGTCATCGATCCTTTTTCCCTTAATTCTTTTACCCTACTCCCAATTACAAAATCTACTTCATTTTGGTCTATTGGAGTTATAATTTTGATTAACTCCTGTGGGAAATCAGAATAATCGCCATCTAAAAAAACAAGAATATCTGGGGTGAGCGCATTGTCTTTTAAATAATCAATTCCTTTAAGGCAGGCGTTTCCATAACCCATTTTATTTTCATGCAGTACTGTAGCTCCAGCCTTAGAGGCAGTTTTAGCGGTTTGGTCGGTAGAGCCATTATTTACAACAATAATCTCACTAACTATATCCGGAATCTCTTTGATTACTTTGTCAATAGAAGCTTCCTCGTTATAAGCAGGAATGATTACTTTGATATTTTTTTTCACTTTAGGACTGTTTCGTTCTTAAATTGGTGTAGCTATATCTACTTAAAATTTTGGTTAAACCGTTAAATATTATTCCCTAAAGGAAATTTAGGGAGGTTTGTACGGTTATTAATGGGGCCATTTTCTAGTTTTAATACTCCTCTGGGACAAACGGCTGAGCAGATTCCACAGCCAACACAGGAAGAGCGAACAATATTTTGACCTTTTTGAGCATAAGCTCTTACATCGATACCCATTTCACAATAAGCAGAACAGTTTCCACAAGAAATACATTGGCCTCCGTTGGTGGTTATTCTAAACCTAGACAATAATCGTTGTTGAAGTCCCAAAATGGCCGCCATAGGACAACCAAAACGACACCAAACGCGACTTCCAAGTATTGGATAAAAACCAACGCCTAATACCCCAGAAAAGGCGGCTCCTACGCCAAAGCCGTACCATTTGGTTAGGGTGTAGCTTTTTATAAATAGAATGTGTTTTTCTCCTGAAAATGCCTGAATGGCTAGGGTTCCAGCAATTAAAAAACCAATACTGATCATACTGTAGAGTGCGTCTTTATCAAGCTCACCTTTTTTCAAAAAGTAAATCGAAAACATCAAAATAAATAAAAAGATAACCACGCCAATTATAAAGGTTTCCCTAGAAAAACTACTCAACGAAGCATTACTTCCTAAGAAAGACCAAATAACAGCTATAGTGGTTAAAAAAACGAAAACTAAAATGAAGTGAATGATCCAGCGTTCAAATTTCCACACGGATATTTTTTTGCTAGATAACTGACGAAAAGGGTCTCCAGCTGTTTCTGCTAAAGCGCCACATCCGCAAACCCATGAACAGTACCATCGTTTACCATAAAGATAAGTTAATATGGGGGAGATGATGAAAATCATGGCCACACCAAAGAGCAGCATAAATAGTCCCAAATTTCCCCCTGTAAGCATGTTTTTTAGATGCCAAGACTCAAAGAAGTAATAATTTAAGGGCCACATATTTTTTAAATCTTTAGCAAAATAGGGTGTATCTGGATTAAAAATTGTGAGTAGCTCGGGGATTAAAAATGCGAATCCTAATTGAAAGAACATTACTGAAATTGTACGGATAATTTGATATGAATTATGCCAGTACTTTAAAATGAATTTTACTCCAAAAAGTAAAATGGCTAAAGTGTAAAGTGTGCCATAAACAAACCATTGTGAGGCAGGATTTCCGTTTAGAAATTTGCTTAGAGGAGCAAAAAAAGCAACTAAGCCGCTACTGCCATTTTCATGATATCCCAGAGTTTCAGGATAAAAATATAAGGCGATGTAAAATCCTGTGAGTAATAGACCTAGTAACCAACCTAATATCCCTTGGTTGGTTAGGCTATTTCTCCAAACACCATTATTCTTAATTTCAGGAAGAACACCTTGGTATTGATGTTTGCTATAAAGGATTGTTCCAAAAC
Source organism: Flavobacteriaceae bacterium (assembly GCA_038143595.1). GTDB lineage: Bacteria > Bacteroidota > Bacteroidia > Flavobacteriales > Flavobacteriaceae > Arcticimaribacter. The sequence continues at coordinate 115,541 of JAYQME010000002.1, read as the reverse complement.
TAATGAGAGATAGAGAGATGACTAAATTTAGGGTTTGATTGGGTAGATGATCTGATATTAGAGGAACAATTAATAAAATTAGTCCACTTAGTCCAATTAAAAGGGCCAGATTTTGAGTTGTAAAACGCGATGTTAATTTTGATGGTTTATCCATGCCTTTTGTATTTTGGGTTCGTATTTAGTGTAAAATTCAGGGTCAAAATTTGCTTGGTGAAGGTTTGAGATAACAGAATCAATAGATACTTTTTGGTCTAGCCAATCATTTAGCGTTTCATGCCTTAATCGAATTCCAAAAGTATTAATTCCTAAAAAAGATAAGCTTGCTGGCTGATAGGCAAAACGCATAGCAATATTTTCCTTTTCATGTTGCCAGTAAAAGTGTTTTTCATTTTTTGAAGCGATAGGGTGAATGGATCCATAGGTCTGATATTCTATGTCAAAAAACTTTGCGCTATTAAACCAATGTCCTGGCCGATAAGCTGTAGGTTGTTTTGTTAGGGTTTGAGCCACAGTTTCCCCCATCATTCTTCCCACATACCAAACCGCTTCTATAGGTCTTCTATGGGCTAAGGGTTCTGTTAGCTCAGCGCAGTCTCCTATGGCATAGATATCAGTTAAATTAGTTTGTAAATATTTATTTACAAGAATCCCTTTTTTTGTTTGTAAATCTGTGTTTTTAAGAAAGTCAATATTGGGGCGAACACCAGCGGTGAGTCCTACAAATTCGCAAGGGATAATTTCTTCATGATTAGTGATTACACTTTGAACACGTTTGTTTTGGTCGCCTATTATTTTCTCTAAGCTCGTGTTCATTCGTAAGTCAATCCCATGGGCAATGATATGTTTTTCGATTAACCTTCCTTCTTCAGTAGAAAGAACATTTCCCCAAAAGGAAGACTCCCTAACTAAAAAGGTTACTTTCTTTCCTCGTGAATGAAGCATCTCGGCCAATTCTATGCCAATTAATCCACCTCCTACGATAGTAGCTTGCCTAATTGAGGGTGACCATTGCTCCAATGCTTCAAGATCTTGTTTTGAATATAGACCTTGAACGGCTTCGAGTTCTTGTCCAGGCCATCCAAATTTATTTGGTGTGGATCCAGTAGCGATAATTAGTTTAGAGTAAGCTAAGTGCTTGCCATCCTGGAGGATGATTTTTTTTTCATCGGCTGAAATCTCAGTGACCATTGAAAAAAGTAGGTCAATTTTGTTTTCTTTCCAAAATGAGTTTTCATAGGGGAGGAGATGTTCCCATTTCAAATGCCCCATATAAACATACATAAGTGCCGTTCTAGAAAAGAAATATTCACTTTCTTTAGAAATTACAAGAATAGGATCAGTACTGTTTTTTCTAATATTTCTAGCAGCGGTAATTCCAGCGATACCGTTACCAATTATGATTATAGGAGATTGGGACATCATATTCCATATTTTCTTAAAAATAAGGGATTTTTATCCATTTAAAAAAAGATTGTACATTTAGATAACCAATCTTATCTAAAAAATGAAAAAAACAGAGCCATTATGGGTCCATCTGGAAATTCCTATTTCTACTTCAAAAGAAAATATATGGTCGGCACTAACTTTACCAGACCACACTAAAAAGTATATGTTCAATTGTGCACTTAAGTGTTCATGGGTAATTGGTAGTGAAGTGGAATGGATAGAAACCTTTGATGATTATACCAAACAATTCATGTTCATGCTACACTCATTGAATATAAGCCCTACAGAAGTCTTCGTTTTGCTATTTCCCATAATAGAATAGGTTTAGGTGAAATTCAAAGTGAATTACAGTTTTTAATTACGCCTGCTTCTGAAGGCAATTTACTCACCCTTAGGCAGGGAGATTTTTCTGCTTTTCCTGCAGCAACTGAAACTTATTTGGCTTGTAAAAAAGGTTGGCTGCAAGTAGAAAGTAAACTAAAAGAAACCTGTTTGTCTATCGATAAAAAAAAATAACCCTAAAAAACCTACTTATGATTTATGTATTTCTAACAATAACCGTGTTGCTCTCTCTTCTTTTTTTTTAAGTCTTACTACCCTTACTTTAAAGAGTCTGATGATTTGTTTTCTATCGCTGGCTTTGCTATGATCTATATCATCATGACTATATTTATTAGTATCATGGTCTTTATTCCTTACTATCTTTTTTTTGAATGAAATTACCATTAGCGTACAAAGCTTTTATAATATTTTGTGAGGCTTTGCGGTGAAAAACCTAGTAGCCTCATTAACTGTATTATGCCATGGTGAAAATATAATTTTATCACTCCGTTTTCTTTGAATCTTCTTGCTGAGGTTACTATCTGATAAGGCAGTATGGTAAAGGTTGTATGGTCATAAATACGATCGATAAATTCATTATCCTCACAGATGAGATAGTCTTCGTTATACCCATCTAAAATTGAAAATAGATTTTCATGAACAAACAATGATTGATCGCCTCCTCGACATATTTTAAAATTAAATCTTGTTAGGTAAGTGAAGAAATTAAGTAAAAAATGTTGCGTATCAAACTGAAGTCTAAAAGAGCCAGCTTTAAACCCTAAATGAACATGATTAATTATAAATTGGTCGTAGTTTTTTGGAGGCAAGCTATCTACATGAAGGAAATATAGAATGGGGAATTGTGCATATTTTGCACCTACATTCATTTGTTTGGCTCTCCCTTTTTCTGAATTTACGAGTTGACAATGGGGATGGGAATAGATGATCTTACAACTTTTGTCTGTGCTTCCTCCATCTACAAATATAAATTGGTTGTTAAAGCAAGAATGCTTTACTAATAAGTCAATAAAAGACGGCAATGTCTTTTCCTCATTGAGGATTGGTATGATAACAGTAAGTCCAACTTTATTCGTTGAGCTGCCAATCATAATTTAAAAATTTCACCTTTGCATGGGCATCAATAGGTTGTTGAGCATGGTTATTAATAAAAGCCAATCGTTCTTTTTTAGTTCCAAAATCTTTAGCAAACCATTGGAAGATTCTAGAAAGATAAAGTTTGTCTTTTGTGATTTGGTTCCTTTTAGGGTCATTAATAAATTCTATAGTAGCCTTTTTTAATTGTTTCCCCATGGTATGCGAATAAAATGCTTTATTTAATAGTTTTGGGCAGGAAGCAGAAGCACAGTTAATTGCAAAATGAATCCTAGGCTCATTCATTTTCCTAAGAATTTCATGTTCAATGTGATTAAGAGATACTTTTTTATCGTGTAATTGAAACACTTTAAACCGCCACGGGGTAATTAAATGTCTGATACTTTTTAAGGGATAGTTGTCTAAGATTAATTTAACCGTAGCTGCGTTGTAAACATTAATAAAATAAGCTAATGAGTCATTCTTAGTCCAATATTCTTGTGGTGGATTTTCCTCTAGGGTTTTTAAATAGTCGACCAGCTTTTGAGGATTTTTTTTCCAGGTTTCATAATTTACATTTCCTTGCTTATCTACATAGCGTTGTAGCTCATTAGTCCACAGCTCATGGATGTTTTTCTGAGCATGGAGCATTAATGAAGAAAAGCATAAAGTTAAAAAAAAGACTAAGCGCATAAATAAGGGGTTTTTGGGTTAGCAACAACCTCCTCCATCATAATGAAAAGTAGATTCACTAACGAAGAGGTCTTTTCGGTTTAATTTTTCTAAAGCAGCTGCGGTTTTATCACAGATAGATAGTGGTTGGTTTTGAAGTAAGACATGACCTTTTTGATCATCAAAAAAATCTTCATTTCCAAAATAAATAGCGGTTTTTCCAGTAAATACACAGGGACCATCGGAGGGCATTGGATCTTTAATGGCACATACTTCAACACTCTCTATGTAGATGTTTTCTTTTGTAGGGAAGTGCGTTGGGTCTAGTATTCTGTAAGGTCTTCTGGCTCGTATTTCTATAGTGCCGAAACCAACATCAGTAAGAAGTTTTATGTAATCGTTCAAAGGAATTGAGCCAGATAAGCATAGTGCTCTTAGCCGATCATCATTTCTTAGGGTATCGTTCATGGGTTGTTCGCAAGTAGGATCGCTCATAACCAATCGACCATGAGGCTTTAGTACACGATACATTTCTTTAAGGGCTACCTTAAGTTCTTCAACTTTAAAAATATTAAATAAACAATTTTGTGCAGCTACATCTATGGACGCATCTGCCACGGGTAATGCTAAGGCGTCTCCCTTTTTAAGCGTAACAAAAGAGGAATCAAACCAATCATTTGAGGACTCGGCAAGTTGGAAGTTTTTTTCAGATGCTGCTAACATTTCATCTACGACATCTATGCCTATAACTCCTCCTTTTTGACGAGAAAAATATGCAAATTGTAGGAGCTCCATTCCTCCCCCAACACCTACATAGAGAATTTTAGGATTGTTTACCAAATCCCTTGGATGTACGGTAGAACCACAACCATAATTCATTTCTTGCATGACGGTAGGAATGGTTAGTCCTGGAAATTGCCAGATTGGAGTTGTGGTACAACATAACCCAACATCTGGAGTCAGGGCTGCTTCTTTATATAAGTTTTTGGTGGTTTCTAAATAGCTCATAACGTTATTCTAGGGTTGAAATTAATTCTTTAACAAGAAGGATCAAAAAATGTTCCGCTTTTTTGGCAGAGGCCATTATGTCTTCAATATTGATAGGCAATAAATGATCGGGGTCACACTCATCGGTAATTACAGAAAAACCAATACAGGGTATACCAAGTTGATTTGCTACAATTACTTCAGGAACAGTAGACATACCTACAGCATCTGCCCCTATTATCTTTAAATATCGATACTCTGCCTTTGTTTCTAACTGAGGACCCGTGACTGCCACGTATACTCCAGAGTGCATTGGAATACCCTGTTCATTAGCAATTGAACGAGCAGTTTTGGTCATAGATTTAGAGTAGGGGCTGCTCATGTCCACAAAACGATCCCCCAATTCTTCAATCCCTTTTTCAGCTAAAGGCGATCCGCTTTGAAGGTTAATATGATCTTCTATGAGCATTAATTCTCCTTTTTTAAATGACAAATTAATCGAGCCTGCAGCATTACTAATAATTAAATTACTACATTTCATGGCGTTCATTAATCTTATGGGGTAGGTGATTTCAAAATAAGATAGACCTTCATAGGCATGAAATCGACCTTCAAAAACCAATACATCTTTGTTGTTGAGTGTTCCATAAATTAATCGAGCTTTATGGAATTCCATGGTCGATTTTGGAAAATTTGGAATCTGTGCATAGGAAATTTCTTTCTTTATGTCTAGGTGTTCTACAAGATCACCCAACCCGGTTCCTAGGATTATACCAATACAATTATACGGTATTTTATTTTGTAGTAAGTAGGCTTTACTTGCTTCGATTTGTGCTTGTTTATTCATGGATTTGTTGATAAAGTAAAGGATGAGTTTTTAAATCTTGTAATGTATCAATATCATTTTTTTCTTCAAGTAAATACAATTGCTTATTGTCTAGATTTCCACAAGTATCAATGAATACAGAATCGCTTCCCCATTTTTTGTTTTCAAATAAACAAGGTTTCATTTCCTTCATTCCTAATAAGTAATAACCTCCATCCGTTGCAGGTCCAATGACTACTTCTTTATGAGAGAGGGCATCAATGGCTTGACGAATATTTTCAGCTTCTATGGTCCATAAGTCGGTACCAATAATTAGGACGGGAGAGTGTGTTTTAAATCCGGTAATAAATGCATTGTGCATACGTTCTCCTAGGTCGCTTCCAATTTGTTTCTTTTTGGTGGCCTTTAGTTCGTCGAAAACATCATTTTTTATTGGGTTTTCCGAATAGTATAATTGAATATCAATGTCTAATTTGCGAAGAATGTCAGCGGTTCTTTTTAATAATAAATGATACGTTTTGAGTGCGTTTTCTTGGCCTATATCTGCGGCTAAGCGTGTTTTTACCTTTCCAAGTTGTGGATTTTTACAAAAAACTAAAAGTAGAGGTTTCTTCAATGTCAACGCAATTAAGTAATACTTCCTTGGCAACTGCTTCCTGCTCCAGCAGTACAGCCGTAACAATGTTGGTTTAATCGAATATTTCTTTGCTGAAGATCTGCCGCATTAAATTCACTTATATGAGGACTTTTTGTATCTACTTTTAAGGAAAGCATTTGGTTAAAATCACAGTCATATAAATACCCTTCCCAGCTTACTGATATAGTGTTGGTACACATCACATTTTCTACTGCAGCAGGATTAAAAGCTTCTACTAATGCATGCATGTATTCTTCATAATTCTCGGAGGCAATTAAATAATCTAAAAATCTACTGATGGGAAGATTCGTAATTGTGAAGAGTGAATTAAACTCGATTCCAAAATCCTCTTTTAAAGCCTTTTTAAAATCGTTTTCTAGCGCTTTTTGATCTGCAGGTAGAAAAGCACCCGAAGGGTTGTACACTAAATCTAATAGAAATCCTTTTCCAGCTTTTCCATAGCCTATTTCATTTAGCTTCTGTAAGGCCTTTATTGATTGGTCAAAGACTCCGTTTCCTCTTTGCCTATCTGTTTTATTACGTTTGTAAAAGGGTAAAGAAGAAATTACATGAACGTTGTGTTGTGCAAAGAAAGCAGGTAAATCATGGTGTTTTTTATTGGCCATGATAATGGTTAGGTTAGACCTAACTATAATTTCTTCAACAGATGTTTGCTTTCTTATTTCTTGCACAAACCAACGAAACTGAGGGTGCATTTCTGGTGCCCCACCTGTTAAATCGACCGTTTTAATTTGATTTGATTTCATCACAGCAAGACAATCTTTCATTGTGGCTAAATCCATCATCTCTTTTCTATCGGGTCCAGCATCTACATGGCAGTGTGCACATACTTGATTACACATATAGCCAATGTTTATTTGGAGGATGCTTAGTTGTGAAGGTTTAATCGTAGCAAGCTTGTGCTTTTTTAACTGCTCTTTAAAATAAGGTAATCGATTATTGCTAAAAGGCTTGTCACCCAAAATTTCAAGTTGTCTCTGTGTATTGGACAGTTCATCTTGTCTTGATTTTAGAGATTTGGTGGTCATATTCCATACTTAATTGATCGTGCCTATTCATCATTTGAACACCATGTACAAGTACTGCACCACTTTTTATTGCAGCACCTACATGAACAGCTTCCATCATTTCTTCTTTTTCAATTCCTCTTTGTAATCCATCTTTGGTGTATGCATCGATACAATAAGGACAATGAACTACATGAGACACGGCTAAAGCGATTAAAGATTTCTCACGTGCAGTCAGGTGTCCCTCTTTAAATACACTACTGTAATAGTCAAAAAATTTATCTCCTAATTCTGGATTCCAATCGATTATTTGACTGAATTTTTTTAAATCTTCAGCATTATAATATTCTTTTTTCATAAGCTAGGGGTTTATCTTATTAATTTAAATTACAATAAACGGATTAAATTTAATTTTAATACTTTTAAGAGCTTATAAAATTTACTTGCACCCAAATCTATGTATATTTTAGTAAACTTTTGTATATTTATTTTCATACAAGTCTTTTGCTATGGTATGCTTTACTTAACCCATTATTTTTTATTATGTTCGAATCAGCATCTATTCTTCCTATACTGATTAGTGATTGTGTCATTCTGGTTATGATCATTTATTTTGAAGAGATCGTAATCGGCAGAAGCATGCTTACAAAAATCAAATTGCTCGTTTAGAGTCCAAGTCATTAAGGGCTCAGATGAATCCACATTGTTATATTTAACACCCTAAACGGCATCCAAAGTGTAATGATGCTGAAGGGCGAAAAGGTAGCGAATGAATATGTTGGTGTTTTTTCTAGGATGCTACGCTCAACCCTTGAAATGTCACTTCTAGAAAATTCAATTCTCATAGAAGAAATCAATTATATCAAATCATATATCTTACTCCAGAATCTACGTCGGCAACACCCTATTAATTTAGAAATTGACGTAAGTCAATCGATTGACTTGCATCAATTATCTATTGCTCCTATGCTTATGCAACCTATTATAGAGAATGCATTCCTGCATGGTCTATCTACCATTAAAGAAAATGGATTGATAAAAATTAGAATTTGGGAAAAAAAGGAGTCCTTATACATCCAGATAAAGGACAATGGTGTTGGCAGGAAAAAAGCTCAAAAACTTAAAATTAAATCTCAGCATTCAGATAATATACATAAGTCTCTGGCCACTAAAATTTTAAAAGAACGTTTAGATGTTTTTAATTACTTGTATAAAGCGAGGTCTGATTTTATGTTGACAGATCATGTCATTTCAGGCGAAATTAAAGGGACCAAAGCTTTACTAATTCTCCCCAAAATTATAAATAAATCAAAATAAAATTAGATGGAAATATTTAAAACAATTATTGTAGATGATGAACAAAATAATATAGACTTAATGCTTTATTTCGTAAAAAATTATTGTCCTAATATTGATGTAATCAAAACTTGTCTAAACTATAATGATGCCCTTGATTCATTGAGGAAATTAAATCCAGATTTAGTGTTTTTGGATATTATTTTAGATCGAGATAATTCATTTATGTTATTAAATGAATTAAAACAACACACGTTTAAAATAATTTTCACAACTGCTTATGATGAATATGCCATTAGAGCCTTTAAGTATGAAGCTGTAGATTATTTACTTAAGCCAGTCATCATTGAGGATCTTATACGATCCATAGATAAAGTTAAGCATATTTCAATCCTGCAAAATCAACAGATAACAAAACTATCTAATAAAATTATAGGAAGGCATCCTTCAAATTTCATTACCATTTCAGGAATGGATAAGGTTGAGTTTTTTCTTCCAGATGAAATAATTTATTTAACATCATCTGGCCGATATACAGAGCTTTATGTTGTCGAAAGGAAAAGAAAGATTACCACCTCAAAAGCCATTGGGGAGTTCGAGGATGTCTTGGACGATGGTGTATTCTATAGGATACATAACTCTCATATATTAAATCTGAATCATCTAAAGTATATAGATAAAAAGGGAGGTAACTATTGCATGTTAACAGATGGTCATTCCTTACCCGTTTCTCGGAGAAGAATGGAGGGGTTGATGCGATATTTGAAAAACAGGGTGTAAGGAAAAATTCATTATTTCCAATTTTTTAAAAGAGGATTAATCCCTAGGATGTGCTCTTGCTTATATTTTTTAATAAACCTTTCATCCAAGTATTGATGACCCAGTAAAAGCGTATCTTTTTTAATTTCTTCTAAAACATGGAGGGTTAAGTATTGCTTTAGCAAGTTATTGGACTTGGGGTAATAACTATAATGCCAAGGTTCATAGTTAAATCCTTTTCGTAAAGAATCTTTTGTGTAAACCAAATAGAAACCATACGTATGGGCGTTTTGCTCTAGCCATTCTCTAAGTTTTTGGTAGGGTCCTGTATGAAAATGTTTGGCTAATAATACATCTCCTTCTATGTCTGGATTAGGATCTATAATGTCTATCTCAGTCCCCCAGTGGTGTCTAGAAGTCCCTGGTAAAGTAGAATATTGAATGATTTTCTCAATCACCTTTTCGGGAGTTAGCCCTTCTTTAAGAAAGCGTTTGTATTTATTGTTCCATATTCTTTTTTGATCATTATAGCTTCTAAAACTGGAGACTATCTTCATAGATACCTCTTCTTCTTTAGCTGCTTTTTGCATTTTTTTAAACGCTCCTTTGGCCTCTTCTACAAGTGTGTAGTGTTCTGTGGAAGTCATCGATTCTTCTCCTTTTAAGTAAGGGATATCAACGCGTAAATTGTTTTGTGCTATTGTATTTACGAATGATAGACATAGGAGCAAGTGTAAAATGAATTTTCTCATTTATAGTCGTTTGTAATATAAGTAATGGATTCCAATAGATGGAATATTAAATGCGTTTCCATGCAAGGTGTAGGCAATTGACTCGTAAAAAGGGACTGCATTTTCTCTTGCGTTGAGCCAAAGAAAAGAAACTTTTTTTTCCATTAGAAATTGATCAATTCCTTCCATCAGTTTTTTACCAATTCCATTACCTTGAAGATGATTACGTACAGCAACGCCTCTTATTTGATAGCTATTATTGAATTCAAATTCAGGGTGTTTGTTTTTGAAAGCGGAGACAATGCCTACCTGTTCTTCATTCAAGATTGCCTCTAAGTGGAAGGTGGTTGGCAACTCATCACCTTCAAACACACAATCACTTATCGGTCTTCCTTTTCGGAGTTCCAGTTGGCGAATGGCGTATGTTTTTTTAGCGGATATAGGTTGAATCTGAATAAAGTTATTCATCCTCTAATTTACAAATTAATTTATACAGGACGAGATATAAACCCAAGCAAAAGTGTTGTAATATTGATTATGGATTATAGATTTTCATTATTATCATCGAAAGATATCCCTCAGATTATTCCTTTAATTCAAGAATTTGGTCAACATAAATTTTCGGATGAGGTACTTATAGAGCGTTATAAAAGTATGTTTAAAGAACATTACGAATGTGTAGGTGTTTTCTTTGAAAATCAGCTGATAGGGTTAACAGGGTTATGGTATCAGACAAGGCATTACTTAGGTAAATGCTGTGAAGCTGATCACGTTTATATTGTGGAGCAACATAGGAATAAAGGTTTGGGGAAGAAATTGTTTGATTTTGTCGAGACACATGCCAAAGGTAAAGGATGTGAAGCTATAGAGCTGAACACCTATGTTAGTAATGCCCCTTCTCATAAATTTTATTTTAATATTGGCTTTTCAATTATTGGATTTCATTTTATGAAAAAAATAGGAAAGAAATAGTATATTTGTCCCTCTGCGGGAGTAGCTCAGTTGGTAGAGCGTCAGCCTTCCAAGCTGAATGTCGCCGGTTCGAACCCGGTCTCCCGCTCTTTTTTCCACTTACTTTATAGAATTGCTACTTCTAATCTCTAAATTATGATTAGATTATTGTTATTTTTAGATAATGAAAAAAATAGTCTCCCTTCTTTTTTTAGTTTCATTTTTTTTCCTTTCTGGACAAGAGAAAAGGCAGTTGCTTAGAGGTAAATTACTTTACAGGAACAATAATGTCATTGCAGCCAATGTGGTCAACAATACAGCACAGAGTAATACCATAACTAATGGGGATGGGGAATTTGAAATCTGGGCAAAAATAGGAGATGAAATTTTGTTTTCATCAGTTCAATTTCAGATAAAACAGTTAACCATTACCCCTGAGATCATAAAAAGCAATCGTTTAGTAGTTGATGTTAATGAGCGTGTCAATGTGCTGGATGAGATTGTGGTAGGTCCAGAGAACACAAAAAAATTCCTAGATCTTAAAAAAGAAGAATTTTCTAAGGTAGCCTATGTTCAGGATAAGTCTTCCAAAATAGATAATACAATTATGCGTCAGGGTCAATTAGTCAATGGCTTAGATATTATAAGTATAGCAAAGCTTTTAGCAAAAGTGGTTAGTTCTTCTGATTTAGAAGAAAAAAGAATTTTACAGCCTTCCAAGGTGTTACCATTGATTTTTGAGGATCAATTTTTTATCGAAGACCTAGGCTTAACGCAAGCCGAAAAATTTGGTTTTCTAGAGAAATTAGACCAGGTGCTTCCTAGCGATCGTCTTCTAAAGAAGGATAAAGAGTTTCTTCTTATAGAATATTTATACGAACAAAGTGAAGAATATAAGAAGACTGTCCGTTGAAAGCTAGGGTTATAATTCTCATATGTTTTTTTATGTTAATTGCTTCTCAGGCTCGCGGTCAAAGATATAAATTACTCAGGGGTAATGTATCTCATCCTACTTTGAGTTTAGAACAAATACATGTAATTAATACCTCGAGAGGGGTGGCAGAAATCACAGATATATATGGTGCTTTTGAGCTTTCTGTAGCGGTTGGAGAGAAAATTATTTTTTCAGGAATTCAATTTCACGAAACAGAAATATTAATTACGGAAGAGTTGTTTTCTTCCGCTGAAATTACAGTTTACTTAAAGGCTAAGATCAATGAATTAAAGGAAGTTGTTGTAAAACCACATGAGCTAAGTGGCAGTTTAAGTAGCGATATATCTACTGTGCCAAAAAAATTAACTTTAGCGATGTTGGAATACCGGGTTTTAAAGGACAAAGAGAAGAGAAAATAGTCTCTGGTAAAAGTCTATTACTTAGTACGCTTTTACTCCCTGTGTCGGGAGGAATTAATGTGGATGCCGTCTATAAACACCTTTCTGGGTATTATAAAAAACTGAAGAAGAGAAGGAGTTTAGATAAGCAATTTGAAGCCGTATATTCCATCATTCAGTTTTATGGAGTTTATTTTTTTACCGAAAATTATGGAATTGAACAAGATCAAATTTATGATTTCGTTTTGGGTTGTTCACAAAACACTCCATTAATATCATATTATAAAAAGGGGATGCATACCCAGGTGATGGAGGCTTTTGATCATTATAAAGTAGGACGTTATGAAAATTAGGACAGTACTTTTTTTTGGGGTACTTGTTTTTTGCTCCTTTTCTGTATTGCATGATTATTATGTAAGTACAACCACTATACGTTGGGTTCCTGAAAAAGAACAATTTCAGTTGACAAGTCGTTTTTTTTTAGATGATGTTGAATCATTGATGCAGCAAACAGAAGAGGAGAAAATGGTTTTCTCACCTGATAATTATCCAGATAAAATTGATGCCTTCGTTCAAGATTTCTATTTGAAAAACATTGAGTTTAAATTAGATGGAGAGGAGCAATTTGTTCAATATTTGGGAAGAGAGTACCAAGATGAGTTATTAGTTGTTTATGCTGAAGTTAGTGTCAAAAATCTTTTATTTAAAAGGGTAGATTTAGGTAGTACCTTTTTAATTTCGTTTCTGAAGGGGCAGCAAAACATCCATCATTTGATTTTACCAGATCAGCGCAAAAGTTTTTTGCTTACAAAGAATAAGACTTCTTTTTCCTACCAAGTTGACTAATAAAAAATAAAGTATATTTAACCTCAATTTAAAATTTCAATTCATGAAAAAATTCATGTTAGCCTTAATGTCTTTGTTCCTAACAGGAGCACTGTATGCGCAAGATTCTACGGCAATCATAGGGCATAAAAACAACAATAAATTCAAACAACTCTACGAAGAGTTTGCTACACCAAATCGTTTTAGAACAGCTTCCGGTGCACCGGGTGTTGATTATTATCAACAAAAAGTTGATTATAAAATGGATATTGAATTAGATGATGAAAACACTAAACTCTCTGGATTCGAGACCATTACATATACCAATAACTCTCCAGATATGTTGCCCTATCTATGGGTTCAGCTCGATCAAAATATCCGAAATGAAAACGATATGGAGGGTGCTAAAAACCCTTCTGGTGTTCCAAAATTTAGAGGAGTAGAAACTTTTGTTAAGGAATTTACAGGAGATAAATTTGTCGGTGGGTTCAATATCCAAGAAGTGAAAGATGCTAACGGAAAACCTTTAAGATATATCATTAATAAAACGATGATGCGTGTTGACTTGCCTACACCCATAAAAAGTGGAGAACAGTTTACTTTTTCAATCAAATGGTGGTATAAAATTAATAATCACGTTACTGATCGTGCACGATCTGGGTATGAATATTTTGAAGAAGATGATAACCGCGCTTATGTAATAGCTCAATTCTTTCCTAGGTTAGCCGTTTACAACGATGTAGAGGGATGGCAGAATTATCAGTTTTGGGGGAATGGAGAATTTGCCCTTAATTTTGGTGATTACGAAGTAAATATAACTGTTCCAGAAGATCACGTGATGGAGGCTACAGGAAGTCTTCAGAACCCACGGGAGGTACTTTCTAGAAAAGAATATCAACGATACAAAAAAGCGCTTACCTCCTATGATGACCCTGTTATGATTGTTTCTCAAGACGAGGTTATTGAAAAAGAAAAAGTAATAGCAACTAAGACGAGAACCTGGAAGTTTATTGCAGAAAATGTAAGAGATTTCGGATTTGCTACTTCTCGTCGTTTTATATGGGATATGATGGCCGTTAAAATCGGTGGAAAAAACATCATAGCTTCTTCCTTATACCCGAAGGAAGGAAATCCATTATGGGAAGAGTATTCTACACGAGTTGTAGCGCACACTTTAGAAGTATATTCAAAATACACCTTTGATTATCCCTATCCAAAAGCTGTTTCCGTGCATGCTAAAAATCAAGGAATGGAATATCCTATGATTTGCTGGAATTACGGGCGTCCTAATCCAGACGGAACCTACTCAGACAGAACAAAATATGGAATGATTAGTGTTATCATCCACGAAGTAGGACATAATTACTTCCCTATGATTGTAAATTCTGATGAGCGTCAATGGGGTTGGATGGATGAAGGTTTAGATACTTTTATGCAATTCCTAACAGAGCAAGAATTTCAACCCGACTACCCTTCTAGAAGAGGGGATCCATCTAAAATTGTACGTTATATGTCGGGGAGTCAAGATTTCATAAGTCCTATTATGTCTAATCCAGAAAATGTTTATCAGCTAGGTCCTAATGCCTATGGAAAACCAGCGACTGCATTAAATATTCTTAGAGAAACTGTTATGGGTAAGGAATTATTTGACTTTGCGTTTAAAACCTATTCGCAAAGATGGATGTTTAAGCATCCCAGCCCGGAAGATTTTTTCCGTACAATGGAGGATGCTTCTGCTGTCGATTTAGATTGGTTTTGGAGAGGTTGGTTTTACTCCACAGATGTGGTTGATATTGGTGTAAAAGAAGTGAAACAATACTATGTTTCTCCTAAACCGAGTAAAGAGGTAGATGAATTGTTGTCTAGATACGGAATGACAGTTGAGGATCTTAATCCTTCAGTATTTATGGTTTCTGAAGATAGCGAGGTTTTTGATCCTGAATTAAAGGAAGGAAAATCATCTGATCATTCTACCGTATTGGCAGAGAATCTAGAAGAGGGACAAGAATTACCTGCTTATTTTTATGAGATAGAATTTGAAAAGCCAGGCGGAATTGTAATGCCTATTATCGTAGAATACAGCTATGCAGACGGTAGTACAGAACGCGTTAAATATCCTGTTCAAGTTTGGCGAAAGAACGATGCTTCTGTGCGAAAGCTTCTTACTTCAGAAAAAGAGTTGATTGGAGTTACCGTAGATCCTGATGCTGAAACAGCTGATGTGAATTTGACAAATAACGCTTGGCCAAAAAAGGAAGCGGATACGGACTTTGATAAATTTAAATCAAAGGTACAGGGATAGCAAAACTTAATTAATAGATAGAGCAGTGAGAACTCACTGCTCTATCTTTAAACAATAGATTTATGATGTTATTCATTAGCGGTGCAGAATTAGTCTTTATTTTTTTTATTGTTCTACTTATTTTTGGAGCAGATAAGATTCCCTCAATTGCAAGGGGTTTAGCCAAAGGGATTACCCAGGTAAAGCAAGCAACTAATGAAATCAAATCCGAAATTCAAAAATCTGCCGATCTAGATCCTACTCAGAAAATTGGAGGAGAAATTCAAAAAGAGATTAACCAAGTAAAAGAGAATTTTGAAGAACTCACAAATTCTGTTAAGAGAAAAGGTTAGATTTTTCTGCTTAAGGTAAGCCCATCTCTTAAGGGTAAAAGTACGGTTTCTAGTGAAGCGTGTTCTGCAATAACTTTATTAAATTCTTTTAAAACGGCAGTATCCCTGTCGTTTTTATTTGTTTCCTCTAAAACTTTCCCACTCCATAATACATTATCCGAGATTAACAATCCACCTTTATTCAGCTGAGGAAGTATTAGCTCTAGATAATTGAGATAATTTTTTTTATCTGCATCCAAAAACACCATATCGTAATTTCCATTAAGTCTTGGAAGAACTTCCATTGCATCTCCACAATGCTGAAAAATTTGCTTTCCCCACGGCGATTGATCAAAAAAAGAACGTTGGAAATCTATGAGTTCTTCGTTTTTGTCTAGTGTATGAATTACCCCATCTTCTGGTAAGCCTTCTGCTAAACATAGTGTAGCATAGCCAGTAAATGTGCCTACTTCTAATATTCTTTTGGGTCTCAATAATTTAGATAATAGGCTCAAAAACCTTCCTTGTAGTGGCCCACTTAACATGCGAGGTTGCAAAACTTTCAAATGGGTTGCTCTTGATAATTCGGTCAATAACTTGGGTTCTGTTTGTGAATTTTGGATCACATAATCTAGTAAGTTCTCATCAATAAAATCCATACATTAATCTTTAGGTCTTGCATAAGGAAAACGATCGATAAGCTTAGGTAATGCGTAGCCATCGAGACCATTAATAGTGACGACTTCTCCCTTGTCTAATTGTACCCAACCATCCTCCAAGAGCATCTCTTCTTTGATGAAAAGATGTTCAATAGCCCCCACAACCAGCAGGGTATTGTTTTCTTTAATAAGGTAATCATTTACGTATCGGCAAGCGATTTGAACCGGGGCATCCGCTACAAATGGAGCATAATAATTTTCTTTATATGCTTCTTTGAGGTTTGTTTGGTCAAATTCAGATATGTTTTCAGGGTATTTTGCTGAAGTGTGGTGAGCATCCTCAATTTGATTTTTATTGATGTGATTAATAGTAAAAACTCCCGTTTCTTTCAAGTTTTTATAACTGTGTCTAGGTACAGTAGTTGGACGTAAAATAAATCCTAATAGGGCCGGGTTGCTTCCTAAATGAATCACAGAGTTGAACACAGCAAGATTTGTATTTCCCTGGTTGCTTTTTGTACCTATGAGGTTAGCCGATTTAAACCCAGAAATACTATTAATTAGATTATTCTTGTAGCGTGAAGCTAAGGCATTAATGTTCTCTTTTGAAAAATGCTGCATCTTTTTTTGGCAAAGATAACGCTTATTATTCTGCTTTATCTTCTTTAAGTAAAATGCTTAAAACTACGGATAGGCCTATTAAAAGAGCGCCGATGTAAATAAAGTGTTTATATTCTTCTGCTCCTTTAAATTGCCCGCTAAGTATGTAGTTGTCTATAAAACTGATAAAGAGTCCTAAAAATAGTACTAATAGTAACCCTTTGTATTTTTGAATAAGTTGGTTCACTTTTTTTAATTTACTCTCAAAAGGTACTTTTTTTCTTAGAATGCTCAAAAAAGAGAGGAGTCTATTTTGTTTTACATTTGTAATAAGTGCTTTTTATAACACAGCTTTAAAATTTTACTGATATCAAACACATCTAGTTGGATTTGTAGAATTTTTTGAAACATCAATTAATTCTATAATACAGAAGAATTCTAAATACTTAATTTCGTAATTTTGGGCAAAATAAATTAATAGGATTATGGCATTTGATATTGAAATGATCAAAGCAGTGTATGAACGATTAGAAGATCGTGTAACTGCAGCTCGCAAATTAACAGGAAAACCTTTAACTGCATCTGAGAAGATCTTGTATGCTCATTTATGGGAAGGAAAATCAGAAAGTCCTTACTCACGCGGAGAAGACTATGTTGATTTTGCACCAGATAGAATTGCTTGCCAAGATGCAACAGCACAAATGGCCTTGTTACAGTTTATGCAAGCTGGAAAGGCAAAAGTGGCTGTTCCAACAACCGTTCATTGTGATCACTTAATCCAGGCCAAATCTGGAGCTGAAGTAGATTTAAAATCTGCGAATTCCACTTCCGCTGAGGTGTTTAATTTCCTAGAATCTGTTTCAAACAAGTATGGAATTGGATTTTGGAAACCAGGAGCTGGTATCATTCACCAGGTGGTATTAGAAAATTATGCATTCCCTGGGGGAATGATGATTGGTACAGATTCACATACCGTTAATGCAGGTGGTCTTGGAATGTTGGCTATTGGTGTAGGAGGTGCTGATGCAGTAGATGTAATGGCAGATATGCCTTGGGAATTAAAATTCCCAAAGTTAATCGGGGTAAAACTTACCGGAAAATTAAACGGTTGGACTGCACCAAAAGATGTTATATTAAAAGTTGCAGGTATACTTACTGTTAAAGGAGGTACAGGAGCAATTATAGAGTATTTTGGAGAAGGTGCCAAAGCCATGTCTTGTACAGGTAAAGGGACTATTTGTAACATGGGTGCAGAGGTCGGTGCAACAACTTCTACCTTTGGTTATGATGAATCAATGGAGCGTTATTTACGTTCTACAGGCCGTGATGATGTGGCTGATGCTGCCAATGAAGTGAAAGGACACTTAACTGCAGATCCAGAAGTATACGCTAATCCCACACAATACTTTGACGAAGTAATTGAGATAGACTTAAGTACCTTAAGCCCTCATTTAAATGGTCCATTTACGCCAGATTTAGCTACGCCTATTTCCGAAATGTCTCAGGTTGCTAAACAAAATGACTGGCCATTACAAGTAGAATGGGGATTAATCGGTTCTTGTACCAACTCTTCTTATGAAGATTTATCACGTGCTGCTTCAATTGCAAAACAAGCTGTTGATAAAGGATTGGTTACAAAAGCAGAATTTGGAATTAATCCAGGTTCAGAACAAGTGCGATATACTGCTGAGAGAGATGGTTTATTAAGTGTTTTTGAAGATCTGAATGCAAAAATATTTACAAATGCTTGTGGGCCTTGTATTGGACAATGGGCACGTGAAGGAGCAGACAAACAAGAAAAAAACTCTATCATTCATTCCTTTAACAGAAATTTTTCTAAGCGTGCAGATGGAAATCCAAATACGCATGCTTTTGTAGCTTCTCCAGAAATGGTTGCTGCGGTAGCGATTGCTGGGCGTTTAGATTTTAATCCACTAACAGATAAATTAATTAATCAAAATGGGGAAGAAGTAAGCTTAGATCCACCCACTGGATTAGAGTTGCCACCCAAAGGTTTTGATGTAGAGGACAACGGTTATTTAGCCCCAGTAGAAGATGGTTCTGCAGTGAATGTTGCAGTGAGTGAAACCTCGGAGCGTTTACAGCTTTTAACTCCTTTCAGCCCCTGGAATGGAGAAAATCTTACCGGAGCAAAATTGTTAATCAAAGCACAAGGAAAATGTACTACCGATCATATTTCTATGGCAGGACCATGGTTGCGTTTTAGAGGGCATTTAGATAACATTTCTAACAACTGTTTAATAGGTGCAGTAAACGCATTTAACGAGAAGACTAATTTTGTTAAAAATCAGATGACAGGAGACTATGGTGGTGTACCCGATGTACAACGTGAATACAAGGCTGCTGGAATTGAAACAGTTGTTGTTGGAGATCATAACTATGGGGAAGGTTCTTCTCGCGAACATGCGGCAATGGAGCCACGTTTCTTGGGAGTAAAAGTGGTTCTTGTAAAATCTTTTGCTCGTATACACGAAACTAACTTAAAGAAGCAAGGTATGTTAGGAATCACTTTCGCAAATGAAAGCGATTATGAACTTATCCAAGAAAATGATACATTTAACTTTGTAGATCTAAAGGACTTTGCTCCTGGCAAGCAAATTACTGTTGAGGTTGTTCATGAAGATGGCTCAAAAGATAGCATTATGGCAAATCACACCTACAATGCACAACAGATTGAGTGGTTTAAAGAGGGTTCTGCCTTAAATCTTATTAAAAAAGAGAACGCAGTATAAACTTAAATAAACACTAAGTTAACTAAAGAAGACCCCTTTTTTGTGGGTCTTTTTTTTATAGAAAATTATTAATTTTAATATATATAATAAATAAGAACTATTTTTGTTAAATGAAGCATATGAGATTTTTATTGTTTTTGATTACGATGATAATCTATTTAAGCTGTACCCCACCAGTATTTGTGCCCCCAGTTTCAGAAGAAGAAACGGTCAATCCAAATTGGAGTAATGTGGGAAAAGTAAATGCTTCATTTATTGCGACCTCAAGAAATCTTGCGGTAAGTGCCAATACGGGTTCTCCAACCTTTCAGATAAGTTTTATTGCGTCTTCTAGTAATTTGGATAGTTTAAGCTGGTCATTTCCCGGGGTATACTTAATGATTCTATTAGTGAAGTTACAGAAACGGTTCAATATAATACTTACGGTCAATATGATGTTGGATTAGAGGTGTTCAACGTAGAGGATGAAGACCGAAGATTTTATCAAAATTTTGTTGAAATATTCTATCGCGATGATTTTATATACACAGATAACGATTCAGCTACATGGGGGGTTACTGGAACAGGGGCGAATCCAACTGACTTTGAGCCTAAAAGAGATAATAGCGGGAATTTATATGACTTTTGGTCTATCATTCCATTTACTAAGGCCCATAAAATAGTAGCAGAAAAAACGTTTCAAGGTCTACCTAGTAATAATTTGATTTTAGAGTTCGATTATAAATTAGAACGGGTTCCTGTAATTTATCTAGCGGGTAGTTCTATAACGGGTACTTCTGCACTCTCGCCAACCACAGTTAGCTATGTAGACCCTATGATGAGCACCGCTTCCGATACAAGGGTGAATTCTCCTCTTTCATATCCTGGTGCAAAAAGATTCTCTTTAGAGTACAATGATATTCCTATTTGGGTGAGTTCCAAAATTAATGAAGAATACTTTGAGCATATTCGACTAGAGCTTCCTTCTGTCTCTGACTTTAAACTATCCATGATTAAAGAAGCTCAGCAAATGATCATTAAAGAAATTCCTTACCCGACCGATGCTTTGCCTATACATAACCCCGTAATTTATTATACCTCAACCCATACTTTGGTGGATGACATTGACAGAGATGGAATCCCCAATGTTTCAGATTTAGATGATGATGGGGATGGTTATTTAGACGCAACAGAAAGTGCACTAGATGCTTCTGGAACGAGAATATCAGACCCAATGGATGTAGAAGATATTCCTAAATATATTATACAACATGTTCAATATCCTTATAATGTGAACATTAGAAATCTAACGATACGTGTTGCGTCCAACAGTAGTTAGAGATTAATAATTCGCTTAGGGTTTAATATATTCTTGGGATCTAAACTTCGCTTTAACAATTGCATCATTTCAATTTCAGTATTTGTACGTGAGCTTTTTAAATAAGCCTTTTTATGTAATCCAATGCCATGTTCTGCAGAAACTGATCCCTTGTTTTTTGTGAGGTTGGCATAGATGATACGGTTTATTGCTTCAATAATTTCATCAGAATTTTCTGATTTCCCTATGATAAAATGGATGTTACCGTCTGCTACATGCCCAAAGGGGAATATTTTTTCAACGAAAGGTAAGGCAGATAACTTTTCAATAGCAATATCTACCTCTTTTCCAATTACAGGAATCGGAAGACTGATGTCAAAATGTTGATCAAATTGTGCTTGGTCCGCTAAAACAGCTACGTCCTCTCTTATTTTCCATATTTTTTGAAGTTCTCTTTCACTTTGAGCGAGAACTCCATCCTCGATCAGTCCTTTTTCAAGTGCTTCTACCATCAATTTTTCTAAACGATCGAAATCTGCACTTTGGTCACTACCTAGGCTTTCAATAAATACATAATAAGGAAATTCTTGGGGGAGTGGAGGGGTGTAATCAGAGGGTGGACTCGTCATAGCTATGTAGGTCCTTTGCCATACCAGTTCAAAACCTGTTAAGGAGCCAGCGAGTCCCTTTTCCATAAATTTAAGTAAGGATATGACGTTTTCATAGTTAGCAACACCAACCACTGCTGAGGAACGACTAAGTGGCTTTTCCTGGAGGCGAAAAATAACTTTAGTGATGATGCCTAAAGTTCCTTCTGCACCAATAAATAACTGTTTTATGTCATAACCAGAATTGTCTTTGATTATTTTTTTCATCGAAGAGATTACCGTTCCATCTGCAAGTACAGCCTCTAGTCCAAGTACCATTTGTCTTGTCATTCCATACCTAAACACTCTTAATCCACCAGCATTCGTCGAAACTACCCCGCCGACTTGAGCGGAACCTTTGGCTCCAAAACTTAAAGGTAAGAATAGATTTTTCTGATCTGCGGCATCAATTGCTTGTTCTAAAATTACTCCCGCTTCTACCGTCATTGTCCTACTTTTTTCATCTACCTCTTCAATCTGATTCATTTTATCTAGACAAACTACAAGTTGGCTATTATTAGTTTCAGTTGCACCCACAAGGTTTGTTAATCCTCCATGGACGATTACTTCTTGGTTGTTATTATGACACAGAGTCATAATTTTTGAAAGTTCCAAGGTTGAGGTTGGTAATACTACCGCTATGGCAGCTAAAGGTATATCTGTCTTCCATATATGTGTGAAGCGAGCTTTTTCTTTGCCGCCGTGCAAGACATTTTTTTCCCCTGCAATTTCAATGAGTTCTTTAATCATGCTTTTAAATCAAAGAATAAAAATAATCATTCAAAAGAGATCTGAGCACAAGGAAGGTTAAAAGTATCTGCAATGGCTGGATAAATGATTGATCCTCTGTAAATAGATAGCCCTTTTTGTAACCCCTTGTTCTCCTGGCAAGCTTTTTTCCATCCCTTATTCGCAATTTCAAGAATATAAGGAAGGGTAACATTATTAAGTGCATTGGTAGAAGTGACTGGTACGGCACCTGGAATATTAGTTACACAATAGTGAACAATATCATCCAGCTTGTAAATTGGATTATCGTGACTGGTAGGAACACTTGTTTCAAAGCATCCACCTTGGTCAATTGCTACATCAACCAAAACTGTTCCTTTCTCCATTCTATGAATCATTTCTCGGGTAATGATGTGGGGTGCTATTTTACCTGTAATTAGCACTGACCCAATAATTAAATCACAGTCCTTAATTAGATTTTCAATGGTTTCCTTAGATGAATAAAGACATTGTGTATTGGCAGGTAGTATTTCACTAAGGTATCTTAGTCTTTCAATGTTTATGTCTAATAATTTTACTTGTGCACCTAATCCAGAAGCCATTTTAGCTGCTTCTGTACCAACGACCCCTGCACCAATAATCAGTACATTGGCGGGTGCTACACCAGCCACACCCCCTAATAATTTTCCTTTTCCTCCAGTAGGTTGCTCTAAATATTTAGCTCCTTGTTGAACGGACATTCTACCGGCGACCTCTGACATGGGGGTGAGTAAGGGTAATTGTCTTTTTGTGTTTTCGACGGTTTCATACGCAATACAGATTGCCTTGCTTTTAATCATGGCATCTGTAAGACTTTTAGAGGAGGCAAAATGGAAGTAGGTAAAAACCACTTGTTCTGCCCTAATTTTTGGATACTCTTCCTTTAAAGGCTCTTTTACTTTAACAATCAGTTCTGAAATTTCAAAAATTTCGTCGGCAGTAGATAAAATAGTTGCACCAGCTTCTTTATATCAGAGTGTCTGTAAAGCCACTATTCACACCAGCGTTGGTTTCTATGTAAACTTCATGACCGTGTTGGGTTAATGTATAAACACTTGCTGTATTAAGTCCTACGCGTGATTCGTGATTTTTTATTTCTTTAGGAACACCTATTTTCATTTATTTTTTTAACAAAAATAAAGATAAATGTGTTTTATATAACAATTAGTAGGGGATATATTTCAATCTAAAAAAGGGAAAAATCTTTTAATATTCCATTAAAGGAATTTGTATCTTCGTTTTCGATTGGGTGTTTAGCTCAGTTGGTTTAGAGCGCTACCTTGACAGGGTAGAGGTCATAGGTTCGAATCCTATAACACCCACAAAGCTTCCAAAAATATTGGAGGCTTTTTTTATATTCTAAAGTGAATCATTTGTGAACCAAAAAAAACTTATTGACAGTTAATTAAACTTTCACCATTACCTTATCGTGTGTTGCTAACACAAGGGGTGTTATTTCATAAAAACAGGCACTCGCTTCTAATTCATAAAAAAAGGAATAGTTTTGGTATGAATTCGAGCTTTAAATAAGAGACTTTTACAGGATATCCTATGTGTTTTTTTTAGTTTAGGCATTTTACCTTGCTTTTCCGATCACACTGAATTTATCCAACTCACTCGAATACCATCATTGGGGTCTAAGTGTTCATCGATAACTGTTCCTTTGTTTTCTGTTAAATGATCAATACCCTTGTTTGGCGCTAATTTTTACTCAGATTGGTCTTAATAATGTGGTTATATATTGGTTTATCATTAAAGGTATATTAACCTAATGTTAGGTGAATGTCCAGGATTGAGATTCTGTCAAAACGGATCACACAAAATTGGTTTACTTTTAATTGGAAAGTGCGGATTTTAACAATCTCATAAATCTCTATTTTCGGGGTGGTATATTAAATTACATCTTACTACGCTGCACTAAATTTGTCCCATACAATAACCCATAAACAGTAAAGTTATGAAAGCACATTTAATTTATTTTATTGCCAGTTTTATTTTGTTTACTAGTTTTTCAAAACCAGAAGAAATTTCAGCCAAGGAAGTAGTTAATGCGATCTCAAATGAAAATTTTGTTTGGTTAGAAAGTGTTATTAAGAGTAGGCAGCTTAACCCTAATCTTATGATTGAGGGGAAAACATTACTCATACATGCCGTGATGCATAACAATGCAGAGATGGTTAACCTATTGGTTAGAAATGGCGCAAACCTAGATTTGGAAGACATTAACGGAAATACACCCTACCAATGTGCGTTAAAGTGGAATAAAATCCATGCACTAGCAGAGATTATTGTGATCACTGCATAAGAATTTGTTGTTTGTTTAAGAATTACCCCTCTTTATGAGGGGTTTTTTTATATGAAAAATCAGCACATTTTACTTAACTTGTAAGACTATCTAATTATTATGAAAAATTATTTTGTCTTACTCGTATTTTTTATTTCTATATCTCTTTTTGGTCAAGAAGTTCCTGCTTCATGGTTACAAAAAACGCCAGCTCGTAATATTGGCCCTGGAGGAATGAGCGGTAGAATTACCACCATTGATGTAGTGAATAATAATCCTGAAGTTATTTATGTGGGTACCGCTTCGGGGGGTGTTTGGAAATCAACAAGCGGGGGAATTAATTGGTCTCCTCTTTTTGAAGACCAGGTGACTGCTTCAATTGGAGCCCTTGCCATTCAACAGTCGAGCCCAGATGTAGTTTGGGTGGGGACTGGAGAAGGGAATCCAAGAAATAGTTTAAATGGTGGATACGGAATTTTTAAATCACTAGACGGAGGAAAAACCTGGCAAGCAATGGGTTTAGAAAACACCCGTCATATTCATAGAATCATTATTCACCCAAATAATCCAGACATCGTCTATGTAGCTGCCATTGGTTCTCCTTGGGGAGAGCATGCAGAGAGGGGGTATATAAGACTACAAATGGAGGTAAATCTTGGAGAAAAGTCCTCTACCAAAACCCAAAAACAGGTGCCGCTGATTTGGTCATAGATCCATCTAACCCCAATAAATTAATAGCAGCAATGTGGGAGCATAAACGCGATCCATGGTTTTTTAATTCAGGAGGTAATGGAAGTGGTGTATTTGTCTCTTATGATGGAGGGGAAAGCTGGAAAGAGAAAACCTCTAAAAATGGACTTCCAGAGGGTCCTTTAGGAAGAGTGGGTCTTGCCATCTCTACCAATAAGCCCAATATAGTATATGCCTTAGTTGAGTCTAAAAAAAATGCATTATATAAGTCTGTCGACGGTGGAGAACAATGGAAAAAGGTGAATGATAAAAAAGATATAGGGAATCGTCCTTTTTACTACTCTGATATTCGCGTAGATCCACAAAATGAAAATCGGATTTATTCTGTTTTTACTTATGTAAATGTATCCGAAGATGGTGGAAGAAATTTTTCGGCATTGATGCCCGCTTACGGGGTAAGTAACGGGGTCCATCCAGATCACCATGCTTGGTGGATACATCCAGAAAATGGAGATTTTATGATAGATGGTAATGATGGAGGTTTAAATATTACGAGAGATGGAGGAAAATCTTGGCGTTTTGTAGGGAATATACCTGTAGCCCAATTTTACCATATTAGCGTGGATAACGAAATTCCTTACAATGTTTATGGCGGAATGCAAGACAATGGCTCTTGGCGTGGCCCTGCTTACACTTGGCGTGTTCAGGGAATTAGAAATTCATATTGGCAAGAGATTGCCTTTGGTGACGGTTTTGATGTGGTGCCAGATCCAGATGACTCAAGGTATGGTTATGCAATGAGTCAACAGGGTTATGTGTCTAGGTATGATTGGAAAACCGGTAATAATTATTTGGTAAGACCTACCCATCCTAGTCCTGATATGCAATTGCGCTTTAACTGGAATGCAGCCATAGGACAAGATCCTTTTGATAATAATACCCTTTATTTTGGTAGTCAATTTGTGCATAAGTCAACAGACAAGGGACTTACATGGTCAGTGATTTCTCCGGATCTTACCACGAATGATCCAGATAAACAAAAGCAGAGTGAAAGTGGTGGACTTACATTAGATGCAACAGGAGCAGAAAATCATTGTACCTTATTGGTGATAGAGCCTTCTACATTAGAGAAGAATATGCTATGGGTAGCTTCAGATGACGGAAGGGTTCACTACACATTAGATGGAGGGGATTCATGGATAGAAGTCACTAAAAACATCAAAGGGTTACCAAGTGGAAGTTGGATTACCCAAATTAAAGCTTCAAATAAAAATAAAGGGGAGGCACTTCTAGTAGCTAATGATTATCGTCGCTATAACTATACTCCCTATGCTTATAGAACAACTAATTATGGTAAAACATGGAAACGTATCGTTAATGAAGATGATGTAGAGAGTTATACCCTTAGTATTGTAGAAGACCCGGTGAGTGCTAACCTACTCTTCTTAGGTACAGATGATGGATTGTATTATTCAACTAATGCGGGTGAAAAATGGCATAAAATGGACCCGAAAGTATTCCCAACTGTACCCACCAAAGACTTGGTTATTCATCCACGTGAGCATGATTTAGTTATCGGGACATTTGGAAGAGCAGCATGGGTATTAGATGATATTAGGCCACTACGTGCAATGGCAGAAACACCAAGTATAGCGGACAAGAAGGGTTATTTATTTTCACCTTCCACAGCCTACCTAGCGGCATACCAACAGCCTTCAGGATCTCGTTTTGGAGCAGATGCAATGTATCATGGAGAGAATAGAAAAGGAGGGGCGATGTTCACTTATTATTATAATCCTCCAACTAAAAATGAAAATAAGAGTGAGAAGGCAAATAAAGAAAAATCTGATTCTTTGATACTAAAGATATACGACCAGGATCGATTAATTAGAACACTTAGAAGAAAAGCTCCTAAAGAGAAAGGTTTTCATCGATGGTATTGGGGAATGGAAGAAAAAGGAATTCAAAGGCCTAGAAGAAATCCGAGACCCGCTAAGAACGAACCAGGGGGGTAACTGTACTTCCAGGGACTTATACCGCTGAGTTAACAGTAGGTGAGGAGTCTAATAAGGTAGCAGTCCAAGTGAAGGTAGATCCTCGTATTACAACTTCTGAAGAAGGAATGAAAATTCAATATTTGGCTTATAAAGAACTAGAATCTTTGATGGAATTATCTGGTAAAGCTGTAGAACAGCTAGGGAAATCAAAATCTATTATGGCAGATTATCAGAAAAGAATTAAAAAGCAAGATGCGAAACAGTATGAAGATTTACTAAAGCGATGTAAAGAGGCCTCAGATCAATTAACTGGCTTAATTGATCTATTTCTTGGTAAAGAAGATAAACGACAAGGAATAGTTCGTAATCCAGAACCTACGGTCATGGCAAGGATTTATGGGGCGAGTCGCTATGTGAATTCTCGACCTGCTGGTATTACGTCAACAGAGAAAACTTTAATAAAGCATGCTAAAAACCAGACAGCTGAGAGTTTAGAAAAAGTGAATACTTTTTATCAAGAAACTTGGAAAGAGTTACAAGAAGAGATTGAAGCCATCTCTTTATCCGAATTTGAGACGATCCAAACTTTTGAAATAAAAGAATAAGTTATAGGTGTTCGAGGAGTTGTTCTAATGCAATTCCTCTAGAACCTTTAATAAGAATAGCCTTTCCTTTAAAGGGGTGTTTTTTAAGAAAAGTTTTAACCTCATTGGAGTTGTCAAAACAAGTCACATTTTTGTGTGTATTTGCTTGTTTAAATAACGGTCCAACAAGAAATATAAAATCAAATTTTTGAGTCACTATTTTGTCAATAATACTTTTGTGTTCTTCAATGGCAAAAGAACCTAACTCTAACATGTCTCCAAGTAGGATTCCTTTACTATTTGCCTCGTAATTTATAAAGGATTCTAGGGCTGCAGACATACTGGTGGGATTAGCGTTATATGCATCAAGTAAAACATCATTATTAGCCGTTTTGACCCATTGTGATCGATTATTGGTTGGGCAATAGATATTGATTCCTTTGGTAATTAAATCTAATGTGAGGTTAAAATAAAACCCTAAAGCAACTGCTGTATTTAGGTTTGCCCAGTTGTAGGAGCCGGTTAATTGACTCTCAATTAAAGTATTTTCTACATAAACGCT
This sequence comes from Flavobacteriaceae bacterium, assembly GCA_038143595.1. GTDB lineage: Bacteria > Bacteroidota > Bacteroidia > Flavobacteriales > Flavobacteriaceae > Arcticimaribacter. Next base: position 87,181 of record JAYQME010000002.1, on the reverse strand, counting down.
ACAATAGCCATTTTCATTAATATCATTACTTAATTGTATGTCAGCCTCTTTTGTTGCCCCAAAGCACCATTTAAGTTCGCTTTTAACTTCTTTTAATTGGGTTGGATCATCTGAATTAATAATTGTTGTCCCTTTATGCTTCGCAATAAACTGATATAGTTCACTTTTACCCTTGATTACACCAGCTAGACTACCAAAACCTTCTAGATGGGCCTTCCCAAAATTGGTAATATATCCAAGATTGGGTTCAGCGATATGACAAAGTGTTTTGATTTCATTGAGATGATTGGCTCCCATTTCAATAAGCGCAATCTCTGTTGATTCTTTTATACCAAGTAACGTTAATGGGACGCCAATATGATTGTTAAAGTTACCTTGGGTGGCATGAACCTCATAGGCTTGGGAAAGAACACTCTTAATTAACTCTTTGGTCGTTGTTTTTCCATTAGAGCCAGTGAGTCCAATGACTGGAATATTGAACTGTCTTCTGTGATATTGAGCAAGTTTTTGCAGTGTATCTAAACTATTACTTACCAGTATCCCTTGTTGGGTGTTTTCTGGTTTAAAAGTAACGTCGTCATAAATAACATATTTTGCTCCTAATTGAAGCGCTTGCTCAGTAAATGAATTTCCGTTAAAGTTATCGCCTCTTAAGCAGAAGAATAGGTTGTCTTTTTTAAGATTTCTGGTATCTGTGGATATTCCAGTAGAACTTTGGAACAGTGCGTGTAGTTGTGCAATATTCATAATAAAAAAAAGGCATTAAATAATGCCTTTTAAATTTAATGATTTATCCTTGTCGTTTATGTCGTGCAGTCTTCTTGTTTTTGCTTTTAGAGCCTAATCGTGTCATGGCACATCTAAATCCAATATAATCAGTTGCAATGTACTGAGGCAGGAATCTTCTTTGCGCAGGATCTAGCCAATAGGCTCTGTCCTTCCATGATCCACCTTTGTAAACTCTTACTTCATCAGTAATTAATGAATTTTTCTGTTTGTATTTCTGTTCAGCCTTTACGCGTTTACCCTCTTCATTTACGGTTAATCTTGGAGGCTGAGGTGCATCATACATTACAGTAGATCCAGGATATTTTGTGTCTATTTCTTCTTGTGTTAATGTACCTTGATCTCGGTACAAGCGAGAGGAACCAAAGTCTCCGTCTCTCTATAATTTCTATTGTCACTCTGCGTAAAGTTCTGACGTAGGAATGTTTCTTCTTCACCTACAGCTTCCTTTTTAAGCTGCCCAGGAATTCTTTTAAGTAAAACTTTACCATTGGGAAGTGTGTCATAGATTAATTGGTCTGGGGAAATAACCTCTGCTTTTCCATCCTCACCAATAACTTCTTTCATGTAAATATTTCCACGATAATAATTAAAATCATTGGCTTCATCATCTACAATGGGTCGGTAAACATCAGACACCCATTCAGCTACATTTCCTGCCATGTCATACACACCAAAATCATTTGGTGGATAAGCTTTTACTTGTATTGTGATATCTGCTCCGTCATCAGACCAACCTGCTATTCCACCGTAATCACATTTTCCAAGTTTAAAGTTTGCTAACTGATCTCCTTCAGTTCTTCGGCCTTCAGATCTTGTGTATTCGCCAGACCATGGGTATTTCTTCTTCCCTCTGTAGGCATTGTATTCTCTATCACCAATCAAAGCAAGTGCAGCATATTCCCATTCTGTTTCTGTTGGTAGGCGGTAGGATGGAAGTAATATTCCTTTGTCCACACCCGCGTAGACATTTACCTCAGTGGTATCTTTTTTAACTCTACCTTTCTTACCCACTAAACTATCTATTTTACCTCCATAGGTGGTTTCAGGAACTTTTAAATAAGCACTGGTACTGAAAGTGCTGTTAGGATCTACTTCGGTGTAGCGTACATCTTTTTCTATGTAAGCTTCTCTTTCCAAAATATATTCATTTACTCGATCCGTTCTCCATTCTGCATATTGCACAGCTTGCAGCCAATTTACTCCAACTACAGGGTATTCAGCATAAGCGGGGTGTCTTAGGTAATTCGTAGTAAGTTCTTCGACATAACCCAATTGGTTTCTCCAAACAAGTGTGTCTGGGAGTGCTCCTTCATAAATTAATTTATACTGAGGGTTATCTTGTGGAAAAACCATTTTTAACCAGTCTAAATATTCTAAGTACATCAAGTTGGTTACTTCTGTTTCGTCTATATAAAAAGACATTACATGCTGACGAGTAGGGGTGTTGTTCCAATCATGCATTACATCATCTTGTACTTGCCCTTTGGTAAAGGTACCTCCTTCAATAAAAACAAGCCCAGGCCCAGTTTCTTGATCTTCAAATTCTACATTGTATTGAAATCCACCTTTTTTAGAGTTTATGCTCCATCCTGTTCCTCTTGACTGGTTGTTTTTTCCGCAAGAAGAAAAAATCAAAGAGCCAAGGGCAATAAAAAGTGTAAATTTTGAAATAACTTTCACGTTCATAATTATTTTTTTACCTGTCTACGCAACTAAAAACTAGTGCAATATACGAATTTATGAGGCTATTTCCTTTATTTAGGTAGCAACATAATATAATTTATAACGATGAAGTTTAAATAATATTGTTAAATGATTACGGTTAAATTTTTTTGATTGAGGTCAGTATAACAATTTAGTAAAAAACACGTTAGTACTAGATATACTTAAATCGATTAGTATTGAAAAAACTTAAAGTATTTTTCTTGTTATTAATTGCTTTTTCGTTGCGCAGTATTTATGCACAAAGTGAAAGCCGTGTAATAACCACAGGCGTTCCCTTTCTTTTGATTACACCCGACGCTCGATCGGCTGGGATGGGAGAATTAGGTGTGGCTACTTCTCCAGATGTATTTTCACAACAATGGAATCCTGCAAAATATGTATTTGCTGAACAGGCTAGAGGTGTCGGAGTAAGCTATACCCCTTATCTAAGTAAGTTGGTAGACGATATATTTTTGGCTAATCTTACCTACTATACAAAAAACACGGAGAGAAGTGCATGGGGGGCTAGTTTAAAATATTTTAGTTTGGGTGATATTCAGTTTAATGATTTTGTAAACAATAGTATCATACAACAAGGGGTAGAAAGGCCTAATGAGCTCACCCTCGATATTTCATATGGATTAAAATTAAACGAAAAATTTTCGATGTCTGTAGCTGGAAGGTTTATTAGGTCAGACCTACGTTTATCGTCCGATGTAGATGCAACTGCAGCAAGCACATTGGGGGTGGATATCTCGGCATATTACAAGGGAGATCAATTTGATTTTAATTCCAACAAAGCCAGCATGCGTTATGGGATTAATATATCTAATATTGGCCCTCGATTAAAGTATGATGAGGGTGGACAAAAAAACTTTATCCCTACAAATCTAAGAGTAGGTGCTGGAATAAATTTAATTTTTGATCAAAGTAATTATATAAATTTCAACTTGGAGTTTAATAAACTATTAGTTCCTTCTCCGGTGGCTGTTTATGATCCAGAGTCAGGAGAATTAGTAGGTTATCAACAGCCAGATGTATCTTTTTTAAAAGGAATTTTAGGCTCGTTTAATGACGCTCCAGATGGCGTTAGCGAAGAATTAAAAGAAATAACTTGGGCCACAGGTTTAGAGTACGTTTTCGAAAATTCTTTTGCCTTAAGAACGGGTTATTTTAATGAAAGCTTAGAAAAAGGATCTAGGCGTTTCCTAACTTTAGGAGCAGGTTTTTCTCTAAGCTTTGCCACCATAGATATTTCCTATTTATTTTCTACCTCAAGAATAAGAAACCCTCTTGAAAACACTTTGCGGTTTTCATTGACATTTAATCTACTTCGCCCAGCGGTGGATGATCTAAATTAAATGTGTGTATTTCACTCTTATTTTAGTGGTAGTTTTTCGTTAAAAAGTGGTATTTTTGTCGCAGAATTAAACCTTTATCAGCATAAAAGAGAATGAAGAAAATTACTAAAGAAACTTACATAGATTGGTATAAGAGCATGCTTTTCTGGCGTAAGTTTGAAGATAAGTTAGCAGCGGTTTATATCCAGCAAAAGGTCAGAGGATTCTTGCATTTATATAATGGACAAGAGGCTATCCTCGCTGGCGCATTGCATGCCATGGAAGTAGGAAAAGATAGAATGATTACTGCTTATAGAAATCACGTACAGCCTATCGGTATGGGTGTTGATCCTAAACGTGTAATGGCAGAATTATATGGTAAGTCTACGGGTACTTCTAATGGTCTTGGCGGGTCTATGCATATTTTTTCAAAAGAACACCGCTTTCATGGAGGTCATGGTATTGTTGGAGGGCAAATCCCTTTAGGAGCTGGAATGGCTTTTGGAGATAAGTATCATAATACAGGAGCAGTTACCTTGTGTTTTATGGGAGACGGAGCCGTACGTCAAGGTTCACTTCACGAGACACTTAACTTAGCTACTTTATGGGAACTCCCCGTTGTTTTTATTGTAGAAAATAATGGTTATGCTATGGGAACTTCAGTTGCAAGAACAGCCTCTCACCAAGAAATATGGAAATTAGGATTAGGTTACGAAATGCCTTGCGGACCTGTAGATGGTATGGATCCTGTGGCTGTAGCCAAAGCCCTTGATAAAGCAATTAAGCATGCACGTGATGGAAAAGGACCTACATTTTTAGAGATGAAAACGTACCGTTATCGTGGTCATTCTATGTCTGATGCGCAACATTATCGTACCAAATCAGAAGTTGAAGAGTACAGAAAGATAGATCCAATTACCCAGGTAAAAGACATTATTGTCAATAAAAAATACTTAACAGAAGATGATCTAGCTGAAATTGATGCAGAGGTTAAGGCACAGGTACTCGAGTGTGAAAAATTCGCCGAAGAGTCTCCTTACCCAGAAAAATCTGTGATGTATGATGCAGTTTACGAAGAACCGAATTACCCATTTCTAAAACATAAATTAAGTTAAAAATGGCAGAAATTATTAACATGCCTCGTTTGAGCGATACCATGGAAGAAGGAACGGTAGCTACATGGTTCAAAAAGGTTGGAGACACCGTTAAAGAAGGTGATATTTTAGCTGAAATTGAAACGGACAAAGCCACTATGGAGTTTGAAGCCTTTTATGAAGGTGAGCTCCTACACATAGGTATCCACGAAGGAGAAACTGCTCCCGTAGACTCCTTGCTTGCAATTATTGGAGAAAAGGGAGAAGATATCTCTACTCACCTAAATGGAGCCTCACCCGCCGAAGTTACTGAAGAAGACAACACGACATCCGAGCAAGTTCAGGAAGCAGGAAAATCTGAAGTAAGCATGCCCGATAATGTTGAGGTAATTACGATGCCTCGTTTGAGTGATACCATGGAAGAAGGTACAGTCGCTACTTGGTTGAAAAAGGTGGGGGATACTGTTAATGAAGGCGATATATTGGCCGAAATAGAAACAGACAAAGCCACCATGGAGTTTGAAGCATTTTATGCTGGAACACTTTTACATATAGGAATTCAAGAAGGAGAATCGGCACCTGTCGATAGTCTTTTAGCGATTATTGGAGATCAAGATGCAGACGTAAATCAAGCTATTGCGGCTGCTACAGTTGCTCCATCAGAAGCTGCATCTCCAGCAGCAGAGCAAAAAACAGCTCCAGTTGAAGTAGCAAAAACTTCGACCCCTGCTGTTACAGCTGTTAAGAATGTAGCTACTACACCAGTTCCTGTTCAAAACACTAGTGGACGTGTAATTGCGTCCCCTTTAGCTAAAAAACTCGCTGAGGAACGCGGTATTCAAATTGCTAATGTTCCTGGTTCTGGTGATGGAGGGAGAATCATAAAACGTGATATTGAAAATTATCAAGGAGTGTCTGGTGGTGTTGCGGCCATGCCTAAAGGAATCGAATCTGTAGAGGAGGTGCCAAATAATCAAATGCGCAAAACAATCGCTAAGCGTTTAGCTGCTTCTAAATTCAATGCGCCACATTACTACCTTAGTGTAGAGTTTGATATGGAGAATGCCATGGCATTCCGTCAGCAATATAATTCTGTTCCAGATACAAAGATTTCATTTAATGACATTGTTGTTAAAGCTACCGCTTTAGCCCTAAAACAGCATCCTCAGGTAAATTCTCGCTGGCATGACGATAAAATCGTTAAAAATCACCATGTCCATATGGGCGTGGCAGTGGCAGTAGAAGATGGTTTAGTAGTTCCCGTGGTGAAATTTGCCAATGAATTGTCTTTACCACAAATTGGTGCACAAGTAAAAGATTACGCAGGAAGAGCTAGGGATAAAAAACTTACTCCAGCCGAAATGGACGGAAGTACGTTTACGATTTCTAATTTAGGAATGTTTGGGATTGAAACCTTTACTTCAATAATTAATCAGCCAAATTCTGCTATTCTTTCTGTGGGAGCCATCGTCGAAAAACCCGTAGTTAAAAATGGATCAATCGTTGTGGGTCATACCATGAAACTAACGCTAGCATGTGACCACCGTTCTGTGGATGGAGCAACAGGTTCTTTATTTTTACAAACCCTTAAGGGATATATTGAGAACCCAGTCACTATGCTTTTTTAAATAAGCAAACACATAAAATAACCCGCTTTTGAGCGGGTTTTTTTATCTTTAAGAAAAAACAGTGAAAACACTATTAATTACTGGTGCAGGAAAAGGTATTGGCCATGCTACTGCGCTTCTTGCCGCAAAAAGTGGTCATCAAGTTATAGCGATTTCTAGAAATATTGATGCATTAAAAGATGTTAGAGGCGTAAGCCCTTTTTCTGTTGATCTAGCAGAGCCCCAGCAAATAGAAGAATTTGTGGGTCAATTAAAAGGGATCCACATAGACGTGCTATTGAACAATGCGGGCGCACTAACCAATACTCAAGTAGAAGAGAGTACCTTTTCTCTTTTTGAAAAAATTTATAAAGTAAATGTATTTGGCCTTGCAGAGTTAACGAGGCAGTTATTACCTCAATTGAGCCCTACTTCTCATATTTTAAATATAAGTAGTATGGGAGGAATTCAAGGAAGTGTTAAATTTCCGGGCCTTTCAATTTATAGCAGTAGTAAAGCTGCCGTAATTACTTTGACTGAGCTATGGGCAGAAGAGTTTAAAGAAAATGGCCCAAGGGTAAATGCTTTAGCGCTCGGTGCTGTGCAGACAGAGATGTTGGCGGAAGCTTTTCCTGGCTTTAAGGCTCCAGTGACCGCAGAAGAATTTGCCGCTTATGTGTTGGACTTTTGTTTAAACGGGCATAAGTTTTACCATGGTAAAACACTGCAGGTGTCTTCAACCACACCTTAACTATTGGTAAATATGAAGGTATTTGATCACCTACCTACTGCTGCACACGACAAAGTCAAATCACTTCTAACTTTATATCCCATTAATTTAAAAGTGGTTAAAAAGCGAAAAACTAAACATGGAGATTTTAGAAAATCTTCCTCTGGACAACCGCAAATAACCATAAACGAAAATGATAATCCCTATCGGTTTTTAATTACATTGCTTCATGAACTTGCGCATCATGTCGCGTATTTAGACTGTGGATTTAATATTCGCCCTCACGGTAAAGAGTGGAAGCGTAGTTTTCTTCAATTGTCAGCTCCCTTCTTAGTTAATGAGATTTTTCCACAACCACTATTAACAGTTTTCGCTCAACATCTTAAAAACCCAAAGGCTAGTAGTGATACAGATCAAATTTTGGGATTGGCGTTAAAACCCTATGATCCTCCCACTGATAAAAAGGCTATCTTTGAAATTAGTCGGGGTAGTTTATTTCAATTAGACGATAATCGAGTTTTTAGAAAAGGAGAAAAAAGAAGAAAGCGCTTTATTTGTAGAGAAATTGAAACCAATAGAGACTATCTTTTTCAACCTAATGCAGAAGTTAAATTATTTGAAGAATGAGTATAACAAACAATGATTACGCGGTAGTTATGGCAGGTGGTGTCGGAAGTCGATTTTGGCCTACAAGTCGTTCTTCTTTTCCAAAACAATTCCAAGATTTAACCGGGTCTGGGAGTTCTTTGCTTCAGCAAACCGTAGCTAGATTAGAGGGATTAATTCCTAACAATCAAATATTAGTTCTTACCCATGCCGATTATCAAAATTTAGTTAAAGAGCAGCTTCCATGGATAAAAGAAACACAGATTATTTGTGAGCCTGCTCTTCGTAACACTGCTCCCTGTCTATTATATGCGGCGCTAAAAATTCATAGTTCAAATCCAAAAGCAGCCATGGTTGTCTTACCAAGCGATCATTATATTGGTAGTAGAAAAGATTTTCAAGAAGATTTGATCCAAGCATTTTCACATGTTTATCAACATAATGATCTATTAACCTTTGGTATACCTCCAAGTTCCCCGCATACAGGGTATGGTTACTTAGCCGTTAAGGATGAAAAAAGCATGATGTCTCCTTTGCTAAAATTCACAGAAAAACCCAGTAGAGAAAGGGCAGAAGGATTTTTAAAAGCAGGATCTTACTTTTGGAATTCAGGAATTTTTGTTTGGTCATGTAAAACAATTTTAGAAGCTTTTAAATTGTATCAACCCAAAATGTTTACTCATTTTGAAAAGGCAGTACCTTATTTTAATACCCTAGAGGAAGCCGATTTTCTAAAAAGTGAATATGAAAAAGCAGAAAATATTTCTATCGATTATGCTATTCTAGAAAAGGCGAATAATATACAAGCCATAAAGGCTTCTTTCTTATGGAATGATTTAGGAACCTGGTCCTCTATTCACGACCAGTTAAGTGAAAATAAGGAGCAGAATAAGATGATTAAGGGTTCATTAATCCAACAAAGTAGTACCGGGAATATGATTTCTGCTGCGAAAGATAAATTAGTTGTAATAAAAGGGCTTAAAGATTTTGTGGTAATCGATGAAGATGATGTATTATTAATTTATCCAAAGGGAGATGATCAAAGTGTAAAAGAATTAAGGGACTTGGCGGTTGATAAAAAAGGCAGTCAGCTTCTTTAATTATTCGCTTTCTTGCAGATATACTTTACGAACTTTTTTAAATAATTCGGAGGAATAAACGAAATCGGTAACTGCTTCATTTTCCGTCTTGAAAATTTCTTTATTGGTCCCTTCCCATTTTTTTTCACCATCCTTAAGAAAGACAATTTTTTCTCCAATTTCCATTACAGAATTCATGTCATGGGTATTTATAACTGTAGTTATTTTATATTCTTGTGTAATTTCTTGAATTAAATTATCAATTAAAATAGCTGTCTTAGGGTCTAAGCCAGAGTTAGGTTCATCGCAAAAAAGATAATTGGGATTCATCACAATAGCACGTGCAATGGCGACCCTTTTTTTCATTCCTCCAGAAATTTCTGAGGGAAGTTTTTCGTTTGCATTAATTAAATTTACACGCTTTATCGCTATGTTGGCTCTTTCTCTAATTTCGTCTACTGGAGAGTTGGTAAACATCTGCATGGGGAACATCACATTTTCTTCTACGGTCATAGAGTCAAATAAAGCGCTACCCTGAAAAACCATACCCATATCTTGCCTAAGGAGCGTACGTTCCGTTAATGGCATCTCTGAAAAAGGAACTTTGTTGTATATTATTTCTCCACTAGTCACCTGGTGAAGACCTAAGATGCATTTGAGAAAGACGGTTTTTCCTGATCCGCTTTGTCCAATAATCAAATTTGTTTTTCCTTGATCAAAACAAGTCGTTACTCCGTCTAAGACGATGTTCTCTCCAAAAGACTTTGATAAATTATTTATTTCGATCATTAGGTGAGTAGTAAATTTGTAACAAAAGAATTCATAACTATAATAGCCACACTAGTCCAAACAAATGAGGTAGTGCTAGCTTTTCCAACACCAAGCGCTCCACCTTTCATATAATAACCATGATAGGCAGGTATTGTGGCCAAAAGCATAGCAAATAAAAATGTTTTTATGAATGCATAGGTTACATGAAAAGGATTAAATTCTAACTGAAGACCTTCTATAAAATCTGCGTGGGAGGAAAATCCTCCTGTAATACAAGCAACATAACCACCAAAGACGCCTAAAAACATGGAAATGACAATTATAAATGGAAACAAAGTCATGGCAACTATCTTAGGAAAAATTAGATAATTGTAGGTGTTTACCCCCATGACTTCTAGGGCGTCTATCTGTTCGGTTACTCGCATTGTTCCAATAGAAGAAGTGATAAATGAACCTACTTTACCCGCCATAATAATGGAAATAAATGTAGGGGCGAATTCTAAAATAATCGATTGTCTTGTAGCAAAACCAACGAGATATTTAGGTAATAAAGGATTATCAGAATTAATTGCAGTCTGGATGGCGACTACTCCTCCTACAAAAAAGGAGATAAAGGCAACAATCCCTAATGACCCTGTAATTAGATCATTAATTTCGCGAACAATTAGCTTCTGCAAAACAGATGTTTTGGTAAACTTTCCAAAAGTTTTTTGAAGCATAATAAAGTACCTACCAATATGCTCAAGCAGTTTTATCATGCCTTAAAAGTACATAATAAAGATCAGTAAACCTTGATTTAAAAGTGGATAATAGTGGCTAGATAGATCTTCACCCGATAAGTTATTGCATTAATGTTCATACCCGCACCAACACTAGCAAATAAGATAATATCCCCTTTGTTGAGTTGATGGTCATTTAGTTGATGATTAATCACCTGATCGTATAATGTAGGTATGGTTGCGACTGAGCTATTGCCATGAAGTTGAATATTCATTGGGAGAACATCTTCAGGGGCTGCAGTACGATATAAACGATAGAACCTTTTAATGATGGCTTCATCCATCTTCATATTGGCTTGGTGAATGAATACTTTTTTCAGTTCAGAAATATCTACTCCAGAGGCATCTAAACACTCTTTCATAGCCTTGGGGACATGAGAAAGGGCAAACTCATATACCTTCCTTCCCTTCATCTTAATGTATTTTGTGGAGTCAGATTTGTCGTAAGAATAATCGTAATAGAGCATGTCTATTTCGTTATTAGCTGTGTAGGTAACTGATTTATGAGATAAGATTCCTGCATTTTCCTGACTGGCTTCAATGATAGTCGCACCCGCTCCGTCTGCGAAAATCATACCGTCTCGATCAACGGGATCGACCACCCTAGAGAGTGTTTCTGCCCCAATAACAAGACATTTTTTTGCCATTCCCGCTTTAATAAATGCATGGGCCTGTATCACCCCTTCTACCCAACCTGGACAGCCAAACAATAGGTCATAAGCTACACAGTTTGGATTTTCAATCCCTAGCATGGTTTTTACTTTAGAGGCCACACTGGGCAATGGAATAGATTGCGAAGAATTGGTAGGTGTATCTCCAAAGTTATGGGCTACAATAATATAATCTAGTTCTTCGGGGTTGACCTTTGCGCTGGTGATTGCTTTTTTCCCCGCCTCGGTAGCTAAGTCTGAAGAATTAATATGATCCTCTGCATATCTTCTTTCTTCAATTCCGGTAATGGAACAGAACTTTTCAATAATTTCTTTGGTGTCTGTTGTAAAAGCATTCCCTTCTTCATCGATAAATTGATGATGCGCGAAGTCAGTATTTTTTTTAACGATGTTAGGGAGGGCACTTCCGGAGCCTGATATGAAGATGTTCATAAGATGATAATTCACTCAAATGTATTGCAACTGAATGCAAAACACACAGAATTTAAAAAAACAGCTATGATGTCTAAAGAGTCTAAACGTGATTTCTTAACGAGAAAATTTCAAACTAAAAACCTGTAAATCATTAACTTGAATACGATTCAACAGAAGCACAGCTACATATTAAATTACGATCTCCAAAGGCTTCATCTACCCTTCTGACGGTTGGCCAGAACTTATTGTCTTTCACATAGGAGAGTGGGAAGAGTGCCTTTTTACGACTATATTTATAAGGCCATACATCTTGTGTGGCCATAGCTAGGGTGTGAGGTGCATTTTTTAAAACGCTATGTTCTTCATGTAAATCGAGTTCGGCTATTTCAGCAGCAATTGAAATCATAGCGTCACAGAATCTATTAATTTCAGCTAGATTTTCACTTTCTGTGGGTTCTATCATCATGGTGCCTGCCACAGGGAAAGAAACTGTTGGGGCATGAAACCCGTAGTCCATTAGTCTTTTAGCTACATCTACGACTTCAATTCCATTTTCTTTAAATGGGCGAAGATCAATAATAAGTTCGTGAGCAGAACGTCCTTTGTCTCCTACATAAAGTATTGGATAAGCACCTTCAATTCTATTTTTTATATAGTTTGCATTTAAAATGGCGACTTCCGTAGCTCTTTGCAGTCCTCTTGCTCCTAACATTTCAATGTAGCCATAAGAAATTATACAGGCCAAAGCAGACCCCCATGGAGCTGCTGAAATAGGGCTAATGGCTTTGTCTCCTCCGGTTTGAATAATGGGATTGCTTGGTAGAAAGGGGGCTAGGTGTTTAGCGACGCAAATAGGACCAACCCCAGGACCACCCCCCCATGAGGAATAGCGAAAGTTTTGTGTAAATTTAAGTGACATACGTCAGCGCCAATAGCAGCAGGACTGGTTAAGCCTACTTGTGCATTCATATTTGCGCCATCCATATAAACTTGACCTCCGTGTTGGTGAATTAAGTCCGTGATATTTTTAATATTGGTTTCAAAAACACCGTGGGTAGAAGGGTAGGTGATCATTAATGCAGCCAGTTCGTCTTTGTGGGTGGTGACGTGTTTTTGCAAATCTTCCCAATCTATATTTCCTTGCTCGTCTGTCTTGGTTACGACAACTTTCATACCCGCCATTACCGCAGATGCTGGATTTGTTCCGTGTGCAGATGCGGGAATAAGGCAAATATTTCTATGGTTATCGCCATTCGCCTGATGATAGGCGCGAATGACCATAAGCCCAGCATATTCTCCTTGTGCGCCAGAATTAGGCTGAAGTGAAGTAGCTGCAAAACCCGTGACTATATTAAGTTGATTTGCCAGTTTTTTTAGAAGAATTTGGTAGCCCTCTACTTGATCTAATGGGGCAAAGGGATGAAGGTTGTTCCAGTCAGCAGAGCTTAAGGGAAGCATTTCACTTGCAGCATTTAGCTTCATGGTGCAGGACCCTAATGATATCATTGAATGATTTAATGCAAGGTCTTTGCGTTCTAACGACTTAATATAACGCATTAAAGAGGTTTCTGAATGATAGTCATTAAAAACCGGATGAGTCATGTAGGGGGTTTTTCTCACCACATGCGCAGGTATTCTTTTTGTAGATATTTTAATACCCCCCTTTTCTCTTGATTGATATGCCTTAAGTATCGCAACCAAAGTATCTATGTCTGCTTTAGTTGTCGTCTCGTTTAAAGAAATACATGCTGTTTGTTCGTCTGGGTAAAAGAAATTTACTTGATGTGCAAGTGCAATTTCTGATAGTTTAGCGGTGTCAGCTTCAATTTTAAGTGTATCAAAATAAAATTGATTGAGTTGCTTTATCCCAAGTTGAGCCAATATTTCTTCAATCTTTTGCGCTTTTGCATGGATGCTTTTTGCGATGTCATGCAATCCTTTAGGACCATGATAAACTGCGTACATTCCTGCCATCACAGCAAGGAGTACTTGGGCAGTACAAATATTTGAAGTCGCTCTATCTCTTTTGATATGTTGTTCTCTTGTTTGAAGAGCCATTCGCAGCGCTGGATTTCCATCCATATCTCTGGTTTGCCCAATGATTCTTCCAGGAATATTTCGTTTATAAGCTTCAAGCGTTGCAAAATAAGCCGCATGTGGCCCTCCATACCCTAGTGGAATACCAAATCGTTGGGTTGTTCCAATCACAACATCTACGCCATATTCCCCAGGAGCCTCCAGGAGTGTTAAGGCTAATAAATCTGCTGCTACAACAATTTTAGTATTATGTTTTTTTGCTTTTTCAACCCATCGTGGCAGATCTATGATTTCTCCATATTTCCCTGGATATTGGAATAAAGCACCAAAAAAATGATCGTTAAAATCTACTTTACTTTCATCTCCAATAACAAGTTCTATGTTCATTGGGTTCGCTCTTGTTTCTAGTAGCGCAATAGTTTGGGGTAGGGTTTCTGAAGAGACAAAAAACTTAGAGGCATTGTTCTTTTTTTGTTCTCTCGACCTAACGGCAAAGAGTAAGCTCATGGCTTCTGCAGCAGCCGTACTTTCATCTAAAAGAGAAGCGTTGGCAAGTTCCATTCCAGTAAGTTCTTTAACGACAGTCTGATAGTTAAACAAAGCCTCTAGACGACCTTGGGCAATCTCTGCTTGATAAGGAGTGTAGGCAGTATACCAACCGGGGTTTTCAAGTATGTTTCTCTGTATGACGGCTGGGACCACGGCTGGGTGATACCCCAGTCCAATGTAACTGGTGAATTGTTTGTTTTTTTTACCTAAAGCATGAATAGCTCTCTGAAATTCAAATTCGGAAACCCCCTCTGGTAAACCTAAAGGAGCTTTTAGTCGAATATCACTTCGAATCGTTGCTTCAATTAATTGGTTGAGACTTTCTACTCCTATGGAGTGAAGCATCTTTCCAATTTCCTCTTCATTTGGTCCTAAATGTCTGTACTCAAACATACTATCCGTTTTGAGGCAAAATTACATTAAAATCCCTTTAAAAAAATCTGATTTTAACGAAGAATCTTAGAAGTTTTTAACCCATTAACAAAACTTATAAACACTTTGATTATTTTTGTCTGATGATGCCATTGAAAAGGTTTTTAACATACTACGTACATGGTAGTTTTCACGTGGCTCTCATGGTCTTGTGTTTTTATGTAATTACCACTTTTCAATGGGAGTTGACATTAGAATGGGCAGATTATTTATTGGTTTTTTCACTTTCTTTTTTAGCTTACAACTTTATTAGATACTATCCCCATGCTCAGACATTAAAAAACTGGAAATCAAAGCCTGTTTTGGTTTTCATTATAGGGATTCTATGTTTATTTACTTTTTATTATTTTTTTTTACTTTCGATAAAGGAAAAAATACTGTTAATATGCTGTGGCGGACTATGCTTTTTTTATGTAATACCTTTTAATAAGAGAGAAAAAACGCTTAGAACCTCGTTTGGAATTAAAATATTTATTGTTGCCCTTTGTTGGACACTTATCACAGCTGTTTTTCCTTTACTATCCTTAGCTACATCTTTTAAATGGTTTCATTTCCTGTTTTTTATAGAACGTTTTATTCTTCTGGTCGTGGCCATATTACCTTTTGAAATACAGGATTTACATATTGATAGTGAATTAGAAACATTGCCTCAACTTATTGGTATTCAAAGGACCCAGTGGTTAGGTGTTTCTCTTTTAGTGGTTATGGCCTGCCTGATTGGGGTAAACCCTAAATTGGAAATAGGGGAGGTTTTAGTATTTTCCGGAATGAGTATTAGTTACCTTTTTTCTCTTTTTTATGTTACACAGGTTCATTCTAAATATTTTACCCTATTTTGGGTAGAAGGAATTCCTTTTTTAGGTCTCATTATATATTATATTAAAACGTTTATTTGATGTCTTTAGTTTTATTTCTTTCTCTTATTTGGATACAGACTTTTAGTAGTTTACAGACAGTAGAAGAGTTTTCAGCATTAATGGAAAAAGATTACACCTTAGTAGATGTAAGAACACCAGAAGAATATATAAATGGTTCACTTCCTAATGCGTTGAATATTTCTGTAACCGCATTAAATTTCCCGTTAGAAATCAACCGACTAGATAAAGAAAAACCGATTTTAATCTTCTGTAAATCAGGTGCTAGAAGTGCTCGTGCAGCCCTAGCAATGAAAGCTTTGGGTTTTAAGCAAATCTATGAACTAGACGGAGGCTATATGGCCTGGAAAGCCGCTGGCTTAATCGACTAGCCCTGCCCTTTTTAAGAGTGCCTTAGGGTCAGGTGATTTTCCTCTAAATCGTTGGTAAAGAATCATAGGGTCTTCAGTGCCCCCTTTAGATAAAATATGATCGTGGAATGAACGGGCGGTTTTTTTATCAAAAATCCCTTTTTCTAAAAATAGATCAAATGCATCTGCATCTAATACCTCTGCCCATTTATAGCTGTAATAACCTGCAGAATATCCTCCTTGGAATATATGTGAAAAGGATGTGCTCATACAGTTTTCTGGAATATCCTGAGTGAATTGAAAAGGGGACATGGTTTGTTTTTCGTGTTCCTTTACTGTACTAATGGATGGACTATCCTTTCCATGCCAAGAAAGATCTAAATATCCAAAACTCAATTGGCGAAGAGTTTGTAATCCTTGTTGAAACTGACCAGCCTTTTTGATCTTCTCAATATAATGAGAAGGGATTGTTTCTCCCGTTTTGTAATGCTTAGAAAAAAGCGCTAGGGCTTCTGGTTCATAACACCAGTTTTCTAGCACCTGACTAGGTAGTTCTACAAAATCCCAAGAAACACTTGTGCCACTTAATGCGCTATAGAGTGTGTTGGCAAGCATACCATGTAATGCATGTCCAAACTCATGAAAAAGCGTGGTTACTTCGTTAAATGTTAGTAAGGCAGGATCATTTGTAGTGGGTGGAGAAAAATTACAAACAATTGAAATATGGGGTCTTTGCGTGCTGTGTTGCGGAAGATAAGAGGTCATCCAAGCGCCATTCCTTTTCCTTTTCTCGGATGAAAATCGCAGTAAAGTACCGCGTGAAATTTACCGTCTTTTTCTACTTCATAAGCCATTACATCTTTATGATATACAGGAATGGTAAGGTTTTCTTTAAAAGTTAGCCCATATAATTTCTCTACAATTTGGAAAAGCCCTTTTGTTACATTGGACAGGGAAAAATAGGGTTTAAGCTCTTCTTCATTAAAGGAGTATCGCGCTTGTTTTATTTTTTCTGAAATATATGCCGTATCCCATTTATTTATATTGTCTAATTGCAAGACCTCTTTTCCGTAGGTGATCATTTCTTCCCACTCTTGTTTTGCCTTTGGATAGGATTTCTCTTTAAGGTCCGAGAGAAAAGCAAAAACAGTTTCCTCATCTTTTGCCATTCGCTCTTCTAAAACAAAGGCAGCATGAGAATCATAACCGAGTAACTGAGCACGCTTGTATTTGAGATTTATAATGGATAAAATGATTTTTTCATTGTTGTTTTTATTGTTTTGAAATCCTCTTTTTCCAAAAGCAATACTCATTTCTTTTCTTAAGGCCCTATGGTTAGAATAGGTCATAAAAGGAACATAGCTAGGATAATCTAATGTAAAAATCCATCCTTCTTTTTGGTTGGCTATTGCGATTTGTTTGGCTTGATTAATTACACTGTCTGGAAGGCCATCTAAATCTTTTTCCTCTTTAAGGTGGAGCTGATAATCATTTGTATCAGCTAATACATGTTCACCAAACTGTAAACTTAGCTGGGCGAGCTCTTGGTCAATGGATCGTAGTTCTTTTTTGTCAGCTTTATTTAATAAAGCCCCATTCCTGGAAAAACTTTTATATTCCTTTTCTAAAAGCATCTGTTGTTCTACAGAAAGTTCCGAATTGTCTTGCTCAAAGACGAATTTTATCTTGTCAAATAAAGCTTGATTTAAACGAATGTCATTTTGTAACTGGGTCAATAACGGAGCGGCTTTTTGTGTTATTTCCTGCAATTCATCATTGGTTTCTGCACTGTTAAGGTTAAACAATGCCCCAGAGATGATACCTAATCGTTCTCCACTTTTTTCTAGTGCCTCTAAAGTGTTTATAAAGGTGGGTTCATCTTGATTAGCGACAATTTTCTGTATTTCTTTTTGTGTGATAAGAATTGCCTCTTTAATTGCAGGAAGAAAGTCTTCTGTTTTAATTTGTGTAAACGGAAGCGTTTTAAAAGGAGTCGTAAAGTCTTGTAATAGAGGATTTTTAACCATGATTAGCTAATTTTAAACACCTGTTTGCTTTGGGTTTTAGGCTATTTTAAACTGATTAATGTTACTCAGTCAAAACAATGAAAAAAATAAAATTGAATGATGTTATTTAAAATTTAGATTTTTGGAGGAATCTAAAACCTTAGTTTTTAACGCTTCCTTAAACGCTATAATTCTATCGCGTATATCTGTGTCTCCACTACCAATTATCTGAGCAGCTAATATTCCAGCATTTTTTGCTCCATTAAGAGCAACAGTAGCCACGGGTACTCCACCTGGCATCTGAAGAATAGATAAAATAGAATCCCAGCCATCAATTGAATTGCTGGATTTTACTGGCACACCAATTACGGGAAGTGGGGTGATAGAAGCCACCATTCCAGGTAAGTGTGCGGCGCCGCCTGCACCAGCAATAATGACCTTTATTCCACGTTGATGAGCTTGTTGACCATAACTCATCATTTTTTCAGGTGTTCTGTGTGCAGAAACAATGTCTACCTCAAAGGCTACGCCTAATTCTGTTAATACATCGATTGCTTGTTGCATAACGGGTAAGTCTGATGCGCTTCCCATGATGATTCCTACTTGTGCCATTATTGTGAAATTACGGTGATTATTTTTTTTACTTTTTCTGCTTGTTCTCGAGCGATAGCCAGGTCTTTATTTACGATGGTAACATGTCCCATTTTTCTAAATGGACGCGTTTCTTTTTTTCCATATATATGGGGGGTTACCCCCTCCATAGCAAGTGCTTTTTCTATGTTGTTGTAGTGTACTTGTCCGGTGTAACCTTCAGCGCCAACAAGATTAACCATGACTCCTGCTACAATGGCTTGAGTGCTCCCAAGGGGTAAATCTAAGATAGCACGTATGTGTTGCTCAAATTGCTCGGTTAGGGCGGTTTCTATGGTTAAATGTCCACTGTTATGAGCACGCGGAGCTACTTCGTTAATTAAGATATCACCAGACTCGGTTAAGAACAGTTCTACAGCAAGTAGGCCTACATGTTCAAGTGCTTCAGACACCGCTTGGGCAACTTGCGTGGCTTTTGCCTGAATTTCTTCAGAGAGTCTAGCCGGACATAAAACATATTCTACCTGATTGGCTTCTGGATGAAATTCCATTTCTACCACCGGATAGCTTTTGGTGGCACCAGAAGCGTTGCGGCATACAATAACTGCTAATTCATGGGTGAAAGGCACTAATTCCTCTGCGATACATTCCTGATCATTAAGGTTTAAAAAATCTTCTTCCGAACGAATAATAGCCACCCCATTTCCGTCATATCCCATAGTAGCGGCCTTCCAAACAAAAAGGATAAGTAACAGAACCTGTCTCAATCGCTTTACCTAAATGTTCTTTATTTTCAAATCTTTTGTAGTCAGAGGTGGGGAGGTGGTGCTGGTGATAAAAATCTTTTTGCACTCCTTTATTCTGAATGAGTTCTAAAGTGGCTGCATTGGGATAGGTTTTTACCCCCTCCTTTTCTAATTGTCTAAGCGCATCGGTATTAACATGTTCAATTTCGATGGTTAATACATCTAGATTTTTTCCAAAATCATAAACGGTTTGGTAATCTTTGAAATCCCCCTGCACAAAGTGATCACAAGCAATTCTTGATGGAGCATCTGGGCTAGGGTCCAATACATGGGTGGTTATATCCCATTTTCTGGTCGTGTAAAGCAACATCTTACCGAGTTGTCCGCCTCCAAGGATGCCCAATTTCGCTGTGGTAGAAAAATACTGCATAGGTGTTTTCTGCAAAAATACAACTTAATCTTTTAGTGAGGAAGGGGTTTTATCTGGTAAATACAAGTCTAATTTTAGGTATCTTTGCCTGCATAAATAAACACGCATGATCAATTTAGTTCTCTTCGGAAAACCAGGAGCTGGGAAAGGTACCCAAGCGGAATTTTTAAAAACACACTATCAATTGGTACATATTTCTACGGGAGATGTATTTCGCTATAATATTAAGAATGCAACAGCCCTAGGTAAATTAGCACAATCATACATGGATCAAGGGGATTTAGTTCCAGATGAGGTGACCATTAATATGTTAGAAGCAGAGGTAGAAAAAAACCCAGATGCCAAAGGTTTTATCTTCGATGGTTTTCCAAGAACCACGGCACAGGCAGAAAGTTTAGATGCTTTTTTAGCTAAAAAAAAATTGACAGTTTCTGCCACAATTGCACTTGAGGCGAGTGATGACGAATTGGTTGAACGTTTGCTAAAACGAGGAGAAACAAGTGGTCGGACAGACGATCAAGATGAGAACAAAATTAGAAACCGATTTGATGAGTATAATCAAAAAACGGCGCCTTTGCGTGATTTTTACACTGCCCAAAATAAATTCCATAGTATCAATGGTGTAGGTTCTATTGATGAAATTACACAGCGCCTCAAAGAAGTAATTAATACATTATAACATCATCCAATGACTGAAGGGAATTTTGTTGACTATGTTAAGTTGTTTATCGCTTCAGGTAATGGGGGTAAAGGATCGATTCATTTACATCGAGAAAAATATATTACTAAAGGAGGTCCTGATGGGGGAGATGGTGGTCGAGGCGGACATGTTATCGCTAGAGGGAATTCTAATTTATGGACGCTCTACACCTTTAAGTTTAAGAAACATTTTTCTGCAGGCCATGGTGAACACGGAAGTAAAAACAGAAGTTCTGGAGCGCAGGGAGAAGATATTTACATAGACCTACCTCTAGGTACGCTAATAAAAGACACGCACACAGGTGAAGTAATTGCAGAGATTACAGAGAATAATGAAGAAGTGATTTTGATGGAAGGTGGATTGGGAGGTCGAGGAAACTGGCACTTTAAGTCTTCAATGAGACAAACCCCTCGTTACGCGCAGCCTGGGATTAAAGGGGGTGAACGAGAAATTACTCTGGAGCTTAAAGTTTTGGCAGATGTAGGCCTGGTGGGTTTTCCTAATGCAGGTAAATCAACACTTCTCGCAGCTTTGACTTCTGCCAAGCCAAAAATTGCTGATTATGAGTTCACGACACTTAAACCCAATTTGGGAATAGTTGAATACCGCGATTTTCGCTCTTTTGTAATGGCAGATATCCCTGGTATTATAGAGGGCGCTGCAGAAGGCAAAGGTCTAGGACATTATTTCCTTCGGCATATAGAGCGCAATGCGGTGTTACTTTTTTTAATTCCAGCGGATGCAAAGGATGTAAAAAAGGAATTTGAAATTCTAAAAGGAGAACTACAGGCATTTAATCCCGAATTGTTAGATAAAAATTACATGATTGTATTGTCCAAATGCGATATGTTAGACGAGGAGCTTAAAACTGCCTATGCGATAGAAATGAAAGAGAGTTTTGGCGACATTCCTCACGGAATGATTTCCTCGGTTAGTCAATGGGGAATAACTTCGTTAAAGGATTCACTTTGGGAGCTTATTAACCAAGAGATTGCATGAGAATTTGGTTACTTATTGGTTTATTAGGAAGCTATTTGAGTGCGCAAGAAAGACCCATATTTGTCAATTTTGATCCAAATTCTAAACCAGTATATAAGCGAGAGTTAGTGCAGTTATCGCAACAATCACTCCCCCTATAGCGTATATTGATAAGAAGATATATTTAGCCTCTAGTTATAAACATTTAGATGACCTAATTAATGCGCTAGAAGAAAAAATAGAGCTCACCTCAGAAAATGCTCTTCTGCGTTATTACCTAGGGGGTGTAAATGGAATTAAAGCTTTAAGTGTTTATCGACTATTTGCCATTCCTTATGTACGTTCGATGTTAAATAACTTTAATCGTTCTCTAGCGTTAGACCCTAATTATACTCCTGCTCTGGAAGCTTACATAGAAGCCTTGTGTTTAGTGCCCGCTATTATTGGTGGTAGTGTTCAAAAAGCTAACCTATTATCAGATAAATTAATTTCATTAAGTTTAGTTGAAGGGTATTTTTCAAAAGGATTTATAGCCAAACACCTTGGAAATAAAGAAGAATCCCAGATGGCTTATGGGTATGCTTTTAATAAGTTAGAAGAAATGGATTTTTGCCAAGGGGATAAAAAACCTTTTTTTGAAACAAAATCTTTAAACTTCTCGTATAAGATCGCCGAAATAAGTGCTCATTACAATATGAAACCAGAAATTGGATTATGTGCGATTGATTACTTTATAGAACAAAATTCACCTTTGTATAACATTCCTTTAGAGTGGGCTTATTACCGGAAAGCACAACTTCAGCTAAACTTAAATAAGAAAGTAGAGGCGAATGAGAGTTTAGCGAAAGCT
This sequence comes from Flavobacteriaceae bacterium, assembly GCA_038143595.1. Classification (GTDB taxonomy): domain Bacteria; phylum Bacteroidota; class Bacteroidia; order Flavobacteriales; family Flavobacteriaceae; genus Arcticimaribacter. The sequence continues at coordinate 65,053 of JAYQME010000002.1, read as the reverse complement.
TTATTAATTAATCCATCTTTTGAGCATGCTAAACAATTGATAATCCCTTAATGATGCACCATGAGTAAAATACATTTTATTGCCATAGGAGGAAGTGCCATGCATAATTTAGCCTTAGCGCTTCATGAAAAAGGAGTACACGTAACGGGTAGCGACGACGCACTTTTTGAACCTTCAAAATCACGGTTGCTCGCTGCGGGCTTACTTCCCGAAAAATTAGGTTGGTTTTCTGATAAGATCACTGATGATTTAGAAGGTGTTATTCTAGGAATGCATGCTAAAGCTGATAACCCAGAATTAATAGCAGCCCAAGAGAAAGGTATTCCTGTTTATTCTTACCCAGAGTTTTTATATGAGCAAAGCAAGGATAAAACTAGAGTGGTCATAGCAGGTAGTCACGGGAAAACATCCATTACAGCGATGATTCTTCATGTTATGAATTACCATGCCATTGAGGTTGACTTTATGATTGGGGCTCAATTAGAGGGTTTTGATACAATGGTACATTTGACCTCTTCCAATGATTTTATGCTAATTGAAGGTGACGAGTACTTAACGTCCCCAATAGATTTGCGTCCTAAGTTTTTATGGTATCAGCCTCATGTAACCTTAATTTCTGGTATTGCTTGGGATCATATAAATGTATTTCCTACCCCAACAGATTATGAAAATCAATTTAGAGATTATATAGAAACAATAGTACCTGGCGGTACCTTAGTGTTTAACGAAACTGACCCTGTGTTAACTCGCATTGTGGCCCAAAGTGAAAATACAATTAGAAAACAAGGTTATACCCGCCCATTGGCTTTTATTGAAGAGGGAATTACTTATTTAGAAACTGATGAGGGTGATTTACCTTTATCTATTTTTGGGGATCATAACCTGAGTAACTTGGCGGGAGCTAAGTGGATCTGTCAACTAATGGGAGTAGATGAAATGGATTTCTTTGAGGCCATTGAAAGTTTTAAAGGAGCCTCTAAGCGATTAGAAAAAGTGGCAGAAGGATCTAGTGCCCATTTGTTTAAAGACTTTGCTCATGCCCCCAGTAAAGTTAGGGCTACTTCTAAAGCTGTAGCTGCTCAATTTTCTACCTACACGACCATAGGATGTTTGGAATTGCACACCTACAGCAGCCTAGATCCTTCCTTTCTACCCAACTATAAGGATAGTTTGGCTGACCTTGATGAGGCCATTGTGTTTTATGACCCACAGGCATTAAAAATAAAAGGTCGTCCTATGATTGAAGAAGAAGAAATTAAACTGGCCTTTGGGCATGGGATTAAGGTTTTTACAAAGCCAGAGACCCTTCATGCTTATTTATGGGAAAAAGACTACCATAAAAAGGTTTTGCTTATGATGAGCTCTGGAAATTATGGTGGTCTTGATTGGGAAAGACTATCGGGACTTATTCGCGCGACTTAGTTTGATGGAGACGGTAGAGGTTATCAATGGCTTTTTCGTTTTTGTTAGCAGCTTCAATCATTGCTTTTTTTGCTCGTTGTTGGTCATCTTTCCGTTTGTCTTGCGAAATTTTATATTTCCCCTCCCAGGAATTAATTTCTATTCGGAAGCCCACAATATAGTCGAGCGCCTTTGCCATTCTAGGGTTGTCTGGGTTTAATTGGTAACGCGCTTGTTCTCCTTCTAGAAAGGAAGTCATATTAACTAAACTTTCTTTTACTTTTTCTTTATCATTTACGATGATTAATCGACCATTTAAATGGACTTTAAAATAATTCCAGGTGGGTAATTGTGTCGTACCATAGACCGAAGGGGAGATGTATACCTGAGGGCCATTGAAAATGATTTTTACTTGTTGGTTCTGTTGGAAATGAGTGAGTTGGGGGTTGAATTTATCTAAATGTCCAATTAATTCTCCAAAGCCTTTGCCTGGTTTATATATCAGGGGGGTATGACTACTTTCAATATGGTCATTAACGCTGCTGATTATTGTGGCTAAAGGGTAGTCTTGCATTAGCTGAATTATATTATCATAATTGTCTTCTTGATGATGGCTAGGAGGGTAATGCATTAATGTTTACTTTAGAGATGTATCACGAATGTATTAAATTAACCCAAATCATGACACAAACCCCCTCACATTTTACCATTAAAGATTGGTCTGAAGATGATCGACCTAGAGAAAAATTGTTGCAAAAAGGACCGCAGAGTTTATCTAATGCAGAGCTACTCGCCCTACTTATCGGTAGTGGAAGTAAAAAAGAATATGCCGTACATTTGATGCAACGTCTTTTAGCTTCTATAGAGCACAAAATTCATCATTTACATGCAAAATCTTTAACTCATTTAACCGAATGGAAAGGAATTGGGCCCGCTAAGGCTGTAAAAATAAAAGCTGCCTTAGAATTTGCTAAAAGGATAAGGGAGGAAGCTCCTGCTGATAGATATACCCTTAACAATAGTCAAGAGGTTTATCAACTTTTTTTACCCTCACTTTCATTTTTATCACAGGAAGAATTTTGGGTAGGATTTTTAAATCATAAAAATCAGGTCATTTTACATACTTGCATGAGCAAAGGAGGAATCACTTCTACTACAGTGGACTTGAGATTGATTTATAAAAAAGCTTTAGAAATTGGCGCAACTGGTTTGGTATTAGCTCATAATCATCCTTCTGGTAATTTAATGCCAAGCTCTGCTGACAAACAACTAACTCAGCGATTTGTAGAATCTGCAAAAACCCTTGATATTCGAGTTTTAGATCATTTAATTATCTCTGAAAAAGGTTATTTTAGCTTTGCAGACAAAAACCTTCTATAAATGCTATTGGTCTTTTGCCAAAAAGTTACTTCTCGGATAGACTATATTTTTTCGCATGTTTTTTTTCAAGCGCTAAATTTTCATTTTCGCTTTACAAACGACATATCTACTTTTGTTGCCCATAACGGTCCAAAGATGAGTTATGGGACTAAACCCTTAGGGAATGAGTTTTTTATTGAGGCAGTACCTTTACTATTTGAGCAAGGATTACAAGATGTCTCTATCCAGGTAAAAAAATGGAAAACACACCAATGTTTTTTTGAGTCGAGTAAAGATGCTTCTTTTCCGTTTGATGTGTTTGCCGCAAGTTTTTATCTCATTTCAAGATATGAGGAATACTTGCCGCATGTGAAAGATGAACATGGTCGTTTTCAATCTAAACAAAGTTTAGCCCAGCAATATCAATTCATAAGTACCCCATTGATAGATTTATGGATAGAAGAGCTAAGACTCGCTTTGATTAAGGATTATCCTGCACTAGAAAATAAAACAAACAGTTCTCCAGAATTTATGCCTCTTGTTGAGGTTGTTACCCCCTATAAATATTTACATAAATCGGTTTTTAGGAATACAGTTCAATGGCTAAAAGCTGTTTTTCAATTAAACTTATGGGAGATGGTTGAACATCCGCTTGTTCTAATGGGAATTAGAAAGGATCCGTGGGATACTTTTGACACCTTAATTTCTTTATTTTCTAAGAAATCTTTTTCAATTAAAGTTTTTTTCCTTTTCTCTAAAGAATCTTATGTAGACCGAGGGATATCTCCATTGAATACTTCATTCCAAATCTTAATAAAAAAGGTAGCCGATTATTTTAGCGTGTCCCTATTGGCCTCCCATGCAACCGCTTCCTCTGCTAAACAATTAGGGAAAGAAAGGTCAAACTTATCAAAGCTAATACACCGTCCTGTTGATGAGCTTAGATACGCAGGAGGAGTAACAACTGCGATGGATAGCTATGGGAATCTCCTTGCCCAGGAAATAAAATCTGATTTTAGTTTAAGTTACCCCAACATTATGGGGTATAGAGCAAGTACCGCAGTACCTTTTTATTTGTATGATTTATCTAATGAAATCGCAACTAATTTAAAGGTTTTTCCTGTGGTGGCTAATGAAAGGTATTTGTCTCAAAACAACCCTAATGTATGTTTGTCCAATCTCGAAGAGTTAAGGAACCAGCTTTCTCTCTCTACTTGTGTGCATTGTTTTGTTTTGAGTAATAAGATATTAGAAAATTCAGAAGATAATAAAGAGAAACGCAACGCTTACATTTCTTATCTTAAAACACATGATAAAAAAGGATAAACTCACCGATGTTTTTTTTGATTTAGATCATACCCTTTGGGATTTTGAAATGAATTCAGCAGCTACATTTAATCATATCTTGGCACCTTATGGTTTTCATTTTACTGTAGAAGATTTTATGGAGGTATATTCCCCAATTAATCACGCCTATTGGAAGCAATATAGAGAAAATGTGATTTCAACTGAAGTCCTCAGGTTTAAGCGCTTAGAAGATACGTTTATTCAACTTGGTTACCCTCAGTCATCATTAGTGATCAACCAGATTTCTGATGACTATATAACCAACCTTTCTACATATACCTATCTTTTTAAGGGGACCATTGATTTGTTAACTGAACTAAAGCAACGATACCGGTTACATATCATAACCAATGGTTTTGAAGGTGTGCAACAAAAAAAAATAAGTAATGCTGGTTTGGGCTCTTTTTTTGAGGTGGTTTTAACTGCCGAAAAAGCGGGGATAAAGAAACCAAGTCCTATCATTTATAACAAGGCATTAGACCTAGCATGTACAAAAGCTGAAAATGCCCTCATGATTGGAGATAGCTTTGAGGCAGATATCGAGGGAGCTTTGACTGTAGGGATGCAAGCTATCCATTTTAATAGTCACCAAGAACCCTATCATACGCATTGCCCGATAGTTAACGAACTGACAGAGATACGCCAATACCTCTAAGATTTCTTGTAGATAAATAAACTTAACGTAGCTTTGTAGAAATATTTGTAATGGATATAAAAAACGCCCAAAAAGTAGTAGATGATTGGATAAATACCCACGGTGTTCGCTATTTTAACGAATTGACCAATATGGCACAACTAACCGAAGAAGTGGGAGAGGTGGCCCGTATTATTGCCAGGCGATATGGCGAACAAAGCGAAAAAGAAAGTGATAAAAATAAAGACCTAGGAGAAGAATTAGCAGATGTGCTGTTTGTCGTTTTATGTTTGGCTAATCAAACAGGGGTAGACCTACAAGAAGCATTTGATGCTAAACTATCTCTAAAAACAAAAAGGGATCACGACCGTCATCAGCAAAATCAAAAATTAAAATAGGGAGATAGATATGCAATTAACCCTTGATCACAGTTGCCATAAAGTAGAGGCAACTTTAACTATTACAGGATCAAAAAGTGAGACAAATCGTTTACTTCTTTTACAGTCCCTTTATCCAGATCTTCGTATAAAAAATGCCTCAAATTCCGATGATTCTGTAGCAATGCAAAAAGCTTTAAACGCTAAAGATCCAGTAAAAGATATTCATCATGCTGGAACTGCAATGCGATTTTTAACAGCCTATTATGCTGCCAAAGAAGGAGAAGAGATTATACTAACCGGTTCAGCACGTATGCAAGAACGGCCAATAAGTTTATTGGTCGATGCCTTAAGGTCTTTGGGAGCTGATATCACGTATGGAAACATAGAAGGTTATCCTCCCTTAAAAATTAGAGGTAAAAAACTGGAGGGTGGTTCAGTTCGCCTACCCGCCAATATTAGTAGTCAATATATTTCTGCATTGTTATTAGTAGCTCCTCAACTAAAAGAAGGATTAAACCTTTATTTAGAAGGTGAGATAACTTCATTGCCCTATATCAAAATGACCTTAGCCTTGTTAAAAAGGATTGGTATAGCCGCTAGTTTTTCTGAAAATAAAATTACCATACCCTATCAACCTACAATTAGCAAACAATCCCAAACTGTAGAGTCAGATTGGAGTTCAGCCTCCTACTGGTTTAGTGTTTTGGCTTTATGTGATCATGGTAAGATCATACTTTCTAGTTACCGTGAAGATAGCTTACAAGGCGATGCGGTATTAATTGAAATTTATAGTAAGATGGGCGTCGAGGCTTATTTTGAAAACGAACAATTAATCCTACATAAAAACCCCGATTTTATCCTTCCTAAAAGCATTCATTTAAATCTTGTTGAAGCACCAGATATAGCCCAAACGATTGCAGTAAGTTGTTATGGGTTAGGATTAGAATGTAAATTAACAGGCTTGCATACTTTGAAAATCAAAGAAACCGATCGTTTACTAGCCTTGGAAAAGGAACTTAGTAAATTGGGAGCAAAAATTCGGGTAGATAAAGATAGTTTGCATCTTTCCGCTGAGCAAAACTTTCAGCAGAATCAATTTATAGATACTTACCACGATCATCGTATGGCAATGGCCTTTGCACCCTCAGCACTTAAGGTGCCTTTAACAATAAACGATGCAGGTGTAGTTAGTAAATCTTATCCAGGATTCTGGGAAGATATGCAAAAATCTGGTTTTCAGTTAATTGAAAAATAGTGAGCCGAAAAACACGGATTTACTTGACAACCCCTATTGGCAGAACGTATATTTGTGCCTCTAAAAAGATTAACCTAGTCACAAAGACTTTATATATATGAAACTATCTGATTTTAATTTTGAATTGCCTGAAGGTTTACTTGCTGAATTTCCAGCTGAAAATCGAGATGAATCTCGTTTAATGGTGTTAAACAGAGAAAAAAGAACCATAGAACATCACCAATTTAAGGATATTATAAATTTCTTCGATGAAGGAGATGTGATGGTGTTAAACAATACCAAAGTTTTTCCTGCTAGATTATTTGGAAACAAAGAGAAAACGGGTGCAAGAATTGAAGTCTTTTTACTACGAGAACTAAATGAGGAACAGCGTCTTTGGGATGTATTGGTAGATCCTGCTCGAAAAATTAGAATAGGGAACAAGTTATATTTTGGCGATGACGATAGTTTAGTTGCTGAGGTAATTGATAATACGACCTCTAGGGGGAGAACGTTACGTTTTCTTTTTGATGGATCTTACGAAGAATTTAGAGCAAAATTAAAACAGTTAGGGGAAACACCACTTCCTAAATATATTAAACGCGAACCCACTCCAGAGGATAAAAGTAGATATCAGACTATTTATGCAAAAAATGAGGGCGCAGTTGCTGCTCCTACTGCAGGGCTTCATTTTTCTAAACATTTATTGAAACGTTTAGAAATTAAAGGTGTTGATTTAGCAGAATTGACCTTGCATGTAGGTTTAGGTACATTTAATCCTGTTGAAGTAGAGGATTTATCGAAACATAAAATGGATTCGGAAGAGCTTATCATTGAAGAAGCAGCGGTTAAAGTTGTTAATGAAGCAAAAGCGAATAAAAGGAAAATATGTGCAGTTGGTACTACTGTAATGAGGGGTCTAGAAAGCTCGGTTTCTTCGGTGAATACACTAAATACCTACCGTGGATGGACCCATAAATTTATTTTTCCTCCCTACGATTTCTCGATAGCTAATTGTATGATTACAAATTTTCATACTCCTAAGTCTACCCTTTTAATGATGGTTTCTGCTTTTGCAGATCCAGATTTTATTAAAGAAGCTTATGATATTGCCGTGAAAGAAAAATATAATTTTTATTCATATGGTGATGCCATGCTGATCATCTAAACTCCAAACATGTCAACCCATAAAAAAGATATTCGTGCTTACTCATTAGAGGAGTTACAGTCTTTTTTTGTAACACAAGGGGATAAGGCTTTTAGAGGAAAGCAAGTTTACCAATGGTTGTGGAATAAAGGAATTCATGATTTCGACTCCATGACTAACCTTTCTAAATCTACACGGTCTTTTCTAAATGAGCATTTCACAATTAATCATATAGAAGTAGATCAACAACAGAGAAGTAAGGATGGTACAATAAAAAATGCCATTCAGTTATTTGACGGAAGGGTGGTTGAGTCGGTTTTGATTCCGGTTAAGGATAGGACAACAGCCTGTGTATCTTCTCAAGTAGGTTGTAGCTTAGATTGTCTGTTCTGTGCTACAGCAAAATTAGCTAGAATGCGCAATTTAAACCCGGATGAGATTTTTGATCAGGTAGTTGCAATAGATCAACAAAGTAAAGCTTATTATAATCGACCTTTGTCTAATATTGTCTTTATGGGGATGGGAGAGCCCTTGATGAATTATAATAATGTGCTCAAGGCGATCGAAAAAATAACTTCTTCAGAAGGATTAGGAATGTCTCCTAGGCGAGTAACGCTATCCACTTCGGGTATACCTAAACTTATTAAAAAGATGGCTGACGATGCGGTGCAATTTAACCTTGCAGTCTCCCTTCACTCTGCGCTTCAAGTTACGCGAGAAAAGATCATGCCGTTCGCTAAGAAGTTTCCTATAGAAGATCTTTTGGAGTCCTTATCCTATTGGTATCAAAAAACGAATAAGCTAATTACATACGAGTATGTGGTATGGAAGGGGATTAATGATGATATGGCCCATATAAAGGCCTTGGTTGACTTTTGTAAAAAAGTGCCCTCCAAGGTTAACATCATAGAATATAATGCCATTGGAGAAGATCAATTTCAGCAAGCTGATGCAGAGGTCATTGATCGTTACATAGAATATCTTACAGCGGCTCATATAACTGCAACGGTTAGACGATCTCGTGGAAAAGACATTGATGCTGCCTGTGGTCAATTAGCCAATAAAAATCAGCAAACCACTTGATGAAAACGTATATTTGAAGAAATGAAAGTTGTTGAGCAGATAAAAGAACCGATTTATGAAGAGATGGAGCTGTTTGAGGAAAAGTTCACTGCTTCTATGTCTTCCAAAGTAGCCTTACTTAACAGGATAACGCATTTTATTGTTAACCGCAAAGGGAAACAGATGCGCCCTATGTTTGTGTTTTTAACCTCAAAAATGCTCAATAATGGCCAGGTAAATGAACGTTCGTATCGTGGCGCTTCAGTGATAGAATTGATACATACTGCTTCTTTGGTTCACGATGATGTAGTCGATGATTCCAATATGAGAAGAGGTTTTTTTTCTGTCAACGCGCTTTGGAAGAACAAGATAGCTGTTCTCGTAGGTGATTTTATGCTGTCTAAAGGTATGCTGGTCTGTATAGAGAACAACGACTATGACTTACTTAAAATTATATCTGTAGCAGTTAGAGAAATCAGCGAAGGAGAGTTGTTGCAGATTGAGAAAGCAAGAAAGCTCGATATTACCGAGGATGTTTATTACAATATTATTCGCCAAAAAACAGCAACACTATTAGCTGCTTGTTGTGCCATGGGTGCAAGAACAGTAAAAGACGATGATGCTGTTGTTGAAAAAATGCGCCAATTTGGAGAGTTTATTGGGATGGCTTTTCAAATTAAAGATGATTTGTTCGATTATGGAGACACGGCCATTGGAAAACCTACGGGGATTGATATAAAAGAACAAAAGATGACATTGCCTTTAATATATGCCTTAAATAATGTCTCCAGCAAAGAAAAAGCTTGGATTATTCAATCCATAAAGAAGTACAACCGCGATAAAAAAAGGGTAAAAGAGGTAATAAAAAAGGTAAAAGAAGTAGGTGGACTCAAGTATGCCGAAGAAAAAATGGAAGCTTACAGACAGAAGGCATTGGATATTTTGTTGACCTTTCCAAAAGATAAATACCGGGACGCCTTAGAATTAATGGTGAATTACGTTATTTCTCGCAAACAGTAATTCCTTTTTTTCTTAAGTTTATAGATCATTTAATTTCTAACTATTGATTACAAAATCTACAATTGATCAAGTATATGAAACTGCTCGTGTAGAGGAGGTTATCGGTGATTTTGTAAGTTTAAAAAAGGCGGGATCTAATTTTAAAGGACTAAGTCCTTTTTCACAAGAAAGATCTCCTAGTTTTATGGTCTCTCCAGTAAAGCAAATATGGAAGGACTTTAGTAGTGGTAAGGGGGGTAATGTGGTTGCTTTCCTAATGGAGCATGAGAAATTTTCTTATCCAGAAGCCATTCGTTATTTGGCTAAAAAGTATGGAATAGAAATAGAAGAAACCGAGCAAACTGATGAAGAAAAGGCTAAGCGCGACGAGCGGGAGAGTATGCTACTTGTTTCTGAGTATGCAAATGAATATTTTAAAAATAATCTATGGGAGTCTTCTTCAGGGAAGGCCATCGGTAAAACCTATTTTATTGAACGAGGTTTCACAGAGGAAATCATTAAAACATTTGAGCTAGGGTATGCATTAGAAGAAAAAGATGCTTTCTCTAAAACGGCACTTAAGAAAGGCTACTCCTTAAAATTTCTAGAAAAAACAGGGCTCACCATTGTAAATGAAGATCGAAATATAGATCGTTTTCGTGGGCGAGTACTTTTCCCTATTAAGAGTATGTCTGGGAGAGTAGTTGGGTTTGGAGGACGTATTTTAGGAGAAAATAAGAAAACTGCGAAATACTTAAACTCCCCTGAGAGTGAAATATATCATAAGAGCAAAGTCTTATATGGGCTTTATGAGTCCAAGCAAGCTATAGCAAGAGAAGATGTATGTTATTTAGTTGAAGGATATACAGATGTCATACAGATGTATCAAAGGGGAATAAAAATGTGGTTTCTTCTTCTGGGACGGCATTAACGCAAGAGCAAATAAGACTTATACAGCGGCTAACCCAGAATATAGTTGTCTTGTTTGATGGCGACGCAGCAGGACTTCGTGCGGCTTTAAGGGGAATCGATATGATTTTGGCTCAAGGAATGAATGTTAGGGTATGTTCTTTTCCTGAAGGAGAAGATCCAGACAGCTTTGCAAAGAAAAATTCCTTAGAAGAGATCACTGCTTATTTTAAAGAGAACGCTAAAGATTTTATTCAATTCAAAGCTTCACTCCTAATGGAAGAAGCACAGAATGATCCGGTTAAAAAAGCAACGACCATTAAGGATATGGTGGAGAGTATTGCAAAAATTCCCGATCCAATACAGCAAGAGGTTTATATCCAAAGCTGTGCCTCAATCATGCAGATATCTGAAGAAGTTCTGTTTAGTTCTTTAGCGCAAAAGGTGGCTAAGGGAAAAACACAGAAAGCAAGAGAGAAGGCAAACTCACCAATGAAGGTCGTAGATACTCCTATGCCCAAGACAGTTGTAGATCCATTGTACGAGCTAGAAAAGCAAATTATTACCTTATTGATGTTGTATGGAAATAGAGAAGAGTCTTTTAATGAATCTATGCTTACATTCTCCGAGGAAACCAATGAAATTGAAGAAGAGGTTACCGTAGTCACTGCAAAAGTCTATGAAAAGGTGTTTTTAGATCTTCAGCAAGATGAGGTTGAGTTAGCCAATGCCGATTTTAAAGCGCTTTTCTATATCTTATTAGAGCAATTTCAAACGCAAGGGGAATTGCTTATCGATGAGTTAATGCCGCGTTTGTCACCAGAGCTAAGCAGTCTTGTAAGTACTATTTTAATGAATGAAGAAAAATATAATCTTCATCAGTGGGAGAAGAAAAATATTTTCGTGAAAGGTAGAGATCAGCAAGTAGGTCTTATGGTAACAGAAACAATTTTGAGTTTACGTAAACATCTAGTAAACATGAAAATAGAGGCATTGCAAGCAGAGATGGAAGATACACAGCAGGAGCATGCTGAACTACTCGAAGATGTAATGAGTTACTATCAATTAAGGCGGTTAGTTTCGTCTCAACTCAACCGAGTTTTATAAGAAATCCTTTGGGATGTGGCAGCCTGGGATCGGATTCATTTTATGTAGGTTTTGTTTGTTGAAAGAGAGATAAATTTCCATGACCTCCTGCTGTCTTTGGGTAAAACGAGAAGTATCTGCTTCTGTGTTTCTCATAGCCCATTCAAGCTCGTTGTAGGTGGCCCCTAATTGATCCTCGTCTGTTCGATCATCTCCCCATAGACCATCTGTGGGTGCAGCATTTTGAATTTCTTCATTTATTCCGAGTGTTTTTGCTAAATGAAACACCTCAGATTTCATCAGATCAGCAATGGGGCTTAAATCTACTCCGCCATCGCCATATTTGGTGTAAAAGCCCACCCCGAAGTCCTCTACTTTATTTCCTGTACCTGCTACAAGAAAGCGGTGCAGTGCAGCAAAATAATAGAGGGTAGACATTCTAAGTCTAGCCCTAGTGTTTGCTAGGCTTAAAAAAGCTTGATCTTTTTGATCAGTCGGTGGGAGTAGCTCTTGGAAAGCATCAAAAACACCCGTTAATGAAAGCGAGTGATGCGTTACATTAGGGAAGTGTTCTGCTAACCATTTAATGTGATTTTGTGCTCTAGAAACTTGATTTTCTTCCTGGTGTATTTCCATCTCTAGACAAAGAACGGGTAAGCCTGTTTTTGCGCACAGGGTAGAGGTTAATGCAGAATCAATACCTCCAGACACCCCCACTACAAAACCTTTCATTTTTGACTTTTGGGCATATTCTTTCAGCCATTCTACTATGTGATCGATTACTTTTTCTGGACTTTTCATCGCTACTCTGTTTTTTGCATGTAACTTTGTATAAAAGTAATAAACTTCTTTTTGACAAGAAAAAAAGCAGAATGAAGCATCAAAAATTATCATTTTTCAACTTTTTCCTCATATTTGGGGTAATCCTCGTAATTAAGGGGTGCGATTCTTTAGATAATAGAGAAGCCGAAATAGCACAAATAGAGGTAGACGTAGTTTTTGATCGGTTTGATCAAAAATTTTTTAACGCAGCTCCCAACGAATTTTATGCACTTAAAAGTCAATACCCTTATTTATTTCCTGACCAATATCACGATAGTATTTGGACTAAACGTCAAAAAGATAGTTTGCAGGTGATTTTACAAACGGAGATTGCGGAGGTGTTTCCTTCACTAGATCCTTTTGAAAAGCAAATCAGAGCTCTTTATCAGCATATAAAATATTATTTCCCACGTCAATTAGATCCTCCAGTTATTTTTTTAACGAACAATGTCGATTATCAAAACAAAACAGTCTATACAGATTCGTTGGTTCTTATTTCGTTAGATACGTTTCTAGGCGCTAAGAATGAACTATATGAAGGGATTCCTAGTTATATAGTCAGGGACATGGATATCGCTTACTTAGGGGCTCATTTAGCAGATGAATTTGCTATAAGTGTGGTTCCCGAACCAAAGGATAGAACGCTTTTAGGTCAAATGATTTATTATGGTAAAAAGCTCTATATAAAAGATTTGCTATTGCCTAATGAAAAAGATGAAATTAAAATAAGCTATTCTTCAGAAGAAATAGATTGGGTGGCTGATAATGAAAGATTTATATGGCAATATTTTATTGAAAATGAACTTTTGTATAAAACACAAACTAGTTTTTTTCAACGTTTTATGGAGCCAGCGCCATTTTCTAAATTTTACCTAGAAATAGACAATGAAAGTCCTGGTAAAATTGGGCAATGGATAGGATGGCAAATCGTTCGATCTTATGCCCAAAAAAACCCAAAAATGACCCCTCGGCAGATACTCAATCTAACGAGTAGGGATTTGTTTACTGCTGCTAATTATAAACCCGCAAAATGATGAGTAAAGGAAAAGAAACCAATATTAAGATTGACGTTCAGTTAGACGAGAATAAGATTCCTGAAAAAATTATTTGGTCTGCGCCAGATGGTGGGGTCCAAGAAGAGGAGGCCCAAGCTTTATTAATGTCTTTGTGGGATGGTAAAAATCAAGAAACTTTACGTATGGATTTATGGGTTAAAGAAATGCCTATAGATCAAATGAATGTGTTTTTTCATCAATCCTTAGTTACGATGGCTCAAACTTTTTTCCGTGCCACTCAAAATGAAAAAATGACTGCAACCATGAATGATTTTTGCGAGTATTTTGCTACACACCTAAATATTGACAGGGGTAAAAAATCCTAATAAGATTTTTTGAATTCTTTGTTGAGTAGGTCTATATAAGAAAGAATATTATCCATTCCCGTTTTGTGTAAAGAAGAAGAAATGAAATGAGGGGGAGCTTCCTCCCAGAGTTCAGCTTCCATTTTTTTTAAATATCCCTGTACGTTTCTTTCTACCGCTAAAGGTTTAAGTTTATCTGCTTTTGTAAAAATAATAGAAAAGGGTATTTGATTTGTGCCCAGCCACTCCATGAAATCTAAATCAATGGGTTGAGGGGCATGACGAATATCAACTAAAACAAAAGCTGAGATGAGTTGTTTTCTTTCCTTAAAATAGTTGGTGATTAATTTTTGGAAGGCTTTTTTAGTAGTTTTCGACGTCTTGGCATAACCGTAGCCAGGTAAATCTACTAAGAACCATTCTTTATTGATTTTGAAATGATTAATCAATTGAGTTTTTCCTGGTCTGCCAGAGGTTTTAGCTAGGTTTTTCCTACTGCAAAGTGAATTAATTAGCGATGATTTCCCTACGTTGGATCGACCTATGAAGGCGTATTCTGGAATGGGTTCTTTGGGACATTTGCCAACCTCAGTATTACTTATGATAAATTCGGAATGAGCAATACGCATGGGGTGATGCTTAATATTGTCTTTCCTTTAGCCAGCTATGTAGAATTTGATTAAACGCTACGGGGTGTTCCATCATCGGTGCATGTCCGCATTTGTCTAACCAGAATAAGTTAGCATCTGGTAAAAGGTTATTAAACTCATCTGCTACATCTGGTGGGGTAACTACATCGTTTTTCCCCCAAATTGAACATGTCGGCGTATGCATACTAGGCAAATCTTTAGACATATTATGTCTAATAGCGCTTTTAGCAATCGCAAGGGTTTTAATTAGTTTGTTTCTGTCATTAACTGTTTCAAAAACCTCGTCAACGATTTCTTTTGTAGCTACTGATGGATCAAAAAATACTTCTTCACTCTTGTTCTTAATGTATTCGTAGTTTCCTCGCTTAGGATAAGACTCACCCATACTATTTTCGTAAAGACCAGAACTCCCAGTAAGCACAAGTCCTTTAACTAGCTCAGGGTATGTTTTAGAAAAAACAAGGCTGATGTGTCCACCTAGAGAGTTTCCTAAAAGAATAACGTCTTTTAATTTTTTGAATTCTAAAAAACCATGTAGGTATTCTGCAAAAGCTTTTACGGTCGTCTTTTTGAGAGGCAGATCGTAAATCGGTAATTCGGGTATAATTACCCGGTATCCGTTTTCTGGAAAGTAATCAGTGACTCCACTAAAGTTACTGAGTCCCCCCATCAATCCATGAAGGATTACAATAGGTTGTCCGCTTCCTTTTTCTAAATAAGTGTAGTCTGCTTCTTGAGTTAAAATGTTTTTCATGCCTTTTGGCTCATTCGCATTAGCGCACAAAGATAGGGATTAAATAGTATACCTGGCACTAATTTTTTTCATCATTGAAAATCAATGATTTGGATTTATCGAACGCAAAAGTTATCAACAATGTGGTAATAAGTGGAATAAAGTGGGAATTAAAAATTATATTTGATGTATTCAATTGCTAAACAACAACATGCAGCATTTTATAGGAACATATGAGTGTAAGGCCGATTCTAAGGGACGGATTATGCTTCCTATGGCACTAAAAAAGCAATTGTCTGATGGCTTGAAGGATGGATTTATTTTAAAAAGAGCCGTATTTAATGCCTGTTTGGAGCTTTATCCTTTAAAGCAATGGGAGTCACTTATGGAAAAAGTGAATCAATTGAATAGGTTTAATAAAAAGAACAATGATTTCATTAGAAGATTTACGGCAGGTGTTCGCTTAGTGGAAGTGGATGGAAATGGTCGATTATTGATTCCTAAAGATTTAGTTCTTCATGCGGGAATCAATAAAGAGACTGTGATTTCGTCAGCTGTAAATATTCTTGAAATATGGGATAAAACCCGTTATGAAGAGGCCATAGATGAGGCTACTCTGGATTTTGGTGAATTAGCAGAAGAAGTAATGGGTGACAAAAATGAGCAAGATTAACTACCATGATCCCGTTTTGCTCGAGTCGTCTGTGGCGGCCTTAATTACCGACCCCGATGGGATTTATGTAGACGCTACTTTTGGCGGTGGTGGGCACTCGCAGGAAATATTAAATCAATTATCCCCCCATGGTTCGCTGCTGGCTTTTGACCAAGATCAAGATGCCGTTATGAATAAGATTGACGATGAGCGTCTAATATTAATCGAAGCGAATTTTAGAGACTTAAAGCGCTATCTAAAGCTATATGGGGTAACTGAAGTAAGTGGTATTCTTGCGGATTTCGGAGTCTCATCTCATCAATTCGACGCTGAGGGGAGAGGTTTTTCAATTAGGTTTAATGGACCCTTAGATATGAGGATGGATCAGCAGGAGGAGTTAGATGCTTCTAAAGTGGTGAATACTTATTCTTTGGAACAACTTACCCAGATCTTTAAAAATTTTGGAGAGGTAAAGGGGGCTTATCGTATTGCCGAACAAATTGTAATTGCTAGAGAAAATCAAGAAATTAAAACTACACAGGCCTTAATTGATTTATTAAAGCCATTGATTCCCGAGCGATTTTTGAATAAAACTTTGGCCCAAGTTTTCCAGGCAATCCGTATTGAAGTAAATCAAGAGCTCGAAGTAATTAAGGCGTTTTTAACACAGTCTTCAGAGGTGTTAAAAGACAAGGGGAGCTTGGTTTGTATCTCTTATCATTCCTTAGAGGATCGTTTGGTTAAAAGATTTATTCGTTCAGGGGTATTTGAAGGAGAAGCGGAAGAGGATTTCTTTGGTAATCGAAACTGTCCGTTTAAGAAAGTAGGAAAGTTGATTGTTCCTGATCAAGAGGAAATAAAAAGAAATAGCCGAGCGAGAAGTGCTAAACTAAGAATTGCCGAAAAGAATGAATAGTATATTATCTCTCTTAAATATCGAATTCCTCATTAAGGATGATGCTCTTAAAAACTGGCGGATGCTACTTTTTGTGTCCTTCTTAGCCTTGCTCATAATCGCAAGTGGACATAGTGCCGACAAGAAAATTTACGAAATAGCCAAACTCAATAATGAAATTAAAGAAGTAAAAAGTGAGTTTGTAGAGACGAGAGCGGCGCTCATGCGATTAAAAATGGAAACACGAATCGTAACTACGCTCGCAGTAAAAGGAATACGTCCTGCTACTTCACCTCCCATAAAATTAACCATTACCGATTAATGAACAAAAGTAAGCCACAATTGATGACACGTTTTTACCTCTTTGCTGCGGGTCTATTCTTTTTTGCTTTTGTTTTAATTGGAAAGCTATTTTATATCCAATCTGAGGAGGGAGATTATTACAAAGATTTGGCTCAGAAAAGAACGGTAAAAAACTTTGTACTTGAGCCAAGTAGGGGAAACATATACTCTGAAAACGAAAATTTACTAGCAACTACAGTCCCTAGATATGAGCTTCGGTGGGATGCTAAGGTGTCTTCTCAGAAAATATTTAAGGAGCATAAGAGGAGTTTAGCGACGGGTTTGTCCGCCGTGCTTGGTCATTCTTCTGAGTACTACTTGAGTTTATTAGAAAAAGCAAAGCGTAAAGGAAATAGATACACCCTAATTGCTAGAAATCTAACTTACTCTGAATTCAAAAAAATAAAAGAATTGCCTCTTTTTTCTTTACCTGTTTACAAAGGGGGGTTGATTGTAGAGTCAAAATTGGTCAGGGAGCACCCTATTGGAAAAATTGCTGAACGAACCATTGGTTATGAAAAATCAGACCCATCGGGTAATTTTTTAAGAGTAGGTCTTGAAGGCGCTTTTAGTCAGTACTTGAAAGGAGAAAATGGTCGCCGGTTAAAGCAAAAAATTGCCAATGGACAATGGAAGCCTATTAATGATAATAATGAGAAGGAACCTACAGAGGGCTATGATGTTTACACCACATTAAATGTAAATATGCAAGATATTGCCCATCATGCACTTTTGAGGCAATTAGAGAATTTCGAAGCTGAGCACGGTACGGCTATTATAATGGATACGCAATCTGGATCCATTAAGGCAATTGTGAATTTAGGACGCACCAAAAAGGGAAAATATTTCGAAAAGTTAAATTATGCTGTTGGAACTACTTATGAGCCAGGTTCTACATTTAAGCTGATGGCCATGGTGGCAGCTCTTGAAGATAAAGTCATTGAACCTAACGAATTAGTAGACACCAAAAATGGTGTTTTAACATTCTTTGGAAAATATAAAGTGCGAGATTCAAAAAAAGGAGGGTATGGATTAATTCCCTTCTCCAAGGCTTTTGAGGTTTCTTCTAATACGGCTCTGGTTCAAATGGTTTATGATCATTATAAAAAAGAGCCTAAAAAGTTTTTAGATCGATTATATAATATGGGTCTGAATGAAAAGCTAGGTGTTTCTATTCTAGGGGAGGGACAACCAATAATTCCTTATCCGACCGATAAAAATTGGAATGGGATTAGTCTTCCATGGATGGCTTATGGGTATGGGGTAGAGCTTACACCTTTACAGGTGCTTACATTTTATAATGCCATAGCCAATAACGGACAAATGGTTAAACCAAGATTTATTGACCGAATTAAATCTTCTTCGAATCAAATAGTGAAAAAATTTGAAAAAGAGGTCATCAATCCTTCCGTATGTTCTGAGGAGACATTAAAGAAAGTGCAACGTATGATGTTTAATGTGGTGGACAAGAAATGGGGAACCGGTTACAAAATCAAGGATAAGGCATTTACAATGGCTGGAAAAACGGGTACTTGTCAGGTAGATTACACTTCTGGGGATGTACAGTATATTTCCAGTTTTGTGGGATATTTTCCTTACGAAGCGCCCAAGTATTCCTGTATGGTTTTAGTTTACAAACCCAATAAAGAAAAGGGGTATTACGGGGCAACTGTTGCAGCACCTGTTTTTAAGGAGATTGCGCGTAAAATTTACTATACCACCCCCCAGGAGGTAGAAATCTCTCAGCAGAATTTGGTGGAGCTTTCTAACACTATTCCTACAGATTTTGAGCTGAAGAATAATGAGCAAATCCCAGACCTAAAGGGTATGCCAGCAATGGAGGCTATTGCCCTACTAGAGCAATTAGGTTTAAAGGTAACGTTAAGAGGGAGAGGCAAAGTCATTAGACAATCCATTAAATCCGGAACAAAAATCAGTCCAAATACAACCATAATCCTTGAACTGTCATGAAGATACTTAAAGATTTATTGTACGGGGTTTCGATAGAAGCAATTCAGGGAAATACTTCTATTGGAGTAGATGCGATAACCTTTGATTCTAGGCAGGTAAAAAAGGGAAGTCTTTTTATCGCGATCAAAGGGGATCAGATAGATGGTCATCAATACATAATGTCTGCTATTGAACTGGGGGCGGCGGCTATTATCTGTGAAGATAAACCCGCGTTATCAAATTTGGATATTGTTCTAATTACAACTAAAAACAGTAGAGAGGCTTTAGCGATCTGTGCAGCAAATTTTTATGATAATCCATCTAAAGAATTAACTTTAGTTGGGGTTACAGGTACCAACGGAAAAACTTCTGTTACCTCATTGTTGCATCACCTCTTTCAGCGTGCAGGATATGCGGTAGGACTGCTTTCTACCATAACGATCAAATATCCTTCTAAAACTATAGCTGCAACACATACCACACCAAATCCTTTGCAAATCAATGAGCACCTAAGGGCTATGGTTTCTGAGGGGGTTGAATATTGTTTCATGGAGGTTTCTTCTCATGGAATAGCCCAAGATAGAATTAAAGGATTGGTTTTTTCTGGGGGTGTTTTTACTAATCTAACCCAAGATCATTTAGACTATCATGAGACTTTTGCAAACTATAGAGATGTAAAGAAAGCATTCTTTGATGGTTTGTCGCCTCAGGCTTTTTCTTTGGTTAATGTAGATGACAAGAATGGCCGCTATATGCTGCAGAATTGTTTAGCAAAGCATAAAACTTTTGGCTTAAAAAATTATGCAAACTATCAAGCTAAAGTACTAGAAACAGAATTTTCTGGTATGCTTTTAAAAATAGATGATCAGGAAGTATGGACTTCTTTAGTTGGACAATTTAATGCGTCTAATTTATTGGCAGTCTATGCCGTTGCATGTGAGTTGAGTTTACCAAAAATAGAGGCCCTTTCTTTTTTAAGTGAACTCAAAAACATAAAAGGTCGTTTCGATACTTATAGAACACCAAATAATGCCACAGTAATTGTCGATTATGCCCACACTCCAGATGCCATTAAGAATGTATTAGAAACCATTGCTTTAATTCGAACCAAGAATGAAACCCTAACAACCATTGTTGGCTGTGGGGGAGACCGCGATCAATCAAAGCGACCGCTGATGGCTAATGTAGCAGCTTCGCTTAGCGATAAAGTCATTTTTACGTCTGATAATCCAAGAAATGAAAATCCAGAGACAATTATAGATCAAATGGAGTCTGGGGTTTCTCCCGCAGACTATAAAAAATCACTTAGGATAACAGATCGCAAAGCTGCTATTAAAGCTGGTTGTATGAGTTTAAAACCGGGTGATGTGCTTTTAGTAGCAGGGAAAGGACATGAAAATTACCAGGAAATAAAAGGAAAAAGAGAACCTTTTGACGACTATGAAATAGTGAAAGAAATTTGTAAACAATTATTTTAATATGCTCTATTATTTATTTGACTTTTTAGAAACTAACTACCAATTTCCGGGAGCAAGCTTGTTTCAGTTTTTGTCTTTTAGAGCTGCAGTAGCTGCTTTAATTTCCTTAGTTTTTTCTACCCTTTTTGGTCGTAGAATCATCGATTTTCTAAGCCAAAAACAAATTGGAGAAAGTATTAGAGATTTGGGTCTTGCAGGACAAAATGAAAAAGCGGGAACACCTACTATGGGTGGGATAATGATCATTTTTAGCACAGTAATACCTGTACTTCTTTTAGCTCGTGTCGACAATATTTATATTTTACTGCTCCTCTTTACAACCCTCTGGATGGGTGCTATAGGGTTTGTTGACGACTACATAAAGATTTTTAAAAAGGATAAAAAGGGTTTACAAGGAAAATTTAAAATTTTGGGTCAAATCATTTTGGGCATAGTGGTGGGATCTACCCTATATTTTCATCCAGAAGTAACAGTTAGACAGGAGATTGCCATTGAAAATTCAACGGTAAGCTCTGAATCATCCTCCTTTAGAGATGAGGAAAAATCTACCATTACAACAATTCCTCTTTTAAAAAACAATGAGTTTGATTATACAACATTAATTAAATGGATTCCAGGGGCAGAATCTTGGGCCTGGCTCCTATTTATTCCTGTGGTGGTGTTTATAATTGCTGCGGTATCTAATGGGGCAAATTTAACCGATGGTATAGATGGATTAGCAGCAGGAAGTTCAGCCATAATGGTATTCACACTAGGTATTTTTGCCTGGGTTTCTGGAAATGTAATTTTCTCAGACTACTTAAACATTATGTACATACCAGATGTTGGGGAGATCACCATTTTTATCGCTGCATTTTTAGGTGCTTTAATTGGATTTTTATGGTACAACACCTTTCCCGCTCAGGTTTTTATGGGAGATACAGGAAGTTTAACCATTGGAGCAATAATCGCAGTAATTGCGTTAATGGTGAGAAAAGAATTATTACTCCCTTTGCTTTGTGGGGTTTTCCTCATTGAGAATCTTTCAGTGGTTTTACAGGTCACTTATTTTAAATACACACGTAATAAAACGGGGTTAGGCCAGCGTATTTTTTTAATGGCTCCTATTCATCATCACTACCAAAAGAAGGGTTATCACGAAAGTAAAATTGTAACAAGATTTTGGATCATAGGTATTTTATTGAGTTTACTAACCATTGTTACCCTAAAACTTAGATAATGAAAAAAATGGTTGTATTAGGGGCTGGCGAGAGTGGAAAAGGAACCGCTATTTTAGCTAAAAAGCAAGGCTACGAGGTGTTGGTTTCTGACATGGGTCAAATAACAACCGAAATAAAATCACTACTCACAGAAAATGAAATCAAATGGGAGGAAAGTGGGCATTCTCTTGCAGAAATACTTCAGGCAGATTTGGTGATGAAAAGTCCTGGGATACCTGATGAAGTATCCATCGTTCAATCCATTAGAGAAGCAGGAATAAAAATTGTATCTGAAATAGAATTTGCAAGTCATTATACAAAAGCTAAAATCATTGGAATAACAGGGAGTAATGGGAAGACAACAACGACTTTACTCATTCATCATATCTTAAAACAGGCAGGTTTAAAGGTTGGTTTAGCTGGCAATATTGGAATGAGTTTTGCTCAGCAAGTCGCTGAAAAACACTATGATTTTTATGTGCTTGAGATTAGTAGTTTCCAGTTGGATGATATTCATGATTTTGCACCCGAAATAGGTGTAATCACTAATATTACTCCAGACCATTTAGATCGATACAAGCAAGATTTTTCGCGCTATATCCAGGCAAAGTTATTGCTTTCTAAAAATCAGACTAAAGATCAATTCTTGTTGTTTAACGCAGATGATCAGGTTTTGACCAAGGCGATTGAACAGGCTCGAATTTCTGCAAATTTAATTCCCTTCGGTTTCAATAATAAATCTCCGAATGGTATCCAATTTCACCAAGACGAAATAAGAATCAATGAATATAATTCTACCACTATGATTAACACAACTCAGTTTCCTCTCCAAGGGAGACATAATTTATTGAACGCTATGGCGGCAGTAAGTGTGGCTCGTTTATTAGAAGTAAGTAAGACT
Organism: Flavobacteriaceae bacterium; assembly: GCA_038143595.1. Taxonomy (GTDB): domain Bacteria; phylum Bacteroidota; class Bacteroidia; order Flavobacteriales; family Flavobacteriaceae; genus Arcticimaribacter. Next base: position 42,513 of record JAYQME010000002.1, on the reverse strand, counting down.
TCAATTAGAGAAAGTTTATGCAATTTTACCGCAGTTCCTCACCGATTAGAGTATGTACTTAAAATTCAAAACCGTACCTATATTAACGATTCAAAGGCGACCAATGTAAATGCAACTTTTTATGCTTTAGAAAGCATGGAGGGGCAAACGGTTTGGATTGTCGGGGGAGTAGACAAAGGAAATGATTATCGCGATCTTTTACCCTTAGTTCGTGAAAAAGTAAAGGCTATTATCTGTCTTGGTGTGGATAATGAAAAAATCATTGAATCCTTTTCTCCGGTTGTAGATCTTATGGTTGAAACACAATCGATGAAGGAGGCGGTTAAAATGGCACATCAGCTTGCTGACAAACGAGAATATGTATTGCTTTCTCCGGCATGTGCAAGTTTCGACCTTTTCGATAATTATGAAGATAGGGGAGACCAATTTAAAGAAGCAGTTAGAAGTTTGTAATGAAAGAGAATAATCGGCTTATACAGGGAGATTTAGTTTTATGGGGTATTCTTGCTCTATTAGCACTTTTTTCCTTTTTTCCGGTGTTCAGTGCAAGTTCCAATTTAAGTTATGTGGTAGGGAATGGAACACCATGGCAACATTTGTTTAAGCATATGTTTATTCTGATGATGGGCTTTGTATTTATGATAGGTATACATCATATTCCTTATAAATACTTTAAGGGAATATCAATTTTGTTGTTGCCTATTACCGTGTTATTATTAATCTATACCGTATCCCAAGGAACTATGATTGGTGGGGCAAACGCAAGTAGATGGATTAAAATTCCAATCGTTGGAATGAGTTTTCAAACTTCTACTTTGGCTTTTCTTGTGTTAATGATGTATGTGGCTAGGTATATAGATAAACTAGAAGGGCAGTCGGTTTCCTTTAGTGAAACGATACTTCCTTTGTGGTTGCCAGTAGGGGTTGTTTTAGCTCTTATTTTACCTGCGAATTTATCTACTGCAGTTATTGTTTTTCTTATGATTTCAATGGTGGTTTTTGTAGGTGGATATCCGATCAAATATTTAATGATCATTTGGGGAATTGGTGTAGTCTCCTTTATGCTTTTTTCTTAACAGCAAAGGCATTTCCGGAGGCGATGCCTAACCGAATTGATACCTGGATGAGTAGAATTGAAAACTTTAGAGAGCCTACTACAGGTGCTTCAGGCAATTACCAAGTTGAAAGAGCAAAAATAGCTATTGCAACAGGAGGGGTCACAGGTTTAGGTGTGGGTAAAAGTGTAATGAAGAATTTTTTGCCTCAAAGCAGCTCGGACTTTATTTACGCGATTATTGTCGAAGAGTTTGGTTCATTAGGAGGGGTTGTTATTATTTTAATTTACCTATTAATTTTATTTAGGATTACAGTAATTGCTCATAAGGCCACATCGAATTATGGAAAGTTATTGGTCATTGGGGTGGGTATTCCTATTATTTTCCAGGCTTTTATTAATATGGGAGTAGCGCTAAATGTTTTTCCTGTTACAGGGCAGACATTACCTATGGTCAGCAGCGGTGGAACGGCTGCATGGATGACTTGTATTGCTTTTGGCATAATATTAAGTGTGAGTGCAAATTCAACAGTTCAGACGAGTACAGAAGAGGTTCAAGAGGGAGAAAATCCAATCGCAATTTTAAGTGAAGAATAAAAGGTACATAATATCTGGAGGAGGTACAGGCGGACATATATATCCGGCCATTGCTATTGCCAATAAAATTAAAGAAACTGAGTCGGATGCCTTTATTGTTTTTGTGGGAGCCCTCGGTAAAATGGAAATGGAGAAAGTTCCTCAAGAAGGATATAAAATACATGGTCTTTGGATTTCAGGAATTCAAAGAAAACAATGGTGGCGAAACTTATTGTTTCCCTTTAAGCTTACAGTAAGTTTTTTTCAGGCCCTCCTACTTTGGTTAAAGTATAGGCCACATATGATTATTGGCACAGGGGGTTTGCAAGTGGCCCTATGTTGTTTATGGGTAATCTTTTGGGGAGTAAAACCTTGCTACAGGAGCAAAATTCTTATGCAGGAATAACTAATAAATTGTTAGCTTCTAAGGCCAATAAAATTGCGGTGTCCTACGCCGGCATGGATAAGTATTTTCCAAAAGAAAAACTTGTTTTAACAGGAAACCCAGTCAGGGAAAATCTTTTGGAAGTAGAAATTGGTAAAAAGGATGCTTTGTCCTTTTTTGGATTAGATGATTCTAAAAGAACATTGGTCATTTTAGGGGGTAGTTTAGGTGCTCAAAAAGTGAATGAAACTATAGCGAATCACTTATTTTTATTTGAATCGTTAGGTCTACAGTTGATATGGCAATGTGGGAAGTTGTATTACGAGGAATTTAAAAATTTCTCATCAGCTTCAATTAAAATATTCCCGTTTGTAAGGGAAATGGATTATCTATACACTGCTGCAGATATTATAGTTTCTAGGGCAGGTGCAGCAAGTATTTCTGAATTATGTTTGGTGGGTAAGCCAGTGCTTTTAATTCCTTCTCCAAATGTAGCCGAGAATCATCAGTATCACAATGCTCATTCGTTGGAAATTAATAATGCTGCGCTGATGATTGAAGAAAAAGATTTGCCAAATAAGTTTAAGGATGTTTTTACCCAGTTAGCGGTTTCTTTAGAAAAACAACAAGCGCTTTCAAAGAACATTCAAGCACTTGCTCAGCCTCACGCAACAGAGAAGATTATTCAACAGATACACCAAATAATATAGATGGAAAACAAGTTTTTTTATTTTCTTGGAATTGGAGGAATCGGTATGTCATCCATAGCACGTTTTCTTTGCTCAAAGGGGGCTAAAGTGGCGGGGTATGATAAAACGCCTTCGGATATAACCGAAGTTTTAATGGATTTAGGGATTGAGATTACTTTTGACGAGGATAAACATGTAATACCTTTGGGGTTCAACTCGGATCAAGTCATTGTGATTTATACACCTGCTATCCCTCGCAATCATCCTCAGAAATTATTCTTTGAAGGAAATGGGAATTCCATGTTTAAACGGGCTAAGTTTTTAGGAGAACTTACCTCAAATAGTCCAAATTTAGCTGTAGCTGGAACCCACGGTAAGACAACAACAACAGCCATCTTAGCTCATTTATTTAAATCCTTGAATCAATCATTTACTGCTTTTGTAGGGGGTATAATGAATGAAAACCAAAGTAATTTAATGTCCAATGGAGATAAAGTGTTTTTGGTTGAGGCAGATGAATTTGATCGTTCTTTTTTGTCCTTATCTCCAACATTAGCCTGTGTGACATCCATGGACGCAGACCATTTAGATATTTATGGAAATGCTGAAGAAGTAAAGGCTTCGTATCGTTTGTTTGCAGAAAAAGTAAGCGATAAGCTTATTGTTGAAAAGGGATTGCCTTTAGCAGGGGTTACCTATAGTATTTATGAAGAGGCAGATTATTATATGAACAATATTAGGCCCGAGGGATTTGGTTACTCTTTTGATTTAACCACACCTAATAATCGTATAACGGGTCAGTATTTTAGTCAACTTGGGTTACATAATTTATCCAATGCTTTAGCAGCTTTTGCTTTGGCAAGTTCATTCGGTTTAAGTGAGAAAGATCTATCCAGTGCTCTATCATCGTTTAAGGGAGTTAAAAGAAGGTTGCAATTGCATTTGGAAAACGATAATCATGTGTTTATCGATGATTATGCTCATCATCCAACAGAAATAAAAGCAGTGTATGACACACTAGAAAATGCTTATCCTGCTGTGTCTAAATGTGCTATTTTTCAACCCCATTTATTCAGTAGAACACGCGACTTTTTAGAAGATTTTTCTAAAGTATTATCTCTTTTCGATCGGGTTATATTATTGCCAATTTACCCTGCGAGAGAGTTGCCAATACCCGGTGTGCATTCCGATGTTTTGGCTAGTAAAATTTCTTGCATTGACGGGGTTGAAGTGATGTCTAAAGAAGAATTACACGACGAATTTTCAAAAATTTCTCAACGAATTAAAGTTGTTTTGGGTGCAGGTGATATTGGGAGGGAAGTAGAAAAATTAAAACAGACTATTTAGATGATGAATAATTTGAACATTCTGTATTTTGTTTTTGTGACTATCCTAGTTTTAGGAAGTAGTGTTTTTTCACATGTAAGAAGTAAAAACCATATAGTCAATAACTTAGAGGTTATTCATTTAGGGGGTGAGTCTAGGTTTGTTTCAAAAGAAATCGTTAATAAATTGTTGATACAAAGCGAAGATAGTTTGTTTCACATGCAAAAAGATATGGTAGCTTTGAGTAAGATAGAACAAGTGTTTTTGGCTCATCCAATGATAAAAAATGCTGATGTATATGTCTACCCTTCAGGAAAACTGGCAGTAGAGATTGAAGAAAGAAAGCCAATTATTAGGGTAGAAGGAGAGCAAGCTTTTTATGTGGATGAGACCGGTGTCGATAGGCCACTTTCAAGTAGCTATACAGCCAAAGTCCCACTGTTCTATGGGCAAATGAATAAAACCAATATGCGCAACTTAGTACAACTCGTTTTATCGATATCCTCTGACCAGTTTCTTAGTGAACAAGTTATAGATTACAGATTGGAGGGTAATCAATTTGTGATGAGTTTACGTTCCTATCCTTTTGAAGTTATTTGGGGAACGAATAATAAGTTTAGCGATAAGGCGCAAAAATTAAAACAATTTTGTGCCTACTATTTAAAGCATAAAGGAGAAACATACAAACGCATCAATTTGACCTTTCAAAATCAGGTAATTGCTCAATATAACTAACCCTATGGAAAAAAATAAAATAGCAGTTGGATTAGATATCGGTACCACAAAAATTGTGGTTATGGTTGGACAAAAAAATGAATTTAACAAAGTCGACATTCTTGGAATTGGAAAATCCAAAAGTCTTGGCGTTCATAGAGGGGTAGTGAACAACATCACTCAGACCATTCAATCTATTCAACAAGCCACATTAGAAGCTGAATCAAAAGCAGGGATAACCATAGACGAGGTTGTTGTTGGTATTGCAGGTCAGCATATTAGAAGCTTACAACACAGTGATTATATTACCCGAGAAAATGCAGATGAAGTGATTGATGAGCATGATATTCAAACCCTTATTAATCAGGTTCATAAATTGGTGATGCTTCCAGGAGAAGAAATTATTCATGTACTTCCACAGGAATTTAAGGTAGATGGTCAGGCTGAGATTAAAGAACCTATTGGAATGTACGGTGGTCGATTAGAAGCGAATTTCCATGTAGTGGTCGGGCAAGTTTCTTCCATCAGAAATATAGGACGATGTATTAAAAGTTCTGGTTTAGAGATGGGTCAAATTGCCTTAGAACCCATAGCTTCTTCTAGTGCTGTATTAAGTCAAGAAGAGAAAGAAGCTGGAGTAGCTCTAATAGATATAGGGGGAGGTACAACCGATTTAGCTATTTTTAAAGATGGTATAATTCGTCATACCGCAGTAATTCCATTTGGTGGAAATGTGATTACAGAAGACATAAAAGAGGGATGTTCGATCATTCAAAAGCAAGCTGAACTTCTGAAAGTTAAATTCGGATCTGCTTGGCCGGGTGAAAATAAAGAAACTGAGATTGTTTCAATTCCTGGGCTCCGCGGGAGAGATCCAAAAGAAATTTCTCTCAAAACCTTATCTAAAATTATCAATGCGAGGGCGATTGAAATTATAGACCAAGCCTACCTGGAGATAAAAAATTATGGGCATGAGGAGCAAAAAAAGAAACTCATTGCTGGGATTGTTCTCACCGGTGGTGGAAGCCAATTAAAACACCTTAAGCAACTGGTTGAATATATTACGGGGATGGATACAAGAGTAGGTTATCCAAACGAACATTTAGCAGGAGATTCTGATGATTCTATGACAAGTCCCACATTTTCTACTGCCGTAGGTCTGTTAATGGCTGCATTAGATAAGATACCCGCAGAAAAAATTGTGGAAGAAGAGGAAATTCTAGTTGCCGAAAATCAACCTATTGTTGCTGAAGAAGGTATACCACAAAATGTAATCAAAAGTAGGAACTCTATTTTTGAGCAGTGGACAGATAAGTTTAAAGAATTTTTAGATAAAGCGTAAAAAAAGACTCCCATGACAGAAAACATAGACCATATTTCGGAGAATTTTAATTTTGATTTACCTAAAAATCGAAGTAACGTCATTAAAGTAATTGGAATCGGTGGAGGAGGAGGAAATGCCATCAATTACATGTTCCAGCAAGGAATAGTAGGCGTGGATTTTGTAATCTGTAATACCGATTCTCAGGCACTTGAGAAAAGTGCTGTACCAATAAAGATTCAGTTAGGAGCTTCTTTAACAGAGGGTTTAGGTGCTGGTGCAAACCCTGATGTAGGGAGGCAAGCAGCACAAGAAAGTTTAGAGGATATTAAAACCCTACTTTCTACCCAAACTAAAATGATATTTATTACCGCAGGAATGGGCGGAGGAACAGGAACTGGAGCTGCGCCAATCATCGCTAGAATGGCAAAAGAAATGGACATTCTAACCGTAGGGATTGTTACCATGCCCTTCCAATTCGAGGGAAAGATCCGCCTAGAGCAAGCTCAAAGAGGGATGGAAGAGTTGAAGGCTAGCGTAGACTCCCTGATTGTAATAAACAACAATAAACTCAGAGAGGTTTACGGGAATTTAGGATTCCGAGCAGGGTTTGCCAAAGCCGATGAAGTTTTAGCAACTGCCGCTAGAGGAATAGCGGAAGTTATTACCCACCACTACACCCAGAATATAGATTTAAAGGACGCAAAGACTGTATTAAGTAATAGTGGTTCTGCTATCATGGGGTCTGCATTAGCAGAGGGAGCCAATAGGGCCCAAGAATGTATTGTTAAAGCTTTAGATTCGCCCCTTCTTAACGATAATAAAATTACAGGATGTAAAAATGTTCTCTTGTTGATTGTCTCTGGTGAGGAAGAAATCACCATTGATGAGATAGGAGAAATCAATGATTTTATCCAAACTGAAGCTGGAAACAACACCAATATTATTATGGGGGTTGGCGATGATCCCACATTAGGGAATAAAATCTCTGTGACGATTATTGCTACTGGGTTTAATTCTGAACAGCAACATGAAATAGTTAACACCGAAGCAAAAAAAGTAATTCATACGCTTGAAGATGAACAAACGTTAACTCATGATTTAACTTCACCACCTCCTCCCGCTAAAGAATTGGTTTTCGAATCTCCTTTGGATAATAAAGAAGAACAAGCGCCTGTCGTAAAGTATCAATTAGAAGATGATATTGAATCCCTAGAAAAAGAGACGCAAGCCCCTAGGGAAAAACAATCAATGGGTTATGAATCACTTAATGAAATTGTGGTGAATGATTTTGAGATTGTCTCCTATGAAGAAACTAAAGATTTACCAGAGGAAGAGAGTTCCCTTATTTCCTCTAACGAATTCATTCGGCAGATAGAAGTTGTTGCGGAGGAAGTTACCGTTGAAAATCCTCAGGAATTAGACTTAACAATCAATGAGTCAGTGAGTGAAGATGAGTTTGTTTTTACTGAAATCAATTCAGACCTAAGTGCGATCGATGTCATTGATCCAGAGCACATTCAGGAGGAAGATAAACAGCAAATTCAATTCGATTTTGAACTTCCTATGGCTGTAGAGAGTGATGAATCTGTGAGCACAAATTCAGTTGAGGAGGAATCTGTTGAAACTTTTTTTAAACTTGAAGAGGAAATTATCGAAGAGCAAAAGTTTGAAAAAGAAGAAGAATCGGCAGAGGGACTAATGCTTAAAGTGGTAGATGAAAAAGAAACGGTGAGTAAATCAATACAAGAAGAGGATTTACAAAGCCCCTTTAACCAGTCTATACAAGACAGTATAAAACAACAAAACGAGAAACGAAAAGAGCAACTAAAGCAATTCAATTATACCTTTAAAAACAACTTGAATAGAATTGAGGAAATGGAACGCCAACCGGCTTATAAACGTTTGGGGTTTGATATAGAGGAGCCTGCAGAGGAGGAAAAATCTCCTTCTACCATGTCTTTAGGAAAAGACACAAATGATGATATACAATTGCGATCAAACAACTCTTTTTTACACGATAACGTAGACTAATATGGGAATACTATCCAATCTGACAGAAGAAATAAAAAATGCCATGCGAGCAAAAAATGCGCTAAAACTAGAAGCTTTACGTGCAATTAAATCAGCAGTGATATTAGAACAGACCGCAAGTGGAGCAGGAGCCACCCTTAGTGAAGAACAAGAAATCAAACTTGTTCAAAAATTAGTGAAGCAACGCAAAGACAGTGCAGATATCTTTAGGACCCAAAACAGAGAAGACCTTGCCGAACCAGAAGAGGCCCAAGCGGAAATCATTTCAGCATTTTTACCTGCTCAACTAAGCGAAGAAGAGCTATCTGCTATTATAAAAGATATTATTTCTTCGTCTGGTGCAGAAGGTATGAAAGATATGGGTAAAGTAATGGGGCTTGCCACACAACAAGTTGGAGGACAGGCAGATGGTAAGACCATTTCTACAATAGTTAAGCAGCAACTTATGGGCTAGTTTTATTGACTACAATCAATAACTATTTTACCCATTACCTTCCTTTCCATCATTAATTCCATAGCCTTGTGAGCATCTTTGAGTGGGAATTGACCATGTATATGTGGTTTTAATTTTCCTTCACTATGCCATTGCATAAGTTCCATGGTGTTTTGCATATTCTCACTGGGGAACTGCATTGCCCAGGAACCCCAAAAACACCAACTATTTGGCAGCCTTTTAGCAGGGCAAGATTTAAAGGAATTTTGGCTATTTCGCCTGCCGCAAAACCAACGACTAAAAATCTACCTTCCCATGCTATAGCTCGCAGTGCAGGTTCAGAAAAACGATCACCAATCGGGTCATAAATAACATCTGCCCCTTTCCCATTTGTTAATTCTTTAATTCGTTGTTTTAGATCCTCCTTGCTATAGTTAATTCCTTCATCTGCTCCATAAGATTTACAAAAGGCTATTTTTTCATCGGTAGAGGCACATGCAATTACTTTGGCTCCCATCTGTTTCCCTAACTCAACAGCGGCTAAACCAACCCCTCCAGAAGCTCCTAAAACAACCAATGTTTCACCAGCTTTTAGCTGGGCCCTATTCTTTAAAGCGTGGTAAGAGGTTCCATAGGCCATTAGAAAGGAAGCTCCAATGGCATTATCCATTTTTGGAGGCTTTGGAAAAACATTTTTTGCTGGTGCGAGTACTTCCTCAGCGAAACCACCGTTGGAAACAAAGCCAAAAACTTTATCTCCTACTTTTAGGTGTTTTACAGCAGCTCCTACCGATTTTATCTCTCCTGCAATATCACTTCCTGGTGTAAAAGGTAGGGCAGGTTTATATTGGTATTTTCCTTGTATAATGAGTGTGTCAGGGAAGTTGAGACTACAAGCTTTTACACTTATTACAACTTCTTTTTCACCAGGGGTTAAACTTGGAATTTCTTTAAGGATAAGCTCAGAAGGAGGTCCATACTTTTCACAAACGATTGCTTTCATATTATATTTGTTATTTACCAACTATCAATAAATCGGGTTTTGGTGGTGGGTTTAGGTTGATGTTCAAAGCAGTTTATTGCACTGCTAATTCTTGTTCTAGTTTCTGCAGGATCAATTACTTCATCGAATTCTAATGATTCTGCGGCATTAATTGCTTTGCCTTTTTCGTATTCTTGTGCAACTAATTTTGTGTATAATTGATCATATTCTTCTTTTGTTTTCGTTTGATCAAGTTCTTTTTTAAATCCTAATTTTACTGCCCCTTCCAAACCCATTGCACCAAATTCTCCACTAGGCCATGAGAGCGTTAGGAAAGATTCATTTAGACTTCCCCCAGCCATGGCCATGGCTCCTAAGCCATAGGCTTTTCTTAGTACAATTGTAATTATGGGAACATCTATGGTCGCAGCCGTAAGGAATAGTCGCGAAGAGTGTCTTATTAATCCTTCTTGTTCGTGGTCTGGCCCAACCATAAACCCTGGGGTGTCACAAAGAGAAATGACAGGGAGATCAAAAGAGTTACACAATTGAAGAAACCTTGCGGCCTTGTCGGCAGCTTTACTATCTATGGCACCGCCTAAATGACGTGTGCTATTAGCGATTAAACCCATTGGCCTTCCTTCAATCCGCAGGAGTGCGGTAATCATGTTTTTTGCAAAATGACCCCTTAGTTCAAAGACAGAATCTTCGTCTGCCAATACATCGATGATTTTTTTAATATCATAAGCGTATTTTCGATCTTCAGGAAGAATTTCGTAAAGCTGTTTTTGATCTATGCAATGGAAATTCTTCTCTTTTCCTTGAAAGTAGCTTAAGTATTTTTTAGCTGCTTTGACAGCTTCTATTTCATCTTTAACCAAATAATCAATAACTCCAATTTCTGACATTTTCTTGGAAGGTCCTATTTCTTTAGGATGGTAATTTCCTAATCCTCCTCCTTCAATCATAGCTGGTCCACCCATTCCCATAGAACTATCTTTAGTAGCGATAATTATATCTGAACACCCTGCAATGGCTGCGTTTCCAGCAAAACAATAGCCACTTACAATTGAAATTCTAGGTAGTTTTCCGCTTAATCTAGCAAATGTCGACCAAGTAGAAATATTTAGTCCTCCAGTGGCGACTAAATTAAAATCAATATCTCCCGGACGACCTCCACCCCCTTCGACAAAAAAAACGATTGGACAATTGGCTTTTTCCGCTAATGCCAATAAACGATCTGTTTTTTTATGACCAAAAGCACCTTGGGTTCCTGCCATAACCGTATAATCGTAGCTAAGTACATAACATGCTTTTTTATTGATGGTTGCTAAACCACAGATTAATCCATCTGCAGGGGTTTCATTCCATAGTTCAACTCTTGATTTTCTTCCTTTTTGTGCGGCGACAATTAATGCTCCTATTTCCTTAAAAGAGTCCAAGTCACACAAATCAGCGATATTTTCTCTGGCGGTTCTTTTTCCTTTAGCATGTCTTTTTTTAACAGCTTCTTTTCGGTGTTCATCAGTGGTAAAAGCAGTTCGTTTTTTTAGTTCATTTAGGTCGCTACGCATTTTCATTTCTTTTATACAGGACTAATTAAACAAAAGTGATCATTCCTTCTTCTAAATGGGGGAGTTCATTGAATGAGAGTAAATTAAAATACTTTTCGTTATAGAGAAAGCTGGTGAGCGAAGTGTTTCTAATAGAAAAGTTGAGTTGTGCTACTTTTTTTTCGTCGGTTAATGCCAGGCACTCGGCCATTATGGCACTTATGGTACCTCCAGAGCTAAATACACCAACGGTTTGATTAGCTTTGGTTGCCGCCAAAATTTCTGAAAGCCCTTCCTTTACATCTTCTCTAAATGATTTCCATGTAGGCATGCCATCAACTTCAATATTTCCCGTAGCCCATTCGCTTAAAAAGTATTGAAATCCTAACATTTGGTTCCGTTGTTTGGTAGCAGGATTTTCCTTAGTCGAAGAAGCTAGCTCATTTAAATAGGTGTCAGTTTTCATTAAACTTGGAAGAGCGGTTTTCATAGTCTCCATTCCTCGATGCTCTTTAAGTCCATTTATTTCTGTGCCCGTGGGGAGTGGTATTTTATGTTTGTTATATACTTTTTGTACAGCCTTTAGGGTGTTTTTTTGTCGTTCTAATGGACCTACAAAAATTTGATCGAATTGAATATGTTTACTTGCTAGGTATTCGCCAAGTAAAATAGATTGTTGAATTCCTTTATCAGTTAAAACATCATAATTATCAGCCCCAAGTGAAGCTTGGCCATGTCGAAAAAAATAAAGTTTACTCATGTAGACTTGAATACAAACAGTAACGTTTTTTTAATTTTCACTAAGCTAATGATTTATTATTAGATGACTGTTTTCTCTGGGGGTAGGTTTGTTTTAGAAAAGAGATAGTTTTACATTTGCGCAAAAGGCCTAGTAGTTCAACTGGATAGAATATCAGATTTCGGCTCTGAGGGTTAGGGGTTCGAATCCTCTCTAGGTCACTAAAGCAGGTCATTGACTTGCTTTTTTTTAGATGATAACTTAAGGTGTAACGATATCGATTGCTTTGGTTAAAACCCGAATATGTGCTTCTTTTTTGGAAAGGCTAAAATATTCACCGTCAAGTTCAAATTGAACAGGGAAGGGGGATGTGATTTTAATCTCGTTTACTAATTGGTTCACAATCATTTTTTTTCTTAGCGGTCGTTTAAAAAGAAGCATTTCTATAGAAAAAGTAAATATTCTCCAACTCGTTTGCCTCCCTACTATCGATAAATTCAACATTCCATCGTCGGTTTTTGCGGAGGGTGTAAGACTAAAGCCATACCCTTGTTCATTTGTATTCGAAAGCATAAACACTAAAGGGTGTACGTTTTTCGTTTCCCCATCGATGGTGTAGCTTAAATTAGGGTATTTATAGGTCCTTAAAGCTTTTATTGCTGCCATAAAGTATCCTTTTATTCCGTGAATCCTCTCTCTTTGATAGTGTTTTATGAAGTTAGCCTCGATTCCTAAGCCGATATTTCCAAAAAATAAGTGATCGTTAACTTGACCTACATCCATTTTTTGTGTCTTATTTTTAACTAATATTTTTAGTGCCTTATTTATTGAGGTTGGAATGCCAAAATGGCGAGCAATACCATTACCCGATCCCAGAGAAATAATCCCTAATGTTTGGGTGGAGTTCATCAATGATCTACCTACCTCCATAATCGTTCCGTCTCCCCCGCAGGCGACCAAAGTATTATATCCATCTTCTTTAGATGCATTGACCAATTCTTCTACTTTAATTCCATCTGCCCATAAAGCAATTTTAAATTTTTCATCACGGTTTTTAAAGAAAGCAACAATCTTTTTTTCGACGCCGTTATTTCCTCTATTCGAGGCAGGGTTAATTATGAAGTAGTATGCGTTTTTCATTGATTGAAATCCAATTATTTTTTCCTTAAAATAAACTTCAAATGATTTACAAGTTAAGCTATACAAATATAGTTTTCGTTTTTATTTTTATATCAATACAAGTTACGTTTATCGTTATTTAGGATTAAAAAACACTTTAAGAAGTCATTTGCGTATTTTGTTTATAAATTATGGTTAGAAAATTGTATTTTCGATACGAAATCAAATCAATTAGAAATGAAGTTTTTTGGAACTTATCTTACAATCATAGCCTTTTTGTTTTTAACTGCTTGTGGCAGTGATTCTTCTTCTAAAGTAGAAAAACTGGGAGAAGGAATTTACAAAAAAGAGGGCTGGATTTTTGATATGAAAGAATTACCTTCTGGTAAAAATGTAATCCCTTTTTATACCATTGGTAAGTTGTCTAGTAATGTGTTAACCAATGCGGTTACGGCACCTCCTAGTGAAATGGGAATAACCATTTATTTTAGTTTAGATAAAAAAGGAGCAAACAAGCAGAAAATAGTTTCTGGATTTTTTGAATCTACCGCCACGGATGAAAGTTTATTTAAATTCCCAAGATGTTTGAGTATTTGTCCATTAATGATAGAGATCATAAATTCAGATGGTAGTATTGAGTCTTCCAAAATGACTTACTCTCGTCCAAACGTTTTTAAAATGGAAATGGAAGATTTAGTATTGGCAGATTTAGCTTACAATCAACGTAAAATTCGAATCAGAATACCTGTATCTAAAAACAACCAGAATACAATCTTCGAGTGGTTCGAATTTGATTTTGCTGGCTTTTCAACAGAAATTTAAATTGATTTTAAACTAAGGTCGATGTTTTTTGCGGAGTGGGTTAAAGCACCCAGAGACACATAATCTACACCAGTTTCTGCAATAGAACTAATATTGTCTTCGGTAATGTTTCCTGAAGCTTCTGTTTGAAATTTACCCCCAATACATTTTAATGCTTCTTTCAGCTCATTGGGCTCCATGTTATCTAATAACAGTCGATGAATCCATGGAAAATTTAAACAGGCCTCAATTTCCTCTAGGTTCCTAACCTCTACTACTGTTTTAATGGCATGGTTAATATGATTTAAATAACGCTCCGTTTTTTCCAGAGTGTTTTTCATTGTGCCATTAAAATCTACGTGATTGTCTTTAATCATGATCATATCAAAAAGGCCCATTCGATGATTTTGTCCTCCCCCAATTTTTACAGCCCATTTTTCTGGATACCTAAAATTAGGAGTCGTTTTTCGGGTATCTAATAATTCACATTTTGTATGGCTAATCATGTTTTTTAACCGATGTGTTAATGTAGCAATGCCACTCATTCTTTGCATACAGTTTAAAACTAAACGCTCTGTTTTTAGAAGATCAATCTGAGGTCCTTCAATTCTAAAAACATCTTCTCCTACTGCTATGGATTCTCCATCTTTTTTTAGTATTTGGACTTGAATTGATGGATTCACCTGACGAAAAATAATTTCCGCCAAGGCTACACCGGCGATAATTCCTTCTTCTTTAACAAGTAATCTTGCTTTGGCCTGTGTAGAATCAGATAAACACGCTAAACTTGTGTGATCTCCACTTCCAATATCTTCTTTAAGCGCCATCTTGATAAATGTTGAAATGGCGGACTGATGTTCTTTATAAAATGGATTCATCTGAAAAATTATGATTATAATAAACGCCCCTATTTTCTTTGATCTCCAATGATTGATTAACCAATACATAGGCTACGCTAATCATATTCCTAAGCTCACATATTTGGGGAGACAGTTTATTTGCGTTGTATAACTTAACAATCTTAAAGTATAAAGATTTAATTTCTTTATGTGCTTTTTGAAGACCTTCATTGGTTTTAAAAATTCCTACATAATTACTCATAATCGACTGCATTTCTTTTTGCAAGGCATCTAGTTCGCGGTCAGAATTTTCATTACTTAAATGTTGCCCATTCCAATCTGGTAAAGAATTGAAGAAATCAATGGTTAGTACATTTTTTTCTAATTCCACAATACTATTTTGGGCTGCTCTATGAGAGAATACAATAGATTCAAGGAGTGAGTTAGAGGCAAGTCGATTGGCTCCATGAAGCCCAGTATGACTACATTCACCAATAGCATATAAGCCATCTAGTGTGGTTCTAGAAAAAGCATCTACTTTGATTCCCCCACAACTATAATGAGCTGCTGGGACCACAGGAATCGGAGTTACTTCTGGGTTAATTCCTATGGATTTACAAGTATTTATAATGGTAGGGAAGTGGTCATGGAGTACTGTCTTATCAATTGATGTTGCATCTAGAGATACAAATTTGTCTTGTTGCAGTATGGTTTCCCTAATAATCGATCTGGCGACAATATCTCTAGGTGCTAGATCTTGTAAGGGATGATATTTGTGCATAAATGCTTCTCCTGCTCCATTGATTAAACGAGCACCTTCACCTCTAAGCGCCTCAGTGATCAAGAAAGTTTCCCCATTTACTTTTGGATAGAGCGCGGTAGGGTGAAATTGAATGTAGGGAAGATTTTCTAGTTGTACTTTTGCACGATAGGCAGCTCCAAGCCCATCTCCCGTTGATCCCGATGGGTTGGTTGTGAAAGCGTATAATTGTCCAACCCCCCCGGTAGATAATACCGTGATTTTAGCTGATATTTTTATTATTTTTTCGTCTAAGGTTGAAATAATATAGGCGCCATAACACCGTTGGTGATTGGCTTTACTATGGTGGTCAGTAATTAAGTCTACCAGAATATGATTTTCAAAATAGCGGATATTATTAAAGTGCTTTACTTTTTCAATTAATGCTCTTTGAATTTCTGCGCCAGAATGGTCTTTGTAGTGAACAATACGTTTTTCTGAATGACCTCCTCTTTAGCCAGGGCTAATCGATCATTGTCTTGGTCAAATTTTGTTCCCCAATCGATTAATTCTTTTAACCTATCATTTCCTTCTTTGATCACAAACTCGATGACGGATCGATCACCAAATTTATCTCCGGCCTTAAATGTATCTTCAATGTGTTTTTCAAAGGTGTCTTTTTGAAAGTTGGATACCACAGCAATGCCTCCTTGTGCGTATCTGGTATTTCCATCGTCTAATTGACTTTTACAGATCAAGGTTATTTTTGTCTCTGGGGATTCCTCAGCCAACTTAATGGCATAAGTCAGACCAGAAATACCTGTTCCAATAACAAGAACATCTGTATGCATATTATAGGGAAAGCATTTTTTCAATGGGTAATCTGGCTCTTTCGATGAGTGAGTCTGCCAATTGAATTTCGGGACTTTCATTTTGCAGACATTTATAGAGTTTCTCCATTGTGTTAAGTTTCATAAAGGCGCATTCACTGCAAGCACAGGTGTCATCTTCAACGGGTGCAGGTATAAACGTTTTATCTGGGCAATGCTTTTTCATCTCATGAAGAATCCCTGCTTCTGTAGCCACTATATAGGTTTTGGCAGAGTCACTTTGAACAAAATTTAGTAAGCCAGAGGTGCTGCCTATGTAATGATCAATATCTAAAATCTGAATTTCGCTTTCAGGATGGGCTATAAACTTTGCTTTTGGATTATCCTTAGCAAGTTTTACGATTTTATCAAATGAAAAAGCTTCATGAACAATACAAGCCCCATCCCATAGTATAAGATCTCTTCCCGTTTCTTTAATTAGATACCTCCCAAGGTTCTTGTCCGGAGCAAAGATGATTTCTCTATCTTTAGGAATGCTGTTAATGACATTTACAGCGTTGCTGGAGGTACAAACAATATCACTTAAGGCTTTTATATCTGCAGAACAATTAATGTAAGTAACAACAAGCGCGTTAGGGTGTTCCTTTTTAAAGGCTGCAAAATCATTGGGAGGACAGGATTCTGCAAGCGAGCAACCAGCGTCTAAATCTGGAAGTAATACTTTTTTTGAAGGATTAATTATTTTGGCAGTTTCCGCCATAAAGTGTACACCGGCAAAAACGATAATATCAGCATCTACTTCTTCTGCTTTTTTAGCTAGATAGAGACTGTCCCCTAGGAAATCAGCAATATTCTGAATTTCCTCTTCCTGATAGTAATGGGCAAGTATAACCGCATTTTTTTCTTTTTTTAGTCTCGCGATTTCTTCTTTAAAATCCTTCATTCAAATATTTGTTTTAAACGTGGGTTAGTTTAAGTTTCTTGTTCATTATCGCTTAAAAGAACATTACCATTACAAAAATACAAATATAACCTCCCACAGAAGCAATCGTGACCCTTAAAATATGCACAGATTATTTTACTATATTTATTTGCGTCTATTCTTTAAATCTAATGTTTTTTTTTGTTAATTTGCAAGAGATTACCCATAGTAAATAACACTACCTACATTGAGTAATTAACAACCAATTAAAATTTACAACAAATGAAATTAATTCGATTAAGTTTAGTGCTCGTGGTTATGGCTACCGCTTTAGTATCGGCACAAAACACGCAAAACCCATGGCAGGTATCAGTTGGTTTAACGATTCCTTCTGTAACAAATGACATTGTATATCCAAGCGGGGAGAGTATTTCTGCGGATAATTTTAGTTCGGCTATCGGACTACCTCAAGCATCTTTATATAGAAAAATCTTTGGCGGTTTATCTATTGGAGGTCAACTTTCAATGGGGAAATTGACAAGAGAGAATCCATCAGAGGATTGGGATTTCTTTAGCTGGCATGCTGCTGCTAAATACGGTTTTGGTACGGATAATAAATTTAGCCCTTACATCAAAGCTGGATTATATGGGACAACTTCTCTAAGAACAGGTACAGACAGTTATTCTGAAGGAACAGATTATTCTAACTTTGGGAGTGTTGGATTTGATTATGCTCTTGGTGAAAATATAGGAGCTTATGCTGAATATTCTATAGGAAGAATTAATACAGGTCCTGAAGCCGGATATGGCTTACTATCTGTTGGTGTTTCACTTGGATTTGGTGATGGTGACAGAGACAAAGATGGTGTTAGAGACAAAAAAGATACTTGTCCAGATGTACCTGGTCTAAAAGAATTCAACGGTTGTCCTGATACAGATGAAGACGGAATTCCTGATAACGAAGACGATTGTCCGGAAGAAGCAGGTCCTGCTGAAAACAAAGGTTGTCCCGATACAGATGGAGATGGCGTTTTAGACAAAGATGACGAATGTCCAGAAGTTGCTGGTTTAGAAGAATTAAAAGGATGTCCAGATGCTGACGAAGATGGTGTAGCTGATAAAGACGATAAATGTGCTGATGTAGCTGGTCCTGCAGAAAACGAAGGATGCCCTTGGCCTGATACTGACGGTGACGGTGTACTAGACAAAGACGATGCTTGCCCAGAAGAATCTGGTAGCGATGAAAACGGTTGCCCACAGGTTAAAAACGAAATTTTACAAACATTAAATGAAGCTGGAAGTGTAATTTATTTTGCAGCTAATAGCTCTCGCTTAATGGGTGGAAAAGTAATGGATGCCTTAGCTGAAGTAAAAGCTATTTTAGAGGCAAACCCAGAAGGGATTGTAGTTATCGAAGGTCACGCTTCAGAAGACGGTAGTGAAAGTTATAACCTTAAATTATCTGAAAATCGTGCAAATAGTGTACGTGAAAAGTTAATTGAATTAGGTGTTGATGCTACCCGTTTAGAAATTAGCGCTATGGGAGAAACTTCTCCAGTAGGTGATAATTCAACTAAAGAAGGACGTAAAGAAAGCCGTAGAGTTATCTTTAAAGGTAAACAACGTTAATCTTTATAACCATATAAAAAAAGGCTGAGCATTGCTCAGCCTTTTTTTTGCTTTAGGCTAAAATTTATAACGCTTTGAGTTTAGCAATAGTTGCCATGGGATCATCGGATTTAAAAACAAAGCTACCTGCCACCAATGCATCAGCACCGGCATCTAATAGCGCCTTGGCATTTTGATCTGTTACACCGCCGTCTATTTCAATGAGTGCCTTAGCACCTTTTTCATTAATGACAGCTTTGAGTTGTTTCACCTTTTCGTAAGTGTTTTCAATAAAAGATTGCCCTCCAAATCCTGGATTAACACTCATTAAACAAACCAGATCTATTTCATTAATACAATCCGTAAGTAAATGAACAGGTGTATGTGGATTTAGCGCTACGCCAGCTTTCATGCCACAAGACTTTATTTTTTGAATACTTCGATGAAGGTGTGTGCAGGCCTCGTAATGAACGGTTAATATATCAGCATTTAGTTCTGCAAATGTTTCTATGTAACGATCCGGATCAACAATCATTAAATGTACATCTAATGGTTTTTGGGCGTGTTGTGCTATGGCTTTTAAAACAGGCATTCCAAAGGATATATTTGGAACAAAAACCCCATCCATAATATCAATATGAAACCAATCTGCTTCACTTTTATTTAACATTTCACTATCTCGTTGTAAATTGGCAAAATCTGCTGCTAATACGGAGGGTGCAATAATTTTTTTCACACAAATATTTATTAGTTATTAATTTATTAAGATTCAAGAATAAAAAAAGCAACCGCTAGGTTGCTTTTTAATTATCCTAAATAGGTCTTAAGTATTTTACTTCTAGAAGTATGCTTAAGTCTTCGAATCGCTTTCTCTTTAATTTGCCTAACTCTTTCCCTAGTTAAGTCAAACGTTTCTCCAATCTCTTCTAAGGTCATCGCGTGTTGTTCTCCTAGTCCAAAATATAATCGAACTACATCGGCTTCCCTAGGTGTTAGTGTTTCTAATGCTCTTTCTATTTCTGTTTTTAAAGACTCGTGTAATAGGGTGCGGTCTGGATTAGGAGACTCACCACTATTTAAAACATCATATAGGTTAGAGTCTTCTCCTTCTACCAGAGGGGCATCCATGGATACGTGTCTCCCAGAGTTTTTTAAAGATTCTTTTACATCATTAACAGTCATGTCTAATTCCTTTGCGATTTCCTCTGCAGAGGGTGCCCGTTCATGTGCTTGTTCTAGAAAGGCATAGGTTTTATTGATCTTGTTAATGGATCCAATTTTATTTAAAGGTAGACGTACAATACGAGATTGTTCAGCAAGTGCTTGTAAAATAGATTGGCGAATCCACCAAACGGCGTATGAGATAAATTTAAAACCACGTGTTTCATCAAATCTTTTAGCTGCTTTGATAAGCCCAAGATTACCTTCATTAATTAAATCGGGGAGGGTTAATCCTTGGTTTTGATATTGTTTAGCTACAGAGACTACGAAGCGTAAATTCGCTTTGGTTAGTTTTTCTAAAGCGATTTGGTCACCCGCTTTTATCCGCTGGGCTAACTCAACTTCTTCTTCTGCAGTAATTAAGTCTACCTTTCCAATTTCTTGTAGATATTTGTCTAAAGAAGCGGTTTCTCTGTTGGTAACCTGTTTGGTGATTTTAAGTTGTCTCATGAAATTATATGTTGTATATACTTATACGTTCAAAATTTAAAAATGTTACATCTGAGGCAAAAAAAAACCACCTTATTGGTGGTTTTTTTATTTTAAAAAGATTTTTAGTCTTTTGAAGGCTTATCTTTTCTCTCTGGACGAGGAAGTAAAGCTTTTCTAGAAACCTTTTCTTTGCGTGTTCTAGAATCAATACCAAAGTACTTAACTTCTAGTACATCTCCCATATTAACTACATCACTTACATTTTCAGTACGTTCCCATGCTAATTCACTTACGTGTAATAAAACTTCATTTCCTGGTGCATCGATATATTCAACTACGGCGCCAAAATCAAGCATTTTAATCACCTTTACTTCATAGGTTTTTCCTACTTCAGGTTTAAAAATAATTGAATCTATTTTTGCTTCTACCATTGCTATTCCTTCTGGTGAAGTTCCAAGGATTTCTACTATTCCCTCTTCGGTCACAGGATCTTCATTAATTACAATTGTACATCCAGATTCTTTCTGAAGCTCTTGAATCACTTTTCCTCCAGGACCAATTAATGCACCAATAAATTCGTTGGCAATTACACGGTTGATCATTTTAGGAGCATGTTCTTTCACATCTTCTGCTGGAGTGGAAATAGTTTCTGTGATCCTGTCTAGGATATGTAAACGTCCTGCTCTGGCTTGTTGTAATGCTTTTACTAAAATCTCGTAGGATAGCCCCTTAATTTTAATATCCATCTGACAAGCGGTAATTCCCTCTTCTGTACCAGTAACTTTAAAATCCATATCTCCAAGATGATCTTCATCTCCTAAAATATCGGATAATACAGCATAACGGTCACCGTCAGAAATTAGTCCCATGGCAATTCCGGACACAGGTCTTGTTATTTTTACCCCAGCATCCATTAATGCCATGGTTCCAGCACAAACAGTTGCCATAGAAGAAGATCCATTAGATTCTAAAACTTCGGAAACTAAACGCACCGTGTAAGGGCAATCTGAAGGAATCATTCCTTTTAATCCTCGTTGGGCTAAGTTTCCATGACCTACCTCACGACGGGACGTACCTCTAAGCGGTCTTGCCTCACCTGTACAAAAAGGAGGGAAGTTGTAATGCAGATAAAAATTCTCCTCTCCTTCATAAGAAGGCATGTCAATTTTATTTGCATCTCTAGATGTTCCTAGCGTCACCGTAGCTAAAGCTTGTGTTTCTCCACGCGTAAAAATAGAAGATCCATGGGTAGAGGGTAAGTAGTTTACCTCGGACCAAATGGGTCTAATTTCATCCGTTTTACGACCGTCAAGACGAATACCTTCTGAAAGGGTTAATTCACGAATAGCTTCTTTTTCTGCTTTTCTGTAATACTCTCCAATTAAATGGCCAAACTCTTCAAGTTCTTCTTCTGTAAAAGAGGTCTTAATTTCTTCCTTTATTTCAGCAAATGCATTGCTACGTTCTGTTTTAGAAGTTCCTTGTTTAGCGATGGCATAACATTTATCATAGGCCATTGCATGAATCTTTTTCTCTAAATCTTCGTTTCCATCTGCAGTTTCATATTCGCGTACTTCTTTTTTACCAAAAGCCTCCGCTAATTTAGTTTGTGCAGTTATTTGAACTTTAATGGCATCATGAGCAAATTTAATTGCATCGACCATTTCTTCTTCAGATATTTCATCCATTTCACCTTCGACCATCATCACTGAGTCTGCAGAAGCCCCTATCATCATATCGATGTCAGATTCTTCTAATTGTGCACGACTTGGGTTAATGATAAATTCACCATTGACTCTAGCTACTCGGACTTCAGAGATAGCACATTCGAAAGGAAAATCACTTAGTTGAATAGCGGCAGATGCAGCTAGCCCAGCTAAAGCATCTGGCATAACTTCGTCATCATGAGACATTAGTTGAATCATGACTTGTGTTTCTGCATGATAATCTTTAGGGAATAATGGACGCAGTACACGGTCGACTAAACGCATCGTTAATATTTCGCCATCACTTGGACGTGCTTCTCTTTTAAAGAAACCACCAGGATAACGACCTGCAGCAGCAAATTTCTCTCTATAATCTACCGTTAAAGGTAAAAAATCAACATCAGATTGTTTGTAGTTGGATACTACAGTACCAAGCAGCATAGCTTTACCCATCTGCACGACAACTGATCCGTGTGCTTGCTTAGCAAGTTTACCTGTTTCGATGGAGATTTCTCTACCATCGCCGAGGTCAATAACCTCTTTAAAAACTTTTGGAATCATTTTTTTCATTTTAATTAGAACCTAACTGTTGTTGTGTTGTGTCTGCAGGTAGCCAATGAAAAACTTCGATTCAGCTTTTTTAAAATTCGGTAAAAAGAATACGTATAATTATTTACGTAAGCCTAATTTTTTGATAATCGCACGATAGCGCTCAATGTCTTTTGATTTTAAGTAGTCTAGTAAACTTCTTCTTTTACCTACTAATTTAACCAAAGAACGCTCCGTATTATAGTCTTTGCGATTACTTTTTAAATGTTCTGATAAGTGGTTTATTCTATAGGAGAATAAAGCAATTTGTCCTTCTGCAGAACCTGTGTTTGTTTTTGAAGAACCGTGTTCAGCAAAGATTTCTTCTTTTTTTTCTTTTGATAAATACATGCTAATATTATTTAAATGATTGTTATGTAGTTGCTTTTTTAGCTGTGCAAAGATACATTAAAATATCTACCAGTAAAACTTTATATTATTTTCTTACAGGATGATTAAGGATAAGATCGATATAAAGATTGATGTTATCTTTAAGGTTTTTTCGATGCGTAATAAAGTCTAGGAATCCTTTGTCTAAGAGGAACTCACTTGTTTGGAATCCTTCTGGCAAATCTTTTCCGGTGGTATCTTTGACTACACGAGGACCTGCAAAGGCGATTAACGCACCAGGCTCTGCAATATTAATATCTCCTAACATAGCAAAAGAAGCCGTTGTTCCTCCTGTTGTAGGATCGGTACACAAGGAAATATAGGGAAGCTTCGATTCTGATAATTTAGCAAGTTTAGCACTTGTTTTAGCCATTTGCATGAGCGAAAAAGCCCCTTCCATCATACGTGCACCTCCAGATTTAGAAATGACAATTATCGGTAGGTGATGTTCGATGGCATAGTCAATGGCTCTACAGATTTTTTCTCCAACCACAGATCCCATGGATCCACCAATAAAGTTGAAATCCATACAGGCGATTACGATCTCTTTTCCTTTCGATTTTCCTACAGCAGTTCTGATCGCATCATTTAGGCCTGTCTTTTTCTTTACGGCTTTTAATCGATCATTATATTTTTTAGTATCCGTAAACCTTAAAAAGTCTTTAGCAGTTACCTCTGTATTTATTTCTTTGAAATGATTATCATCAAATAATATTTCAAAATACTCTTTACTTCCTATACGAACATGATATTCATCCTCTGGACTGACATAATAATTTTCTGCCAATTCCTGCGTTTCCACAATTTTTCCAGTAGGTGTCTTATACCAAAGACCCTTTGGAATATCTTTTTTTTCTTCTGTTCGGGTTTGAATACCCTTTTCACTTCTTTTAAACCAACTCATAAAACAGTGTTTACCTTAGGCTAAGGTATTTATATTGTTTAAATCTTCAAACGCTTTAATCAATCTTTGTTTAAAAGTTTGCTCTCCAAGGCGTAACCACTTTCTAGGATCATAGTGTTTTTTATTGGGTTGGTCTGCCCCATCTGGATTTCCTATTTGAGTGTTTAGGTAGTCTACTTTGTCATTCATATAATCGCGAATTCCTTCTGTAAAGGCAAATTGTAGATCGGTATCAATATTCATTTTAATTACACCATATCCAATTGCTTCTCTAATTTCTTCGACGGTTGAACCAGATCCTCCATGAAATACAAAATCAACGGTATTAGTCGGCACACTGTATTTTTCTGAAATATACTCTTGCGAGTTTTTCAAAATTTTTGGTGTAAGCTTTACATTTCCTGGTTTATATACCCCATGAACATTTCCAAAAGCAGCAGCCACAGTAAATTGATCACTTACTGTCATTAATTCTTCGTAAGCATAAGCAACCTCTTCTGGTTGGGTATAAAGTTTTGAAATATCAACATCACTGTTATCTACACCGTCTTCTTCCCCTCCAGTGATACCCAATTCTATTTCTAGGGTCATCTCCATTTTAGCCATTCTAGCTAAATAGGTTTTGCATAAAGCAATGTTTTCTTCAAGCGGTTCCTCTGATAAATCAATCATGTGGGAACTGTAAAGAGGTTTCCCCGTTTGAGCGAAGAATTTTTCACCTGCATCTAAAAGACCATCAATCCAAGGCAATAGATTTTTTGCGCAATGATCTGTATTTAATATAACAGTTGCTCCGTAGAGTTCAGCTAGTTCATGGATATGCTTAGCTCCGGCTATTGCTCCAGCAATGGCCGATCTTTGTTGATCGTTAGATAAAGCTTTACCAGCATTAAACTGAGCTCCTCCATTTGAAAATTGAATAATTACTGGGCTATTTAGTTCTGCAGCAGTTTCTAAAACTGTATTGATAGAATTATTTCCAATGACATTAACAGCTGGAATAGCAAATTGTTTTGCTTTAGCGAATTGGAAAATTTCTTGAACTTGGCGACCTGTAGCAACACCTTTTTGAAAGTTATGATTCATAATTTGGTTTCTTGACGCAGCAAAAATAACAAAAATGGACTAAAAGGGATAATTTATACCGATATTAAAGACCGCTTTATCTAACCTGAGTTGTGACCCCCATCTATTATCTGGAGCCATAGAGGGATCATAGGTCTTAAATGCGGTATCTAGCCTAAATATGAAGTAATCAAAGTCATACCTAATTCCTACCCCAGAGCCGATGGCAAGCTGATTTAAATCATGTATAGAATTAAAAGATTGGGTAACATCGTCAATATTATTATTAATGTTCCAAATATTTCCAGCATCGACAAATAAAGCACCTTTGATAGCACCTATTATTGGAAAACGATATTCCAAATTAAGTGCTACTTTAAAGTTTGCTTCGTTAAATTCATTTATACCGCTGCTTGTCCCTGGCCCCAATTTATAAGCTTTCCAAGCACGATTATCATTGGCCCCCCCTGCATAATATGATCTTGTAAATGGAATACTATTAGAATTACCATAAGGTAGAGCGATCCCAGAAAACCCACGGAACGCTAAGATTTTTTCTTGTCCTACTTCCCAGTGCTTGATATAACTCATTTCTGATTTAAAATATTGGGAAGGTGCCAAATTAAATATTTGCTGACTTCCGTCAGCAGCCATAGGGGTATCTGTTAATTTAAGTAAGCCATTTAATAAATTCCCAACCCACTCGAACTTAAATCTAAAATGTGAAAAGTTCTCATCTAAAATGTTTTCTTGATTGTTTTTTAGCAAGGTGAACGAAGAGCCTACAATAAAGTTATTGGCGGTAAGTCTTTTTTTACGTTCCGAAATATTAGAAATATTTACATAACGGTCCTCCCCAACTTCTATGCTGGTATTGTTAGAAAGTACGTCATTTATAAAAGAATCGGCCCCTTCAGGTAAATCAAGTGTACTGTTATCATTTAAGTAGGGGTTATTAGGTAAACTTTGGGCGATGGATGTTAAACGGTCAAACGAGTTTCTGTAAACATTAAAATAATTATCGATTGCCTGGTTGTTTACAAATTCAATATCTGCTAATTTAAAATTCAGGGTGTAAAAGGGAGTAGGCTTCCATTCATATTCTAAATTCCCCGTAAAACTTTGACGATCTAATCCAATATTATCCTGGAGAGAAACCCCAAAGAGGATATTTGTATTCACCTTTATACCTTCAAAAAACAGCTTTTCAATAAAACTAGGCGCCAATAAGCGAGGAATTCTTAGGTTTAAATTTCCTCCTACCTCAAAAAGATTAAAAAAGGTGTTTTTTTCTTCAGCCACATCCCTAGAAGAACCAATGGTCCCTTTTATTCCAAACTCCAAAATCTCTGCTCCTCTAAAAACATTTCTACTGATGATAGATGTTCCTAATGTTACCCCAATATCTTGAATATTTGAGTGAGATACGTCAAAATCAAATCCCAATGAGAAACGTTCTTTTGGGGTGAGGTAAATGGACGCGTCTAAATAAGTAGAATCCTTTGAATAAGGGGTATATACAATAGAAGGATATTTAAAGTTTTGAAGTTCGTTAAAATACCGATAGGTTGTGGTTCTATCTTTGTAACTAAAAGGCATATCTTTTTTAACACTAACCCCTTTGGTCAGTACTTCAGGACGATAATTAAGCTTCCCTACCGAAAATAATTTTATGTTCTTAAAAGAAATAGAATCGGTATAAATCGAAAAAGTATTTTCATCATTTTCTATGAAAAGAGAAATAGATTTGATCTTTTGAATTTTATAGGGATTTCTGTAAGGGTATCTTGAATTCTTTTTTGAGCATTTTTAATTTCAACGACTACAGGTATTTTAGTATCGATCCCTAAACTATCTTTAAACGCTTTAAATCGGATACTTCTTTGTTGAAAATTAATGATGCCGTTATTTCTAAGAAAGTTTATAATTCGATCTCGTTCTGCATTAATTTTATCTACTACAAAAGCATCCCCTGGTTTTAGTAAACTCTCTGATTTATTTGCTTTAAAAAGGGAATCAATGTCTTTTGAAGCAATAACACTCGAAATCGAGTCTAAAGTGAAGATGGGTCCTGTCTTAATGGTATATTTTATACTTGCTTTTTTAGGGTCTAAAATGTTTACAGTTTCTTTGCTTTCAGCATTAAAATATCCAATGTTTTGATAGTATTTTCTGATTAGTTCATTGGTTAATGAAATCTTTGAGGAGTCAATTAACGATGGTGCTTCCCCTACTTTTTTTAACCAATTCTGAGCGTCAACGTAATATTTTTTAAGTTGTTTTACCTGTTTTGGAGAAAGCAATGAATTTAGTTTATTTTCTCTGGAAGAGCGTTTTTGGAGCCACTCATCGAATTTTGCAGAAGGGTCTGCTTCAGCCAAATTGTAAATATGTAATTTAAGGGGTAAACCCAATAGATTTTGATTTGCTGGGGTAAGCGATAATTGACTAACTGGATCTTTTGAATTTATTTCCCCATTGATACTAAACTCTTCTTTGACAATTAATTTTTCATTTTCATCTAATAATCGAACACTACTGCATCCATAAAGGAGTGTACATATCAAAAGGATTATCGTTATTTTTGTATTCAGCAAATTCAAGGTGGAAATACTTTGTTGCAAAAATACATCATATATGATTACAAAAAGAGAGCGTAACCTTATCCAACAATTGCGCTTAAAGAAAAATAGACTTTCTAATGCACAATTTGTCGTTGAGGGGGTAAAATCTGTCAAGGAATTTATTGATGCAGGTTATAATGTAAGTGTTATTTATGCTACAGAGGAGTTTCATTTACCCCAAGTAAAGCTAATTAGCTCAAGTGAAATGGAACGTATTAGTCACTTTAAAAATGCATCTCCAGTTTTAGCAATTTTTTCAATCCCAAACAGAACAGAGCTTCCTAAAAATGGGAGAATTTTGGTTTTGGATACTATAACGGACCCTGGAAATATGGGGACCCTTATACGATTAGCAGATTGGTATGGCATAAATCATGTTGTTTGTTCTATGAATACGGTGGACTGTTACAATCCTAAGGTGGTGCAATCTACGATGGGGTCCTTAGCTAGAGTAAGCTGTTATTATAAAGAACTCACCTTTTTCTTACAACAAAACGAGAGACCTAGTTTTGGTGCTTTTTTGGAGGGTGATTCTATCTATAACATAACATTACCAGAAAATGCTTTATTGGTTTTAGGGAGTGAATCTCACGGTATTAGTCAAGAGGTAAAAAAGGAGTTAGATAATTTAATAACGATTCCTAGAACATCCACAAATGGTCCAGAGAGTTTAAATGTGGCTATAGCAGGTGGGATTATAATGGGGGAGCTATGCCGATGATTACTCAAAGGTTAGGTTAATCACAATGGCTTGAGATCTAAAATCTACTATGTTAGAAGTCCATGGACTTGTTTGCTCCAAAGTTAGATTGTCTTGAATTAATTCATCTTGTATTGAAAAAATCCCTCTTATGGAGGGGGAGAATTTAAAATAAGGAAGATAGAAATCTAAGCCAACACCAACTTCATAATTAAATGTTTGACTAGTGACTCTAAAAACTCCGTTTAAGTTATCGTCATTATTTTTCTCGTTGCTAGATAAATTAAATGCTGTAGAAAAGCCCCCCACAATAAAAGGACGCCAGTTATTTATTCGTGCGGCACTAAACTTTAATAATAAGGGAAGGTGAATATAGGTGGATTTAACTTCGCGTAACAAATCAGCTTCGCTCGTTAATCCAGGCGTAGACTCTGGGTATAATAAATCTCTTTGACTATAGTAGAGACCTGGTTCTAGGCGAAGGTTGAAATAGTTATTGAGTCGTAAATCTCCAATCAGTCCTACGTTAAATCCTGTATTTTTTACAAGTTCAATGTTTGGAAGTCCCAAACCTCTGTTGTCACCGAAGTTTCTCACCGGAGAAACCGTGTAGTTATTTACATATTGTATTTTGTATCCATAACTATTAAATCCAAAAAAATAGCCATAATGCATTAGTCTGTTATCAAAGGTTTGCAAGTTTTGAACCCTTTCTCTAATTTGGTAATATTGGGCACATAGATTTGCATTTCCAATAAGGAAAAGAAAAAATATACTTAGTAAGAACTGTTTTTTAGGGCTTTGTTCCACAATAAATAGATGCAACCCCTAAGGTTTGTGGGTTGTCCTCTACTTCTATAAACCCAATTTTTTCTAAAATATTGTTGAAAGCTGCACCATGAGGAAAAGCGGCAGCAGATTCAGATAAGTATTGGTAGGCGTTTTTATCTTTACTAAACAATTTTCCTAGCGTAGGGACAATCCATCCTGTATAAATTTGATAACCTTGTTTAAATGGAAATTTGGTTGGAACAGCTGTTTCTAAAACAACTAAAGTTCCAGAAGGCCTAAGCACTCTATATATTTCAGCCAAACCTTTATCTAAAACCTCAAAATTTCGAACACCAAAAGCTACAGTGACTACATCGAAGGAATTGTCGGGATAATCTAGTGCTTCGCTGTCACCGATAACCATCGAAATAATATTATCTAAATTTAATTCTCGCACTTTTTTTTCTCCGATGGAAAGCATTCCAGGCGAAATATCCAATCCAATAATTTCTTTTGCCTGTGTCTTTTTAAGAGCAATAGCTAAATCCCCAGTACCGGTAGCGATATCTAGAATTCGTTGTGGATTTTTTTTAGCAACAAGACGAACTACTTTCTTTCTCCACGATTGATCGATACCTAAGGAAATTACTCGATTTAGGAGATCGTAGTCTTTCGATATACCATCAAACATATGTGTAACCTGTTCTTTTTTACTGCTTGTTTGATGCTTATAAGGGGTAATTTGCTCTTTCATAGGATGCAAAGATAAATCCTTTCTCCTGATATCTAAACAAATATGAAATAGAGTTTCGGAGGAAACTTTAGTATATTTGTTCAGGTTTTCGAACACAAAAACATGAAAATAATCATCGCTGGCGCTGGGGAAGTAGGATTTCATTTGGCTAAATTACTATCCTTTGAATCCCAAGATATTACCCTAATAGACACCAATAAAGAAAGATTAAACTACGCTGAGAATCATTTAGACATAAAGGTCATTAAGGGAGACGCTATTTCTCTTGAGCTTATGAAGAATGCGCAGGTCGGCTCTTCAGATCTATTTATTGCAGTTACAGAACAAGAAACCACTAATATTACCATTTGTGCACTTGCCAAGCAGCTAGGATGCGTAAAAACCATTGCAAGGATATCCAATACAGAATTTATTCATAATACCGAAGAAATCAGTTTTGAACAATTAGGAGTCGATGAATTGATTTCTCCAGAAGAATTAGCTTCTATAGAA
Source organism: Flavobacteriaceae bacterium (assembly GCA_038143595.1). Classification (GTDB taxonomy): domain Bacteria; phylum Bacteroidota; class Bacteroidia; order Flavobacteriales; family Flavobacteriaceae; genus Arcticimaribacter. The sequence continues at coordinate 12,202 of JAYQME010000002.1, read as the reverse complement.
ATTCAACAATTGCTGGATCAGTCTGCATTTAGTGATAGTTATGAATTTGAAGAAGGTGCCCTCACACTTATCGGTACTACTTTGGAAGCTAGTGTGCCTTTCATTGGAAAAACAGTTAAAGAAGCTGCTAGAATTTTTCCGGATATTCACTTTATGCCGATTGCCTTACGGCGACAGGGTACTCAGTATACAATAGTTCCTAGAGGAGATACATCCTTTGAAGCCAATGATTTGGTTTATTTTATTACCCTTAAAGAAGGGGTAGATGAGTTGTATAAACTTACAGGTAAAAATAAGGAGACCATCAAAAATGTAATGATTTTAGGAGGTGGTAAAATTGGTTTTAAGACAGCAAAAACCCTTGCAGAAAAAAAGTTTAATGTGATCTTGGTAGAGCAAAACAAGACCAAAGCTTTTGAAATTGCCGATCAATTACCCGATGTAATGGTTATCCATGGAGATGGAAGGAATGTAGAAATTCTTGAAGAAGAAGGGTTAGACGGCATGGATGCGTTTATATGTGTTACCGAAAATTCCGAGACGAACATTATGTCTTGTCTTATGGCCAAATCTAAGCAGGTAAAAAAAGCCATTGCTTTGGTTGAAAACATGGACTACTTTCAATTATCTCATTCTATTGGAATAGATACCCTCATTAATAAAAAACTATTAACGGCCAACACAATTTTCCGATACATAAGAAGAGGAGAGGTAGTGGACTTAACTACACTAAGTAGTTTAAATGCCGAAATTTTGGAGTTTATTGTTAAGTCAGATTCTAAGGTAAATGGAAAGCTAATTAGAGATTTAGATTTTCCTCGGTCTGCAACTATTGGTGGAGTAATTAAGGATGGTGAAGGAATTATTGCATTAGGTGATTATAAGATAGAGGCAGGTGATCGTGTTGTGGTATGTAGCCTTCCAAGGGCCTTAAGTAAAGTAGAAAGTTTATTCCTCTAGCCTGATGCACAAATTTAATATTGAAATTATTTGTTTTTTGATGGGGGTTTTACTCCTTTTCAATGGGGGATTTATGTTATTGTCTTCCTTGCTAAGCTTACTCACTAATGATGGGGTTACCCAAGAAATATCCATGGCAGCCTTGCTCACCCTATTAGTTGGGTTTTTGATGGTTTTGATTTCTAGAAAACATACAAAGCAACTTCATAAAAGAGAAGGTTACTTAGTGGTCACTTTTGGTTGGTTAATGATGAGTCTTTCGGGAACACTACCTTATTTATTTACCGGAGTATTTTCTGATTTTACAAGTGCTTTTTTTGAAACCATGTCAGGTTATACCACAACGGGTTCTTCCGTGTTAACGGATATAGAAAGCATTCCTAAGGGAATACTTTTTTGGCGAAGTATGACCCATTGGATTGGGGGAATGGGAATCATTGTTTTGGCGATTGCTATTCTACCACTATTAGGCATTGGTGGGATGCAATTGTTTACCGCCGAGGCCCCTGGACCTAGTAGTGATAAATTACATCCAAGAATCACAGATACTGCCAAACGACTATGGTATATCTATGTAGGGTTTACCCTTTCAGAAACCTTGTTGCTTTGGGTAGCAGGAATGTCTTTTTTTGATGCGATTAATCATGCCATGAGTACCGTCTCTACGGGTGGTTTTTCTACCAAAAATACCAGTATGGCTTATTGGAATGATCAGCCCCTTATTCAATATATCACAATATTTTTTATGTTTCTTGCAGGCATTAATTTCGTTTTGAGTTATTTCGCATTTACTGGGCAAGTAAAGCGTATCTTCCTAGACGAAGAATTTCGTTTTTATCGTAGAATGATATTTTGTTGCACGCTTGTGGTTACTTTAATCTTAATGAATAAGGTCGATATAACCCAAAGTTCTTTTGCCCACCCTCAAATTTATGGACAATTAGAGAGCTCTTTTAGACATGCGTTATTTCAAATTATTGCGGTAATAACAACCACTGGTTTTGTAACAGCCGATTTTACGAGTTGGACTCCTTTCTTAACCTTGCTCTTTTTTGGTTTAATGTTTATGGGGGGGTCTGCAGGATCGACCTCTGGAGGAGTTAAAGGAGTACGTCATTTTTTAATGATCAAGAGCGGTATTTTAGAATTTAAAAGAGCCCTCCATCCCAATGCGGTATTACAAATAAGGTATAATTCGGCCGTGGTACAAGATAACGTTACTCAAAACATCTATGGTTTCTTTATTCTATATATGATAGCATTTATTGTGGGTGCGCTAGTTTTTTCCTTCATCGGTTTAGATTTTACTACTTCTATAGGTGTCGCAGCCTCAAGTTTAGGGAATGTAGGTCCTGCTTTAGGAGAGTTTGGTCCAGCTTTTTCATTTGCAGAAATGCCGATGTTAGGTAAATGGTGGGCCACATTTTTAATGTTAATCGGTAGATTAGAGCTTTTTACGGTCCTGATCATTTTAACCCCTTTCTTCTGGAGAAAAGTTTAGTAGGGGTAATGGTCTTTCCAGCGTCGCTGTAAAAAAGATTTAAACTGTTCTTCTTTTGGGTTACCTCCTGGTTGGTAAAAACTTGTTTTAGAGATTTCTTTTGGAAGATATTCTTGTGGTACAAAGTTCTCTGGATAATCGTGCGGATACCGATAACCTTCTCCGTAGTTTAGTTCTTTCATCAATTGAGTAGGTGCATTACGTAAATGAAGAGGGACAGCTAAATTTCCAGTTTCTTTTACCTTTTCTATACCTTTGCTTATCGCCATATAGGAGGCATTACTTTTAGGGCTGCAGGCTAGGTAGGTCACACATTGACTTAGAATAATTCTAGCTTCTGGCAGACCAATAGCCTGTACAGCTTGGAAAGTATTATTGGCAAGTACCAAGGCGTTTGGATTTGCATTCCCTATATCTTCCGAGGCAGAAATTAGTAGTCTTCGGGCTATGAATTTGACTTCTTCTCCTCCTTCAATTAAACGAGCTAACCAGTATACAGCTGCATTTGGATCACTCCCTCGAATGGACTTAATAAGGGCAGAAGCAATATCATAATGTAAATCCCCATTTTTATCGAAAAGTACAGTATTAGTTTGTGCCTGCTGAAGAACTCGGTCATTCGTGATAAGAATTGTTTTTTCTTTTGCAGATAAAACGACCAATTCTAAAAGGGATAATAATTTTCTTGCATCTCCTCCCGATAAGCTTAACAAAGCCTCATCTTCTTTAAGTACAATCGAATATTCTTTAAGCACGAGATCATTTCCTATTGCTCTGTTTAATACCTTCCTAAGGTCTCCCTTTTCTAATGGTTTTAGTGTGAAAATTTGACAGCGTGACAGCAATGCATTAATTACTTCGAAACTAGGATTCTCTGTGGTGGCCCCGATGAGGGTAACATAGCCTTTTTCTACAGCACCAAGAAGGGAGTCTTGTTGGGATTTGCTAAATCGATGAATTTCGTCGATAAAAAGAAGGGGCCCTTTGTTTGTAAATAAACCCGAAGATTGTTTAGCGCGTTGGATGACCTCCCTAACTTCCTTAACTCCAGAATGGATCGCAGAAAGGTTATAAAAAGGACGATCGTGCGCCTTTGCGATAAGCGTAGCAAGTGTAGTTTTTCCTGTGCCTGGAGGTCCCCAAAATAGGAGGGAAGGCAGGTTTCCAGAACCAATCATAGGTGTTAGTGCTCCTTGAGGACCAACTAAATGAGATTGACCTACATATTCTGTTAATGATTTTGGTCGTAGACGTTCTGCTAAAGGCGGTTGCATGGTTTATTTGAAATTACGTTGCCGAATTACTTCATATAAGACAGAGCCACATGCTACGGCTACATTTAACGAAGATATTGCTCCTATCATCGGAAGTTTTGCAGTATGATCAATTACAGCGAGCGTTCCTTTGGCAATTCCTTTTTCTTCTGACCCCATAATTAATGCCAGTGGCTGAGCTAGATTTTGTTCGTAAATGGTTTCTGACGCTTTTTCTGTGACTCCAATGGTTGTTACACCCGCAGCTTGTAGGTGATAAATCGCATCTTTTAAATGATCTACTTTTGCGATGGGCAGACAAAATATTGCACCAGCCGAAGTTTTAATGGTGTCGGAGGTAATTCTTGCACTTCCGGTCTGTGGTAAAATAATCCCTTTTACACCAGTGGCTGCAGCACTTCTTATGATAGCGCCAAGATTACGAGTATCTGTTATGTGATCGATTAATAAAAAAAGAGCGGGTTCTTCCTCTTGTATAGCTTCTTCTATAAGCTGATCTAGTTCTACAAATGCAATCGGTGAAATCGCTGCAATAGCCCCTTGATGATTTTTTGCATTGAAGCGATCTAATCGTTCTTTTGGCACATAGCTATGTGCAATGTTATTTTCTCTAAGTAAGTACTCTAGCTGTTTTAAAAGTGAACTAGATTGTCCTTTTAATAGCCAAACCTTTTCTATAGATTGTTTAGCTTCTATACATTCTATGATGGCTCTTATGCCGTAGATTTCTTGTTTTTCCATAATTTAAATTCAGGTAAAAGATATAAAAAAAACCCACCGTAAGGTGGGTTTTTAAAATTATGTGGAAAGAGATTTATCTCCAACCTCCAGCAGAGTAATCTTGTCCAGAAGCTCCTGTAGAACCTCCGATAGTATAATTATCCTGTGGAATAGCTTCCAATGCTTTTCCTGGAACTGGGAAATGTAATAAGGTACCTGCTTGTAATCTATTACTTTTTCTCATTTCAAAGAATGAAATTCCCATGGTAGCCAAAGGAGTTTCTACCATACGCTCATGGTGAATAGCATCTAGGATATCAGATGTATTTGCTGCAACAGCAGGTAATCCACCTCTTGTTACACGAGCACCAGCATTAATTACGTCAGCTGCACCAGCAGCATTTCCTGTCCATGCAAGAGCCTCAGCTTTGTAAGTATCTAACTCAGTAGTCGTAAATTCTGTAGTCGGTACTGTCCACTCACTGATGTAAGTGTCATAACGAGAATAACGATAGTTTGAGTAGTGATATTCTCCACGTTCTGGACGGAAGTTTTGGCTTGATAAATAAGCATAGTCAAGACCTAAACGAGCATCTACTGCAGTTGGCTCAGGAATTTGAACTTCACCTGCAGGCCAGTAAGCTGGATAATCAGGTGCCATCATGTTGATTACACGGTTATCAATACGCGCCCATCCTGGATATACCAAATATGTTTTTAAATAATCATACCAGTTTACATCATCATGATAAATTTGGTAGTCTTCAGTTACACCATTGTTAGCATAAGCAAGTACTTTAGCCCAATTATTAGCACCATTTTCGGTACTATTACGAGAATTCATTGCTAACATTCTTGCACCATAACTATTCATGATTTTTGCTAAATCAGCACTAGTCATATCTCCACCACCATTTAAGTAACTGTTAGGAACTGTAAATGAATTAGCGTTAGCAAGTGCTATGGCAGCATCTAATTTAGATAAAGCAAAATCCATCGCTGTGTTATAGTCAGAAGCTCCGTCATCTGTGTTGTTAGGGTTGATAGCACCTGTTTCATCAGATAACCAAACCTTATCAAATACAAGTGCATTGTAACCAATTGTAACAGCCTGTCCAAACTTTGAAATTGTTTCCATTAAAATAGGATCATCAAAAATAGTTGGATCATTAGCTACTGCTAAAGCAATGGTATTTGCATCTGAAAGAACGGAATACAATGAGTTAAAAAAGTCATTCGTGATAAATCCAGATCCATAAGCAGCACCATTATTGAAAGCTGTACGAGGCTCTGAAGAGGTATCTCGCATTCCTGCATTTCCCCATGAACATGAAGAAGCATCTGCCATTGTATTCATTGCCATACCTGGACCGTAGTAGTTCGACTGAGCCATATAAAAGTTCTGGTAAATAGTCGCTGCGGTTGCAGTTAAAGCTACAGGATCACTTGTAAGGATCAAGTCATTTGGATTTTCTAAATTCTCCACATCCAAATCAGTGTCAAAAGTTTCACAGGCAACAAAAGCTATGCTTCCCAGTAAAACGTACTTCAATTTGTCAATTACATTTATCATTTTCTTAGAATTTTAATTTTAGTGATAGTGAGTAAGAAGTTGATGTTGGATATACACCGTAGTCCTCAGAGAAATACTGTTGTGTTGCACTATTGTAACGAGTTACTTCAGGATCCCATCCAGAGTAATCAGTGAACGTTAGTAAGTTTCTACCGATTAAACTAATAGAAGCATCTTTGATTAAGTTGGTGTTAGCAACAACATCAGCTAAATCATAAGTTAAAGAAACCTCTCTAAGTTTAACATAAGAACCGTCTTCTACCCAAAATTTATTGTTTTGGTTTACGTCATATAAAGAACCGTAGTAAGTAATAGTCTTCTTCTGATCTTCAGGCTTACCTGCTTGGTCTACCATTGCATTACGCTCAGAGATTGTAATCCATTGTCCGTTGGTATTGTAGATGTCTCCACCTTGTTTCCAATCCCAAAGCATGTAGAAGCTTAATCTTTTGTATGTGAAGTTAGAAGTAATCCCTACACGGAAATCAGCATTTTGGTTACCGATTTGCTCAAAAGAGGCATTTCCAGTTTCTTGATCAATTTTAGCAATAGCTGCCTCATCTGTCGTTCCAATTGTTGCAGTTTCAACAACTACACCATCAGAGTTTACAGAGTAATCAGAGATAGAAGCACCATCAGGCAATTGCTGAGCCATAGTGTCTAAATCTTCTACAAAAGCTCTACCGTACATTGATCCAAACTCGATACCTTCTTTAAGTAAGAATAAACCACCACCTACTTGTTGTTGTGGTGCATTTAATTTTGTGATTTCGTTAGAAGTACTTGAGTAGTTAACGCCAACATCCCAACGCATATCTTGTGTATTTAACACATTACCTTGAAGACTAGCTTCAATAGTTGTGGCTTTAAGATCCCCAACATTTTGCCATTGTCTGTTTTTTCCAGCATTTGCAGGAGCAAATAAAGAAACTAACATAAACTGGTCAGAAGTTGTGTTATCAGAGTAAGCAGCTTCTAAAGTGAAACGGTTTAAGAAACGAACGTTTAAACCAATTTCAGTTTCTGTAGACAACGAAGGTCTTAAATCTGGGTTACCTTTCAAACGGTTAGTAGAGAGCGTACCACCAGAGATGGCTGTTTGCTCATACTGCCAGTTAAATCCAGGACGTTGTCCAGAAGTACCATAAGCTACGTTTACTTTCATTTCTTGTACACCTGGAATATCAATATCCTCTGTGATACGCCAAGCTCCTGAAGCACGGAAGTAGTTGTTCCATTTTTCGTTGGCACCAAATAATGAAGAACCATCACGACGAACAAGACCGTCAAGGATATACTTTTCTTTGTAAGTTACCCCAGCAATAGCAAACATGTTCTGCGCACGAATAGCGGTCTGGTTAGAGTTAGCGTTTACGTTTTCAGAATCAAAGTTGTCGATGGTTGGTAACCCTTTGTAGAGGTAATCATTCCCCGACACATTAAATTGTTCGTAAGCGATGTCTTCCGCTAAATAACTCAATTTAGCTTTTACATCTAAATCACCGAATTGTTCACGATAGTTTAAAGTAGCTTGCGCTTTTTGAGCAACCTCTAAAGATGAAGTTTTGTATAAACTACCTTTGCTATATCCAAATCCAGTTTCAAATCCACCACGTGTGTAAGCTTCATATTTAACATTGTTTGTGTAACGGTAGTTGTTAGATTCAAAGCTGTATTCTAATTCAGCTGTTAATGTAGGTAGAATGTTATAACGTAAGTTATATCCTCCTAAGAAACGTGATTGATCAGCTACAGCATCTCTAATGTTTAAGTTGTACAATGGGTTAACGATTTCACTATCCCATGGATCTGGTAAGTACCAGTATGGCTGCCCATCAGGGTTTTCAGCTGTTAAATTAGCATCTGGACTTAAACGAGAAATTAAACGATAAACGTCTTCCCCTCCTCCAGGTGAATAATCTTTAATACGAATAAAAGAGCTTGAAGTGCTAAATGCTAATTTTTCACTTAAGTTGAAATCAATGTTTGCACGAATACTGTTACGGAAGTAACCTTGAGTGTTCGTTAATACACCTTCGTTTTTGTAGTTCTCTATAGAGAATAATGTACGTACTTTATCATTACCTGAAGAAACAGATAAGTAATTGGTTGTGTTTACACCATTGATAAAGAATAAATCTTGGAAGTCATTGTATACTCCATAAGGGTTATCAGCGTACTTATCATCTTCTAAAGTTCTTGCTCCAGAAGTCGCTTGAGGACCACCAGCAGCATAAACACTTTGCCATCCTGCAGGATAAGTAATTCCTTCAAATGCAGTATAAGAACCTTTAAATTGCTCCCAGTTTGGCGCTAATTGATAAGCGTGAGACTGGTTAGTTTTGATAAAGTTAGTTACTTGGTTAACCCCTGTTTCTGTTCTAAAAGTAACTTCAGTTTTACCTTCTTTACCACGTTTAGTGGTAATTACGATAACTCCGTTACCCGCACGAGATCCGTACAATGAAGAAGCAGATGCACCTTTTACTATTTCGTAAGAAGCAATATCATCTACGTTGATATCTGCTAAACCACCTTCAACGAAAACACCGTCTAAAATAACTAATGGTTCTTGAGATCCGTAGAAGTTAGTTGCCCCACGAAGAATAACTGTAGCACCAGCACCTGGACGTCCAAGGTTAGTAATGCTAACCCCTGCTACTTTTCCAAGTAGTGCTCCAGCAGCAGAACTTGCAGGTACCGCAGAAATATCATCTGCAGTAACTTGTGCTACTGTTACGGATAGTTTCTTTCTAGATGTTGCACCGGCAACCCCAGATACTACAATTTCGTCTAGTTCGTTGTCAGATGTTAATGAGAAATTAATTGTGTCTTCAGCACCTACTTGTACAGAGCTAGACGCATAACCGATAAAGCTAGCAATTAAAGTTTCACCTTCACTTGCCTCGATTGAGAAATTTCCATCAAAATCTGTCGATACACCAGTTGCTGTTCCATCGATGACGATAGTCGCACCCGGAAGGGGAGCCCCTGTTTCATCTGAAACAACTCCTGTGATGGTTTTTTGAGCAAATACACTAAAACCTAGTAGCATAAAAGCTGTGGATAGGAATAAAAGTTTTTTCATGTTATATATATAGTTAATAGTTACCAAAAATATTGTTTTTTTTTAATTTATGTTAATAAAACCTTAATATTTAAAAATTACATTTGAATTTAATTTGTAAGTTCTTGTATTTGAGTACTTTAAATTATAAGTTTCTTTAGTGTAAGTAGCTTAATTGTTTCATGAATATGTATGTTTTTAGAACAAAACATCCATAAATGCCACGAATTTTAACATTTTGATAACCTAATGAATGAACAATAAAAGAGAATTCTTATCCTCCAAGAATTATTCTTTTTTACAGGAATTTAATTCCTTTAATTTTTTCTTTTAGGCATATAAAAGCAGTATTTTTAAGTAATTATTCTTCCAATTTTTACATTAATGAAATCGATTAATCCTGTTTTTCTACTCGCTTTTTGGTCTTTGGCATTTATCTCTTGCTCACCCGCCAAGGTGAACTTTGAAAGGCCAGTCGATACATCCTCCAAGAATATAATTTATCAGAACAAAACAACGTATGTATTTAAAGATCAAAACCTTTCATTCTCCAATCAATTTAATGGAGCGCGTTTAAATGGAGTAAAACAATTAAATGATAGTTTATATCGATTGTATTTTAAGCCAGAAAATACCCCCATAAATAATAGTTCCTATTATGCTTTTGATGTTCAAAGCAATATTCAACAAACACTCTATTTGCAATTTAGTTATCCCCCTCCTTACATCCATAGGTATGTTCCTAAGATTTATAGAGATGGGGTTTGGGAAAATTCTTCTTCTGAACAAGTGGATACTACAGGAACCTATTACCAACTTATTCTTCCTCTCAAAGGAAAAGCTAGGGTGGCCGCCCAAGAAATTCAGAATAGTCAAGATGTAGCCAACTGGGTGTATGATAATAGTCAGGCCCCTTACGTGCAATGGAAAACCATAGGAAAAAGTAAGTTAGGTCGTCCTTTGTGGGTAATGGATATAGCTCAGGGTAATCCTAGGGGTAAGCCTATTGTTGTTTTTTTAACAAGGCAGCACCCTCCAGAAGTGACAGGGTACCTAGCCTTTAAATCATTTATGGAAACCCTATTAGAGGAAAACGATTTGTCTACCGCATTTTTGGAACAATATCATGTACTTGCTTTTCCCATGGTCAACCCAGATGGGGTAGATTTAGGTCATTGGCGACATAATGCGGGAGGGATAGACACCAATCGTGATTGGAGTGAATATCGGCAACCAGAAGTTAGAGCAATTGTAAAATATATTGAGAAAACCTTGCGTAAAGAAAAAGCCAATTTGGTTCTGGGACTTGACTTTCACTCTACCTGGTACGATGTCTTTTATACCAACAAAGAAAGGGATAAAACTCCTTATCCTACATTGCTTGAACAGTGGTTTCGTTTGCTTGAAAAAGAAATACCTCATTATAGCGTCAATGAAAAAGCTAGTAATTCTACACAACCCGTTTCTAAAGGTTGGTTGCTTTATAGACACAGTGCTGTAGGCGTAACTTATGAGATTGGAGACGAAACTCCTAGAGATTCTATTCGGTTAATAGGAGAAACTTCAGCACGGGCATTGATGGAGTTGTTGGTAAAGAAATAATATTAATACTGTAAATAAATTAATTCCCTATTTATTAAGTCAAGCCCTGGTTTTTCAAAAATTAATATGCGTTACATACAATTTAAATATCGAACACCTTCCCATCGTCTACCAAAAAAATCATTTTTATGATTAATAAATTGCTCTAAGGTGGTATTGCCTAAAGGAATTGTACGCCACATAATTGGAAAGTTTTCACTAGTGTTAGTTGCGCATGTTTCATTAAACTCACAAGGATGTCGATAATTATATCTTGCATGACCTGCTTCGTGATAAAAAGTGAAGAGACGTTGAACGATTGTATAATCTTCCCAAAAGGATTCAATGATTTCAAAACTAATTACCTCATTGTTACAGATAGAATGTGCTCTACCTGCATGATCTGCAGTAACTCCTGAAGCGAAATCAGGCTCATCTCCAAAAAATAAATTAACTGTACGGTTTAATCCAGGATCTAAGCGCCAAGATCTTATTGCATCTGCCAAAAATATTTTCCAGTAATCATCTAATGAACTATCTTCATTTAGGGTAATATAAAATGGATCTGTAATAATGACTTCATTTACTTCGACATCATTCATTTCAATTTGATTAACATCTGTTTCATTGCTAGAAGAACAAGCAAAAATTAAAAAGAGTAAATAATAAAAAAGCTCGTTTAAAAACCATAATTATATTTTTGATTAATCAATCTTTGAAAAGAGGATTTTAAAGAAGATAAATTGTTTATCTTCTTAAGATTAATTTCTTTTTCTCTTGCTAGGTTTTTTATAATGTTTGGAAGGTTTTTTACTACTTCCTTAAAATCATTTCCTATATAAACTGGAGTTGTTTCTTCAATACCTAGGTAATAGTTGAATTCTTCTGTAAATCGAGCAGGAAAAGCACGTTCTAAGGAAGTTCTAGGAATGGTAGCTTCTCTGAAGATTTTCCGTTTTTGCTGTAAGAGTAGGTATTTCGCTCCTTTATGTAAAGCAATTAAATAGCCCAGTTTTGTTTGATTGTTTTTATCAATAAATGGTAAGTAGAAGTAGTCTTCTCCAGCAAAAGAGCAATATATTCGATTATTTTTCAACAACGCTTCGCTAGATGATTCTTGATTTGGATTAAGTCCCATTTCAATTTCATCAGAATAAGCATTGTATCTAAGATAAGATTCACCAATGATTTCTAAATCAAAATATTTAATATTTGCTAAGGCAAATTTAGGGGAGAAGTACGGACTTCCTTTAATATTTGAATTTTCAAGGATACTATTTTTAGTTACTGCATTGGTTAAGTTGTTTAAAGCCTCATTAGTTTTGATAGAAAATGTTTGACTATAACTCAATTTAACCGAAAGTAATAAAAGAAAGAAATGGATCATTTATTTTGTGTTGGCGCTCTGATTTAAGGGTTTTTCTGCCAAAAAGGGAGCATTTTTATTAACTATATTTTTTTGGACAAAATGGTGAAAAGCTTTCTGAGTACCTTAATAAAAATAGTCCTTCGGATAACTTGCTCAC